>NZ_JBIVFF010000009.1:0-389259 GCF_044748025.1 Streptomyces sp. NPDC090032 | reverse complement strand
TTCCGACTCTATCAGATCTTTCCGATCCGATTTCCTCGGTGCCTTTCAGGTTTCCGCTCCAGCCTTTCGGCTTTCCGCGTTTCCCTTTCCGGCGGCTCCGACTTTATCAGAGATTCTGAGTCGGAATTTCCGGCCCACTCGGGGAGTTTGGATCGGGCACGTGAGTGCGCCGGTTTCCCCTCGGGCGGAGCCGTAAACCTACTGGAGCGGGGCGCCCCGATGCAAATCGAGTCGCCCCGCTCCTCAGGTGCTTCAGACCTCTACGACGACCGGGAGGATCATCGGGCGCCGGCGGTAGGTGTCGGAGACCCACTTGCCCAGCGTGCGGCGGATGAGTTGCTGCAGCTGGTGGGGTTCGACGACACCGTCCTGGGCCGACTTGTCCAGGACTTCCTGGATCCGCGGCATGACGGCACTGAACGCCGAGTCGTCGATGCCGGAACCACGCGCCTGGATGGTCGGACCGCTGGTGATCTTGCCGGTGCTGGAGTCCACCACCACGAAGACCGAGATGATGCCCTCGTCGCCGAGGATCTTGCGGTCCTTGAGCGCGGGTTCGCCGACGTCGCCGACCGAGAGGCCGTCCACATAGACGTAACCGGCCTGGACCTTGCCGACGATCCTGGCCTTGCCGCCGACGAGGTCGACGACGACGCCGTCCTCGGCGATCACGATGCGGTCGTGCGGGACGCCGGTGAGGGCGCCGAGCTCGGCGTTGGCGCGCAGGTGGCGCCATTCGCCGTGGACCGGCATCAGGTTCTTCGGCTTGCAGATGTTGTAGAAGTACAGCAGCTCACCGGCCGAGGCGTGGCCCGAGACGTGGACCTTGGCGTTGCCCTTGTGGACGACGTTCGCGCCCCAGCGGGTCAGGCCGTTGATGACGCGGTAGACCGCGTTCTCGTTGCCCGGGATCAGGGACGACGCCAGGATCACCGTGTCGCCGGAGACGATCCGGATCTGGTGGTCGCGGTTGGCCATCCGGGAGAGGGCCGCCATCGGCTCGCCCTGGGAGCCCGTGCAGACCAGGACGATCTCGTTGTCCGGGAGGTCGTCGAGCGTCTTGACGTCCACGACCAGGCCCGGCGGGACCTTCAGGTAGCCGAGGTCACGGGCGATGCCCATGTTGCGCACCATCGAGCGGCCGACGAAGGCGACCCGGCGGCCGTACTCGTGGGCGGCGTCCAGGATCTGCTGGATGCGGTGCACATGGCTGGCGAAGGAGGCGACGATGATGCGCTTCTGAGCGCCCGCGAAGACGCCGCGGATCACGTTCGAGATGTCGCGCTCGGGCGGGACGAAGCCCGGGACCTCGGCGTTCGTCGAGTCGGTGAGGAGAAGGTCGATGCCTTCCTCGCCGAGCTTGGCGAACGTGGGGAGGTCGGTGAGGCGGCGGTCCAGCGGGAGCTGGTCCATCTTGAAGTCGCCGGTGTGGACCACCATGCCCGCGGGCGTGCGGATGGCGACCGCGAGCGCGTCCGGGATGGAGTGGTTGACCGCCACGAACTGGCAGTCGAAGGGGCCCAGACGTTCGCGGTCGCCCTCGGCGACCTCGAGCGTGTACGGGCGGATGCGGTGCTCCTGGAGCTTCGCCTCGATGAGGGCGAGCGTCAGCTTGGAGCCGATCAGCGGGATGTCCGGCTTCTCGCGCAGGAGGTACGGGACGCCGCCGATGTGGTCCTCGTGGCCGTGCGTGAGCACGATGCCGTCGATGTCGTCGAGGCGGTCCCTGATGGACGTGAAGTCCGGCAGGATCAGGTCGATGCCGGGCTGCTCCTCCTCGGGGAAGAGCACGCCGCAGTCGACGATGAGCAGGCGGCCGTCGTACTCGAAGACCGTCATGTTGCGGCCGATCTCACCGAGGCCACCGAGCGGGGTGACGCGCAGGCCGCCCTTCGGGAGCTTCGGCGGGGCGCCGAGTTCAGGATGCGGATGACTCAAAAGACTCTCCTCACCACGCGCGCCACGTACCTGTTAGGCACGTGGCGCGCGTGACGTTCGTGCAGTAGCAGTTGTCTTGTGTGGGTGCGGGAGCTGTGTCCCGCGGTCGTGCGTATTCAGTTGTGAAGTCTGTGTTTAGAGCTGTACCCCGCCGGCGGCGAGATCGATCTTGAGCTGGGCGGTCTCGTCGGGCGTCAGCTCCACGAGGGGCAGGCGCAGCGGACCGGCGGGCTGGCCCTGGAGGGCGAGTGCCGCCTTGGTCGTGATGACGCCCTGCGTGCGGAACATGCCGGTGAAGACCGGGAGCAGCTTCTGGTGGATCTCGGTGGCCTTCTGTACGTCGCCGCTGACGAACGCGTCGAGCATGGCGCGCAGGTCGGGGGTGACGACGTGGCCGACAACGGAGACGAAGCCGACCGCGCCCACGGAGAGCAGCGGCAGGTTGAGCATGTCGTCGCCGGAGTACCAGGCGAGGCCGGAGCGGGCGATGGCCCAGCTGGCGCGGCCGAGGTCGCCCTTGGCGTCCTTGTTGGCGACGATGCGCGGGTGCTCGGCGAGGCGGACGATCGTCTCGGTGTTGATGGGTACGCCGCTGCGGCCCGGGATGTCGTACAGCATCACCGGCAGTTCGGTGGCGTCGGCGATCGCGGTGAAGTGCCGCAGGAGGCCTTCCTGCGGGGGCTTGTTGTAGTACGGCGTCACGGTGAGCAGGCCGTGCGCTCCGGCCTTTTCGGCGGCGCGGGCGAGCTCGATGCTGTGGCGGGTGTCGTTCGTACCGACGCCGGCGATGACGTGGGCGCGGTCGCCGACCGCTTCTCGCACGGCTCGTACGAGGTCCGTTTTCTCCGCGTCGCTGGTGGTCGGGGACTCGCCGGTGGTGCCGTTCACGACGAGTCCGTCGTTGCCTGCGTCCACCAGGTGGGTGGCGAGTCGCTGCGCGCCGTCGAGGTCAAGTGCGCCGTCCGCCGCGAACGGCGTGACCATGGCGGTGAGGACCCGCCCGAAGGGGGTCTGCGGAGTGGAGGTCGGAGCCATGGGTAATACGCTACTCGCTGCTCAGCGCGCGGTCCCCCCTCGGGGGATACCAGGGGGTGTGGTGCGGAAGGATCCCGGCACTGCCTGCTCGGGGGTTCAAGCAGTGCCGGGTCCGTTTGATCAGGCTAGATGAACTTTCCGAAATGCCGCAATACGGACACTTCACACGGCTGAACCGCACATCAGTGCCGTATTCACGCTTCCTCGGCTACGGCGCGACCCGGCCGTTCCCGTTGAACGCCGCGTAGGTGAGCGGCATGAGCTTGGCCCACTCCGCCTCCATCTTCTCGCCGACCATCTCGATCTCCCGCTGCGGGAAGGACGGGACCTTGGCCAGCTCGTGCTGGGTGCGCAGGCCGAGGAAGTGCATCAGGGAGCGCGCGTTGCACGTCGCGTACATCGAGGAGAAAAGGCCGACCGGGAGGACCGAACGGGCCACTTCGCGGGCGACGCCGGCGGCGAGCATCTCCTGGTACGCCTCGTAGGCCTGGCGGTACGAGTCCTCCATCACGCGGCCGGTGAGCTCCTGCTGGCCCTGCGTGCCCTCGACGAACTGGTACTTGCCGGGGCGGCCCTGCTGCACCAGCTTGCGGGAGGCCTCCGGGACGTAGAAGACCGGCTGGAGCTCCCTGTAGCGGCCCGATTCCTCGTTGTACGACCAGCCCGCGCGGTGTCGCATGAACTCGCGGAACACGAAGATCGGGGCGTTGATGAAGAACGTCATCGAGTTGTGCTCGAAGGGGCTGCCGTGACGGTCCCGCATCAGGAAGTTGATCAGGCCCTTGGAACGCTCCGGGTCCTTGGTCAGCTCGTCGAGGGACTGCTCACCCGCGGTGGAGACGCGGGCGGCGAACAGAACGTCGGTGTCGCTCGCGGTGTGCTTGACCAGCTCGACCGTCACGTCGCCGCGGAAGGTCGGCTTGAGGTCGTCAGCAGGGGTTTCGGTCACGGTTCGAGGGGTCCTTCCATCACTTCGCTCGGGCGGCGCCCACTCTACGGGCAGGCTATGACAACGGGGCATTCGGTCGTGCCTCGCGACATTCCGATCCGAACATCGCCGAACTTCTGTTAATTCGGCGAAACAGGGCACCTTTTGGGGCATCCGTGCGTCTGTATGGGTAACGGGGCGGTTCGTTCGCCGCTCTCGGCGCCCCGACCCCATTCGATGGCCGGAGCCGTTCCATGATCCGAACGTTTCGATCTTGACGAGGAGAAGCAGCGCCCATGTTCCGCCCCCAGCTACCGCCGGGAGGGTCCCCCAGCGAGCCGGTTCCGTTCGCCTTCATCGCCGAGGCCGACAAGTTCCGCAGTAACGTCACTCCGCCCCCGCGCGAACGCGCGTCGGCCGGCCAGATCGCCGGTCGCTCACTGGTCGGTCTCACCGTCGTCGCCGGGCTCGTGGGCGCCCTGCTCCTGGGGATGCCCGCCTTGTCGTCCGGTCAGGCACCGGCACACACGCAGCAGTCCGAAGCGTCCGACGGCCGCTGACGACCCGCCCCCGTCCGGCCCCCCGGAGGTGGAAGGTGGGAGCACGCCTAGGTAGCCTCACCGGGCACAGCCCGAATACAGCGTGGATTGAGTGAGGACCAGTCGTGCCCCTGCCCTTCCTGACGGCCGACCGCGCTTTTGACGAGGCGGCCGACGACGTCGCGCTGCCGTTCGACGATCGCGATCAATGGCGGCGTCCCTACCGGCCGGGGCCGTGGCGCGTGGGATTCGCCGCACTGCTCCTGCTGCTCTCCTCGTACGTCATGGTCGCCGCGGTGATCATCGCCTTCACGGGTGGTCTCGGCGGGGGCGCGCTGTGCGGTCTCCTCGCGTTGCTCATCATCGGCGCGGCCCTGCGGCTGCTGCGGGTGGGTACGTGGGTGAGCGCGCACGGCCTGCGCCGTGTGGCCTTCTTCCAGACCCAGACGGTCCCGTGGGCCCAGGTCGTGACGGTCCGTACGGTCCAGCAGCCGGTCCGCTGGCTCGGACTCCCTCGCACGGTGCAGGGGCAGGCGCTGCTCCTCGTACGGCGGGACCGCGCCGATGAGAGCTTCGCCCTGGTCACGAGTCACGGCGCGGACTTCCTCGCGCGGTCCGAGGCCTTCGACCGGGCCTCGGACACCATCGAGGTGTGGGCCGAGGAGTACCGGCCGCACCACGCCTGATCCAGGCATACGTGAAAGGCCGCGCCGGAACACCGGCGCGGCCTTTCACGCGTCCTCGGGACTCACCCGTCCTCAGGCACTGACCGTCCTGCCCTCCTGGAGGGCGATGGCGCGCTGCATCGCCTTGCGGGCGCGCGGGGTGTCCCGGGCGTCCCGGTAGGCCACGGCGAGGCGGAACCAGCAGCGCCAGTCCCCCGGGGTGTCCTCGGTCTCCGCCTTGCGCCGGGTGAAGACCTCGTCGGCGGAGTCGCGGTCGATGCGGCCGTACTCGTCGCGGCGCAGCTCGTCCACGGGCAGGCCGCCCTCGGCCTCCAGGAGGTCTGCGAGGCGGTTGGCCTTACGGACGAACTGGGTGTTGGCCCAGAGGAACCAGAGGCCGATCACCGGCAGGATCAGCACGGCCACGCCGAACGTGACGGTGAGCAGGGTGCCCTGCTCGATGAGCATCAGGCCGCGGCTGCCGACCAGCACGAAGTAGAAGACCAGGACGAGGGCGGTGACGAGGTAGGTGAGCTTTGCGCGCATGAGATCCGTCAGACGTTCAGGTCGAGGAAGTGTTCCAGGCCGAAGGTGAGGCCGGGAGTGGTCACGACACGGCGGGCGCCGAGCAGGATGCCCGGCATGAAGCTGCTGTGGTGGAGCGAGTCGTGGCGGATGGTCAGCGTCTCGCCCTCGCCGCCCAGGAGGACCTCCTGGTGGGCGAGGAGGCCGCGCATGCGCACGGAGTGGACCGGGACGCCGTCGACGTCCGCGCCGCGGGCGCCGTCGAGAGCGGTGGCCGTGGCGTCCGGCTGCGGGGCGCTGCCGGCCTTCACCCGGGCCGCCGCGATGAGCTGCGCCGTACGGGCGGCCGTGCCGCTGGGCGCGTCCACCTTCTTCGGGTGGTGCAGCTCGATGACCTCGACCGACTCGAAGTACGGCGCCGCGGCCTCGGCGAACTTCATGGTGAGGACGGCCCCGATGGAGAAGTTCGGGGCGATGAGCACACCGGTCCGCGGGGAGTCCGCGAGCCAGGTGGTGAGCTGGGCGAGGCGGTCGTCGGTCCAGCCGGTGGTGCCGACCACGGCGTGGATGCCGTGGCCTACGCAGAAGTCGAGGTTGTCCATCACCGAGTCGGGCGTGGTCAGTTCGACCGCGACCTGGGCGCCGGACTCCGTGAGGGTCTCCAGCTTGTCGCCCCGGCCGAGGGCCGCGACCAGTTCCATGTCGTCGGCGGCCTCGACGGCCCGTACGGCCTCGGAGCCGATGCGGCCCCCGGCGCCGAGGACCGCCACGCGCAGCTTGCTCATCTTGTTCGTTCCTTACGCGAGTTGCGAACGGGTGGGCTAGGCCACCGCTTCGTGCAGGCGCGCCGCCTGCTTGTCCTTGAGCGGGCCGATGACCGACAGCGAGGGGCGCTGCCCCAGGATGTCGCGGGCCACCGCGCGCACCTCGTCGGGGGTCACCGAGGCGATCTCCTCCAGCATGTCGCTGACGGACATCTGCTCGCCCCAGCAGAGCTCGCTCTTGCCGATGCGGTTCATGAGCGCGCCGGTGTCCTCGAGGCCGAGGACGGTGGAGCCGGAGAGCTGGCCGATGGCGCGGCCGATCTCGTCGTCGGACAGACCGTGCTCCGCGACGTGGTCGAGCTCGTCGCGGCAGATCTTCAGCACGTCGTGGACCTGGCTCGGCCTGCATCCCGCGTACACCCCGAAGAGGCCGCAGTCCGCGAAGCCGGACGTGTACGAGTAGACGCTGTAGGCAAGGCCGCGCTTCTCCCTGACCTCCTGGAAGAGGCGGGACGACATGCCGCCGCCCAGGGCGGTGTTGAGGACGCCCATGGCCCAGCGACGCTCGTCGGTGCGGGCGAGGCCCGGCATGCCGAGGATGACGTGGGCCTGCTCGGTCTTGCGGCCGAGGAGCTCCATGCGGCCGGCCGCGCGCAGGGGCTTGCGGCCCTCGCGCGGGGCCATGGGGACGGCGTCGGTGCGGGTGAGAGCGCCGGCCTTCTCGAAGGCGGCCCGCACCTGGCGTACGACCTTGTTGTGGTCGACGTTGCCCGCGGCCGCGACGACGAGGTGCGTCGGGTCGTAGTGCTTCTTGTAGAAGCGGGCGATCTGGCCGCGGTTCAGCGCGTTGATCGTGTCGACCGTGCCGAGCACCGGGCGGCCGAGCGGGGAGTCGCCGAGCATGGTGTGCGCGAACAGGTCGTGCACGCAGTCGCCCGGGTCGTCCTCCGTCATGGCGATCTCTTCGAGGATGACGCCGCGCTCGGCGTCGACGTCCGCCTCCTCGATGAGGGAGCCGGTCAGCATGTCGCAGACGACGTCGATCGCGAGGGGGAGGTCGGTGTCGAGCACGCGCGCGTAGTAGCACGTGTATTCCTTCGCCGTGAAGGCGTTCATCTCGCCGCCGACCGCGTCGATCGTGGAGGAGATGTCGAGGGCGCTCCGGCGGGAGGTGCCCTTGAAGAGGAGGTGCTCGAGATAGTGCGTCGCGCCGTTCAGCGTGGGCGTCTCGTCGCGGGACCCGACGTTCGCCCAGATACCGAAGGTCGCGGAGCGTACGGAGGGCAGCGTCTCGGTGACGATGCGCAGGCCGCCCGGGAGGGTGGTCCTGCGGACTGTACCGATGCCGTTCTCGCCCTTGATCAGGGTTTGGGTACGGGCGACGGCCCGCGCCTCCGAGGAGGTGCGGGCCGTCGCCTTGGAGCTACGGGACGTCACTTGTCGGTGTCGTCCTTCGCCTCGTCGCCCTCTTCGCCCTCGACGACGGGGATGAGGGAGAGCTTGCCGCGGGAGTCGATCTCGGCGATCTCGACCTGGACCTTGCTGCCCACGCCGAGAACGTCCTCGACGTTCTCCACGCGCTTGCCGCCGGCCAGCTTGCGGATCTGCGAGATGTGCAGCAGGCCGTCCTTGCCCGGGAGCAGGGACACGAACGCACCGAAGGTCGTCGTCTTCACGACGGTGCCCAGGTAGCGCTCGCCGACCTCCGGCATGGTCGGGTTGGCGATCGAGTTGATCGTGGCGCGCGCGGCCTCGGCCTGCGAGCCCTGCTGGGCACCGATGTAGATGGTGCCGTCGTCCTCGATCGTGATGTCGGCGCCGGTGTCCTCCTGGATCTGGTTGATCATCTTGCCCTTCGGGCCGATGACCTCACCGATCTTGTCCACGGGGATCTTGACCGTGATGATCCGCGGGGCGTTCGGGGACATCTCGTCCGGCGTGTCGATCGCTTCCATCATCACGTCGAGGATGTGGAGGCGGGCGTCGCGGGCCTGCTTGAGGGCCGCGGCCAGGACGGAGGCCGGGATGCCGTCCAGCTTGGTGTCGAGCTGGAGAGCGGTGACGAAGTCCTTGGTGCCGGCGACCTTGAAGTCCATGTCACCGAAGGCGTCCTCCGCACCGAGGATGTCGGTGAGGGCGACGTAGTGCGTCTCGCCCTTGATCTCCTGGGAGATCAGGCCCATGGCGATACCGGCGACGGGGGCCTTCAGCGGCACACCGGCGTTCAGCAGCGACATGGTGGAGGCGCAGACCGAGCCCATGGACGTCGAGCCGTTGGAACCGAGGGCCTCGGAGACCTGACGGATCGCGTACGGGAACTCCTCGCGCGTCGGCAGGACCGGCACGATGGCGCGCTCGGCGAGCGCGCCGTGGCCGATCTCGCGGCGCTTCGGAGCGCCGACGCGGCCCGTCTCGCCGACCGAGTAGGGCGGGAAGTTGTAGTTGTGCATGTAGCGCTTGCGGGTCACCGGGGAAAGGGTGTCCAGCTGCTGCTCCATGCGGAGCATGTTGAGGGTGGTGACGCCCAGGATCTGGGTCTCGCCACGCTCGAAGAGCGCCGAGCCGTGCACGCGCGGGATGGCCTCGACCTCGGCGGCGAGCGTACGGATGTCCGTGACGCCGCGGCCGTCGATGCGGACCTTGTCCTTGATGACGCGCTCGCGGACCAGGGACTTCGTCAGCGCGCGGTACGCCGCCGAGATCTCCTTCTCGCGGCCCTCGAACTGCGGGAGCAGCTTCTCGGCGGCCAGCGCCTTGACGCGGTCCAGCTCGGCCTCGCGGTCCTGCTTGCCGGCGATGGTGAGCGCCTGGGCCAGCTCGGTCTTGACGGCGGCCGTGAGGGCCTCGAGCACGTCGTCCTCGAAGTCGAGGAAGATCGGGAACTCGCCGGTCGGCTTGGCGGCCTTGGCAGCCAGCTCCGCCTGAGCCTTGCAGAGGACCTTGATGAAGGGCTTCGCGGCCTCGAGACCGGCGGCGACGACCTCTTCGGTCGGCGCCTGGGCGCCGCCCTTGACGAGCTCGATGGTCCTCTCGGTGGCCTCGGCCTCGACCATCATGATCGCGACGTCGCCGTCCTCCAGGACACGACCGGCGACGACCATGTCGAAGACGGCATCCTCGAGCTCGGTGTGCGTCGGGAACGCGACCCACTGGCCGTTGATCAGGGCGACGCGGGTGCCGCCGATCGGGCCGGAGAAGGGCAGGCCGGCCAGCTGCGTGGAGCAGGAGGCGGCGTTGATGGCGACCACGTCGTACAGGTGGTCGGGGTTGAGCGCCATGACCGTCTCGACGACCTGGATCTCGTTGCGAAGGCCCTTCTTGAAGGACGGACGCAGCGGGCGGTCGATGAGGCGGCAGGTCAGGACCGCGTCCTCGGAGGGACGGCCCTCACGGCGGAAGAAGGAGCCGGGGATCTTGCCGGCTGCGTACATCCGCTCCTCGACGTCCACCGTCAGGGGGAAGAAGTCGAGCTGGTCCTTGGGCTTCTTACCGGCGCTCGTGGCCGACAGCACCATGGTGTCGTCGTCCAGGTACGCCACGGCGGAGCCGGCGGCCTGACGGGCCAGACGGCCCGTCTCGAAGCGGATGGTGCGGGTGCCGAAGGTGCCGTTGTCAATGACGGCCTCGGCGTAGTGGGTCTCGTTCTCCACTAGCGTTTTCTCCGTTACTTTTCGTCTTTTGTCCCGTTCCGCCCGTGTGGCGGAGGGACGGGGCCGGAGAAGCGCGCCTTGTGTGCGGGCCGGTCTTCGATCGAAGCACCCGGGGTGGACGGGATCCGTCTCCCGGGGGCCACTACCGAGGACCGGCGGCGGCGAGGGTGCGCTTCTCCTCGTGCGGCGATGCGTCGCGGTGATGCGGTGCAACTGGGTGCGGTGCATCGAAGCGGTGCATGCATGGGTGATGCGTGCGTGATGCGTGCGGTGGTGCTTTTGTTCGTGCGTCCAGACTACAAAGCGTCTGTGACACTTCGCACGTACAGCAAAGGGAGCGGCCCCCTGTCGGTGGGAACCGCTCCCTTCACGGCGTCTTAGCGGGCGCCGGCCGCACCGCGGCGGATGCCGAGGCGCTCGACCAGGGCGCGGAAGCGCTGGATGTCCTTCTTGGCCAGGTACTGCAGAAGGCGGCGACGCTGGCCGACCAGGATCAGCAGACCACGACGGGAGTGGTGGTCGTGCTTGTGCGTCTTGAGGTGCTCGGTCAGGTCCGAGATCCGGCGGGACAGCATGGCGACCTGGACCTCGGGGGAGCCGGTGTCGCCCTCCTTCTGGCCGAACTCGGTGATGATCTGCTTCTTCGTAGCGGCGTCGAGCGACACGCGTACTCCTCGTAGTCTTTTCGTGGCCACCGAGTGCCCCTGGTCCACATCTCAGGGGAGCTTCCGTTACTCGGGAGGCGAGGTCCGCTGGGCGCAGTCTTCAGATTCCCGGGAAACCGGAGACCTGAGGGCGCGTACACAAACGGCCGTCACACAGCGTACCAGCCGCTTCGTGTGCACCCGACCGTGGGCCCGATGGGACCCACGGCGCCTTGCTGGGCTCCGGTCAGCTGGTCATGGAGCGGGCCTTCGCGTACACGTCGAAGACAGCGAGCGTGAGCGGCACCAGCGTGAGCAGGACGAACGTCTCCGCGATCTCCATGAAGCGTCCCCAGAAGGGGGTGACTCCGCGGCGGGGCGTGATCAGGCCGATCGACGTGATCAGTGCGGTGGCCGCCGCGATCACCGCGACCAGCCAGACCGTACGGATGTTGAGGGCCGTGGGGTCGTTCTTCATGAAGAAGTCGGTCAGGTAGTCCACCGGCGGGTGGAGGGAGAGGCCGAGGCCGAGCAGGACCAGGGAGGCCAGACCGGCGGCGAGGAGGGAGGCGACCTGTGCGGTGTAGCGGAAGAGCTGGGCGCGCATCAGCATCGCGACGCCGGTGGCGAAGGCCAGGAGCTGACCCCAGACGTCGTTCGAGAAGCCGAGGACGGCCGCGGCGCCGACGGACACCAGGGCGCAGCCGCCGACCAGGCCGACGAGCAGCTCGTGGCCGCGACGGGCCTGGGCCGCGATGCGGTCGGCCTCGACGGGCTCCTGGTTCGCGGAGTCGCTGCCGTACTCGCCGCGGGCCATGCTCGGCGGTTCGAAGCCGATGGGGAGGCGGGCGAAGCGCATGGAGAGGCCTGGCAGGAAGGCGAGGGCTCCTACGGAGAGCGGCGCGCACAGGCCGGCGGTCTCCACGGCCGTCAGGTCCGTGAGGATGGCGATGAAGGTCGTGAGCAGGCCGACGGCCGACGCGAAGACGAAGGCCACGAAAGGACCGTCGCCGCCCGGCGAGACCAGGGTGAGGACCACGGAGGCGATCAGTACGGCCGTGCAGGCCAGCAGGAACTGGAGCCGGCCGATTCCCTGGTGGTCGGCCAGCGGCAGCAGGCCCGAGCCTGCCACCGCCACGTTCGGCAGGGCGCCGAGGCCGAGGGCGATGGCCGAGCCGCGGTCGTCGTAGACCCGGGCGCGCACGCCCGCGAGGACGACGAGGAGGAGGCCGGCCACCGCGGCGAGGACGCCCTGGAGGCTGTTCATGTCGTGGTGCGGTTGGGCCGTCCACGTGACGAAGGCCAGGAGGGCGGGCAGGACGCCGCCGCCGATGAGTCCGGCGCCGCGGGTCAGGTCGCCGTTCCACAGGGTGCGATCACGCGTGACGGCCGAGGCGACCGCTTCGGAGACGTCGTCGAAGACGGCCGGCGGCAGCGACTCGGAGAACGGGCGCAGGGTGAGCAGCTCACCGTCGAGGATGCGCTGCGCGGCGAAGGACCGGGCGCTGTCGAGGACGGTGCCGTCGCGGCGTACGAGGTGGTAGCCGACCGGTGCGCCCTCGGCGGGGCTCTGCTGGGAGAGCCGCAGGATCTCCGGGTTGAGGTCGGCGACCGGGACGTCGTCGGGCAGTGCGACATCGATCCGGCTGTCGGGCGCGACGATGGTGACGCGGCAGAAGCCGAGGCCCGTGCCGGCCCCCGAAGGGGCTCCGGTGCCCGCTCCGCCGGTCGCGCCGGCCGTCGCGGAAGCGGAAGCCGTCATGCTCACCTGCTGTTCCCCCTCGGTTGGTGTGTCCGGTGATGCAGTCGGATGTGGAGGTGTTGTGTACGTCGCTCGCGCGCGTCCTCGCCGCCTGTCAACGAGGCTTCCAGGACCGGCGTTAGCGGCCCCGCTCGCTCCCGACCGCGTGAAATGCCCTGTTTCCCGGGCGGATCCGCGGTCCTCGACTGCACCTCCGGCACCCTACCGCCCACCGTTGTCAGTGACCGTCAGTAGGATCGCAAATCACGATCGACGTCCGCCTGACACGGGGCGGCGGACGGAACACCTCGGTCCGGCAAGGGAATTGGTGCGAAGTGAGTCACATCGTCGTGAAGCGCCCGCCTCGGGCGCTGCCGTCTGAAGTGCCCACAGAAGAGGTGGTCCTGCAACCTCCGCCCGAGCTGCCACGCGGGCAGCAGGAAGGCGTGATGATGCAGCTCCTGCCGATGCTCGGCATGGGCGGATCCGTTGTCTTCTTCTTCAACGGCCAGGGTGGGCCGTTCATGAAGATCATGGGCATGGTGATGATCGCGTCGACCCTGGCCATGGGCATCGCGATGCTGGTGCGCTACCGCCGCGGCTCGCAGGGCCAGATGTCGGACATGCGCCGCGACTATCTGCGTTATCTGTCGCAAACCCGGCGCGATGCCACGAAGACCGCGAGGAAGCAGCGCGACGCGCAGTACTACCTGCACCCGTCGCCCGAGCAGCTGTGGGCGCTCGTCGCCGAGGGCAGCCGCGTCTGGGAACGGCGCACGGGCGACGAGGACTTCGGGCAGGTGCGCGTCGGCCTGGGCCCGCAGGGGCTCGCCACTCCGCTGGTGCCGCCGCAGACCGCGCCGGTGGAAGAGCTGGAGCCGCTGACGGCGGGCGCCATGCAGCGCTTCCTCGCCGCGCACGGCACGCTCGAGGACCTGCCGATGGCGGTCTCACTGCGGGCCTTCTACCACGTGACGGTCAGCGGTGAGCCGCAGACGGTGCGCGGCACGGCCCGCGCCGTCGTCGCCTCTCTCGCGTCGCTGCACTCCCCCGAGGACCTGGTGATCGCCGTGGCCACGGGCCGGGAGGCCGCGCCGCAGTGGGAGTGGGTCAAGTGGCTGCCGCACAGCCAGACCTCGAGCCAGACGGACGGCGCCGGCAGCCGCCGTCTGATCACCACCGACCCGATGGAGCTGGAGGCGATGCTGACCACGCGCCTCCAGGGCCGTCCGCGCTTCCATCCCGGTGGGGCGCCCGTCCCCGAGCAGCCGCACCTCGTCGTCGTGCTCGACGGCGTGTCCCTGCCTCCGATGTCGATGCTGGCCAGCCCCGAAGGGCTGCAGGGGGTGTCCGTCGTCGAGGTCGTACCGGGCGACCTGACGACCGGCCGCGGCGACCTCTCGATCGTCGTGCAGCCGCGCACCCTGACGCTGGAGTCGGCGCACGGCGTGGTCTACGAGGGCACGCCCGACCTGCTCTCCTACGAGGCGGCGGACGCGCTGGCGCGCCAGTTGGCGCCGCTGCGTATGGCCTCGGGCGGCGACGACGACGAACCGCTGCTCGCGAACCTGGACTTCACGGATCTGCTGAGCCTCGGCGACGCCGCGTCCGTGGACACCAAGCGGACCTGGCGCCCGCGCTCGCAGGCGGAGCGGCTGCGCGTGCCGATCGGTGTCGGCGAGGACGGCCGGCCCGTCATGCTCGACCTCAAGGAAGCGGCTCAGGAGGGCATGGGTCCGCACGGCCTGTGTGTCGGTGCGACGGGTTCCGGTAAGTCGGAGCTCCTGCGCACCCTCGTCCTCGGCCTCGCGGTCACGCACTCCTCCGAGACGCTGAACTTCGTACTCGCCGACTTCAAGGGCGGTGCGACGTTCGCGGGCATGGCGCAGATGCCGCACGTAGCGGCCGTGATCACGAACCTCGCGGACGACCTGACGCTCGTCGACCGCATGGGTGACTCCATCCGCGGTGAGCTCAACCGCCGCCAGGAGATGCTCCGCGACGCGGGCAACTACGCGAACATCCACGACTACGAGAAGGCGCGCGCGGCCGGCGCCCCGCTCCAGCCGATCCCGTCCCTCGTCCTGGTGATCGACGAGTTCAGCGAGCTGCTGACGGCCAAGCCCGACTTCATCGAGATGTTCGTGCAGATCGGCCGCATCGGCCGTTCCCTGGGCGTGCATCTGCTTCTCGCCTCGCAGCGCCTCGAAGAGGGCCGGCTGCGCGGCCTGGAGACCTACCTCTCGTACCGGATCGGTCTGCGGACGTTCTCCGCCGCCGAGTCCCGCGCGGCGCTCGGCGTGCCCGACGCGTACGAGCTGCCGAACGTGCCGGGTTCGGGCTTCCTGAAGTACGGCACGGACGAAATGGTCCGCTTCAAGGCGGCGTACGTGTCCGGGACTTACCGCACCGGTTCCGCGCAGGCCGCGGTGGCGGGCGGACCGCTTCCGGTGGACCGGCGACCGGTGCTGTTCACGGCGGCCGAGGTGCCGGTGCAGTACGTGGCCGTGCCCCAGCAGCGGCCCGAGGCCACGCCCACGACCGATGACGCGCTGTCGGACACCGTGCTCGACGTGATCGTGCGCCGGCTCGAGGCGCAGGGTCCGGCGGCCCACCAGGTGTGGCTGCCGCCCCTGGACAGCCCGCCGTCGCTCGACAGCCTCCTTCCCGGCCTCGCCGCCGTGCAGGGCCGCGGGCTCACACAGCCGGGGTACGAGGGCGCGGGCCGGCTCATCGTCCCGGCCGGCCTCGTCGACAAGCCGTACGAGCAGCGGCGCGACCCGCTGTGGTGCGACTTCTCGGGTGCGGCCGGCCATATGCAGATCCTGGGCGGCCCGCAGTCCGGTAAGTCGACGCTGCTGCGTTCACTCATCGCGTCGTTCGCCCTGACGCACACCCCGTACGAAGTGCAGTTCTACGGGCTCGACTTCGGTGGCGGCGGTCTGTCGGCCGTCGCCGGGCTGCCGCATGTCGGCGGGGTGGCCTCGCGCCTCGACCCCGAGAAGGTGCGGCGCACGGTCGCCGAGGTCTACGGCGTGATGATGCGCCGCGAGGAGTACTTCCGCTCCTCGGGCATCGCCTCGATCGGCGACTTCCGCGCCCGCAGGGCGCGCGGCGACATCTCGGTCACCGACCAGCCGTGGGGTGACGTGTTCCTCGTCATCGACGGCTGGGGCAACTTCCGTGCGGACTACGAGGGCCTGGAGCCCGCGGTGCTCGACATCGCGGCGCGCGGCCTGGGCTATGGCATCCACCTGGTGCTCACGGCCTCGCGGTCCATGGAGGTCAGGGCGAACATGAAGGACCACCTCATGAACCGCCTCGAGCTGCGGCTCGGCGACACGATGGACTCCGAGTTCGACCGCAAGGTCGCGGCGAACGTGCCGACGGGCGTGCCCGGCCGCGGCCAGTCGCCGCAGAAGCAGCACTTCATGGCGGCGGTCCCGCGGATCGACGGCCTGACGTCGGACACGGACCTGGCCGAGGCCACGGCGGCGCTGACCGCCGAGGTGACGCGGCACTGGACGGCGCCCGGCGCCCCCGAAGTGCGGCTGCTCCCGCGCGAGTTCGCGGCGGACCGGCTGCCCCCGGGGAACCTGTTCCCGGACCGCGGCGTGTCCTTCGCGCTCGACGAGGACAACCTGGAGCCGGTGTTCCTCGACTTCGAATCGGACCCGTTCTTCCTCATCTTCGGAGAGAGCGAGTCCGGCAAGTCGAACCTGCTGCGCCTGCTCATCAAGCGCCTCACCGAGCGCTACGACGGCGACTCCTGCAAGCTCTTCGTCGTCGACAACCGCCGCGCCCTGCTGGACGTGACCCCGCCCTCGCACCTGGCGGAGTACATCCCCATGTCGAACTCCATGGGGCATCACATGGACGCGCTCGCCGACCTGATGCAGCGGCGTACGCCGACGGCCGAGGTGACGGCGCAGCAGCTGCGGGACCGCAGCTGGTGGCGCGGTCCGAACGTCTTCGTGATCATCGACGACTACGACCTGGTGTCCACATCGAGCGGGAACCCGCTCTCGGGCCTCACCGAACTGCTCCCGTTCGCACGGGACGTCGGCGTCCGCTTCATCATCGCCCGCTCCTCGGCGGGCGGCGGCCGGGCCGCGTACGAGCCGTTCATCCAGCGGATGAAGGAGCTCGGCGCCCAGGGCCTCGTCCTCGCGGGCGACCCGGGCGAGGGCGACCTCATCGGCGGCGTGCGGCCGCGGCCGATGCCGGCGGGCCGCGGCGTCTTCGTCTCGCGCAAGCGGGGGAAGCCGCTGGTCCAGACGGGGTGGATGGGCGAGGAGCACATGTGAGCCAAGCTCCGGCGACCGTAGGGGCGTAGAGCCTTAGGGGCGTGAACCTTGGGGACGTAGAGCCTTAGGGACGTACCGGGTCATCGCCCCCATCGCCGCGCTGACCCGCCAGTCGGCTTCGGTGCTCGCCGCGGATCCCCTACCCGCGGCGGCACTTGGCGCATGACGGCCACCGGGATCGGGGCTTCCTGCTGAATGCGGGGGACGCCGCGGCATGCCGGTCTTCTGACGCCCGCATGCCGCGGCGGACTTCCAAGTACGCTGAGTGGACAGCTTGTTCGTACGTCGAGAAGGGGCCGCCCCACATGGCCGAGGCACAGGACGCGCAGGTCTCCCTGGAACAGGACGAGGACGTCAAGGCGCGCAAGGAGCGAGAGAAGAACGAGCTCTACGCGCTCGACATCTCCGACGCCGAATGGCACAGCGCCCCCGGCACCGAGGACCACGAGGAGCGCGTCGAGATCGCGTACCTGCCGGACGGCGCGGTGGCGATGCGGTCTTCGGTGGACCCGGAGACGGTGCTGCGGTACACGGAGGCGGAGTGGACGGCATTCGTGCTGGGGGCTCGGGACGGGGAGTTCGATCTGGAGGACGCGCCGAGGTCGGACGCGGGGTAGAAGAGGCCTACGACTAAGGCGGGGCCGAGGACTCCGGGCTACCGGGTCCGCTTTACTGGGTCCCCTGCTCGCCCTGCGCGCTTGATCTCCCCGCCTCTCCCTACACCCGAGAGTAGGGAGAGGACAGTTAAGTACCCCGCTCCTAAGGCTTGTCCCGTAAACGATCATGTGGGTCGACAACCCTCGTTCAGGTAGCGAGGGTGTGTGCGTCGTTGATCCGTTCAGGACTGGTCTGGGGGCAGCTCGTGCATCTGTCGTATCGCGCCCGGGTGGTGGCGCTTCTTGAGGACTCGCCCCTCACGTCGGAAGCCGTCATCATGGACGTCCACCACCTGCTCTCGCACGGCGAGGAGGCTCTGGCCTTCTACACCATGTGCTCGTGGATCTATGAGGACACCCTGCCTATCACTCGCCAATACCACGCCCGATTGCCGGCGATGGCGGACGAGGTAGGAACTCCGAGGTCCGTTCAGCGCCTTGACGAGCTACTGGTCGACTGATGCCTCGGCCCTCGGCGATCTTGCTGGGGGATGATCCTTCCGTGGCTGGAGTGATCACGGCGTCTGAGCCGTCCTGGATACCGCCGTTCACCGGGCTGAGCCCGCGCAGTTTCGCGAAGTTGGTGACCGCGCTTCGCCGCGAAGGTGCGGACCCCTGTGCGCAAGGGTCGGCCGTGGGGCTTGCCGCTGGAGGATCGGATCTTGCTGGTGACCGCGTATTGGCGCACAAACCTGACCATGCGCCAGCTCGCCCCGCTGTTCGGCATCTCGAAGTCGGCTGCAGACCGAATCATCGACAAGGTCGGCCCACTCCTTGCGCTCCAGAGCCGGAGCCGGTTCGCGAAGGACACTGTGCTGATCGTGGACGGCACCTTGGTACCCACCCGTGATCACAGCATCGCCGAAGAGTCCAAGAACTATCGGTACTCCGCCAACCACCAAGTCGTCATCGACGCTGATACCCGCCTGGTCGTCGTGGTCGGCCAGCCCCTTCCGGGTAACCGCAACGACTGCAAGGCGTGGGAAGAATCCGGTGCGAAGTCGGCCGTCGGCAGACCTTGACGATGGCCGACGCGGGGGATCCGGGCACCGGACTCCTGATGCCCCACCGCCGCATTCCGGGCGAGGAATTGCCCCAGTGGAAGCGGGAGCACAACCGCTCACACAAGCAGGTCCGCGCCCGCGTCGAGCACGTCTTCGCCCGTATGAAGACCTGGAAGATCCTCCGCGACTGCCGCCTCAAGGGCGAAGGTGTCCACCACGCGATGCTAGGCATCGCCCACCTGCACAAGCTCAACTTCGCCGGAGGCGAGCCCCCGATGGCGAACCGCACCCCGCGCACACTAAAGATCATTTACAGGACAACTTTTAGCCAGCACTTTCGTAACCGACAGCGCCTGGAATGAGACCCGTATCGTTGTCCTTACTCGAACCCTGAATCTCCTTGAGCCGGAAGAAAACTCGTCCGTGGCTGACGGTCACGTCTACCGACTCTGGCTCTCCGAGCGCTGGCTGGGAAGGCATCTCGAACAGGAGAAAGGGACGCGCAGTGCCCGTCTTCGGGTCGATACGCACGACCGCCGCCGGCGCTCGCCCGTCGTTACTTGCCCTGAATGCCAGGAGTTGGTCACCGCTCGTCTGGATGGGATACATAGGACGGCGGGCCTTGGACTTGAACTTACGCACAGGCTTCCCCGAATCCAGGTCAAAAGCAGTAATCGAGTTGGCGGGACGGTCGGTGAAGAGGTCCTCGACGTCCCCCTTTCCGCCCACGAATACCTGACGACTCCCCACAATCACCGAGTGACAGGACTCCACAGTCCCGAAAAGCAAACCGCCACAGTCAGTGACATAGCGGTCAACGCCCAGCGCCATCGTCGATCTGTGCTTGCCGTGCGCGTCAAGAACGATGAGGTCCGTCACTGAGTCCGCGCCTGCAGCGACAGCGATTACCGGTGGATTCGACGACACCAAGTAGGTTGCCCCGACACCCCGGGCCACCTGGTACGTCCACTCGGGCTTTCCTGTACGTCGATCAATCTTCTGGACTCGATATGAGGTGTCGTCGCCAGGGCTCCCACAGGTCTGTAGCGCCAGCAAATCATGCCCGCCCGCGAAACCGCTGTCGTTGCAGGTTTCCCTGCCTGGAGTCTCCCAGAGCTTCTTGCCCTGACGCAGATCGTACGCGGCCGAACCCGATCCCCATGCCGTCACCGCGACGCCTCGGGTCAGCGTCACATTCATATTGTTTGCGTACGCATCGTCGGAGTGGGGCAGCGTCACTTCCCACATCTTCTTGCCGGTGTTCACGTTGAATACCACGAGCGAGTTACATGCGGACTTGGCGTTTACCTTGCCCCCACGACCAGACTGAGCAACGACGGCAGTTCGGCCATCGACTGTCACATGCCGCGTCGTCGAACAGATGGCACCGCTCAACCTGGTGCTCCAGAAAGGGTCCCATTGCCCGAATCGGTATCCCGTGAGTGTACTTCCCTGTGCCATGGCGAAGGTCTTGGCGGTAGCCCAACTGCCCGGCAGGTAGGAGCTTTCGCTCGACTTCAGCTTCTTGTCGTCGTACTCGACTGCCATGCGGGCTTCAGGGTTGACCGGAATCTTTCCATCAGCCTTGATCACCTCATCCGGGGCTTGCCGAGCAGAACTGGGTACGTTGCTCGATTTGGCGTCATTCGCCGCCGGGCTCCCACCCCACATGAACCATGAGCCAACGCTGGTCACGACAATGAGAACGCCACAGATGGACAGCCAACGCTTCACGCGCTGCTTTTTGCGGTCCTTTGCCGCACGCAGAGACTGCGTGAACGGGGAGGGCGCCGGCCCGAATGACATGAACTACTTTCCCTTCAACGACGAGCCCGAACCCGATGCCTTATGTAGCCGTGGACCCACGCACCCTGTTCCACCCGTCGGACCACGATGACGGGGTGGGCGCCTCCCGCGCGCGCCCACCCCGCATCCGTACTTTTCGCTCTACAGGAAGAAGCTGGCAGCCTTCTTGTCGCCACCCATGTAGTCACCGCCGGCCAGGTGCACCACGTGACCGATGCCCTGGAGAGCCTGGTGGATGTCGTGGGCTTCCTTGTCCCACTTCGTCTGCTCTTCGCCGTACTTGCTCTGGGCTTCGCCCTCCCAGTAGGCGACCGTGCCGGCTACCAGGGACTTGATCTCCTGCAGGTCGGCCTCGAGCTGCTTGGCCATGTTTCCGATTTCGGTGGCCGCGGTGTCGAGAGCGCCGTACTTGACGACCATCTCGTCATGGTTCAGACCCATGATCTACTTCTCCATCTCCCGTGGTTTCGTTAACTACTGACGCGCGACAACCCAGGCGTTTAGTAGCCGCTGAGCGTGGACTTCGGAGCGCCGTCGTACACGTTGATCTTGTTGACCTGCTGGCGCACGTGGTCCTCGGAGTCATCCTTGATCTTCCGAGTACCGGTCATCGCGTCGAGGAACTTCACGAGGATTTTGCCGATTTCTACCATCGACGTGTTGATCTCGTGCTGCTTCGTGTTGAAGGCGTTGGCGCCGATGCCCTTCCAGTTACCTTCCAGGCTGTCGATCGTCCCCTGAAGGCGGTGCACCGTGGACTTGATGTTGTCGAACTTCTCGGCGATCGTGCGCTCGAGCGCAATCATCTTTTCGTCTGAGAGCCGCTGTCCGTCTGCCATGTTCGGCTTTCCTCTCCTGATTACTGCTGGAACTTTCCGGATGTTGCCTCGCAGGGAATGGATCAGCCCCGCTCGACAAATATCGTCAAACCGCGCTCAGCCGGAGCGCCGAGCTCGCACCACCGCGAACACTCCGCCCCCGAGCACTACTACCGCAGCAACAGCTCCGAGGACAATCCACAACTGGTCATTGTCGTCCGAGGACTTCGCACTAGATCCTGCCGCCGAGGTCTCGCCACCTGAAGTGGATTTCGGGGGCTGTGACGAGGCTGGTACGGAAGCGGAGGGGGTGTGGCCGGAGGTGGAACCGGCGGTGGTCTTCTCGTTGGTGAGGGGGTTGATGTCGCCCGCACCCGGGCTGCCCTCGCCATGGAGCAGGTTGCGCGCCGGACGGATCAGCCCGTAACCGAGGTACTTGCTGGGCTTGCTCTTCGGCCAGTCACGCCCTGCAGTGTCGATCAGGACCCGCATGACCTGGTTCGCCGTCCAGGTTGGGTGCTTGGACCAGATGAGCGCGGCCGCGCCGGAAGTGATGGCGGACGCCACACTGGTGCCCGTCCCCATGCAATGCGACTGGAAGTCGTTGTTGCACCAGACTGGGATGTCCAGGCCGGGAGCGGCCAGCTGCACGTAGTTGCCGCTCTCCGAGAACTTGCCGACCTGGCCGGTCTTGTCCACAGCCGATACGCCGACCACTCCTGGGTACTTCGCGGGATAGCCGATGTAGTTCTCTTTCTCGGCCTCATTGCCGACCGCAGCGAAAAGGAGCTTGCCCTTGCTCTCGGCGTACTTGACGGCTTCGAGTCCTCCGTCACTCGGGAAGTCTGATCCGAACGACATGTTGATGATCTGAGCATCACTGTCGGCGGCAGCCCGAATGGCCTTGGCCGTGGTGTCACCCTTTTCCTTCGCCGACTCGTCCTTCATCGTCGACAGCCGGGTGCGAATCGGGATGATCTTGGCGTCGGGGGCGACGCCCTTGATCCCGCCTCCCGCCCCAGTACCGGCGATGAGTTCGGCGATCGTCGTGCCGTGACCGTCGAAGTCGTCCGTCGCGCCGCCTGCGCTACCGGTGACGTCGACTCCCTGGAGTACATTGCCGCTCAGAGACTTCGACGCGGAGCTGACCCCTGAGTCGATGACCGCGACTGTGATGCCCTTCCCCGTGCTGACCTTCCACAGGTCCTTGGCCCCCATCGCGTCCAAGTACCACTGCTTCGACTGCACGTCATCGGCAACCGCGCTCGGGGCCAGTCCGGCAGAAACGGCGGCGAGAGCACCGAGCGCCGCGGCTACGGTGGCGACCCGTCTCCCGGCACGCCCCGCGATCCGCGCGGTGCTTCCGCCGCGTCGGCTAGTCCCAGACTTCATACTTCGTACGTCCTCGCTCATGCTTGGTCATTCACCGGGGGCACGTCACGCCGCGGCTTGTCGGGCAAGTGCGTCTGCTCGTCCTCGCCCAGATAGCCAAGCCGCTGTGCGCCTTCGCCCTCTTCCTGGTCGGAACTCCCGGGGCCCTGGGGACCTCGTACGAGGCCGGACCCGCCGGCGGTGAAGCCGTTCCTGCCCGCGCGGGAAGCGGAGTTGCGTCCTGCGGGAGCACCGGTCACGCCGTCGGAGTTACCGAGGGATCCGCGCGCGGGCCTCTGGTTCCTGGCGGCGCTGTTCGTCGCACTCGGCGCCCCCATGACTCCCCGCTGACTGATCCCGCTGCTCGAGGTCCGCGAACCGCCCGCTCCCTCACCGCCGATGACCGTGCCTCGCGGCACCTTGGGACCCGACTTCGCGGACGCGCCGGTCGAGGTGGGCCTTCCCCCTATGACGCCGCCGTTGCTACGGCCCGCGCCCCTAGGCCCCAGGCCTTGGCGGCCGGCCGACGTGCCGCCCGGCTTGGGCGTGCCTCCGGTGACTCCGGAAGTCGGACGACCACCCGGCATGCCGCCCTTGACCCCTGGCTGGCCGGTCGCGTTCGGGCGCCCCATCGGGTTCGTGCCGCCCTGCCCCAGCCCCCGAGCCGTCGCCGGTCCTGTGGTTCCGGGTCGTCCCTGTGCGGTCGTCGGATTCCTGGGCGCGCCTGTCGTCCCGAGCGCCCGTCCCACAGGACCCTTGCCCAGGGGATTCGGAACACCCTGGGCATAAGAAGGGAGCGGGAGTCCTTGCGGACCGACTGTCGGCGTCACGGTCGGGTTGGCGGTGCTAGTCACCGGGGGCGTCGCCGTGTGCTGAGGAAGCGTGTCGACGCTGTCGATCTGCGTGCCGACAGGGACGACCGGCCGGTCTATGGCGATCACGGGATCGTCCGTCTTCGGAGGCAGATTGCCGACGTCGGGGCGAACGTGGTCTACGACCGGGTGCTCACGCCCCGCGGTCTCCACTTCCGACCTGTGCAGGGCAGCGGTCGGTTCGGTGACGCTGCGGCCCTGGGGCGGGGAACCAATTTCGTACCTGGGATTCGGCATGCCCACGTTGGGCATGGCCTCGAACGTCGGCGGCGTCAGCCCGTGCAGTTGCTGTCCGGACACCGAGTAGAACGACGCCAACCGGTTCATCTGGTTGATCGCCTCTTGACGGTGGCCCTCGGTCTTGACGGCTGCGGCGTAGTCCTTGTTGCCGTCGACCCGCGCGACAACGGGAATGTCGTCGACCGTCTTCGGGTCCAGCCGGGTGTCCCGGGGCGGCATCGCGCTGCGCACGGACGCGAGGCCGGTTGCTGCCGCGGTGATCTGGACTCCTGCCTGGTCCGCGTAAGTGGCAAGCGCCTCGGTGTGCGTGACGAGCTTCAGACCCCACGTCTGAAAGGCCCTGCCGGCCTCACCCTGCCAGTCGTCCTCGGCCGGCTTCAGGTGCCCCCTGAGCTCAGCCGCGGCCGCGTTGATGGCGTCACTGGCCTTCCACAGCGCTTCACCGGCGTTCTCGAGGTCGGCCGGCTTCGCGTCCGCGATGAGGTCGATCATGTCGTTGAGCTTGTGACCTTCGAAGTTCGTGGCCTTACCGAACTGGAAGAAACGCACACGGCTGAACCCGAAGGCGTCGTGCATCAGTTCCGACATCTGCGACGTCACGTCGGTGGCTCCGACCTGAGCGTCCACCTTCTGCTGGTCGGTCAGGGGTGGCGGCTTCTTCTCATCCCCAGCCATTACTTGAACCCCTTCGTGGACTTCTTCGCGTCGCTGTGCTCCTGCACGGGCCGGCCGGACTTCTTCTGCTCCGCCGCGTCGTGCTCGCGGTCGATCCTGACCTGGATCGCCCAGTAACGGCGCCGCTGATCCTCTTCGAGGTTGTCGTAGCCGATCTCTGCGCCGTGCGCGGCGATCCCGATGGCTTCGATCTGCAGACTCAGCATCTTGGAGAGGTGGGTGATCTGCTGATGCACGTGGTCGTACTGGGCGTGCAGGCCGTCGGCCTCATGGAACTCGCCCACGCCGCTCAGGGCGGTCCGGGGGATCTGGTGCCCGCCCACCTTGGCCGCGCTGCCGGCGGACCCCTCGAACTCCGCCAGGAGCTTGTCCACGCGCTGCTTGAACGACTTGAGGACGCCTGCGCTGACCTTCAGGTCCGCAGCGGCCGCAGCCGAGACCCCACCCATCGCCATGTCCGCAGGCAGCATGACGTGTCCCCTTCCCCGTTCCCCGTCGGTCCTTCAGCCCGCGCCCGGAGCGCGGTGGCGCGAGGGTCCTCATCGCGCCTTTACCACTGTAGTCACCCTGTACAACCGAACCAACTGACCTATGTGTTAAGTCAGTTACGAAACGCTCTTCCCGTATCGCGCTTTCGGTGCAATCTTCTCATCTCGCCGATGCGCGCTCGATGCCCGGTCGAAGGTCGTGACGCTCGCGCGCAGGCACTGCCTGCCCGGGGAGGCCCGGCGCGCTCTCCAGCAGGAGAACCTTCCTCCATGAAATCTTCACCATCGTGGTTACGGGATCGCGACAGGGGAGACAAAGGAAGCGCTGTTCAACAATTCAGCCCGATCTCGTATCGCAAGGCGAAGACGTCTTCACCGCCTCCGTGCATTTCCGTGATCCAGTCCTTCAGCGCCGATGCATCCTCGCGTCCCGGCTCGAAGGCCCTGGTCACCGTGGAGAGTTGGTCCACTGCGAACTCGCAGGCCGTGATGGCGTCCGGGACTGGGGTGGCCGGCTTGACCGACACCCGCTTACCGGGCGGCAGCAACGGCGTCAGGGTTGCCACCTTGATGTGAATGCCGCACAGCGACGACGGCACGGCGTACTCGCGCTCGGCCGAGTCGCCGCATCCCGATGCTGCCGACCGGCCGAGCAAGCGGTCCAATTTTGCCTCGCGAGAGGCGCGTTGGAGCGAAAGGGTCGGCGTCAGCTCGCAGCCGGGGTAGGCGTCTCGTCGGCCTTGATGTCGAAGTTGACGTTGCTTCCCTCGACCGAGGAAACCTTGACCGTCACGCCCAGCGTGCTGCCGTCGCTCGCCGTCAGGGTGCAGCGGCCGGTGTTGCCGACCTTCCCGACGAGGTCCTCTGGGCACGTGACGTCCGGCTTCGGCTGGCCCGTGGTGGCGGCGAGCTTTTCGGCGACCGTATCGGCCAACTTGCTCTTGGACACCTTCGGATCGGACTTCCCCACACTCACCGACCCCGAGCAGCCCACGAGCAGCGCACCGGCAGCCACAGCCGACAGGGCCCACGTTGCGGCGGGGAGACGGGACTTAATCATGGGGAGATCCGTTTCGGTGGTCGGTGAAGCAGGTGGCAGAGGGCCGGAAGGACAGACCGCGCCTTCAGCGCGCCCCAGCATATGGCGCACAGGAGACGTCTACTTGGTGCACTTCTTCGGAATTCGGGCACATCGGAACACTCTGCAGAGTCTTCACCTCGCCAGCAAACAATCTCCACCCCCGCGATCACAGATTGCGGGTTTACGGGTTTCCGGGTGTACGGGTTCCGACCACGAGCCCGGCCTCGGTTCACAGGAGCACACTTCGTCCGCGATAATCTCGAGCCATGGAACAGCTGGTTGGGATCCTGGTGAAGGTCCTCTTGTTCGCGTTCGTTGCGGGAATGTTCACGCTCGTCATCAGGGCGTTCATACGCAACAGCCGAGAGGTCGACCGGATCAATAAAGGTTGGGCGGACCTCGATGGAGTCGCCGCCACACGTGGCTGGACCTATGAGCGGCGCTCGCCCGGACGGGCCACCGAGTATTGCGGCGTGGGCCCGATGCCGGGCAAAGGCTCGAACCTCACCGCTTGGCACTACATCACAGGGGAGTTCCGCGGCCGCTCCTTCAAATGCTTCGAGTACCGCTACACGGATCCGATGTCGCCCACCACTCAGTCCGGGAGCAGGAAGCTCACGTACGAGTCGGTGTTCCTCGTCTCGGCGCCCGGCCAGGGGGCATACATGCACATGGAGCCGCCGAGCAAGCTGGACAGGGTGCTGGGGCGAGGGCCCAGGAAGCTGCTCGATGTTCCGGAATTCGACGAGAAGTTCCGAGTTGACCGGCATGACGAAGCTTTCGTCCGGAGCATCCTGACTGAAGACGTGAGGGCCTTCTTCCTCTCGGATCAGCGTGCTGAGAAGAACCCGCTTCGCGTGCGCGACGACGAACTGTTCACGTGGTACACCGGCACCATGACTCCGCAGGACATCGAGGACCGGTTGAACTACCTTTGCGATGTTGTGGAACGAATTCCCACTGAGGCTTGGGCGGTCGCCTGAGACAGAGCAAAGCGCCCCTTGGCCCGGATCGGGAATGCACCGGGCCAAGGGGCGCTTTGCGTGCGTCAAAGCGCGCTTTGCGTGCGGCGAGGGCCAGTTGGCCTCGCCGGCGGAGTCATCGGCCTGCCGCACCGTTCGCAGGAATTCCTTGTAGTCCTCGATGACTTGACCGAGTTGGCTCTGCGTCGCGGTGAGAACGATTTCGATCAATGCGCGCTGAGCCGGATTCCGCACGTCCTCCATGCCGAGGTACACCTGGCTCTGACGCAGCTCGATGGGCTCCCCTCGCAGAGTGTCCGAGAGAACGAGGTTCTGCACGACTCCCGGGAATCAGTGAGACCCGGAAGGTCCGGCGTACCGATCTCGGTCTTCTCGAGGACGCGCACGGGCCCGCTCTGCTCAAGCCGAGGTACCGACTCGTCGGCGATCCGCGAGATGGTGGTGGCATCGTTGCGCATCTCGCCGGAGATGGTGATGTTCCCCGTGAGTCCGCCGTCGACGGATTCGGGTGGAGCGCGACGAACGCGACGTTCGGCGCTCCGATCGCGGGCACGCTGAAGTTCGCCAGGGAGTACGCGAAGTATGTGAACTCCGTTGCCCGAGGCGGCGGTTGCGGCAGGACCTGACGCCTCAGCACGTGCCCTTCTGCGATGTCACCGTCAGGCGGTACACGCATTCGCTCAGCGTTCCGCCGCCGCCGGCGATGCCGAAGCTGAGCGCGATCATCGCGATCAGACGCCGCTCGACGCCTTCCGGCCCCGCCGCCGCGCGTCCCGTACCGCGACCGCCGCACCGCCCAGTCCCGCCACGAGTACGGCGGCTCCGACGACGGTGTAGGTGGCCAGGCGGGTATTGCGTTGTTCCGCCGTCTCGCCGAAGTGGATTTTCGCCGCCTCGGGCGCCTCCGCCGGGGTGACCCCCTCCTCGGGGGACGGGGACTCGATCGGGTGGTCCGGGTCCTCCGTGACCGCGCGGACAGGGTCGACGACACCCCAACCGACCAGGCGGTCATGGCCCACGGTCGAGCGTTCCGCGGTCTGTTCGATCTGGGCGACGACCTCGGCCGCCGTCCAGTCGGGGTGCTTCGCCTTGACGAGGGCCGCGACTCCGGCCACGTACGGGGCGGAGAAGCTGGTGCCGTTGTCCGAGCAGTGGCCACCGCCCGGAACCGTGGAGACCATGTCCACGCCCGGCGCCGCCACACCCACGAAATCGCCCTGCTGCGAGAACGCGGCGCGTTCGTTGTTCCGGTCCGAGGCCGCCACCGCCAGGACGCCGTGGAACGAGGCCGGATAGGTCTCCTTCACCTTGCCGTCCAGGCCGTCGTTGCCTGCCGAAGCGACAACCACGATCTTCGCGTCGAGGGCCGAGTTGACCGCTTCCTGCAGCCTCGGATCCGGCTTGACCGCGTTCGCCGTGTCCTGGGAGATGTTGATGACCTGGGCGCCCACGGACTTCGCGTACACGATGGCCTTCGCAAGGCTCTCGGCCGTGCCGTGGCCCTCCGCGTCGTTCTGCTGGATCGGGATGATCGTGGCCTCGGGGGCCAGGCCCACGAAGCCGGTGTCCTTGGCCGGACGCGCTGCGATTATGCCGGCGACGCGCGTGCCGTGGCCGACGGTGTCGGTGGTGCCGTGCTCGTTGCCGCGCTCGATCTTGTTGCCGTCGGCGTCCTTGAGGTTCGGGTCCATGAGGTTCTTGCCCTTGGACGCGTCCACGGCATGGGTGAGCTGCGGGTTCTTGACGTCCACGCCCGTGTCGATGACGGCGACCTTGACGCCCTTGCCCTTGGTCTCGCTCCACAGATCGTCGAGCATGACGCGCTGGAGCGACCAGGGACGGCCCTCGAACTTCGGGTTCTTCGGGCCGAAGGTGCACTGTTCACCGTCGGCGACGGCGGGCCCGGCGGGCAGGAGTGTGGTGGTCGTCACGGTCACCGTCAGCGCGGCGAGCAGTGCCGCCCTGCGCGTCCACGTGGCTGCGGATTCCCGGGATGCGTACGTCATCGTGTCCCCCGGTCCTAGGAGCCCTGCGGCTGGCGGGCCGCTGTCCTGGACAGGCGCGGGCCCGTGGGCAGGAACTGCGACCAGGCGTACGGGATCGGGGCCGGGTCGACCTTGTCGTAGCCGAGGCTGGTCTGCGCCAGCTTGGCCTCCTGGCGCAGCTGGTCACGCTGCTTCTTCGTGGTGCCGATGCCCGCGTCGTCGGCGCCGCTGTCGCTGTTGGACTGCATCGCGTAACGAAGGCCCGTGTCGGTGACGAGGAACACGGGGCCCACCTTGGTCGCGGTGCCCGTGAACTGGCGGTAGAGCTGGCCCGATCCGGCGGTGACATAGGCACTGGAGGAGCCGGTGGGAAGAGGCGCGGGGAACTTCGTGCCCGCCCATGTGCTGAGCGTGGTGTCGCCGTTGTCGCGGTCGACCTTGCTCAGGACGTTGCAGACGGTGTTGCGGCTGCCGGCCGCGGTGGAGGCCTTGTTGATCGTGTTCGGCGTGTACGTCGGCCAGTTGCCCGGCTCGAAGCTCTGGCCGGCAACCACGGCGCCAGGGCTCACCTTGGTCGCCTCGCCAGGCTGCCCCAGGCCCACCAGATCAGGGCTGCCCAGGAGCAGGTGCGCGGTGAAGTCGGTGACAGGGGCGACCTTGCCCGGCAGGACGACGTAATACTGTTCCGGCGTCTTGAGGACCATGCCGACCCGGTTCGCGGAGTCGTCGAGCGTGCTGTTCGCGTTGGCGGGGTCGCCGGGGTGGCCCTCCAGCGTCGGGAAGGTGATCGGCGTGCCCTTGTGGAGGGTCTCGAGCCAGTCCCTGGAGACGCGCTGCGGCTCCTGGTTCGCGTCCTTGATGTCGAGGGCGGTCAGGAGATTCTGCTGCCTTTCCTTCGTGGCCTGCTTGGCGATGCGGTAGGCCGTGCCGCTCGCGTCGACGACGTACTCCGTCTTGGCCTTGTCCGGGCCGACGACGTACATCAGGTCGCCGCCGCGCAGCTTCGAGTCGCGGCCCTCGGTCTTCGGCTCGTCCCGCTTCGCGAGGACGAACGCCGCCTTCTGGATGGCGCGGCCGCCGTCGGTCGGGCGCTCGCAGACGGCCCAGCGCTTGGCGGACTCCGCCTCGGAGTCCGGCGGCAGGCGGTCGGGGGCGTACGGGATGCCGATCGTGGCACCGTGCGGGATCTTGCCGTTGTCGAGCACGTCCTCGGACACCGTCACCGGGGGGTTGTCACTCGGGTCCACGAGAAGCTTGGCCGACGCCATGTTGAGGACGGGGTGCAACTGGACCTTGCCGTGCGTCTTCAGGACCACGTACCGCGTCGTCGACTTGTCCGCGACGATCACGTTCTTCGCCGTTTCATCCCACTTGGGCGGCGCTGTCGGCTTGAACATCCCCCACGCCCCGAAGACCGCCAGGACGACGATGCCGACGATGACGCCCGGCAGCACCGCACGCAGCGGCTTCGGTGCCCCTTCCTCCGAACCGGAGGGTGAGGGCTGGAGGAAGGACGCGAGCGTACGACGCTTCGCGAAGGTGTAGGCGTTGAGTTCGTCCCGCCGTGATGCCATCTGTGTCCGCTTCTCCCCGTGCAGCACTCGGGGGTACCTGCGTCCCCCGCCCTCCGTTGTCAGACCCGGCCCCTACTATGCCTGTTGCGTGGTTGTGCGTGTGGGACGGGTAGGGTGCTGGGGCCTTCAAAGGCCCTGCGCGTCAGGGATTTTCGGGAGAGTTCGGGGGATTTGGAGTGATGGCTTCCGCAACGCGGACCCGGTCGCGGTCGCAATCCCGGTCGCGGTCGGGTGCCCGGCCGGGACCTGGGGACGGTGCGCCGGCGGCGCGGTCCGGCGGTGGGGCCGGCTCTGTGGCGGCGCCCGCCGGTCCGGTCTCGCTTCATCTGAAGTCACGTTCCGGACGGGCCGGGTCGTTCCGGCTCCAGCAGATGGTGATGATCGAGGTCGCCGCCGCGCTGCTCGTCGGCGCTGCGGTCGTCGACAAGCTGGCGTTGGTGCCCGCCGGTGTCGTCGCCGTGATCCTCGCCCTGTTCGCTCTCGTACGCCGCAGGGGGCGTTCGCTGCCCGAGTGGCTCGGCACCGTCCTCGCCCTGCGCGGGCGCAAGCGCCGTGCGGCGAGCACCCCGGTCCCGCCCGGCACGGAGCCGGGCCTGGCGCCCGCCGTCGAGTGCGACCCCGCGCTGCGGACGTACAGCTACGTCCGTGGTGACGACCGCGACCAGCGGCCCATCGGCATGGTCGGCGACGGCGGCTTCCTGACCGCTGTGCTCCAAGTCGAGTCGGACGCCACCGCCTTGCGCGCGGAGCGCTCCCGGCGGCCGCTGCCCATAGGGATCGTGCGGGACGCCCTGGATGTCGACGGGATCCAGCTCGAGTCGGCGCAGATCGTGCTGCACACGCAGCCCGCGCCCGCGCTGCACCTGCCGCAGCAGTCCGTGGCCGTGAGCAACTACGCGCCCCTGCAGGCCCAGACCGGCTCCCCCGCCGTCCGCATCACGTGGATCGCCCTGAAGCTCGACCCGGAGCTGTGCCCGGAGGCCGTGGCCGCGCGCGGCGGCGGCACCGTGGGAGCGCAGAAGTGCGTGGCCCGCGCGGCCCAGCATCTGGCGAGCCGGCTGACCGGCGCGGGCTTCCGCGCCAGTGTGCTGACGGAGGAGGAGCTCACGGCCGCCGTCGCCACGTCGGCGTGCGCCAACCCGATGGTGACGGCGCAGGCCGGGCGGAGCGAGCTGCCGCAGCGCAGGACCGAGGAGTCCAGCCGCAGCTGGCGCTGCGACAACCGCAGGCACACCACGTACTGGGTGCGGCGCTGGCCCCAGCTCGGCGGATCCGGGCCCGCACTGCACCAGTTGGTGGCGCTCTTGACCACAGTGCCCGCGCTGGCCACGACGTTCAGCCTGACCCTGTCCCGCGGTGACCAGCGGGACGTACAGCTCTGCGGGCACATGCGGATCACGGGACGCAGCGAGAGCGAGCTGACCACGGCCCGGCGGTCCCTGGAGACCGCGGCCCGGCAGGCCAAGACGGGTCTCGTCCGGCTCGACCGCGAACAACTGCCCGGAGTTCTCGCCACGTTGCCCCTCGGAGGTGCGCGCTGATGGCCATGACGTCATCTCCCCCGTCCGGGGCAGGATCCTGGGACGGAAACTCCTGGAACGGGAACGGCAACGGCAACGCAGGCGCGCCTCCCGCGCCGGCCACCGGTGACCGCCCCCGTACCGGGTTCGGGCTCTTCGGGCCGCGGCACCAGCGCCACACACTCTCCGTCGAGCAGTTGGACACCCTCGCACTGCCCATCGGGGACGACGGAGTCGTCGTCGGCGTGGATGCCGACGGCCAGCCGGCCGTACTCGGGGTGAACAGGCCGACGCCGTACGACATGGTGCTCATCGGTGGCCTGTGGACTGCCCAGGTGCTCGCGCTGCGGGCTGCGGCGACCGGCGCGCGGGTCGCGGTGGAGACCGGGCGGGCGCAGGCCTGGGCCCAGTTGGTGCAGGCGGTCGGTGGCGGCCAGTCCGGGATGACGGTGCACGACGTCGGGCGGGTGCCGCCGCAGGGCGCGTCCGCCGGTGGCCCGGTGCTCGTGGTGCGGGACTGCGGGATGCGGCCGCCGCGCGGGCGGGTGGCGTCGGCGCCGTGGCAGTCCGTGCTGACGCTGCTGCCCTATCTGAGCCCGGTGGCGCCCCGGTTGATGCGGCAGGCGCGGCTCGTCGGAGTCCAGCGGGTTTCGCCGGACGAGGCGGCGGAGATCGGTCGCGTCATCGGACTGCCGCGCGGCGAGTGGGAGTCCCTGCCGACCCTTGCGGACGGCGTCACTCTGTGGTGCACCGACCGCGACCGGCAGTACGTGATGACCCGGGCGACGGACGCCGAGACCGGATTGTTGGGTAACGCACGCCGGATGGACTGAGGTCGGCCCGAAGCCCGCCGCGGAGCGTCCCAGCGATCGAACTCGTTCCCCTTTGTGTCCCATTCGGACAGTTTGCACGTGGCGGACTGAGGGGTGTTTCGTCACTTCCGTATCGCTTGGGCATCACTTGTTGGCCGGGTGTGACCTACCGGACGGCGCCGGGGGGCGGACGGGCCTGCCGTGCTCGTGGTTTTGGTGATTAGGCTGGGACAAGGACGCGCGCGCGAAACCCACGAACGGCTCGTACGCGTCCCAGGGGAAGGGCGCGGGGATCGGACGACAGGAACGGTCGCCCCTCACCACGGCACGAGGGTGCTCGACCACACCAGGAGGCATTGTGAACAGCGATCGGGACGAGATCCGCGGGGGCTGGGACACACCCGTCGATGATCACTCCGACGCGGAGTCCGCCACTGAGACGACGGGCGAGTTCACCATCGACTACGCCCCACCGGCCTGGTACACGCAGAACGCGTCGTCCGGCACGGGCGAGACCCCTTCGGCTGCACCCGTCACGCCTCCGCCACCGGTGCCTCCGGCCCCCGTCCCCACGCCCGCTCCCGCACCGGTGACGCCTCCGGCGCCGCCCGCTCCCTACACGCCGTACACGCCCGCCGCTTCGGCCCCCGAGCCGGACACGGGTTCCGGGAACGGGGATCTGGAGAGCGGCGCGACGATGCGGTTCTCCGCTGCCGCGCTGAAGCGGGAGTTCGCTGAACTGGCCGCGCAGAAGGCCGACCCGGCGACGGAGGAGCAGGGCGCTGACGCGGAGTCCGCGGACGCGCAGACGGATGCCGGAGCCAGTGGCTCGGGCGACTCCGGTGGCTCCGACGCCTCCGGTGATTTCGCTGTGGTCGCCGCTGCCGGGTCCTCCGGGGCAGACGAGGTGGCCGGCGCTGCCGGGGACGGCACGACGCCGGACTCCCCCGAGCAAGGCGGCGCAGACACTGACACCGGTACGGGTACCGGTCACGCCTCGACCGACGGCACCGGCCCCCATGCCGCTTCTGATGACGCGTCCGAAGCGGCGGGCTCGACAGGTTCGGACGGATCGAACGGATCGGACGCCTCGGACAACACCGCCGAGGCCGCCACGACGGACACACCGGCGGACACCGCCACCGGCGCTCCCACCGGTCCGGACGCGGGTGCCCCCGCCGCCTGGGCCCCGCCGCCGGTCCCGCAGGACGGCATCCCGCCGCTGCCCCCGGCGTTCCAGCCCGCCGCTCCCACATCGGCCCCGCAGTGGCCCGCGGAGCAGCAGCCGCAGCCCGGCATGCCGGTTCCGGCCCAGGGCGCGCCCGCCCCGCCGGCCTGGCCCGCGCAGAACACCCCGCCCACGCCGCAGGGTGGTTACGGCTTCCCGCAGCAGCCCCAGCCTCAGCCCGGCACGCCCAACCTGCCTGGCCCACAAGGGAGTTACGGCTTCCCGCAGCAGCAGGCCCCCGGCGACCCGCAGCAGCCCGCGCCCCCGGCACCACAGCAGCAGGGCTACGGCTTCCCGCAGCCGACCCCGCCCGCACCCGCAGCACCGAACCAGCCCGCCCCGCAAGGCGGTTACGGCTTCCCCCAACAGCCGCAGCCTCAGCCCGGCACGCCCAACCAGCCCAACCCGCCGGGTGGTTACGGCTTCCCACAGCAGCCCCAGCCCGGCGCGGGCTACGGGTTCCCGCAGCCGCAGCCCGGCGCGCCCGCTCAGGGACACCCCGCCGCGCCCGCCCCGCACCTCCCGGGGCAGGCGCACCCCCAGCAGCCGCCGGCACCGCAGAGCCCGCAGCAGCCCGGCCCTCAGCCTCCCGTCGCACAGCAGCCGCACCCGCAGCCGCCCGCGCCGCAGGCCCCGCACCCCGAAGGCCACCCCGGCCAGCAGGCCCACGGGCAGCCCGGCATGCAGGATCAGGCCCAGGGTCAGCCCGGACAGTTCCAGGGTCAGCCCGGCCAGCCCGGTCAGCCGTTCCCGGGGCAGGCGCAGCCCGCCGACCCCCGTGCCGGTGGTGCCTGGCCGCAGCCCATTCAGCACGACCAGCGCACGCCCACGAACGTCGGCGGTGCGCCGCTCGGCTACACGGCGGCCGTGGAGCTGTCGGCCGACCGGCTGCTCAACAACAAGAGGCAGAAGGCGAAGAGCACCCGCCCCGGCGGCGGCAACTCACGCTTCAAGCTCGGCGGCAAGAAGGAGGAGGCGGAGCGGCAGCGGAAGCTGGACCTGATCCGCACGCCGGTCCTGTCCTGCTACCGGATCGCCGTCATCAGCCTCAAGGGCGGCGTGGGCAAGACGACCACGACGACGGCGCTCGGCTCGACGCTCGCCACGGAGCGCCAGGACAAGATCCTCGCCATCGACGCCAACCCGGACGCCGGCACGCTCGGCCGCCGCGTGCGCCGTGAGACCGGGGCGACCATTCGCGACCTGGTGCAGGCGATCCCGCACCTCAACTCGTACATGGACATCCGCCGGTTCACCTCGCAGGCGCCGTCCGGCCTGGAGATCATCGCGAACGACGTGGACCCGGCGGTCTCGACGACGTTCAACGACACGGACTACCGCAGCGCGATCGACGTGCTCGGCAAGCAGTACCCGATCATCCTGACCGACTCCGGCACCGGCCTGCTGTACTCCGCGATGCGCGGCGTCCTCGACCTCGCCGACCAGTTGATCATCATCTCGACGCCGTCCGTGGACGGTGCGAGCAGTGCCAGTACGACGCTCGACTGGCTGTCCGCGCACGGGTACGCGGATCTGGTGTCGCGTTCCATCACGGTCATCTCCGGGGTCCGCGAGACCGGCAAGATGATCAAGGTGGACGACATCGTGTCGCACTTCGAGACGCGGTGCCGCGGCGTCGTGGTGGTGCCGTTCGACGAGCACCTGGCGGCCGGTGCCGAGGTCGACCTCGACATGATGCGGCCCAGGGTGCGCGAGGCGTACTTCAACCTCTCGGCGATGGTCGCGGAGGACTTCCCGCGGGCCCAGCAGCAGCAGGGCCTGTGGACGTCGGACGGCAACCCTCCGCCCACCATGGCTCCTCCGGTGCCGGGTCACCAGCAGCAGCCGTACCCCGCGCAGCAGCCCTACCCGGGCCAGCCGTACCCGGGTCAGCCGGGCGCGCCCCAGCCGCCCGCGCCGGGTCAACAGCCCGCTCCGGGGCAGCAGTTCCCGGGTCAGCCCTACCCCGGCCAGCCGTATCCGCAGCAGCCCGGCCAGGCCCAGGCCGGAGCCCCCGGCCAGCCGCCCCAGCAAGCGGGTCAGCCGAGTCAGCCCGGCCCCCCGCAGATGTGGCAGCAGCAGCCCCCGGCACAGGGCCAGCCCGCGCCGGGCCAGCCGCCCGCACCCGGCCAGACCGCCCCTGGACAGCCCGCCCCTGGTCAGCCGGGCCAGCCCCTCCCCCCGTACACCGCACAGCCCCAGCCGCCTCAGCAGTAACAACTGCCGATATTCCGCCCCTCCAGGGCATGAGAAAGGCCCGCACCGACACCGTGGTGCGGGCCTTTCCCGTGCCTGCCCGGCGCCTACCCCGCGTCTACTGAAAAGCCCTCAAATATCCACCAGGCACATATTGTTGTGCGGTACGGGCATCACGCCCTGGCCTGCAAAGCGTCAGAGGTCTCGACCAATGTGCGTGAAATGCAGGTCAACTCGTTATTTCCGCAGGCCACATGGGGTTCATGTGCCGTTGACGTGCGCAGACCGCCGCTGATAGACACACACATCAACCAGCTGGCGTCCCATGATCAACCTGCCACTCCTGCGCGAGCAACGACGCGAGGTCACCGACCCATGGACACAAAAGATCAGCCCAAGAGAGCACAGGCTCCGCTCTTCTCCCGTTCCCCACGGCGCGCGCCCCGCCGGACCCTGCGGGTCCTCCTGGCCGCCGGCGCCGCGGCGTTCACCCTGACGGCCGGCCTCGCCACGCCGCTCAACCCCGCACCCCAAGAGGCCAAGGCGGCCGACGGCGGCAAGAAGGTCCTCACCGTCGCCCTCGCCCAGAGCGTCGACTCGCTGAGCCCGTTCCTCGCCCAGCGACTGGTCAGTACGAGCATCCACCGGATGATGTACGAGTACCTGACCAACTACGACCCCAAGGACAACCACGCCGTCCCGGGCTTCGCCACCGACTGGAAGCCGTCCGCGGACAAGCTCACCTGGACCTACACCATCAGGTCCGATTCGAAGTGGTCCGACGGCAAGCAGGCCACCGCCGCCGACGCCGCCTTCACGTTCAACAAGATCATGACGGACGAGGGCGCCGCGACCGCGAACGGCAGCTTCGTCTCCAACTTCAGGAAGGTCACCGCTCCCAGCGCCACCAAGCTGGTCATCGAGCTGAAGAAGCCGCAGGCCACGATGGCCGCGCTCGACGTCCCGATCGTGCCGGAGCACATCTGGAAGGACGTCAAGGACTTCTCGAAGTTCAACAACGACAAGTCCTTCCCGATCGTGGGCAACGGCCCGTTCGTGCTGACCGACTACAAGGTCGACCAGTACGTGAAGCTGAAGGCCAACAAGGACTTCTGGCGCGGCGCGCCCAAGTTCGACGAGGTCGTCTTCAAGACGTACAAGGACCAGGACGCCGCGGTCGCCGCCCTGCGCAAGGGCGAGGTCTCCTTCGTGGCCGGCTCCCCCGCTCTGACGCCGGCTCAGGCGGCGTCGCTCAAGGGCGAGCCGAACATCAAGGTCAACGAGGGCCCCGGCCGCCGCTTCTTCGCGCTCGCCACCAACCCGGGCGCGCAGACCAAGGACCGCAAGAAGTTCGGCAACGGCAACAAGGCCCTGCTCGACCAGAAGGTGCGCCAGGCGCTGTTCCTGTCGATCGACCGCAAGACGATCGTCGACAAGGTCTTCCAGGGCCACGCCGTCGAGGGCGAGGGCTACATCCCGCCGCGGTTCGGCGACTACTTCTGGAAGCCCTCCGGCAGCCAGGCCCTCGGCTACGACCCCGACAAGGCGGGCAAGCTGCTCGACGAGGCCGGCTACAAGATGAAGGGCAGCGAGCGCGTCGGCAAGGACGGCAAGCCGCTCGACCTCCGCATCCTGTGCCACGCCACCGATCCGAACGACAAGGCGATCGGCAAGTACCTCAAGGAGTGGTGGGGCAAGCTCGGCATCGGCCTGAAGGTCGACTGCCTCGACGACGTCTCGGTGCCCTGGTACGCAGGTGAGTACGACCTCGCGTTCGACGGCTGGTCGGTCAACCCCGACCCGGACTTCGTCCTCGGCATCCACACCTGCGCCGCACTGCCCGTCAAGGCCAAGGAGAGCGCCCAGACGGACAACTTCATCTGCGACAAGACGTACGACGACCTGTACAAGAAGCAGCTCGCCGAGTACGACCCGGCCAAGCGCGCGGACATCGTCAAGCAGATGGAGTCCTGGCTGTACGACTCCGGGTACATGAACGTCATCGCGTACCCGAACGCCGTCGAGGCCTACCGCACCGACCAGATCAAGTCGATCCGGACCATGCCCACCGCGGCCGGCAACATCTACGGCCAGGACGGGTACTGGAGCTGGTGGTCGGCCGTTCCGGCGGACGGCACGAGCGACGCGAAGAACAGTGGAAGCAGTTCCAGCTCGACCGGCGTGATCATCGGTATCGTCGCGGCCGTCGTCGTCCTCGGTGGCGGCGGACTGTTCCTCGCGCGGCGCCGCCGCACCTCGGCGGACGACCGCGAGTAGCAGCACCCGGACAGAGAGAACGCGTCACGTCCGTCCGCAGGCGTCGCAAGTACCGCACGAGTAACGAGAGTTCCACATGACAGCAGAGAGCACTCCGGCGCTCGTGCAGAGTGCGGACACCGACGGCCCGGCACACGCCGGGCCGTCGGCGGCCCGCGGTCCACGGGCGCGCAACACCAAGGCCTATCTCCAGTACGTGGCGGGCAAGATCGCGGGGGCGATCGTGTCGCTCTTCGCCGTCCTGGTCACCAGCTTCTTCCTGTTCCGCCTGATCCCGAGCGATCCGGTGAAACAGATGACCGGCGGCCGCCGCGTCTCGGCGCAGCAGCTCGAAACGCTCCGCCACCAGTTCGGCCTCGACCTGCCGATGTGGCAGCAGTTCACCAACTACATCGGTGACGCGCTGACCGGCGACTTCGGCACGTCGTACCAGTTCCACGCCCCGGTCATCGACAAGATCACCGAGGCGCTCCCGGCGACGCTGCTGCTGACCGGCACGGCGTACGTCCTCTACACCGCGCTCGGCATCTGGCTGGGCACGCGCACCGCCTGGCGCAACGGATCGCGCAGCGACCGCTTCAACACCGCGTTCGCCCTCACGCTCTACTCGATCCCGTCGTTCTGGCTGGGTCTGCTCCTCATCATCGTCTTCTCGGTGGGGCTCGGCCCGATCCCGGGTCTGTTCCCGACGGGCGGTCTGGAGTCGGGCGGCGAGAGCGGGTTCGCGTACGTCATGGACGTCGCGCACCATCTGGTCCTGCCGGTGATCACGCTGGTGGCGGTCGGCTACGCGCAGACACTGCTCGTGATGCGCTCCTCGCTGCTCGACGAGATGGGCAGCGACTATCTGACGACGGCGCGCGCGAAGGGCCTACGCGACGACGTCGTACGCCGCAAGCACGCCGTCCCGAACGCGATGCTGCCCACGTTCACGCTGATGTTCGTGAACCTCGGACACGTCGTGGCCGGGCAGATCCTCGTCGAGACGGTCTTCTCCTGGCCCGGCCTCGGCGGCCTGTTCTACTCGGCACTCAGCGTGCCCGACCTGCCGCTCGTCCAAGGGCTGTTCTTCGTCTTCGCCACCGCGGTGATCCTGGCGAACACCCTCGCCGACGTGCTGTATCCGCTGCTCGATCCCCGGGTGGGCCGATGACTGCCGACACGAACACCGACCTCGACACCGCGCAGCTCCCGCCGCCGGCCGAGAAGAGCGCGCGGGCCCTGGCGCGCGCCCGCAAGCGCCGATCCGCCGCCCGTTTCTGGCGTGAGTACCGCACCCACCGGAGCGGGCTGTGGGGTCTCGCCGGGCTGATCCTCATCGCGCTCATCGCGATCTGCGCGCCCCTGCTCGTCGGCGCGGACTCGCAGAGCGTCACCGACGCTCCCGGCGGCGCGCTCGAAGCTCCGAGCGGTGAATTCCCCCTCGGCACCGACCAGTTCGGCCGCAGCGTGCTCGCCCTGCTGGTGTGGGGTGCGCGCGTGTCCCTCACCGTGGGTCTGCTGGCCGCGTTCCTGTGCGTGGCGATCGGCACGGTCGTCGGGATCGTCGCCGGTCACTTCCGTGGCTGGTACTCGACGGTCCTGATGCGGGTCACCGACTGGTTCCTGGTGATGCCGACGCTGGTCCTCGCGATCGCGCTGGCCACCGTGATGTCCCGCTCCATCTGGACGGTCATCCTGGCGATCGGCGTGACGACGTGGCCGACGACGGCCCGCCTGGTCCGCGCCCAGACGCTCGCCGTGGAGTCGCGGCCGTACATCGAACGGGCCCGCGCGCTCGGCGGCGGGCACGGGCACATCATGCTGCGCCACGTCCTGCCGAACGTGATGCCGCTCGTCCTCGCGCAGACCACGCTCGTGATCTCCAGCGCGATCCTCACCGAGGCCACGCTCGCCTTCCTCGGCCTCGGCGACCCGACGATCACGTCGTGGGGCGGCATGCTCCAGGACGCGCGCGAGGCGGGCGCGGTCAGCGCGGGCGACTGGTGGTATCTCGCGCCGCCCGGACTCGCCATCGCGCTGGTCGCGCTCGCGTTCACACTGTGCGGCCGTGCCATCGAAGCCGTCCTCAATCCGAAGCTGGGGGTGGCCAGGTGAGCCTTCTCGACGTCAGAAACCTCGAAGTGACGTACGCGGGCGGGGCGCGGGCCGTGCGCGGTGTGAACCTCAGTGTCGACGCGGGCCACAAGCTCGGCATCGCCGGCGAGTCCGGCTGCGGCAAGTCGACGCTCGCCCTCGCGCTGCTGCGTCTCCTGCCGGCCGGCACGAAGGTCTCCGGCGAGATCCTGCTGAACGGCGAGGACGTCCTCACGATGAAGTGGGGCCAGGTCAGGGCCGTGCGCTGGGCCGGTGCGTCGATCGTGTTCCAGGGCGCGATGCACTCGCTCAACGCCGTGCACCGCATCGGCGACCAGATCGCCGAGCCGATCCTGCTGCACAAGAAGGCGACACCTGCGGGTGCGAAGAAGAGGGTCGCGGAGCTCCTGGAGCACGTCGGTCTGCCCGCCGCCCGCGCGGACGCGTATCCGCACGAGCTGTCCGGCGGCCAGCGCCAGCGCGTGATGATCGCGATGGCGCTCGCCTGCGACCCGGGCCTGATCATCGCGGACGAGCCGACGACGGCCCTCGACGTGATGATCCAGGCGCAGATCCTGCGCCTGATCGAGCAGCTCGTCTCCGAGCAGGACCTCGGCCTCATCATGATCAGCCACGACCTGGCGGTCCTCTCGGACACCTGCGACCGGCTCGCGGTGATGTACGCGGGCCGTGTCGTCGAGGAGGGCCCCGCCTCCGAGGTCTACGAGAACGCGCAACACCCGTACGGGAAGGCCCTGTCGGCGGCGTTCCCGCGGATCGGTGACATCGCGTCCCGGTTCGCGCCGCGCGCTCTGCCCGGCGACCCGCCCGACCCGTCGGCGCTGCCCACGGGCTGCACGTTCCACCCGCGCTGCGCGGTGGCGCTCGACAGCTGCATCACCGAGGACCAGGAGCTGCGGGACGCGGGCGCGGCCCGGCGGGCGGCCTGTGTGCACGTGGGCGGCGCCACCGATCCGGACGACGCCGCCGGCGCCGAGGCAAGGAGCACCACAGCATGACCAGTACGTCCCCCCTGCTCACGGCCGGCGCGCTGCACGTCACCTTCCCCGGACGCCGTGGCGCGGACCCCGCACGGGCCGTGGACGGCGTCGACCTCGACATCGCGCCCGGCGAGATCGTGGCGCTGGTGGGCGAGTCGGGCTGCGGCAAGACGACGCTCGCCCGCTCCCTGCTGGGCCTGGTCCCTCCGACGTCCGGCCGGGTCACGTTCGACGGGAAGCCGCTCGACTACTCCTCGCGCGCCCTCAAGGCGTACCGCAAGCGAGTACAGCTGGTCCTCCAGGACCCCAGCGGCTCACTGAACCCGCGGCACACGGTGTACGACGCGGTGGCCGAGGGGCTGCGCATCCACGGGTACGCGGGCGACGAACGCGAGGCGGTGGCGAACGCCCTGTCGCGCGCGGGACTGCGTCCTCCGGAGCGCTTCTTCCTGCGCTACCCGCACGAGCTGTCCGGCGGCCAGCGGCAGCGTGTCGTGATCGCGGGCGCGCTCGTCCTCGACCCCGAACTGATCGTCGCGGACGAGCCCGTGGCGTCCCTCGACGCGTCGGTACGCGGCGAGATCCTCGCCCTGTTGCTCAGGCTGCGCGACGAGCTGGGCCTGTCCGCCCTCGTGGTGACGCACGACCTGGGTCTCGCCTGGAACATCGCGGACCGGGTCGCGGTGATGTACCTGGGCCGGATCGTGGAGACGGGAACGGTGGAGGAGGTCCTGACGGCGCCTCAACACCCGTACACACAGGCCCTGTTGTCCGTCCTGCCCGAGGCGCCGGGTGATCCGGTCGTGCTCACGGGCGAGCCGCCGGACCCGTCGCGCATCCCGTCGGGCTGCCGCTTCCACGCGCGCTGCCAGATCCTGGCGTCGGGCGAGGCGGAGCGGTCGGGCGTCGCGGACCGCTGCCGCGGGGAGGACCTGCCGGTGCTGTCGGGCGCGAGCACGACCCAGGTGGCGTGCCATTGGGCGTCGGCCGCATCAAGCCCGTCCGGCCGAACCAGCCCGTCCGGCGTTTGAGGTCTGGAGGTCCGGGGGCAACGCCCCCGAGACCTCAGCCCGAACCCGGGTCACTCCCCCTCGTACGCCTCGACCAATTCCCGGGACCGCTTCACGTCATCCGCGATGGCGACAAGCAGCGCGTCGATCGAGTCGAACTTGGCCATCCCGCGCACGTAGGCGAGGAAGTCCACGGCCACGTGCAGGCCGTACAGGTCGAGGCCCACCCGGTCGATGGCGTACGCCTCGACGGTGCGCTCGGTGCCGTCGAACTGCGGGTTGGTGCCCACGGAGATCGCGGCGGGCATCGCCTCGTCCCCGACGTGCAGCCAGCCCGCGTAGACGCCGTCCGCCGGGATCGCGGTGTGCGGGAGCGTCTCGACGTTGGCGGTCGGGAAGCCGAGCTCGCGGCCGCGCTGGGCGCCGCGCACGACCACGCCCTCGACGCGGTGCGGGCGGCCGAGGATCTCGCGCGCGCCCTCCATGTCGCCCTCGGCGACGAGCCGCCGGGTCAGCGTGGACGAGAAGGGCTCGCCGCCGCCCGCCGAGCCGCTCACGTAAAGATCGACGACCTCGACCCCGAAGTCGTACGTCGTCCCCTGCTCGGCGAGGAAGGCGACATTGCCCGCCGCGCGGTGGCCGAAACGGAAGTTCGGTCCCTCGACGACGAGGCGCGCGTGCAGCTTGTCGACCAGGACCTTCGCGACGAACTCGGACGGCGACAGCTTCGAGAACTCGGTGGTGAACGGCAGGATCAGCAGGGCGTCGACGCCGAGGTCGGCCATCAGCTCCGCGCGCCGGTGGTGCGGGGCGAGCAGCGGAGGGTGGCTGCCGGGGCGTACGACCTCGCTGGGGTGCGGGTCGAAGGTGACCACGACGGCGGGCACACCGAGTTCACGGGCCCGTTCGACGGCCCGGCCGATGATCAGCTGATGGCCGCGGTGCACGCCGTCGTAGGAGCCGATGGTGACGACGCTGCGCCCCCAGTCCTGGGGGATGTCCTCCAAGCCACGCCAGCGCTGCACGGTGATTGCTCCTCGCGAACCTGTGTACGACCGTTACGTCTCTTTGCCGAATACGCAGGTCTAAGAGTGCCATGCCGAACGCCCACGCCCCGCATCGGGAGGCGGCGTACCGGCATGGGCAGGTCAGGCGGGTACGCGTACCCCGGCCAGGCCCTCGATCACCCGGCGGGCGCTCGGCCCGACGAGCGCGGCCCACTCGCGCGGCGCCTGTGCCAGCCACTGGACGAGCAGGGCGGCGAACCCGGGTACCGAGTCCGCGAGCTCGACGAGCCCGCGGTCGAAGCGTGCGGCGCCCTCCGGGGTGCGGACGAGCCGCTGCCCGGCGCGCCGCACCAGGTCGCGGGTGCGGGGCACACCGGCTCCCTCCGTGCTGTGGACGGCAGTCCGCAGCACGGCGTCGAGCACGTCCGGGTCGTCCTCGTGGGCGAGGAGCACGTCGAGGAGTTCGCCGCGCAGGGCGCGTGAGGCGCCGGTGCCGGGTGCGGCGAGGACGGGCGCGAGCGCGGCCCGTCCGGGTGCCGGACAGGTCCGCAGCAGCCCCGTGACGAGGGGGAAGAGGACAGCTCGCCCGGCCGGCCCGTGCTCCAGGCACCGGTCGACGTACGCGGCGATGTCCTGAGCGGCGTCGGGCCGGTCCGCCGAGAGGTCCTCGACGAGGGCGGCCGCCCGCCGCGCGAGCGCGGGCGCCGTCACGTCGGCGAGCGCCTCCAGCACGTCGGCCGCGCCGCCCGGCTCCCGCGCCCGGTCCCGGAAGGCACGGACGACGGGCTCCGGGTGCGTGGCGAGAGCGGTGGCGAGCGCGCTCACCGGCACCAGCGGATCACCGTCAGCGAACCGCTCCAGGGCCCGCGCCAGATAGGTGCCGCGAGTCTGCGGGTCACGTACGAGGAGGGCGAGCGCGGCGCCGTGCGTGGCGCTGTGCGAGGCGCCCAGCGTGGCCACGTGTACGGCGCCGCCCGGAGCCCCGCGCACGGCGCCGTCCACGGCCCCGCCGGTCGCGCGGGCGAGCAGCCCGAGCGCGGCGTAGCGCAGCAGGCGGCGATCGGCGTCGGTGGTGACGTGCGGGGCGACCCGCAGGGCGTAGGTGACGGCGGACGCACGGCGGGCGGGGCGTTCGTCGTGTGCCCAGCGGTCGACGGCGCGGCACAGCGCGGACGGCTCCTCGTCGGCGAGCACGGCGAGGAGTTCGTCGCCGTGCGGGTGCAGGCTGTCGACGAGTGCCTCGGTGAGGTCGTCGAGGGCGCGGTGCCGGTGCGTGTGCAGGAGCGCCTGGGCCGCGGTGGCGACGGTCGCGTCGGGCAGGGCGGGCAGCGGCCGCGCGTCGTCGAACCAGCGGGTGAGGAGGACCTGGACGCCGGCCGGGTCCTCGGCCAGCAGGTCGGCGACGGTGTCCAGGTGGCGGCCGTGGCTCCCGGGCGGCGGATCGTGCACGACGAGGCGGCGCAGGAGGCCGAGGCGGTCGGCGTCCGTGACGGGGACGCGGCGCCAGAACGAGGGGGCGAGGCGTCCCCGGTCGGCGAGGGGTTCGAGCACCCCCAGATAGGGAGTAGCGTCGGGGACGCGCAGGAGCGCCTCCTCGAAGAGGTGGGCCGCCCACCAGGAGGCGTCACCGTCGCCCGGCGTGAGGGATTTCAGCGCCAACTCGGCCAGATGAGCGCCGAGTTGGAGCTGGCCCTGCTGCCGCTCGACGAGCAGGAGGGCCTGGACGACGGGGCCCGCGCGGTGCCGGGGCACGGGCACGGCGGGCGCGGCCCGGCCGACGGATCTGCCGACGTCCCGGTACGCCAGCGCCCGCAGCGCCTCGTCCAGGTCCAGATGCATGCCCTGGATCCAGTCGGCGACCTCCTCGTGCGCGAACCGGTAGCCACGTCCCGCGGGGACGAGTACGCCTTCGGCGAGGACCGCCGGGGCCCACGCCGTGACACCCCCACCACGGCCCCCCGGCAGCGCGCCCCAGGGGAACACCTCCTCGAACGCCTCCCTGTCCAGCTCGCCCTGCCCCGGGCCCAGGCAGCGCCGCGCCGCCTCGTGGACCTGCCCGGACACCCGGGCGGCGAGCCTGCGCACGGCCGTGCCGCGCAGCCCGTTCACGGCGGCGAGGCGCACCGCCACCCGCAGGCACATGAGGTCGAGATACGCGGCGAAGACGGCGTCCCGGTCGGCGCTGCCCGGCACGGGCCCGGGCAGCGCGGCCCGCACCTCGGCGAGGAGCCGCAGCGCGAGCGGATGCCGCGCGTCACGGCCGGCGAGCGCCTCCCCGGGCAGCCCGTACCGCTCCCGCGCGAGGCGGGCCTGGTCAGCGGTCAGCTCCCCCAGCGGGACACAGGCGGGCAGCCGCCCGGTCCGCCCGTACAGCACACGGGCCGGGAACAGCTCGCCCGCGCGCTCCCAGAACTCCCCCCGGCACGCCACGACGAGCCGCACGCCGGTGTCCCGCAGCCAGCGCGCCGTGCCCTCGGTCCACTCCGCAAGGCGGTGCGCCAGGACGGGCGGCATCTCCTCGGGCCCGTCGAGCAGCAGCACGAGGGGTCGGCCGGCGGCGCGGGCGGGCGCCGTGATCCGCTCCGGCGACACATCGCCGACACCGGCGCCGCCGGACTCCCCGGCCTGTCCGGGGACGGCCCCGGGCAGTGACGCCGCGACGATGCGCCCGGCCCTGACCAGGGCCCGCCGGGCGGCGTCCGCCACGCTCAGGTCGTCCCCGTGGAGGTCCGCGCCGCGCAGCCAGAGGGTGGGCGCGGGGTGGGCACCGCGCCCGCGCCGAGCGGCATACGCGGCGAGTTCCGTCGTGCGGCCGCTGCCCGGCGCTCCCACGAGGGCGAGGACCGCCGCGTCGGCCGCCTCGAACGCGGCGAACTCCCTTGCCACTTCGGGCCGTTCGACCGGCTCCGGGTCGAGGACCGCGCCCGGTCCGTCGGACCCGACCGACGTGGCCGTCAGCTGGAGCACGCCCGCCAGGTTGAGTTCGTCCCCGTACACCGGCACGGTGGCGGCGTTTCGCGCGAGAAGTGCGGCAAGCGGCCCGTCCGGGTCGGTGGCGGCGGCCTCCCGCAGCGGCACGGCGAACCCGGCGGTGCGGTGTCCGGCCGCGAGCGCGGTCCCGAGAACGGCGAGGACGGCTCCCGAAGCGGCGTCGACGACGGGCCCCCCGGCCGCCCCTCCCCCGAGCCGCAGCGCGTCGCGGCCGTCCGTGCCGATGGCCAGCTCCATGGCTCCGGGGACGACATGGAGGCGGTCGGTCGCGGTGTAGGTGACATCGACGTCTCCGAGGATGCGCGCCTCGCGCCAGCCCCCGGCGGCGATCCGTACATAGGCTCCGGCCCCGGCCGGACCCCGGACGGCCACCGGCAAGGGACGCAGGCCGAGACCTTCCGTCCCGTCGGTGCGGATGAGCGCGAGGGCCGATTCGGGCAGCGGGATCACGTCGGCGGCTCCCACGACACAGGTGGTCCCGCCGGGCGCGCGCAGCACGAGGCGGCCGAGTCCGTCCACGACCTCATGGCTGGTGACGACGGTCCCGTGGTCGTCGGCGACGAAGCCGGCGCCGCGCGGGCGCCCTGCCAGATCGAAGACACGGACGAGGGGCGGACCGGTCCCGGGACCCGTCGTGTCCGCGTCCCCGGCCCGGGGGCCCCGTCCCGCCATCGTCGAACCTCCCGCCACGCCCCGTAGGACCGACGGTAGGCGCGCGGTGATCAGCGGAACAGGAGCCGGAGCGAACGCGCCCCCTTCCACTCCCTCGGTTCACTCCGAGCGCCCGCCCGAAGGGGTGAACAGATCGGGGGTGATGGATAGACCCTTGGAGAGGGGGATCGTGGAGCGGCACGCGGCTGACTGCGCGCCGCTCCACGGCGGGGGGGCCGGCGAAGAGATCAGCCGAAGACGGCGAGGCTCTTCGCCTTGCCCTTCGACTCCTCCACGAGCGCGAGGAACACGCCCTCGGGGTCGAACACGGCGACGGGCCCGGCACCCGCGTACTCCCCGGGCACCTCCAGCCGGACCCCGTTGAGCAGCAGCTTGGCGCGCTTGGCGTCCACGTCCCAGCGGGGGAAGGCTGCGGTCGCGGCGTCCGCGACGGGCATCACGGTCAGCTCCTCCTGGAGCTGGTCGAGGGTGCGCGCTGAGTCCAGCTTGTAGGGGCCCACCCGCGTGCGCCGCAGCGCCGTGAGGTGACCGCCGACGCCCAGGTCCGCGCCCAGGTCCCTGGCGAGGGCCCGGATGTACGTCCCGGACGAGCAGACCACCGAGACGACCAGGTCGAGGACCGGGGTTCCGTCCTCCGCGACCGCGTCCCTTATGTCGTAGACGGTGAAGGACGAGACGGTGACCGGCCGCGCCGGGATCTCGAACTCCTCGCCCTCGCGGGCCCGCTTGTAGGAACGCACGCCGTTGATCTTGATGGCGCTGACCTTGGACGGGACCTGCATGATGGCGCCGGTCAGCTTGGCGACCCCGGCGTCGATCGCGTCGCGGCGCACGCCGGACGCGTCCGTGGACGACGTGAGATCGCCCTCGGCGTCGTCGGTCAGCGTGTTCTGGCCGAGCCGGATCGTGCCGAGGTACTCCTTCTCCGTCAGCGCGAGATGGCCGAGCAGCTTGGTCGCCCGCTCCACGCCGAGGACCAGGACACCGGTCGCCATGGGGTCGAGCGTGCCCGCGTGGCCGACGCGGCGGGTCTTCGCAATCCCGCGCATCTTGGCCACCACGTCGTGCGAAGTGAAGCCCGACGGCTTGTCGACAATGACAAGACCGTCGGGCGTCGGGGTGTTCTTCTGCGTCATTCCGAGGCTTCGCCGTCCTCGTCCGCGCCATCCTCGTCCTCGGGCTTGCGGTACGGGTCCGCGCCCCCGGCGAAATCGGCACCGGCGGACACCTCCCGGACCTTCGCGTCCGAGATCCGGGCCTTGTCGAGGAGGTCCTCGATGGCCCGGGCGTTGTCCGGCAGGGCGTCCGCCACGAAGGCCAGGGTCGGCGTGAACTTCACACCGGCCGCCTGGCCCACCGCCGAACGGAGTACACCCTTTGCGCTCTCGAGGCCGGCCGCTGCCGCGGCACGCTCCTCGTCGTCGCCGTAGACCGTGTAGAAGACGGTCGCCTCCCGCAGGTCACCCGTCACCCGGGTGTCCGTGATGGTCACATGCGTACCGAGCCGCGGGTCCTTGATCCCGCGCTGGAGCTTCTGGGCCACCACCTCTCGGATGAGGTCCGCCAGCCTTTTCGCCCGCGCGTTGTCGGCCACTGCGCCGTCTCCTTCTTCGCCTTGCTCTTAAAGTCAGTCTTCGTCGCCGTGGAGCCTGCGTCGAACGGAGAGCAGCTCCACCTCGGGACGGGCGGCGATCAGACGCTCGCACCGGTCCAGTACGTCGGTGAGGTGCCCCGTGTCCCCGGAGACCAGCGCCAGGCCGATCTCGGCCCTGCGGTGCAGTTCCTGGTTCCCGGTCTCCGCCGCACTCACCGCGTACTTGCGCTGGAGTTCGGCGACGATCGGGCGGATCACGGAGCGTTTCTCCTTCAGCGAGTGAACGTCGCCGAGGAGCAGATCAAAGGACAGGGTCCCCACATACATGTGTGTCCGGATGTCCCGCCGGTTCGGGTTCGTGGCCCCGCCGACCACTTGGCGGGGACACCCGAACCGTACACGCAACGGCCGGGGCCGATCGACGGGATTTCGTCCCGCCGACCGGCCCCGACCTTCAACCGTGCGCGGATCAGGCGCGCGGCTTCTCGCGCATCTCGTACGTCGCGATGACGTCGTCGATCTTGATGTCGTTGAAGTTTCCGAGGTTGATACCGCCCTCGAAGCCTTCGCGGATCTCAGTGACGTCGTCCTTGAAGCGACGCAGACCGGAGATGTTGAGGTTCTCCGCGATGACCTTGCCATCGCGCAGCAGGCGCGCCTTGGTGTTGCGCTTGACCTCGCCGGACCGGACGAGCACACCGGCGATGTTGCCCAGCTTGGACGAGCGGAAGATCTCGCGGATCTCCGCCGTGCCGAGCTCGACCTCTTCGTACTCCGGCTTGAGCATGCCCTTGAGGGCCGCCTCGATCTCCTCGATGGCCTGGTAGATCACCGAGTAGTACCGGACGTCGACGCCCTCGCGGTCCGCCATCTGAGCCGCACGGCCCGCAGCGCGGACGTTGAAGCCGATGACGATCGCGTCGGAGCCGGTCGCCAGGTCGATGTCCGACTCGGTGACGGCACCCACGCCGCGGTGCAGGACGCGGATGTCGACCTCTTCGCCGACGTCGAGCTGGAGCAGCGAGGACTCGAGAGCCTCCACCGAACCGGACGCGTCGCCCTTGATGATGAGGTTGAGTTCCTGCACCAGACCGGCCTTGAGGGCCTCGTCCAGGTTCTCCAGGGAGAACCGGACGCCACGCCGCGCGAAGTTGGCGTTGCGCTCGCGAGCGGCACGCTTCTCGGCGATCTGACGGGCCGTACGGTCCTCGTCGACCACCAGGAAGTTGTCGCCGGCACCCGGGACGTTGGTCAGACCCAGGACCAGGACGGGGGTCGACGGACCCGCTTCCTCGACGTTGTTGCCGTTGTCGTCGAGCATCGCCCGGACACGGCCGTACGCGTCGCCGACCACCATCGTGTCGCCGATGCGCAGCGTTCCGCGCTGGACCAGGACCGTCGAGACGGCACCGCGGCCACGGTCGAGGTGGGACTCGATCGCAATACCCTGCGCGTCCTGCTCCGGGTTGGCCCGCAGGTCGAGCGAGGCGTCCGCGGTCAGGACCACGGCCTCCAGCAGGGAGTCGATGTTCAGACCCTGCTTGGCGGAGATGTCGACGAACATCGTGTCGCCGCCGTACTCCTCGGCCACCAGACCGAACTCGGTGAGCTGACCGCGCACCTTGGTCGGGTCGGCACCCTCGACGTCGATCTTGTTGACCGCGACGACGATCGGGACGCCGGCGGCCTTGGCGTGGTTGAGCGCCTCGATCGTCTGCGGCATGACGCCGTCGTTGGCCGCGACCACGAGGATCGCGATGTCGGTCGACTTGGCACCACGGGCACGCATGGCGGTGAACGCCTCGTGACCCGGGGTGTCGATGAAGGTGATGCGACGCTCTTCGTCGTTGACCTCGGTGGAGACCTGGTACGCACCGATGTGCTGCGTGATACCGCCGGCCTCGCCCGCGACGACGTTCGTCTTGCGGATGGTGTCGAGCAGTCGGGTCTTACCGTGGTCGACGTGACCCATGACGGTCACGACCGGCGGACGCGCGACGAGGAACTCCTCGCCACCCTCGTCCTCGCCGAACTCGATGTCGAAGGACTCGAGCAGCTCGCGGTCCTCCTCCTCGGGGCTGACGATCTCGAGGATGTAGTTCATCTCATCCGCGAGGAGCTTCAGCGTCTCGTCGGAGACGGACTGCGTGGCAGTGACCATCTCGCCGAGGTTCATCATCACGGCGACGAGCGACGCCGGGTTGGCGTTGATCTTCTCCGCGAAGTCGGTGAGGGAGGCACCGCGCGACAGACGGACGGACTGTCCGTTGCCGCGAGGCAGCATGACGCCGCCGACCGACGGGGCCTGCATGGCCTCGTACTCCTGGCGCCTCTGCCGCTTCGACTTGCGGCCACGACGGGCGGGCCCGCCGGGACGGCCGAACGCACCCTGTGTGCCACCACGGGCACCGGGACCGCCGGGACGGCCACCACCGGGACGACCGGCGAAACCGCCGCCACCACCGGGACGACCGGCGAAGCCGCCACCGCCACCACCGGGACCTGCCGGACGGCCGGCGAAACCGCCGCCACCGCCACCGGGACGGCCGGCGAAGCCGCCGCCACCGGGACGACCGCCGCCGCCACCCGGGCGACCGCCGCCGCCGGGACCACGGCCACCGCCGGGGCCACCACCGGGACGCGGAGTGCCCGCGGCGGGACGCTGCGGCATCATGCCCGGGTTCGGACGGTTACCACCGGGGGCACCGCCCGGACGCGGGGCGCCGCCCTGCGGACGGGGCATGCCACCGGGGGTCGGACGGGCGCCGCCCTGACCACCCTGCGGACGCGGGGCGCCACCGGGGCCACCCTGCGGGCGCGGGCCGCCGGGGCCACCCTGGCCACCACCGGGACGCGGGGCGCCGCCGGGACGGGGCGCCTGCGGGCGCGCCATTCCGGTGGAGCCGCCGGACGTGAAGGGGTTGTTACCGGGACGCGGGCCGGCGGGACGACCGCCGGGACGCTGACCCTGACCCTGGCCACCCGGGCGCGGAGCACCCTGACGGTCGCCACGGTCGCCGCGCTCGCCACGGCCCTGACCCTGAGCACCCTGGCCGGGACCGGCCGGACGGGCGCCACCGGGCTTGGGGGCACCGGGACGGGCACCCGGACGCGGACCGGCTGCCGGGGAGGCCGCGGGGGCCTGGGCAGCGGGAGCGACCGGAGCCGCGGGCGGCGCCGTGAACTCGGGCGCGGCCGGGGCCGGAGCCGCGGGACGCGGAGCCGGCTTCGGGCCGGGCGTCGGACGCTGACCGGCGGCCGGGGTGACCGGGGCGGCGGCAGCGGGCTTCTCGGCGGCAGCAGGCTTGGGAGCCGGCGGGCGCGGAGCAGCAGGCTTGGCGGCCTGCGCCGGAGACGGGGCCGGACGGGCCGGCGAGGGCTTCGCGGGCGAAGCCTTGCGTGCGGCGGGCTTGCCGCCGCCGCTGCCCTGCTGGAGGGCGTCAGTCAGCTTGCGTACTACGGGCGCCTCGATCGTCGAGGACGCCGAACGGACAAATTCACCGAGTTCTTGGAGCTTGGCCATGACGACCTTGCTCTCCACCCCGAACTCCTTGGCGAGTTCGTATACCCGGACCTTAGCCACTTCGCTCCTTTTAGGTCCGGGTTACGCCGGACCGTCGCTACTTCATGGGCGTACTCATCGCGTGCTCATCGAGTGCTCATCGCAATCTCGACCTACTTCCAACTCGCGGGGGTACCAGGACCGCACGGGGTCCCGTACGGCACGTTCTACGGTGTTACCTGCTCGACGCGGTGGCGCAGGGCCTCCGTATCGAACGGTCCAGGGGCTTTGAACGCCCGCTGGAACGCCCGGCGGCGGACCGCCAGGTCGAGACAGACCAGGGCGGGGTGCACATACGCACCCCGGCCGGGCAGCGTACCGCGATGATCGGGGACACATTCACCCTCGATCACCACGATGCGCAGCAGATCGCTCTTGGCCGTCCGCTCCCGGCATCCCACACACGTGCGCTCTGGGCATGCACGGGCATGCGTCCGGCCAGACACGCTTAAGTCTACCTCCCCGCACCGACCTCACCCCTTTGGGGCAAAAATCGAACGGTTGTTGTCGTGATCTTTGTGGTGGCTACTCCGCCGGCTGCTGCTCGGTGTCCGGACGGATGTCGATCCGCCAGCCGGTGAGCCGCGCGGCGAGGCGGGCGTTCTGGCCCTCCTTGCCGATGGCGAGCGACAGCTGGTAGTCCGGCACGATCACCCGCGCGGAGCGGGCGCCGAGGTCCACCACCTCGACCTTGGACACGCGCGCCGGGGACAGGGCGTTGGCCACCATGTCCGCCGGGTCGTCGGACCAGTCGACGATGTCGATCTTCTCGCCGTTGAGCTCGGCCATGACATTGCGCACACGGCCGCCCATCGGGCCGATGCAGGCGCCCTTGGCGTTCAGGCCCGAGCGGGTCGAGCGGACCGCGATCTTCGTACGGTGCCCGGCCTCGCGCGCGATGGCGCAGATCTCCACGGAACCGTCGGCGATCTCGGGGACCTCGAGCGCGAACAGCTTCTTCACCAGGTTCGGGTGCGTGCGCGACAGGGTCACGGAAGGACCGCGCACACCCTTCGCCACGCGCACCACGTACGAGCGAAGGCGCATGCCGTGCTGGTACTCCTCGCCCGGGACCTGCTCCTGCACCGGCAGGATGGCCTCGAGCTTGCCGATGTCGACGAGCACGTTCTTCGGGTCGCGGCCCTGCTGAACCACGCCCGTCACGATGTCGCCCTCGCGGCCGGCGTACTCGCCGAGCGTCGCGTCGTCCTCGGCGTCGCGCAGCCGCTGCAGGATGACCTGCTTCGCGGTCGTCGCGGCGATGCGGCCGAAGTCGGACGGGGTGTCGTCGAACTCCCGGGCCTCCTGGCCCTCTTCGAGGTCCGCCGGGTCCTCCTTCGCCCACACCGTCACATGTCCGCTCTCACGGTCGAGGTGCACGCGCGCGTGGCGACGGCTTCCCTCGGTGCGGTGGTAGGCGATGAGGAGGGCCGACTCGATCGCCTCGACAAGGAGACCGAAGGAGATCTCCTTCTCCCGCACCAGACCCCGCAGGGCACTCATGTCGATGTCCACGGCTACGCCTCCTCTGCATTCTCTTCGTTCTTGTTCTTACGGTTGAACTCGACCTGGACACGCGCCTTGGCGATGTCGTCGAAGGTGAGCCTGCGGGCGGTGGGCTTGCGCCCCTTCACGCCGGGCACCTCGAGGTCCAGGCCTTCGTCGTCGACCTTCAGGATCCGCGCGACGAGCTCGGTGTCGGCGCCGTCGGCCAGCTGGAACTTCACCAGGCGGTCGACCGCGCGCACGTAGTGCCGGTGCTCGGTCAGCGGCCGCTCGGCGCCGGGGGTGCCGACCTCCAGGTCGTACTCGCCCTCGCCCATGGCGTCCGTCTCGTCGAGCTTCGCCGAGAGCGCGCGGCTCACATCGGCGACCTGGTCCAGATCTGCTCCGGAATCGGAATCGACGACGACTCGCAGCACTCGCTTACGTCCGACCGATGCCACTTCGATCTCTTCGAGATCGAGGCCCTGAGAGCTCACGAGCGGTTCCAGTAGTGACCGCAGCCTCTCGCTCTGGGTGGTGCTCATCCGGGTGACTCCTCGGCCGCGTGTGCTGTTGTGGTCTCGTCGTGCGTCAGGTCAAAGGGTATCCGGTCCAGGGGGGTGTTGCCGTCCACCCGGCGGGGGCCGAAGGTACGGTGATCATTGGGCCTGCCGCCCGCCGCACCTGCTGAATCCTTCCTGCCATCCTTCCTGCCGAGGACGTCTGCCGTGCCGTTGACCACTGGGGCCCCCGCGGGGCCGCGTAGAAGGAGCCTGCTGGCCTCGGTGGCCGGGGCCGCGCTCCTGACCGGCTGTTCCGACGGTGAGGACTCCGCGTCCGACGGTGCCAGGGGGGCGCGCAGCGTGTCCGCCGGTCAGCGGATCAAGGCGCGCGCGGCCCGGGACAGCGGCGACCTGCTCGACCGGTACGAGGCCGCGCTCGCGGCCCATCCGGCCCTGGCAGCACGGCTCGGCCCACTGCGGGACGAGGTGGCCCGGCACGCGAAGAGCTTCGGTGCGCCGGCCCGCCCGGCGGCACCGGCCTCGGTCTCCCCGCCCCCGTCGCCGTCCGCCTCACCGGCGTCCGAGAAGGACACGGTGCGGGCGCTGGCGGCGGCCGAGCGGGAACTCGCCGACCGTCGTGCGGCCGCCCTGGTCGACGCCCCCGCCGAACTGGCGCGGCTGCTCGCCTCGGTGGCCGCCGCGGGCGCCGGCCACGCGTACCTGCTGACGAAGGACTGACATGGCCGACCTGCGCGACGAAGACGACAAGGGCGACAAGGACGACGGCGACAAGCAGCTCCTCGCCGCGGTCCAGGCGGCGTTGGCCGCCGAGCACGCGGCCGTGTACGGCTACGGCGTGGTCGGCGGGCGGGTCGGCGAGGGGCGCAGGCCCGAGGCGCGCACCGCGTACGACGCGCACCGCGCGCGCCGTGACGACCTGCGGCGCACGGTCCGTGACCTCGGCGGCGAGCCCGCGCCGTCCGCCGGCGCCTACGCGCTGCCCTTCCCCGTGCCGGACTCGGCGGCGGCGGCGCGGCTCGCGGCGGACATCGAGGACCGGATCGCCGGGGTCTACTCGGACCTGGTGCGGGCCTCCGAGGGCGCGCGGCGCCGCGGGGCGGCGGACGCGCTGCGGGAGGCGGCGGTGCGGGCGGTGCGGTGGCGGGGCGGCAGCGTAGCCTTCCCTGGTCTCGCCGAGCGGTCCGCGGCGCCCGAAGCGTCCGCGACACCGCAGGCGTAGCCGGCACGGTCACACGTACGGTCCGCGGTCACGGGGACGGTGACGGTCACGGGAAAGGGAGTTACTCGCGCATGTCTTTCGAACCGCCGAAGCGGCTGGTCAACGCGCTCGGTGAGGTGCGCGACGACGGGGCGTCCGCGTGGCTGGCGAGGCTGGCCGGGCCGGCCGGGATTCTTCAAGAGGCCGTGAAGCGGCTTGAGTTGACGGTCGAGCGGGTGCACGTACCGGGCGGGCGCAGCAGTCTCGTCGTCCTGGTGCGGCGGGCCGACGGAACGCCCGCCGTCCTCAAACTGGCGCCGGAGCGCTTCCGCCCGGAGGCCGAGCACGCGGCGCTCACGCACTGGAACGGCTTCGGGGCGGTGCAGCTCCTCGGCGACGGCGGCGACCTGCTCCTGGAGCGCCTGCATCCCGAGGTGTCGGTGCGTTCGCTGCCCGAGGCGAAGGCACTGCTGGAGGCGGCCGGCACGCTGCGCAGGCTGTGGGTGGACCCGCCGTCCTGGCGTTCCTGCGAGACGGTCGCCCACCGGACGGGCCGTCAGGCCGAGGCGATGCGGGCCACCGCCGCCGCGGAGCCGGACGTCGCGCCCCTGGTCGACGCGGCGCTCACGGCTCGGGACGAGCTGCTCGTGGCGCCGCCGGAGGTGCGGCTGCTGCACGGGACGTTCCGGCAGAGCAAGGTGCTGGCCGGGGAGCGGACGCCGTGGCTCGCGGTCGGGCCCGACCCGGTGGTCGGCGAGTGCGCCTTCGATCTCGCACGGCTCGTGAGGGACCGGGTGGAGGACCTGATCGCGTCGCCGTCCGGTGCGGCGACGACGCGGCGTCGCGTGAAGCGGCTCGCGGAGTCCCTCGAGGTGGACCAGGAGCGGCTGCGCGGCTGGACGCTGTTCCGCGCGGTGGAGTCCGGTGTGCGGGCACTGCGCGTGGGGCGCGGTCGGGATGCGGAGTTGTTGCTGGAGTTCGCGAGCTGGCTCTGACCACGCCCGTTCTCACGCAGGCACGTCTGAGGGCCGGGACATGGCGTCCCGGCCCTCAGTGCTCGCGGATCAGGCCGTGAGGCGCGCGATGGCCTCTTCGACCGTCAGCTCCTCGCGCTCACCGGTCTTGCGGTCCTTCAGCTCCACGACGCCCTCGGCCGAACGGCGGCCCGCGACGAGGATCTGCGGGACACCGATCAGCTCGGCGTCGGTGAACTTCACGCCCGGCGAGACACCGGCGCGGTCGTCGACCAGGACGCGGACTCCGGCGGCGCCCAGCTTCTGGGACACGTCGAGCGCCAGCTCCGTCTGGAGGGCCTTGCCGGCGGCGACCACGTGGACGTCGGCCGGGGCGATCTCCTTGGGCCAGCACAGGCCCTTGTCGTCCGCGGTCTGCTCGGCGAGGGCGGCCACCGCGCGGGAGACGCCGATGCCGTACGAGCCCATGGTCACGCGGACCGGCTTGCCCTGGTTGCCGAGGACGTCGAGCTGGAAGGCGTCGGCGTACTTGCGGCCGAGCTGGAAGATGTGGCCGATCTCGATGGCGCGGTCCAGGCGCAGGCCGGTGCCGCACTTGGGGCAGGGGTCGCCCGCCTCGACCACGACGACGTCGAGGTAGTCGTCGACCTCGAAGTCGCGGCCCGCGACGACGTTCTTGGCGTGCTTGCCGGGCTTGTTGGCGCCGGTGATCCAGGCCGTGCCGGCGGCGATGCGCGGGTCGGCGATGTAGCGGACCTTCTCCAGGCCCTGCGGGCCCACGTAACCGCGTACGAGGTCGTCGCGGCCCTCGAAGTCCTCGGCCGTGACGAGCTCGACGACGGCCGGGGAGAGGTGCTCGCCGAGCTTGCCGAGGTCCACCTCGCGGTCGCCGGGAACGCCCACGGCGACGATCTCGCCGTCGACCTTGACCAGGAGGTTCTTCAGGGTCTCCGAGGCCTGGACACCGAGGTGGGCGGCGAGGGTCTCGATGGTCGGGGTGTCGGGGGTGTCGAGTTCCTCGACGGCCGGGTGCTCGGCGCTCGCGGGGACCGGGGCGGCGAAGGTGACGGCCTCGGTGTTGGCGGCGTAGTCGCACGACGGGCAGTCGACGAAGGTGTCCTCGCCGGCCGGGGCCGGGGCGAGGAACTCCTCGGAGGCCGAGCCGCCCATCGCGCCGGACACGGCGGAGACGATGCGGTGGTCGAGGCCGAGGCGCTCGAAGATCTTGATGTACGCCTCGCGGTGCAGGGCGTACGACTCGGCCAGGCCCTCGTCGCTGGTGTCGAAGGAGTACGAGTCCTTCATGAGGAACTCGCGGCCGCGCAGGATGCCGGCGCGCGGGCGGGCCTCGTCGCGGTACTTCGCCTGGATCTGGTAGAGGATCACGGGCAGGTCCTTGTAGGACGAGCACTGGTCCTTGACCAGCTGCGTGAAGATCTCCTCGTGGGTCGGGCCGAGGAGGTACTCCGCGCCCTTGCGGTCCTTGAGGCGGAACAGCTCGGGGCCGTACTCCTCCCAGCGTCCCGTCGCCTCGTAGGGCTCCTTGGGCAGCAGGGCCGGGAGCAGGACCTCCTGGCCGCCCATGTCGTCCATCTCCTCGCGGACCACGCGGGCGACGTTCTCCAGGACCTTCTTGCCCAGCGGCAGCCAGGACCAGATGCCGGCGGCCGTGCGGCGCACGTACCCGGCCCGGACGAGCAGCTTGTGGTTGAGCGTCTCGGCGTCGGCCGGGTCGTCACGCAGTGTCTTGACCATCAACCGGGACATGCGCTGGACCTGGGCCATGATTTTGACTCCTGCTGCGAAAGGTAGGGATGTGCAGGAGGTTAGCCGGGTCCGTCCCGCGCCCGGAAATCGGCTGCCTTCAGCGACGCAGCGGAAGCGGCGCGCCCATGACCGCGTAGGGCCGTGGAGCGCTGGGGAAGAGCACCTGCCGGGCGAGGTCCTCGTAGCCGAGGGAGTGGTACAGGCCGCGGGCCGGGCTGTCGAAGTCGATGGCGGACAGGATCGACCTGGGCTCGGCGGCGCTGTCCGTGATGGTCGTGATGAGGGAGCGGCCGATCCCGCGGTTCTGGTAGCGGGGGTGGACGTGCAGCTCGGTGATCACGAAGGAGTCGTCGAGCCACGCGTCCAGCGCGCGCGTGCGCAGATAGGGCTCCACCACCGTGGACCACCAGTGGGCGCGGTCGTTCGGCATGCCGTAGACGAAGCCGACGAGCCGGCCGCCCGCGGTGTGGGCGCCGAGGGCGCGCGCTCCGGGATAGGTGAGGTGCCGCAGCACGATCTGGCGGCGCACGGCGATCTCGTCGTCGCTCAGGCCGAAGGCGTACGCCTGCACGGCCAGTGCCTCGTCCACGTGTTCCGCGAGGTCGAGAGGCCCGATGGTGACGACGTCGTCCTGGGTCATGACGGGGAGACTACAGGGCCGTCCGGCGGCGCTCAGCTGATCAAACGGGCAGCCTGGGAACGCTGTCGAGCAGCCGCCGCGTGTAGGGGTGTTCGGGCGATCCGAGCACGTCACGGGTCTCGCCCTGCTCGACGACGCGTCCGCGTTCGAGTACGGCGGTCCGTTCGCACAGGGCGGCCACCACGGACAGGTCGTGGGAGACCATGACGATGGTCAGGCCCCGCTCCCGCTTGAGTTCGCCGAGCAGGTCGACGACCTTGACGCGGGTGGTGACGTCGAGGGCGCTGACGGGTTCGTCGGCGAGCAGGACGCGTGGGTCGCAGACGGTGGCCCTGGCGATGGCGATGCGCTGGCGCTGCCCGCCGGAGAACTCGTGCGGGTAGCGTGACGCCGCGTCCGCCGGGAGTCCGACCTGTTCGAGGGCCTCGGCGACCTTCGCGTGCGCGGCGGCGCCGGTGGCCACGCCGAGGGAGCGCAGCGGCTCCGCGACGATGCGGCTGACGCGCCGGCGCGGGTCGAGGGACGCGTACGGGTCCTGGAAGACGCACTGCACGGAGCGGCGGAAGCGCCGCATCTGCTCGCGGTCGCCGAGCCGCAGGGGGTCCCCGTCGAAGCGGACGGTTCCGGTGGTGGGGCGGGCGAGGCCGAGGAGGAGCCGGAGCAGGGTCGTCTTGCCGGCCCCCGATTCGCCGACGAGCGCGAGGCTGTGGCCCGCTTCGACGGTGAGGGAGACGTCCTCGACGACGGGGGTCGCGCTCCCCCGGTAGGTGTGTCCGACCGAGTCGAGTTCGAGTACGGCGGTCATCGGGGCTCTCCCAGGTCCAGGGCGGATTCGAGCTTCCGCGCGCTGTCGACGAGCGCCTTCGTGTACGCCTGCCGGGGCGCGCGCACCAGGTCGCGTACCGTCCCGTCCTCGACGGCGCGCCCGTCCTTCATCACGAGGACGCGGTCGGTGACGCGTGAGACGACGGCCAGGTCGTGGCTGACGAAGAGGACGGCCATCCCGCGCTCCCCGACGAGGGTGTCGAGCAGGACGAGCATCTCGGACTGCACGGTGACGTCGAGCGCGGTGGTCGGCTCGTCGGCGATGAGGAGGTCCGGCTCGCAGGCGAGCGCCATGGCGAGGGCCACGCGCTGGCGCTGGCCGCCGGAGATCTCGTGCGGGAACGCGCGGGCGATGCGCCCGGGTTCGGGCAGCCTGACCTGTTCGAGGGCTTCGGTGACGGCCTTGCGGAGCGCGTCGCCCTTGAGGCCGCGGCGGCGGCGCAGCGGTTCGGCGAGCTGCCGGCCCACGCGCATCAGGGGGTCGAGCGCGGTCAGCGGCTCCTGGAAGACGATCGCGGCGGCGCTGCCCCGGATGCCGACGAGCCGCTTCTCGCTCGCGCCGACGATCTGGGTGCCGTCGAGTTCGACGCTGCCGGTGGCGGTCATCCCGTCGGGCAGCAGGCCGAGCACGGCGAGGGTGGTGAGTGACTTGCCGGAACCGGACTCGCCGATGAGGCCGAGCCGTTCGCCCCGGTCGACGCAGAAGCTGAGGTCGGAGACGAGGGCGCGGCCGTCGCTCGTGCGGATGGTGAGGTCGCGTACGTCGAGCAGGCTCATGCCGCCGTCCTCCTGCGCCGGGCCGGGTCGAAGGTGTCGCGCAGGCCGTCGGCGACGAGGTTGACGCCGATGACGAGCAGGACGAGGAGGATGCCGGGCGCGAGGGCGCCCGCCGGTGCGGTCGTGAACGTCGCCTGGGCCTCCTGGAGCATGCGCCCCCACGAGGCGTTGGGTGGCGGGGCGCCGAGGCCGAGGTAGGACAGGCTCGCCTCGGCGAGGACGGCGAGGCCGAACTGGAGCGCCAGGTTGACCGCGAGCGTGGGCCAGATGTTGGGCAGCACGTGCGCGCCGACGATCCGCGGCCAGGAGGTGCCGGAGGTGCGGGACGCGGTGATGTAGTCCTGCGCGAGGACGCGTTTGGCCAGGATCCGGGTCAGCCGCGCGACGATCGCGCTCTGGGCGAGGCCGATCGCGAGGACGGCCGAGGTGAGGGTCGCCGAGCGGGCCGAGACGATGAGCATGGCGAGCAGCAGCGTCGGGAACGCGATGAGGATGTCGAGCAGGGCCGAGACCGTGTCGTCGAACCAGCCCTGGGCGAACGCGGCTACGAGGCCGAGCGTGATGCCGACGACGGCCGCGATCACGACGGAGCCGAGCCCGGCCGCGATCGCGATCCTGGATCCGGTCATGAGCTGCGTCAGCAGGTCGCGGCCGAGTTTGTCGGTGCCGATCAGGTGTCCGGCGCCGGGTCCGGCGAGCCGTCCGCCGGAGGTGTCGGAGGGGTCGAACGGCAGCCAGAAGAGGGAGACGAGTGCGATGAGGGCGATGAGTCCGGCGAGGACGCATCCCGTCCACAGGGTCGCGGAACGCTTCATCGGGCACCTCCCGAGAGCCGGTGGCGCAGCCGTGGGTCGATGATCCGCTGCACGAGGTCGGCGGCGAAGCCGATGAGCAGCACGGCGAGGGTGGAGACGAACAGGACGCCCTGGATGACGGGGTAGTCGTGCTGGGCGATGCCGGTGGCGAGCAGGGAGCCGAGACCCGGCAGCGCGTACACGGACTCGACGACGACGGCGCCGAGCAGGGTCGACGCGAGTTCGATGCCGAGGACCGAGATGACCGGCACGGAGGCGTTGCGCAGTCCGTGGCGCCACATGGCCTGTCCGAAGGACGAGCCGAGGGCGCGCGAGGTGCGCAGGTAGTCGCTGTCGAGGACGTCGAGCGTCGCCGATCTGACGTAGCGGATCAGGGACGCCGACATGACGAGGGCGATGGTGACGACGGGGAGCACGAGGGAGCGGATCGCATGTGCCGGGTCGGACCAGCCGTCGGGCGGGAAGCCGCCGGACGGCAGCCAGCCCGCGTTCAGCGCGAACGCGGCGATGAGGATCATGCCGAGCCAGAACACCGGGACGGCGATGCCCAGTTGGGACACCGCGCTGAGCAGGCCGCCGTACCAGGTCCGGCGCTTGTGCGCGGCGACGAAGCCGGCCGGGACCGCGATCAGCACGGCGAGCACGAACGCGGACAGGGTCAGCGGCACGGTGACGCTCAGACGCTGGGTGACCTCGGGTCCGACGGGCAGCGAGCTGACGAAGGACGTGCCGAGGTCGCCCGTCGCCAGCTGGCCTATCCAGTGCGTGAACTGCTCGGGCAGCGGTCGGTCGGAGCCGATGGAGTGCCGCGCCGCCGCGATCTGCTCCGGCGAGGCGCCCACGGAGGTGAGCGCGTTCGCCGGGTCGCCGGGCAGCATCCTCAGGAGGACGAACAGGACGACGCTCGCGAGGACCAGGGAGACGACGAGGAAGGCCAGCCGGCGCAGGAGATAGCCGGTCATCAGCCCTTCTTGATGTCGTATGCGAAGAACTGCGAGTTCAGGCCGTTGACCGGGTAGCCGGACAGCTTGCTGCCGGCGACGACGATCTGCGGGTACAGGTACAGCCAGTCGCTGGCGGCGTCCTCGGCGGTCTTGCGGTTGACCTTCTTGAGGAGGTCGGTCTGCGCCTGCGTCGACGATGCCTTCTCGGCGTCCTCGACCCACTTGGTGACCTGCTTGTTGTCGTAGCCCCAGTAGAAGTCGGGGTTGCCGTACCAGACGAGGTCGCGGTCGTTCACGTGCTCCTGGAGCGTGGCCGAGAAGTCGTGGTTCTTGTAGACCTTCGTGTACCACTCGTCGGGCGTGATCGTGTTGATCTTGACGGTGATGCCGACCTTGGCGAGCTGCGACTTGATGAAGGTGGCGGCCGTCGGGTGCGGGTCGTAGTTCGGGGTGTCCAGCGTGAAGCTGAAGCCCTTCGCGTAACCGGCCTCCTTGAGCAGCTTCCTGGCCTCGGCGGGGTCGTACGCGTTGACCTTGGTCAGGTCCTCGTACCAGGGGTCGGTGGGCGGCACCATCGACCCGATCTCCTTGCCGTAGGCGCCCCAGACGGACTCCAGGAGCTTCTTGTCGTCGATCGCGGACGAGACGGCCCTGCGGACCTTGACGTCCGTGAAGGGCTTGGCCTTGTCGTTGAAGGCGAGCAGGAGCTTGGTCGTCGAATCGCCGTCGTTGACCTTGTAGTTCTGGTTGGACTTGAACTGGTCGAGGGCGTCGGGCGACTGCTCGCTGGTGACGACGTCGACGGCGTTCGTCAGGAGCGCGTTGTTCAGCGCGGTCGCGTCCTTGTAGTAGTGGAAGACGGCCTGCTTGTTCGTGGCGGCGGTGCCCCAGTAGCCGGCGAAGCGGTCGAGGCCGAGCGCCGAACCGCGCGTCCACTTGCCCAGCTTGTACGGGCCCGTGCCGTCCTCGGTCGTCTTCAGGTTCCTCGCCTGGTCGTTGATGATCCAGACGTAGGACAGGTTGTAGACGAAGGAGATCGATTTCTGCTTCAGCGTGACCTTCACGGTCTTCGCGTCGGGGGTGTCGACCGACTTGATGACCTCAAGGTTGCTCTTGCGCGCGGACTGCGAGTCCGGCGCGATCACCTTCTCCAGGCTGTACTTGACGTCCTTGCCGGTCAGCGCCTTGCCGCTGTGGAACTTCACGCCGTCGCGCAGGGTGAAGGTGTAGGTGAGCCCGTCGCCGGAGACCTTGTAGTCCTTGGCGAGCAGGTTCTCGACCTTGCCGTCGTCGGTGAGCTTGAACAGGCCCTCGTAGACATTGCCGTTGAGCGCCTCGGTGACGCCCTGGCCGCCGCCCCCGGTGTTGTCCAGATTCTGCGGCTCGTACAGGGAGCCGATGTTGACCGTGGCGTTCTTGTCGTACGCGCCACTGCCGCCGTTGCTGTTGTTGTTGTTGTCGCTGGAGCCACCGCACGCGGCGAGGGTCACGGCGAGGGCGACGGTGAGCACACCGGCGGACAGGGGCTTCTTGGGGAGGTTCATGGGGCTGCCTTCGTGCGGGCGTGGAGGGGGACGCGCGGGAGATCAGTGCTGGTCGGCGAAGCCGGCGCGGAAGACGGGGAGCTTCTCGCCCGCTTCGACGGGCAGATGGAAGCGGTTCTGCCGCGGCGGCATCGGGCAGTTGTACTGATCGGAGAACCCGCAGGGCGGGACGAACGCGCGGTTGAAGTCCAGCCGCACCCGCCCCTCACCGGTGTGCTCGACGAAGAGGAACCGGCCCGCGCCGTAGGTGGCCGACCCGTTGGTCGGGTCGCCGAAGACGAGCAGCAGCGTGCCGTCGTCGTCGAAGGCGCTGAGCGTGTAGTCGGTGCCGTCGACGGTGAGCGCGATGTCGCCCGGGACTGCGAGGTCGCGGGTGCCGCCGTTGTCCCGGATGTGCTCGAAGGCGACGCGGCGGGCGCCCTCCACGGGGGTGTACGTGGCGTCCAGGACCCAGGCCGGGTCGAACGGGAAGGCGTCGGTGCGCTCGAAGTTCCGGATCGCGGGGGACTCGGCGTCCCAGAACCGCAGCGCGTACTCGGGCTCGCCGGTCGCCACGTCGGTGCGCTCGACGGTCGTGACGCTCACACTGTCGCGCTGTCCGGCGCGGGCGGCCGTGAGGTCGGGGCGCTCGCCCGCGGGCAGCCAGCGGGTCTCGACGAGGGCGAGGTTCCCGGTGGGGCCGGTGACGGAGCGGTGCCGCTCGGCACGCCACTCCTCCCAGGCCTGGGAGGGGTCAGTGGCACGGTCGGGCATGGCGGCACTCATTCGCGTAGAAATCCATCAGCATCCACACCGGTGCGCACGGAAGTTGTTCACACTGGGTGAAGCTTGAACCAAAGCTGCTTCTTTATCGTCCATAAGGGACGCTAATGTCAAATGGCGCCAAATATGTGAGACAGCTGCCACCCGGAGCGCGCGAGAGCGTCAGAACAGGACGCTCATGAACGCGCCGACTTCCTCGAACCCGACCCGGCGGTACGCGGCCCGCGCGGGGGTGTTGAAGTCGTTCACGTACAGGCTGACCAGCGGTGCTATGTCCGCGAGCGCATAGCGCATGACCGCCGCCATGCCGGGGGCCGCGAGGCCGCGGCCGCGGTGTTCGGGGGCGATCCACACGCCCTGGATCTGGCAGGCCCGCATCGTCGCGGCGCCGATCTCGGCCTTGAAGATCACCTTGCCGTGCTCGTCGAACCGCGCGAACGAGCGCCCGGAGCCGACCAGCTCGGCCACCCGCGCCTGGTACAGCAGGCCACCGTCACCGGCCAGCGGCGAGACACCGACCTCCTCGGTGAACATCGCCACACAGGCCGGCATGATCGCCTCCATCTCGTCCTTGCGGACGCGGCGGACATACGGATCCGGGGCGATGTCGTCGGGGAGCCGGTCGGCGACCATGAGGGGCTGCTGGGCGCGAACGTCCCTGGCGGGACCCCAGTTCGGTTCGAGCAGCCGCCACAGCTGGGCGGTGGACTCGGCGGGGCCGACGATGGAGGAACAGCGGCGCCCGGCTCTGCGGGCCCGGTCGGCGAACCCGCGCACGGCCCTCGGAGTGGCACAGATCGGCACCAGGTTCGCGCCCGCGTAGCAGAGGGACTCGAGCATCCCGTCCTCGTACCAGCCCCACATCTCGCCGCCCAGCCGCCACGGGTCGAGGCCCGCGACCTGGACGCGGGACGCCACGAAGGCATTGGCAACCGACTCGCGGTCGAGCACGGCGAGCGCGGCGTCGAGGTCACTCGGTTCGAGGACCCGGGTGGTGGTCTGAGTCAACACGTGCGGGGGCCTCACCATACGGTCTGCTGGTCTCCGCACCTTACCTGCCGGAATTGTGCGGCGCCTCTGCCTCTGGGGAGGCGGCTGTTTCAGGGGGCCTGCCTGCGGCGGCCCCGCGCCTGTTCGTCTGCCGGGTTGCTGTCGTCGGGCGGGTGCGGGTGGCTTGTGGTTGCTCGCGCAGTTCCCCGCGCCCCTGAGATGCCCGGCTTCGCCAGGGCATCTCATCGATGAGGCGGCGCCGCACCCGCACAACGACAAGGCCCGTCGTCCCCGGAGGGGCGACGGGCCTCGAGGTCACAACATGTCAGCCGGCGACGGCCACCGTGGGCTCGCCGGAGGCGACGCCGTCCTGTTCCATCTGCTCGGCGATCTTCAGCGCCTCTTCGATGAGGGTCTCGACGATCTTCGACTCGGGGACGGTCTTGATGACCTCGCCCTTCACGAAGATCTGGCCCTTGCCGTTGCCGGAGGCGACGCCGAGGTCCGCCTCGCGGGCCTCGCCCGGTCCGTTCACGACGCAGCCCATGACGGCGACGCGCAGCGGGACCTCCATGCCGTCGAGGCCGGCGGTGACCTCTTCGGCGAGCTTGTAGACGTCGACCTGGGCGCGGCCGCAGGACGGGCAGGAGACGATCTCCAGGCGGCGCGGCTTGAGGTTGAGGGACTCCAGGATCTGGTTGCCCACCTTGATCTCCTCGACCGGCGGGGCCGAGAGGGAGACGCGGATGGTGTCGCCGATGCCCTCGGAGAGCAGCGCGCCGAAGGCGACGGCGGACTTGATGGTGCCCTGGAAGGCCGGGCCCGCCTCGGTGACGCCGAGGTGCAGCGGGTAGTCGCACTGGGCGGCGAGCTGGCGGTAGGCGTTGACCATCACGACCGGGTCGTTGTGCTTGACCGAGATCTTGATGTCGCGGAAGCCGTGCTCCTCGAAGAGGGACGCCTCCCACAGCGCCGACTCGACGAGCGCCTCGGGGGTGGCCTTGCCGTACTTCTTGAGCAGCCGGGCGTCGAGCGAGCCCGCGTTCACCCCGATGCGGATCGGGGTGCCGTGGTCCTTGGCCGCCTGCGCGATCTCCTTGACCTTGTCGTCGAACTGCTTGATGTTGCCCGGGTTCACCCGGACCGCAGCGCAGCCCGCCTCGATGGCGGCGAAGACGTACTTCGGCTGGAAGTGGATGTCCGCGATGACGGGGATCTGCGACTTCCGCGCGATGGTCGCAAGGGCGTCGGCGTCGTCCTGTGTGGGGCATGCCACACGCACGATCTGGCAGCCGGACGCGGTGAGCTCGGCGATCTGCTGGAGCGTGGCGCCGATGTCGGACGTACGGGTCGTCGTCATGGACTGCACCGACACCGGTGCGTCTCCGCCGACCGCCACGGTGCCGACCTGGATCTGCCGGCTCCTGCGGCGCTCGGCGAGCTTGGTCGGAACGGACGGCATGCCGAGAGAAATCGCAGTCATCTGCTGTGCAACCCCAAGGTGTGGAATCGAGACCCGAGAAGAAGACACGGATCGGGGTCCCGTGGTGAGCGGGCTCCAGGCTTCGAGATTACGGCACCGGCCCGGCGCCGGGCACATCACGTCCGGAAGTCCACCCAAAGGTAGGCGGCCAGGCACAGAGCATGCCTGGCCGCCCTCCCGTCTCGCGCCACCGCCCTGCTCGACGCGTGGCGCGCGGTCCCTTTTTCTCTGAACTATGGGTGACTACGAGATTTTGACCGGGTTGACGACGTCCGCGATCAGTACGAGGACGGTGAAGCAGACGAAGATTCCGGCCACGACGTAGGCGACCGGCATCAGCTTCGCCACATCGAACGGGCCGGGGTCGGGCCGCTTGAAGACCTTCGCCACATTCCGTCGCAGCGACTCCCACAGGGCGCCGGCGATGTGCCCGCCGTCCAGGGGCAGCAGCGGCAGCATGTTGAAGAGGAACAGCGACAGGTTGAACCCCGCGACGAGCATCAGGGCCATGCCCAGCTGCTGGGTCGCCGGGATGTCCAGGTTGAAGATCTCCCCGCCTACACGGGCCGCGCCGACCACGCCCATCGGCGAGTCCGGCTCACGCGGGCCGTCGCCGAAGGCCGCGTCCCACAGGGCCGGGATCTTGCCGGGCAGCGCGGCGAGCGAGTGGACGGCGTCGCCGACCCTGTCGCCCATCCACGTCACGGAGTCGCCGAAGTCCTGGCGCACGACACCGGTCGATGCGCTGAAGCCGAGGAATCCGGCGTTGATGTACTCGCCCTGGACGATCTGGCCGCTGCTGTCCTTCTTCGCCACCTGGTTGGTGGCGATCTTGGCGTGCAGGACCTTCTCCTGGCCGTCGCGCAGGACGACGATGTCGACGGACTTGCCGGGGTTGGCGCGGATCTCGTCGGAGAGGGTGCTCCACCGGTCGGTCTTCACGCCGTTGAACGAGAGGATCTTGTCCTTGGCCCGCAGTCCGGCCGCGGCGGCCGGGGAGGCGGGGTCGGACTTCTTGCAGGTGTCGCGGTTCTCGCTCTGCTTGACCACGCAGCTCTGGACCGAGCTGACCGTGGTGGTCTGCTGGGTGATGCCGAATCCCATCAGGACCGTGAAGAACAGGCCGACCGCGAGGATCAGGTTCATGAAGGGGCCCGCGAACATCACGATGACCCTCTTCCACGGCTTGCGCGTGTAGAAGAGGCGGGTCTCGTCGCCCGGCTGGAGCTCCTCGAAGGCCGCCGCCCGCGCGTCCTCGACCATGCTGCGGAACGGTGAGGTGGAGCGGGCCTCGATCTTCCCGTCCGGGCCGGGCGGGAACATGCCGATCATGCGGATGTAGCCGCCCAGCGGGATCGCCTTGACGCCGTACTCCGTATCGCCCTTCCTGCGTGACCAGATCGTCGGGCCGAAGCCGACCATGTACTGCGGCACGCGGATCTTGAAGAGCTTCGCGGTCGACAGATGTCCCAGCTCGTGCCAGGCGATCGAGACGAGCAGTCCGATCGCGAAGACGACTATGCCGAGAATCATCATCAAGGTCGTCATGCACGAGCCTCCGCGGTCGATGTCGCCTGTGCGGTCAGTTCACGGGCCCGGGCGCGTGCCCAGGTCTCCGCTTCGAGGACGTCCGCGACGGTCAGGGAAGTTCCCGATGCCGCGGCCGAAGGCGCGCCGTGTTCCTCGACGACCTTCGTGACGGTGTCCATGATGCCGTTGAACGGCAGCGCGCCGTTCAGGAACGCGTCCACGCACTCCTCGTTTGCGGCATTGAACACTGCCGGGGCCGTACCCGCGAGCTCGCCGACGTGCCGGGCGAGCCCGACCGAGGGGAAGGCCTCGGTGTCGAGGGGGAAGAACTCCCAGTTCGACGCCTTCGTCCAGTCGAACGCGGGTGCCGCGTCGGGGATCCGCTCGGGCCAGCCGAGGCCGATGGCGATGGGTCCTCGCATGTCGGGCGGGGTGGCCTGGGCGAGAGTGGAGCCGTCCGTGAACTCGACCATGGAATGGACGTAGGACTGCGGGTGCACGACCACCTCGATCCGCTCGAACGGAATGTCGTAGAGGAGGTGCGCCTCGATCACCTCCAGGCCCTTGTTGACGAGGGTCGCGGAGTTGACGGTGATGACCGGGCCCATCGCCCAGGTCGGGTGCGCGAGCGCGTCCTCGGGTGTGACGTGTGCGAGGTCCGCCTTCGTCCGTCCCCGGAAGGGGCCGCCGGACGCGGTGACGACGAGCTTGCGGACGTCCGCGCGCTTGCCGGCCGCGAGGGCCTGGAAGAGCGCGGCGTGCTCCGAGTCGACCGGGATGATCTGGCCCGGCTTCGCGAGCGCCTTGACCAGGGGGCCGCCGACGATGAGCGACTCCTTGTTGGCGAGGGCCAGGGTGCGCCCGGCCTCCAGGGCGGCCAGGGTCGGGGCGAGGCCGATGGATCCGGTGATGCCGTTGAGCACCGTGTGGCAGGGCGAGGCGGCGAGCTGGGTGGCCGCGTCGGGTCCGGCCAGGATCTCGGGGAGCGGCTCGCCGTCGGCGTACTGCGCGCTCAGGGCCTCGCGCAGGGCGGGCACGACGTCCTCGCGGGCGACCGCGACGGTGCGGACGCGCAGCTGCCTGGCCTGTTCGGCGAGCAGGCCGACCCGGCCGCCCGCGGCGGACAGCGCCGTGACCGTGAAGCGGTCGGGGTTGCGCAGCACCAGGTCGATGGCCTGGGTGCCGATCGAGCCCGTGGAGCCGAGGATGACGACGTCCCGCGGGCCGTCCGTGCCGGCGGGGTCGTAGACGAGGTGCGGGTCCGCGAGGGGGGATGCGCTGTCGCTCATGCCCCCCATTGTGGCGTGGTCTCCGGGCGCCTCGGACAGCGCGTCCCCCGGCGCTTCACCATCGCCTCCGCAGACGGTTCGCCATCGCCTGCGCAGGCGGCGGCCCTTCGCTCAGGCGGACGGCCGCGGGGCGGGTCCAGGCGGCTCCGCGTCGCGCGGTGCGTCCTGCGGTGCGTCCTCGTCGGGGACGGTGTTGAAGTCGCCTTCCTGTCTGCCCCCGGCGGTGTCCAGGGTGGGCGCGCTGAAGCGGAGACGGTCGGGGCGCCGGGCCGCGTCGAGGGCGTCGGAGGGCGACGCGTCGGCGGTGGTGTCGAGGTTGAAGACGTAGCCGACGGACTCCTCCTTGATGGCGTCCATCATGGCCGTGAACAGGTCGAACCCCTCGCGTTCGTACTCGAAGATCGGCTCGCGGCCGAGCGTGTAGCGCAGGCCGATGCCGTCGCGGAGGTAGTCCATCTCGTAGAGGTGTTCGCGCCATTTGCGGTCCAGGACGGCGAGGACGACGAGGCGTTCCAGGTCTCGCAGGGCGTCGGCGCCGAGCTCGCTCTCGCGCTCCTCGTAGCGGGCGTGGATGTCCTCGGTGACGGCGGCGACGAGGGCGTCCGCGGTCAGCTCGGAGCGCCCGCCTGCCGCCTCGTCGAGCTCGTCGGCGGTGATGCCGCACGGGTAGAGCTCGTGGAAGGCGGCCCACAGGACGTCGAGGTCCCATTCCTCCGGGTAGCCCTCGGCGGTCTCGTGGGTGATGTACGCCGCGACGGTCTCGTCCATGAAGAGGAGGACCTGGGCGCGCAGGTCCTCGCCCTCCAGGACGCGGCGGCGTTCGCGGTAGATGAGGGTGCGCTGCCGGTTGAGCACCTCGTCGAACTTGAGGACGTCCTTGCGGGACTCGAAGTGCTGCTGCTCGACCTGGGACTGGGCGGAGGCGATGGCGCGGGTGACCATCTTGTTCTCGATGGGCACGGACGCGGGGACGTTCGCCATGGCCATGACCCGGTCGACGACCTGGGCGCGGAACAGGCGCATCAGGTCGTCCTCCAGGGACAGGTAGAAGCGGGACGCCCCGGGGTCGCCCTGGCGTCCCGAGCGGCCGCGCAGCTGGTTGTCGATGCGCCGGGACTCGTGCCGCTCGGTGCCGAGGACGTAGAGCCCGCCGAGTTCCTTGACCTCGTCGTGCTCGGCGGCGGCGGCCGCGGTGACGCGCTCCTCGACGGCACGGCGCCGGTCGGGGTCGTCGTCCTCGGCGGGGCTGCGTTCTTCCAGTTCGTCCAGTTCGTCCAGTTCTTCCAGTTCTTCGAGTGCGGCGGCGGCCATCGCCTCGGGGTTGCCGCCGAGCATGATGTCGGTGCCGCGGCCCGCCATGTTCGTCGCGACGGTGACGGCGCCCTTGCGGCCGGCCTGGGCGACGATCTGGGCCTCGCGGCGATGGTTCTTGGCGTTGAGGACCTCGTGCCGGATGCCGTGCCTGTGGAGCTGTTCAGACAGGAGCTCGGACTTCTCCACGGAGGTGGTGCCCACGAGGACGGGCTGGCCGGTGGCGTGCCTCTCGGCGATGTCCTCGACGATCGCGTCGAACTTGGCGCTCTCGGTGCGGTAGATCAGGTCGGGGTCGTCACGGCGGACCATCGGCCGGTTGGTGGGGATGGGCACGACATGCAGCTTGTAGATCTGGTGGAACTCGGCGGCCTCGGTCATGGCGGTGCCGGTCATACCGCCGAGCTTGGTGTAAAGGCGGAAGAAGTTCTGCAGAGTGATCGTGGCGAGCGTCTGGTTCTCGTCCTTGATGTCCACCCCTTCCTTGGCCTCGATGGCCTGGTGCAGGCCCTCGTTGTAGCGGCGGCCCATGAGGATGCGGCCGGTGTGCTCGTCGACGATGAGGACCTCGCCGTCGATGACGACGTAGTCCTTGTCGTTCCTGAAGTGCTCCTTGGCCTTGAGCGCGTTGTTCAGGTGCCCGACGAGCGGGGTGTGGGCCGCCTCGTAGAAGTTCTCGATGCCGAGCTGGTCCTCCAGGTACGTGACCCCCCGGTCCAGGATCGCCACGGTCCGCTTCTTCGGGTCGTACTCGTAGTCGTACGTGGCCCGCAGCACGGCGAGCCGGTCCTTGTCGACTTGGCTCGTGAAGTTCTCGTCCTGGACCCGGACGCCCTTCATGTTCCGGACCAGTCCCGCGAAGACGCCGTACCAGTGGGTGGGCTGGTCGGCCGGGCCGGAGATGATCAGGGGCGTACGGGCCTCGTCGATGAGGATCGAGTCCGCCTCGTCGACGATCGCGAAGTGGTGGCCGCGCTGAACCAGTTCGTCCCTCGACCACGCCATGTTGTCGCGCAGGTAGTCGAAGCCGAACTCGGTGTTGGTGCCGTACGTGATGTCGCAGGCGTACGCGGCGCGCCGGTCGGCCGGGTCCATGTCGGCCCTGACGACGCCGACGGTGAGGCCCATGAACCGGTAGGCCCGGCCCATCCAGGCGGCGTCGCGCTCGGCGAGGTAGTCGTTGACCGTGACGAGGTGGACGCCTTTCCCGGCCAGGGCGTTGAGGTAGACGGGCAGGGTCGCGGCCAGGGTCTTGCCCTCGCCGGTCTGCATCTCGGCGATGTTGCCGAGGTGGAGCGCGGCGCCGCCCATCAGCTGTACGTCGAAGTGGCGCATGCCGAGCGTGCGGCGCGCGGCCTCGCGGATGGCGGCGAACGCCTCGGGCATGAGGTCGTCCAGGCTCTCGCCGTCGGCGTGGCGCTGCCTGAACTCGGCGGTGAGGGCCTGGAGTTCGGCGTCGGCGAGCGCGCGGAAGTCGTCCTCGACCGAGTTGACCTGGTCGGCGACGCGCTGGAGCGTGCGAAGGATTCTGCCTTCGCCCGCGCGCATGATCCTGGAGGTGATGCGATCGATTCCGGCACCCGGCACAAAAACACCTCCCCTGCACCCAATGTCCGCCTCGTCGCCGTTTGTGGCAAGGCGGCGGGCCCATTCAGTGCCCGGTCATGGATCGGACGTAGTGACTGAGGTTGGCGCTGAGGACGCCGCGCACGTAGAGGATTGCGCCTGCCGTCCCGATGGGGACCGAGAGCGCGAGGACGGCGAAGATCGTCGGCCAGGGCTCCAGGACGCAGGCGTTGGAGATGCCGTCGTCGTAGCTGCTGCGGATCTCCTCGAAGAGGAGGGGGTCGTCGCAGCCGGCGCCGTGTTCACTGCCGGACGCGAGGAGGAAGCCCGGCGGCAGCAGGAGCCGGGCCAGGACGTACAGCCACAGCAGCGCGGCGACGACGAGCAGCCAGAAACCGCGGGTGCGCATCTTCAGCGCGTTGTCGAGGAACCGTCGTTCCAGGTCGTTGCGGTACTTGCGCTCGTCGCGCATGGCTGCCGTCTCCCCCGGGGCCCGTGGTCCTTGCGGTGAGCAAGATTCCCACGGGCCCCGGGGCACGGTTCAGCGGATGGGGCGGCGGACGTTCTTCCGCTTCGAGGGGCCGGGGGTCGCGTCCGCGATCCACGCCCCATCGCCGCTCGGGTCGATGACGCCCTCCTCCAGCCAGGTGTAGGACCCGCCGAGGACGCCCTTGGTGACCTTGCGGTCCATCTCGTCGGTGTTGTGCCACAGGCGCCCGAAGAGTTCGTCGACGCGGACGCGGGACTGGCTGCAGAACGCGTCGGCGAGCTGGTACGCCTCGCGGCCGTGTTCGCCGCTGCCGCGCAGGTGCTCGGCCCGCACGCAGGCCGCGCTCATCGCGAAGAGTTCGGCGCCGATGTCGACGATCCGGCCGAGGAAACCCTGCTTGGTCTCCATCTTTCCCTGCCAGCGTGACATGGCGTAGAAGGTGGAGCGGGCCAGCTTGCGCGCCGAGCGCTCGGCGTAGCGCAGATGACCGGACAGGTCGGCGTGGCCGGCGGGGTGGAACTCTCTGTAGGAGTTGGGGAGTTGGCCGGGTCCGGCGACGAGCTTCGGCAGCCAGCGCGCGTAGAAGCCGCCGGCCTTCGCGCCCGCCTTCGCCTTGTCGGACAGGGACTTGTCGGGGTCGATCAGGTCACCGGCGACGGACAGGTGCGCGTCCACGGCCTCGCGGGCGATGAGGAGGTGCATGATCTCCGTCGAGCCCTCGAAGATGCGGTTGATGCGCAGGTCGCGCAGGAGCTGCTCGGCGGGGACGGCGCGTTCGCCGCGCGCCGCGAGGGACTCAGCGGTCTCGAAGCCGCGGCCGCCGCGGATCTGGACCAGCTCGTCGGCCATCAGGCAGCCCATCTCGGAGCCGAAGAGCTTGGCGAGGGCGGCCTCGATACGGATGTCGTTGCGGTCCTCGTCGGCCATCTGCGAGGACAGGTCGACGACGGCTTCGAGGGCGAAGGTCGTCGCGGCGATGAACGAGATCTTCTCGCCGACCGCCTCGTGGAACGCGACCGGCTTGCCCCACTGCTCGCGTGCGCCCGACCACTCGCGGGCGATCTTCAGGCACCACTTGCCCGCGCCCACGCACATCGCGGGCAGCGAGAGCCGGCCCGTGTTGAGGGTGGTGAGGGCGATCTTGAGGCCGGCGCCCTCGGGGCCGATGCGGTTCGCGGCCGGGACCCTGACCCGGTGGAAGCGGGTCACGCCGTTCTCCAGGCCGCGCAGGCCCATGAAGGCGTTGCGGTTCTCGACCGTGATCCCTTCGGAGTCGGCCTCCACGACGAAGGCCGTGATGCCGCCCTTGCGCCCCTCCGCCTTCGGCACCCGCGCCATGACGACGAGCAGATCGGCGACGACGCCGTTCGTCGTCCACAGCTTCACGCCGTCGAGGATGTACGAGTCCCCGTCGGGCACCGCGGTCGTGGCGAGGCGCGCCGGGTCCGAGCCGACGTCGGGTTCGGTCAGCAGGAACGCGGTGATGTCGGTGCTGGCGCAGCGCGGCAGGAACTTGTCCTTCTGCTCCTGGGTGCCGAAGATCTTCAGCGGCTGGGGCACACCGATGGACTGGTGGGCCGACAGCAGGGCGCCGATCGCGGGGTTCACGGTGCCGACCAGGGCGAGGGCCTTGTTGTAGTAGACCTGCGTGAGGCCGAGGCCGCCGTACTTGATGTCGATCTTCATGCCGAGGGCGCCGAGCTCCTTGAGCCCGTTGATCACGTCGTCGGGGATCTGCGCCTCGCGCTCGATGCGGGCCGGGTCGATCCGGGTCTCGCAGAAGTTACGCAATTTGGCGAGGAACTCCTCGCCGCGCCGGACGTCCTCGTCCGCCGGCTGTGGATGGGGGTGGATCAGGTCCAGGCTGAAGCGCCCGAGGAAGAGCTCCTTGGCGAAGCTCGGCTTGCGCCAGCCCTGTTCGCGCGCGGCCTCGGCGACCTGCCGGGCCTCGCGTTCCGATACGGATGGCTGCTGGGAAGTTGGGGCCGCCATGAGGGCTCACCTCGTCGCGAGTAGGGGCCGTTCGGCATCGACTACCGACGGGTGCTACTCGGTCGTATGTACCCGAAATCCGGCAACGCGACCACCCCTCGCGCACCGATCGGGTCACCCGCAGTGGCATTGGAGGGACAAGGGTCCGCCGGGCCTGCCGTCAAACGGCGGGTCCGGAAAGGCGGACGGCCGGAGCCCCCGCACAGTGGGCTCCGACCGTCCATGGCCGGCGTACGGATCAGGCGTACGCCGGAGTCTTGCTGGGCCTAGATCATTTCGACGAGACCCTAGAGGGCCAGGCCCGTCAGGACGAGCACGCGCTCGTACGTGTAGTCGTCCATCGCGTGGCGCACGCCCTCGCGGCCCACGCCGGACTGCTTGACGCCGCCGTACGGCATCTGGTCAGCGCGGTAGGACGGCACGTCGCCGATGACCACGCCGCCGACCTCGAGGGCGCGGTGGGCGCGGAACGCCGTCTGCAGGTCGTGCGTGAACACGCCCGCCTGAAGGCCGTACTTCGAGTCGTTGACCGCGGCGAAGGCCTCGGCCTCGCCGTCGACCTTCTTGACCGTGAGGACCGGTCCGAAGACCTCCTCGCAGGAGATCGTCACGTCGGCCGGCACGTCGGCGAGGACGGTCGGGGCGTACGTGGCGCCCTCACGCTTGCCGCCCGCGAGCAGCGAGGCGCCCGCGGCGACGGCCTCGTCGACCCAGGACTCCACGCGCTTGGCGGCGTCCTCGTTGACCAGCGGGCCGACGTCGGTGGCGTCGTCCGCGGGGTCACCGGTGACCTGCGCCTCGACGGCCGCGACGATCTTCGGCAGGAGCCGCTCGTACAGGGAGGCGTCGGCGATGACGCGCTGTACGGAGATGCAGGACTGGCCGCCCTGGTAGTTGGAGAAGGTGGCGATGCGGGTCGCCGCCCAGTCCAGGTCCTCGTCGGAGGCCCAGTCGCCGAGGACGACGGCCGCGCCGTTGCCGCCCAGCTCCAGCGTGCAGTGCTTGCGCGGCACGCTGTCCATGATCGCGTAGCCGACCTTGTCCGAGCCGGTGAACGAGATGACCGGCAGGCGCTCGTCCTGGACCAGGGCGGGCATGCGGTCGTTCGGCACCGTCAGGACGGACCAGGAGCCGGCCGGGAGGTCCGTCTCGGCCAGCAGTTCGCCGAGGATCAGCGAGGAGATCGGCGTGGCCGGGGCCGGCTTGAGGATGATCGGGGCGCCGACGGCGATGGCCGGGGCGACCTTGTGGGCGCTGAGGTTCAGCGGGAAGTTGAACGGCGCGATGCCGAGGACGACGCCCTGCGGGATGCGGCGGGTGAGCGCGAGGCGGCCGGTGCCGCCCGCGTCGGTGTCGAGGCGCTGGGCCTCGCCGCCGTTGAAGCGGCGGGCCTCCTCGGCGGCGAAGCGGAAGACGGAGACGGCACGGCCGACCTCGCCGCGCGCCCACTTGATGGGCTTGCCGTTCTCGGCGGAGATCAGCTGGGCGATCTCCTCGGTGCGCTCGGTCAGCCGGTCGGCCACGTGGTTGAGGGCCTTGGCCCGTACGTGGGCGGGGGTGGCGGCGAACTCGTCGCGGACGGCGTACGCGGCGGCGACGGCCTCCTCGACCTGCGCGTCCGTGGGCACGCTGACCTTGCCGACCAGCCGACCGTCGTAGGAGTTGGTGACGTCGAAGGTGGCGTCACCGGTGGCCTCGCGGCCCGCGAGCCAGAAGGCGTGAGTGGCGGTCATAGTCGGTCCCGGCCCTTCCGCAGTGGGTGTGTACTGGGGTCTTTCCGGACCAACGGTAGGCGGGCCGGGGCGGAGCCGTGTTTGTCCGACCTGTCGGAGTCCGGGCGGGCCGCACGCCGCTTTGGCAGAAGCGGGGCGCGGATCCACTCCGGAAGGGCGGGCCGAGCGGCCCTACTCGCCGCTCGCGCTCGTCGCCTTGAGGGCCAGCCAGAGCTCCATGCGCACGTCCGGGTCGTCGAGCGAGCGGCCGAGGATCTCCTCGACGCGCCGCATCCGGTAGCGCAGGGTGTGCCGGTGCACGCCGAGGTCGGCGGCGGCCGCGTCCCACTGGCCGTGCCGCGAGAGCCAGGCGCGAAGCGACGCCACGAGGTCGCCGCGGCCGGTCGCGTCATGGTCCTTCAGGGCGCGCAGGAGGCCGTCGGCGAAGGCGCGTACGGCGTCGTCGGCGAGCAGCGGCACGACGGAGCCCGCGGCGACCTCCTCGTGCTCGACGAGGGCGCGCCCGCGCCGCCGGGCGACGGAGAGGGCCTGCTCGGCCTGCTTGTACGCGGTCGCGGCGGCGATCGGCCCGGCCGGTGCGGACAGACCCACCACGAGTTCGTCGTCCTCACCCGCCCCGCCCTGCTCGCGCTGGTTCAGCCGGGCGGTCTCCAGGGCCTCGGCGTACTGGGTGCAGGCACCCGCCGCCGCGCCGCCGTCGGCGGCGAGCAGGACGAGCCGGTCGCCGTCGGGCACCACGAGGACGGCCTCCCCGGAGCGGGCCGCGGCGGCCTCCACGACGTCGGCGAGCCCGGTGAGCGGGTCACCGGGGACTGCGACGGCCGCCGGCCCGGTGCCCGGCGCGGGCCGATCCGGCTTGTCGAGGGCCACGCGCGCGTGGCCGTCGGCGTGCGCGCGGCCCGCAGACGCGGACGCGACCTCGGCGACGACCATCCGGAAGGGCGCGTCGAGCAGCCCTCCGTACAGGTCCCCGGCGACGGTCCTGGCGTGCTCGGGCTCCCCGGCGAGGAGCATCCGCAGGACCGCGGCGCCGATGCGCTGCTCGGCGGCGTGCAGCGAGCGGGAGCGCTCGGTGGTGAGGGTGAGCAGGGCGATGGCGGAGTGCAGCGCGTAACGCTCGGCGGTGCCGAGGGCCGCGGCGGTGCCGACGGCGAGCGCGGCGCGGGGCCTGCGGCCGGTGCCGAGCGAGTGCAGTTCGACGCGGTCCTCGTCCCCGCCGCCGTGCTGTTCGCTGCCGCCGACGACGGCGCTGGCCGGGGCGGGCCGCTCGCGCAGCCGCTCGACGTCGGCGACGAGCCGGGCCGCGCGGCGCCCGGCCCACTCCGGCGCGGCCGCGACCACGGCGCCCGACGCGTCGTACAGCGCGGCCCAGCCGTCGACCTGGCCGGCGAGCACGCCGAGCAGCCCCTCGGGCCCGCCGCTCAGGGCCTGCTTGGTCAGCTCGCGCTGGGCGGCGAACCCGGCGGTGACGGCGCGGTACTGGTCCGCGGCGATGGCGGCGGAGACGGCCTTGCTGATGGCGATGAAGGGGGTGCGGCGCGGCACTTCGAGGAGCGGGAACTCCTCCTCGCGCGCCGCGTCGACGAGGGCCTGCGGGACGGCGTCGTAGTTGACGCCGACGGCGAAGCCGAGCCCGACGACCCCGGCGCCCGCGAGCCGCTTCACGTAGCGGCGCATCGCCACCGGGTCCTCCGCGTCCAGCTTGAGGGCGGTGAACAGGAGCAGCTCGCCGCCCTCCATGTACGGCACGGGGTCGGCGAGCTCACTGACGTGGGCCCAGCGCACGGCGGTGCCCAGCCGTTCCTCCCCGGCGCGCACGGTCAGCTTGAGCGCGGAGTGGTGGACGAGGGAGGCGAGCGTGGGCGGCATGAGGCCTTCAGGTGTGCGACAGGTGGTGCTCGGGTGGGGGGGATCCTGTGGATCTTTTGGCCGGTACGTATGAACGACCAGTGTCGATTCTGCCTCACCGTACGTACGGCTGCGGCCTCCCCCACCCAGGGGCCTCCCCACCCGCCGGGCCATCTCAGTCGCGCAGGTCCACCAGAAGCGGGGGCGCGTGCTCGCCACGGACCGTGGTGAGCGAGAGCACGGCGTGGCCGGGCGGGACGGCGTGGGCGAGGTCGGAGGCGGACCAGCGCTCGCGTTCGACCTTGCGCACCGTGACCGCGTCGGTCGTCACGGCTTTCCCGGTGATCATCTTGCGCAGCTTGTGCAGGGCGCGGGTCACCGGCTGGTTCGCGAAGACCGCGTGCTGGGCGACCTCCTCGGTCTCGACCCACTCCGTGCCCCAGGCCTCGGCGAAGCGCCGCCCGTCCCAGGTGGTGACGCCGGAGAACGCCATGCGGCAGCCGACCGCCGCGTACAAGGGCCCCTGCAAGGACTCGGCGACCTCGCCGATCGTCCGCAGGCCGAGCACGACTCCGGCGTTCGTCGACCGGAGCCGCTGAATGGCCCGCACCGTCTCCGCGGTCAGGGTCCGCGACGCGTCGTCGAGGATCAGGCAGGCGAAGTGGGAGCGCTGAGGCCGGCTGCGCACGGCGGAGGTGAACTGGGCGAGCAGCAGCCGGGCGAGCAGCCGCGACGCCTCCTCGTGGCCCTGCTCGGGCAGGTCGACGCGGACCCGCAGCGGGTGCTGGGTGACGGCCCGGACGGAGAACGAGCGTCCCGCGTCGAAGAAACCGGCGAACACCGGCCGGTCCAGCAGGCCGAGCCGGTCCGCGAGGCTCGGCCCCGGGTCGTTCACCGTGCCCGACTGGCGCAGGCGGGCCTCCAGCTCGCGGCGCATCGCGGAGCGCCGCGCGTCGTCCTCCGGGTCGCCCGTGAGCCGTGCCTTGAGGTCGGCGAGCGCACCCGGCTCCCCTTCCAGCAGCTCCCGCAGCACCAATACCTCGGGGAACCTGCCGTGCACGGCGCGATACGGCCCGAGCAGCTGGGCGAGCGCGGTGGCGGCGCGGCGCGTGTCGACGGTCTCCAGGTCGCCGACCAGTCCTTCGGCGAGGAAGGCGGCGGCCTCGTCCGGGTCCGTGGAGCCGGCGTACAGGTCGAGGCCGTGCACCGAGGCGGGGTCGCCGGGCTTGACGACGACGTCGTACGCGTCGTCGGGTCCGAGCGGGGTACCGGCCGCGCAGACGGCGATGACGGCGCACTGGCCGGTGAGGGCCTGCAGGGCCAGCGATTCGACCACGGGCCGCACGACGCCGACCGTCTTGCCCGCGCCGGACGGGCCGACGGCGAGCATCGAGGTGCCGAGCACACCCGGGTCCAGGGCGGCGCCGGCGCCGCGCAGGGCGTACGGATTGCGCTCGTCGCGCGCGTACCGGCCGATCCGCACCTGGCCGACCAGCAGGTCGTGCTCGGCGGCGCGGGCCGGCAGGTCCCGCTGGCCGGAAGGGTGCGTCCAGGCGGCCCCGCCCTGCCTGACCACGGTGTCGGTGAAGGTGACGGAGCCGTCCGGCCGCGCCGTGGCATCCCGCCACACATGGGCGACACGGACGCAGTCGACGTCGTTCATCCGGCCGCCCGCGACCTCAGCCGTGAGCACGTCGGCGGCCCGGTCCTGCCCGGACGCCCGCAGCTCGGCCCACTGGGCGCGGGCGAGGGGCGAGACGCCGGGCCGCGGCGGGGCCTTGCGCGACCCCTTCCGGGGCCGCCCCGACCAGGCGTCGAGCCAGCCTCCGATCCGGGCGAACGGCCACAGGACGGCCAGGGTGATCAGGGCGTACAGCGTGTAGGCGAGGACCGGGACCTGGAAGAACCCGCTGCCGCCCGTGACGAGGACGACGAGGGAGAGGACCGGGTCGGCGATCGGCAAAGGGCGCCAGTCGAGCCCCAGGGCGCCCGGCCACACGAAGATCAGCACACCCACCGCGGCGACCGACGCCACGACGGCGCGGGCCGGCTGGGGACGGTCGGTCACGAAGTGCCGGATGCCCTCCGCCCAGGCGCCGAAGCGTCCGACCAGGAAGACGATGACCGCGAAGGCCACGCCTTGGTACACGACCAGCGCGTCGACCGCCTCCTGCCCCTTGGGGGACGTGGTGCCGGGCCACCACCACCTGTCCGGCGTCAGCACCTTCAGCGGCACCCACTGGTACGGCATGGTGCCTTCCCGCCACAGGCTCCACAGGAAGACACCGACCACGAACGAGCCCGCCATCCAGGCCAGCAGCCGACGCCCGACGGCGGCGGTGTTCTGCTCGGGCGGGCGCGGGACGTACCCGTAGCGCCACACTCCCGGACCGGCCTTGGGGCGGCGCGCCGAGAGCCATTCGGTCACGGAACCGCCGCCGGCGCCGGGCGCCTGCCGGGGCATCGGCGGCGCGGCCGGGCGGGGCGGCTGCGCGGGGCGGGGCACCGACCCGTGCAGCCGCCTGCCAACCGGGTCGTGTGTGCCCTGCGTGCCGTCGGTGTCCATTGCCCTTGCCCCCTGACCTGCCGGTCTGCGTGTCCGCCGGTCAATCTAGTGCCCCTGCACGGGGAGTTCACCGGTTACGCGCCCGGACCTGGGGCTACCCCCGTGAGGCGGCCCTATGTCCACGACGGACAACGCCACCGGCGAACAACGCCCCGATGGAGCATGCCCCACCCCGCCCCTGGCCCCTAACCTGCGAAGAAAGCACCCGAAACACCCCCAGGAGCCCCGCATGAGCGCAGTCCCGCAGGAGCGCCGCGTCGTCACCGCCATCCCCGGTCCGAAGTCGCAGGAGCTGCAGGCCCGACGTACCGCCGTGGTCGCGGCCGGCGTGGGCTCCACGCTGCCGGTCTTCACCGCCCGCGCGGGCGGCGGCATCATCGAGGACGTCGACGGCAACCGCCTGATCGACTTCGGTTCCGGCATCGCCGTGACCTCGGTCGGCGCCTCCGCCGAGGCCGTCGTGCGCCGCGCCTCCGCCCAGCTGCAGGACTTCACCCACACCTGTTTCATGGTCACGCCGTACGAGGGCTACGTGGCCGTCGCCGAGGCGCTGGCCGAGCTCACGCCGGGTGACCACGCCAAGAAGTCCGCCCTGTTCAACTCGGGCGCCGAGGCCGTCGAGAACGCCGTCAAGATCGCCCGTGCGTACACCAAGCGCCAGGCCGTCGTCGTCTTCGACCACGGCTACCACGGCCGTACGAACCTGACGATGGCGCTGACCAGCAAGAACATGCCGTACAAGAACGGCTTCGGCCCGTTCGCGCCCGAGGTCTACCGCGTGCCGGTGGCCTACGGCTACCGCTGGCTGACCGGCGCGGAGAACGCGGGTGCCGAGGCCTCCGCCCAGGCGATCGACCAGATCACCAAGCAGATCGGCGCCGACAACGTCGCCGCGATCATCATCGAGCCGGTCCTCGGCGAGGGCGGCTTCATCGAGCCGGCGAAGGGCTTCCTGCCCGCGATCCGCCAGTTCGCCGCGGACAACGGCATCGTCTTCGTCGCGGACGAGATCCAGTCCGGCTTCTGCCGCACCGGCCAGTGGTTCGCGTGCGAGGACGAGGGCATCGTCCCCGACCTGATCACGACGGCCAAGGGCATCGCGGGCGGTCTGCCGCTCGCCGCCGTGACGGGCCGCGCCGAGATCATGGACGCCGCGCACGCGGGCGGCCTCGGCGGCACCTACGGCGGCAACCCGGTGGCCTGCGCCGGTGCGCTCGGCGCCATCGAGACCATGAAGGAGCTCGACCTCAACGCCAAGGCGAAGAACATCGAGGCCATCATGAAGGCCCGCCTCGCGACCATGGCCGAGAAGTTCGACATCATCGGCGACATCCGTGGCCGTGGCGCGATGATCGCCATCGAGCTCGTCAAGGACAAGGCCACCAAGGAGCCGCACCCGGCCGCCGCCGCCGCGCTCGCCAAGGCCTGCCACGCCGAGGGTCTGCTGGTCCTCACCTGTGGCACCTACGGCAACGTGCTGCGCTTCCTCCCCCCGCTCGTCATCGGTGACGACCTGCTCAACGAGGGTCTGGACATCATCGAGACCGCGTTCGCGGGCGTCTGAGCCACTTCGGTAACGGTCAGGGCGTGTGAAGAACGTGTGCGAGGGCGATGACGGGTTGCTGTTCCCGCTGTCGGACGCCCACGCCCTGCCGTACGGTTTCTGCAGATGAGAGAAACACCCCGCCCACAGGGGACTGTGGGCGAAACCGGGACGGAGCCTCCCCAGCCCCGCCCTGGTCGTGCCCTCGCGCACACACCCGGAGCTTCGGGCTCCGGAACTCCTCACCGATCGGATGGCCGCCCGCCCCAAACCCCCCGGGGCGTGCGGCAAACCGGTCAGGTCGGCCGCCTCGGAACTACCCCCCCTGTTCCGGGGCGGCCGACCATTTTCCGTTGGGCCGCCGTTCTGAGCGCCCTGCTCTTCCTCTTCCTCACCTGGCAGATCGCCGTCGGCGGTGCGCTGCGCCGCGCGGACGAACGCCTCGGTGACGCGATCGGATCCAGCGGCCTGTCCAAGAGGGCCGCCGAACTCCTCGCCGACCTAGGCAACATCACCGTCGCGCTCCCGGTCCTCGCCGCCGTCCTCGGGTACGCCGCCTGGCGCGGCCGTCGCGACGGCGTGCCCCGCTGGTGGAGGCGCCCCGTCACCGCCGCGCTCACGATGGCCGCCGTCCCGCTCCTGGTCGTCCCCGTCAAGGAGACCGTCGCCCGGACGGGCCCGGCCGTGATGGGCCCCGGCACCGGCTTCTACCCGTCCGGACACGCGTCGACGGCGGCGGTCGCGTACGGCGCCTGCCTCCTCATCCTGCTGCCGTACGTGCGCGGTGCCTACGTACGCCGCGAACTCGTCATCGCCTATGCGGTCCTGAACGCGGCCGTCGGCCTGGGCCTGGTCCGGCGCGGCTACCACTGGCCGCTGGACGTCGTCGGCGGCTGGTGCCTCTCGGTGGTCCTGCTGTACGTGATGTGCGCGGTGTGGGCGGGCCGGGCGCCGCGCGGCTGACCCGGCCGGCCCATCGCCCCTACTCCGGTACGTCGTCCCGGGCGAGCTGCGCCGCCGCCTCGTGCATCGCCAGTTCCAGGACCGTCGGGTCGGTGAGGGTGCCCGAGCCGTCGGGCGGGATCAGCCAGCGGACCGCGCCGGCGGCGCGGCCCGGATGGGGATGGGGGACGACGATCCAGGTGCCGCTGCCGGCGCCGCGCACGCCCGTGCCGAGCCAGCGGGTGGCCGTGCCGGAGGGCACGAAGAAGCCCATGCGGGCGTCACCGAAGTCGGCGAGCACGGGGCCCGGCCGGTCGATGACACGGGTGAGCACGTCGAGCGTCGGGTATCCCAGTTCACCGGGCAGTATCAGTACGTCCCAGAGCCTGCCCGCGGGCAGGAGCGCGACCCCGAGGGGATTGCGCTCCCATTCCCAGCGGCAGGCGTCCGGATCCGGTGCCACGGACGCCAGCCACTCGACCGCCGACTTCGCCCCCGAGCCAGTCATGGCGGGACCTCCTCTTCCTGGTACGCAGTTGCCGAAAGCTGTACGTGTCACCAGGGAGAGGAGGCCGGGCCGCGAGCATTACGCGGGTTCCGCCCATGAGTTGTTAGTTACGGACTTGTCAGCTGTCGAAGCCGAGGCCCGCCTTGTCCATGGCCTTCAGCCACAGGTTGCGCCGGCCGCCGTTGTCATCGGCGCGCGCCAGGGACCACTTGGTGAGCGCGATCCCGGTGTAGGCGAACGGCTCGGGCGGGAACGGCAGCGGCTTCGTGCGGACCATCTCCAGTTCCGTACGCTCCGTGCGCTCGCCGGAGAGCAGGTCGAGCATCACGTCCGCGCCGAAGCGGGTCGCGCCCACGCCGAGGCCGGTGTACCCGGCGGCGTACGCGACGCGGCCCTTGTGGGCCGTGCCGAAGAACGCCGAGAAGCGGGAGCAGGTGTCGATGGCCCCGCCCCACGCGTGACTGAAGCGCACGCCTTCCAGCTGCGGGAAGCAGGTGAAGAACTGGCCGGCGAGCTTCGCGTACGTCTCGGGCCGGTGGTCGTACTCGGCGCGCACCCGGCCGCCGTACTGATAGATCGCGTCGTAGCCGCCCCACAGGATCCGGTTGTCCGCGGAGAGGCGGAAGTAGTGGAACTGGTTGGCCGAGTCGCCGAGGCCCTGGCGGTTCTTCCAGCCGATGGAGGCCAGCTGGTCGTCGGACAGAGGCTCGGTCATCAGCGCGTAGTCGTAGACCGGGACGGTGTACGAGCGCACGCGCTTGACCAGGGACGGGAAGACGTTCGTGCCGAGCGCGACGTGCTGGGCGAAGACGCGCCCGTAGGGGGTGCGGACCGCGGTCCCGGCGCCGGACGAGGAGAGTTCGAGCGCCGGGGTGTGCTCGTAGAAGCGCACGCCGAGGTCGAGGCAGGCCTGCTTGAGGCCCCAGGCGAGCTTGGCGGGGTGCAGCATCGCGACGCCGCGCCGGTCGTACAGGGCGCCGAGGAAGGTCGGCGAGTCGACCTGTTCGCGGGTGGCTTCCGCGTCGAGCAGCTCGGTGCCGTCGGCGAGGCCCGCCTCGGTCAACTCCTGGTGGAATTCCTGGAGTTCGGTGACCTGGTGCGGCTCGGTGGCCACGTCCAGTTCACCGGTGCGCTCGAAGTCGCAGTCGATGGAGTAGCGGGCGACCGCGTCCTCGATCGCGTCGAGGTTGCGGTTGCCGAGCTCCTCCAGCTTCGCGATCTCGCCGGGCCAGCGGGCCAGGCCGTTCGCCACGCCGTGGGTGAGGGAGGCGGCGCAGAAGCCTCCGTTGCGGCCGGACGCCGCCCAGCCCACCTCCTGCCCCTCGAGCAGGACCACGTCGCGCCCGGGGTCGCGCTCCTTGGCGAGGAGCGCGGTCCACAGGCCGCTGTAGCCACCGCCGACGACGAGCAGGTCGCAGCGTTCGTCGCCGGTGAGCGCCGGCTGGGCCTGCGGCTTGCCGGGGTCGTCCAGCCAGTAGGCCAGCGGCTTGGCGTCCGCCAGTGACTTGATCCAGTCGGTACCACGGTTCATGGCACGTGCGGCCATGATTTCAACTCCCTCAAACTGCCTTGTTCTTACGCTTGCCGACCAGCATCGCGGCAAGGACGAGCAGCACGGCGACGATGAACATCGCCGTACCGATGACATTGATCTGAACGGGCGTACCGCGCTGCGCCGATCCCCAGACGAACATGGGGAAAGTCACGGTCGAGCCCGCGTTGAAGTTGGTGATGATGAAGTCGTCGAAGGAGAGCGCGAAGGCGAGCAGCGCGCCCGCGGCGATGCCCGGCGCGGCGATCGGCAGCGTGACCCGTACGAAGGTCTGGAAGGGACCGGCGTAGAGGTCCTGGGCGGCCTGTTCGAGGCGCGGGTCCATCGACATGACGCGCGCCTTGACCGCCGTCACGACGAAGCTGAGGCAGAACATGATGTGGGCGATGAGGATCGTCCAGAAGCCGAGCTGTGCGCCCATGTTGAGGAAGAGCGTGAGCAGCGAGGCGGCCATGACGACCTCGGGCATCGCCATCGGCAGGAAGATCAGCGAGTTCACGGCGCCGCGGGCGCGGAAGCGGTAGCGCACCAGGGCGAAGGCGATCATCGTGCCGAGGACCGTGGCGCCGATCGTCGCCCACAGGGCGATCTGGAGGCTCAGCGACAGTGAGCCGCACATGTCGGCGACGCCGCAGGGGTTCGTCCAGGCGTCGAGCGAGAACCGCTGCCACTCGTAGTTGAAGCGCCCCTTCGGCTTGTTGAAGGAGAACACCGTCACGATGACGTTGGGCAGGAGCAGATAGCCGAGGGTGATCAGACCCGCGATGACGACGAGATTGCGGCGCAGCCAGCGTACGAAGGGCATCAGACCAAGTCCTCCGTTCCGGACCGGCGGATATAGACGGTGACCATGATCAGGATCGCGGCCATCAGGATGAAGGAGAGTGCCGCCGCCGTCGGGTAGTCCAGGATGCGCAGGAACTGCGTCTGGATGACGTTGCCGACCATGCGGGTGTCGGTGGAGCCGAGCAGGTCGGCGTTCACGTAGTCACCGGCGGCGGGGATGAAGGTGAGCAGCGTGCCGGAGACGACGCCCGGCATGGAGAGCGGGAACGTCACCTTGCGGAAGGTGGTGGCGGGCGTGGCGTACAGGTCGCCCGCGGCCTCGTGCAGCCGGCCGTCGATGCGCTCCAGCGAGGTGTAGAGCGGCAGGATCATGAACGGCAGGAAGTTGTACGTGAGTCCGCAGATCACGGCGAGGGGGGTCGCGAGGACGCGGTCGCCGTCGGTCATGCCGAGCCAGCTCGTGACGTCCAGGATGTGCAGGGCGTTCAGCGTGCTGACGACCGGGCCGCTGTCGGAAAGGATCGTCTTCCAGGCCAGCGTGCGGATCAGGAAGCTGGTGAAGAACGGCGCGATGACGAGGACGAGGACGACGTTGCGCCAGCGTCCCGCGCGGAAGGCGATGAGGTAGGCCAGCGGGTAGCCGAGCGCCAGGCACAGGATCGTGGCGGCGCCCGCGTAGAGCACCGAGCGCAGGAACTGCGGCCAGTAGTCGGCGAGGGCGTCCCAGTAGGTCGCGAAGTGCCAGGTGACCTTGAAGCCGTCCTCCAGGGAGCCCGTCTGGACCGACGTGGACGCCTGGTAGACCATCGGCAGGGCGAAGAAGACGACCAGCCACAGGAGGCCGGGCAGCAGCAGCCAGTACGGGACGAGGCGGCCGCGCTTGCGTGGCCGGCGGGCGGTCTCGGTGACCGGCTCCGCGGGGGTCTTGGTGACGGTCGTCATGCGGCGGCGTCCTCCTCGACCTTCGCGGCGCCCGCCTCGATGTCCTGGGTGGCGTCGAGACCGAAGGTGTGAGCGGGGTTCCAGTGCAGGACGACCTCGGCGCCGGGGGCGAGCCGGCTGTCGCGCTCGATGTTCTGGGAGTAGACCTCGAAGGCGTCGCAGAGCGGGCTGTCGACGACGTACTGCGTGGAGACGCCGATGAAGCTGCTGTCGGCTACGCGGCCGGTGATGCGGTTGCGGCCGTCGGGTATGGAGCCCGCGTCGTCGGCGTGGGTGAGGGAGATCTTCTCGGGGCGCACGCCGACGAGGACCTTCCCGCCGGTGGTGGTGGCGGCCGAACAGCGGGCGGCGGGCAGCACGAGCTTGCCGTCACCGGCCTTCAGGGTGAGGTCCTCGCCGCTGCGGCCGGCGACCTCGGCCTCGATGAAGTTCGACGTGCCGAGGAAGTTGGCGACGAACGTGGAGCCCGGGTTCTCGTACAGGTCGGCCGGGGCGCCCAGCTGCTCGACGCGGCCCGCGTTCATCACGGCGACCGTGTCGGCCATGGTCATGGCCTCCTCCTGGTCGTGCGTGACGTGGACGAACGTGATGCCCACCTCGGTCTGGATGCGCTTGAGTTCGAGCTGCATCTGGCGGCGCAGCTTGAGGTCGAGGGCGCCGAGCGGCTCGTCGAGGAGGAGCACCTTGGGGTGGTTGATCAGGGCGCGCGCCACGGCGACGCGCTGCTGCTGGCCGCCGGAGAGCTGGTTCGGCTTCTTGCGGGCCTGCTCGCCGAGCTGGACCAGGTCGAGCATCTCCCCGACCTGCTTCTTCACGGACTTGATGCCGCGGCGGCGCAGGCCGAAGGCGACGTTCTCGAAGATGTCGAGGTGCGGGAAGAGCGCGTACGACTGGAAGACGGTGTTCACCGGGCGCTTGTAGGGGGGCAGCGCGGTGACGTCCTGGTCGCCGAGGTGAACCGTGCCCGTGGTCGGCTCCTCAAGTCCCGCGATCATGCGCAGCGTGGTGGTCTTGCCGCAGCCGGAGGCGCCGAGCAGGGCGAAGAAGGAGCCCTGCGGCACGGTGAGGTCGAGCGGCTGGACGGCGGTGAAGCCGTTGTCGTACGTCTTGCTGATGCCGGTGAGACGGACGTCGCCGCCGTGGTCGGTCGTCATGGTGAGTCCAAGGAGTCCGGGGGAAGGGGGTGTGGGAGCGCGGGCCGGTTCAGGCCCCGGTGAGCCGGGCGAACTTCTCCTCGAACGACGTCTCTTCCTTGGCGGTCAGCGCGCGGAAGCCGTGCGCCTTGGCCGCCATGGCCTTGTCGGGGACGATCAGCGGGTCGTTCCCGGCCTTCTTGTCGATCCTGGTGAGTTCGGGCTTGACGACGCCGGTGTCGAGGGGCGTGACGTAGTTGATCGCGGCGGCGATCTCCGCGCCGACGGCCGGCTCGTAGAAGTAGTCGATGAGCCGCTCGGCGTTCGTCTTGTGGCGCGCCTTGTTGGGGATCAGCATGTTGTCGGTCGACGTGAGGTAGCCGGCGTCCGGGATGGCGAACCTGACGTCCGGGTTGTCCGCCTGGAGCTGCACCACGTCGCCCGCCCACGCCAGACAGGCCGCGAGGTCGCCCTGGCTGAGGTCGGATATGTAGTCGTTGCCGGTGAACCGGCGGACCTGCTTGTTGTCCACGGCCTTCTGCACGCGCGCGACGGCCGCGTCGAAGTCGTCGGCCTTGAAGTCGCGCGGGTCCTTGCCCATGTCGATCAGCGTCATGCCGATCGTGTCGCGCATCTCGGACAGCAGGCCGACCCTGCCCTTGAGCTTCGGGTCGTCCAGGAGCTGCGAGACGGAGGTGATCTCCTTGCCGCCGGTGGCCTTCACGTTGTACGCGATGACCGTGGCGATGCCCTGCCAGGGGTAGGAGTAGGCGCGGCCGGGATCCCAGTCGGGGTTGCGGAACTGGGAAGCCAGATTGGTGTACGCGTGGGGCAGGTGGGCCGGGTCGAGCTTCTGCACCCAGCCGTAACGGATCAGCCGGGAGGCCAGCCAGTCGGTGAGGACGATGATGTCCCGGCCGGTGTCCTGGCCCGCCGCGAGCTGCGGCTTGATCTTGCCGAAGAACTCGACGTTGTCGTTGATGTCCTCGGTGTACTTGACCGTGATCCCGGTCCGCTGGGCGAAGGTGTCCAGGCTGGGGTGGTGCTTCTTGTCCTTGCTGAGGTCGATGTACTCGGTCCAGTTGGAGAAGTTGACCACCTTCTCCTTCGCCGAGTGGTCCTCGGACGAGACACCGCCCTGGCTCTTGCCCGCGGCGGGAATGCCGCAGGCGCTCAGCGACCCGAGCCCGCCGACGGCGAGCGCGCCGCCCGCGGACGCGCGCAGCAGGGAACGGCGGCTGAGGGCCGCCCTGCCGTTGCGGAAACTGCGCCGCATGGCGGCGAGTTGTGCCGCGGACAGGCTTTCTGGCTCGTACTGCTCCATGCGCGTGGGTGCCCTTTCGGGAGAGGTGGCCGACCGCGCGGGCGGCCGGCCGGCTGCCCGCGGCGGGAGCCGCAGATTGGCTAGGGTCAGTCCCCGAAGATCGTGCGGTGCCAGGCCTTGCGGGCGACCGCGGTGTTGTCGAACATGACGTGCTTGATCTGCGTGTACTCCTCGAAGGAGTAGGCAGACATGTCCTTGCCGAAGCCGGACGCCTTGTAGCCGCCGTGCGGCATCTCGCTGAGGATCGGGATGTGGTCGTTGACCCAGACACAGCCCGCCTTGATGTCCCGGGTGGCGCGGTTCGCCCGGAACACGTCCCTGGTCCAGGCCGAGGCGGCCAGGCCGTAGGGGGTGTCGTTGGCGAGGCGGATGCCCTCGTCGTCGCTGTCGAAGGGCAGGACCACGAGCACGGGGCCGAAGATCTCGGACTGGACGATCTCGCTGTCCTGGGCGGCGTCCGCGATGAGGGTCGGCCGGTAGTACGCACCCTGCTTCAGGTCACCCTGCGGGATGACGCCGCCGGCGACCACGCGCGCGTAGGAGCGTGCCCGGTCGACGAATCCGGCGACGCGGTCGCGCTGCGCGTGCGAGATCAGCGGGCCGAGGTCGGTGTCGGGGGCGAACGGGTCGCCGACCCTGACGCTCTCCATGAGGTCCGCGACGCCCTGCACGAAGGCGTCGTAGAGGGGGCGCTGCACGTACGCGCGCGTGGCGGCGGTGCAGTCCTGGCCCGTGTTGATGAGGGAGCCGGCGACCGCGCCGTGCACGGCGGCCTCCAGGTCGGCGTCGTCGAAGACGACGAACGGCGCCTTGCCGCCGAGTTCGAGATGCAGCCGCTTCACGGTGGAGGTGGCGATCTCGGCGACGCGCTTGCCGACGCCCGTCGATCCGGTGAAGGAGGTCATGGCGACGTCGGGGTGCCCGACGAGGTGCTCACCGGCGTCCCGGCCCGCGCCCGTGACGATGTTGACGACACCGTCGGGGATGCCCGCCTCGGTCGCGGCCTGCGCGAACAGGAGCGAGGTGAGCGGGGTCAGCTCGGCGGGCTTGAGCACGATGGTGTTGCCCGCCGCGATCGCCGGGAGGACCTTCCAGGCGGCCATCTGGAGCGGGTAGTTCCAGGGGGCGATGGAGCCGACGACACCGATGGGCTCGCGCCGCACGTACGAGGTGTGGTCGCCGCTGTACTCGCCGGCGGACTGACCCTGGAGGTGCCGGGCGGCGCCCGCGAAGAACGCGGTGTTGTCGACGGTCCCGGGGACGTCGAACTCGCGGCTCAGCTTGAGGGGCTTGCCGCACTGCAGGGACTCGGCCTGCGCGAGGTCCTCGGCGCGCTCGGCCAGGACGCCCGCGAACCGGTGCATCGCGTCGGACCGCTCGCCCGGCGTGGCGCCGGCCCAGCCGGGGAAGGCCTCGCGGGCCGCGGCCACGGCGGCGTCCACGTCCGCGGTGCCGGCCAGCTCATACGTGTAGACGTCCTGGCCGGTGGCCGGGTCGACGACTGCGTGGGTGTGGCCCGATGTGCCCTTGGTGAGGCGGCCCGCGATGTACTGGGCGCCTTCGGCGAACCGGTCCTGGGCCTGGAAGCGGGTGCTGTTGCCAGGGTTGTGCATTATCGCTCTCCTCCGCCGGAGCCCCGTCCCGCGGGGCCGGCGTAGCTCCAGCTCGATTTGAGTGCCGATCCTGACAGAGGCGATGTACTCCAACAAGTGATTCCGTTGTTGCCTTTTGGTTACGCGACGGAATCTGTCGACCAGGTGTCGAGTCCCCTTCAAAAACCAAGGACGGAGTGTCCGTGGTGCGTGCCAGACTCGCGTGCATGGGGAGGATCGACAAGCTCGACGGGAACACGACCATCCACGATCAGGACTCGCTGGTCAGAGCGGTGGAAGCGGGTGTACGGGTCAAGTACCTGCACTTCTGGGGGCACACACCGCGGGCGGACGGCACGGTCGGGGCGAGCTGCCTCAGCCAGTGGTGGGTCGCGCCGTTCACGGTCGACGGGGTCGAGTACGCGACGGCGGAGCACTGGATGATGGCCGCGAAGGCCCGGCTGTTCGGGGACGCGGAGGCCGAGCGCAGAGCCGTCGGGGCGGCGCATCCCTCGCAGGCCAAGAAGGCGGGGCGCCTCGTGCGGGGCTTCGACGAGGAGATCTGGGCGCGCGAGCGGTTCGGGATCGTCGTCGAGGGCAGCGTGCACAAGTTCGCGGCGCACGCGGATCTGCGGGAGTTCCTGCTCGGGACGGGCGAGCGCTGCCTGGTCGAGGCGAGCCCGCTCGACCGCGTGTGGGGCATCGGACTCGCGGCCGACGCGGAGGCCGCGGCCGATCCGCGACGGTGGCGTGGCCCCAATCTGCTGGGGTTCGCGCTGATGGCGGCGCGCGAACGGCTGAAGGACCGGGCCTGACGGCCCGGTCCTTCAGTCGGCTGTGTCCTACAGGGCGGCGGAGTAGCCGCTGTCGTCGCTGCTGTCGCTGCCGCTCGACGAGTCGCTGTCCGCGATGACGAAGAACATCAGGGCCAGCGCGAGTACCAGTCCGCCGATGCCGCAGATCAGTCCGGCCAGCGCCTGGCCGGGGTTCGTGGCCTCGCCCCGCCTCGCCCTGGCGCGGCCGACGGCGCCGAAGATGATGGCGAGGATGCCGACGATGATCGCGATCGGCCACAGGATGAAGGCGGCGGCCGAGATGATCCCGAGCGTCAGAGCGGCGACGCCCATGCCGTTGGCGGGCTGCGGCTGCATTCCGGGCCAGCCGTAGCCCGGACCGCCGTAGGGCATCGGGGCCGGACCGGTCGCGGCGTGCCGGCCGTAGCCGTACGGGGCGGACGGGTAGCCGTAGTGCATCTGCCCCGGCCCGTCGGGCGAGATGGGCGGCGGGGGCACGGGCTCACCGGGCGGCGCGAAGGGGTTGGCCCCCGTCGCCCAGGGGGCACCGGCCTGCGTCGCGGGGTAGCCCGGGGGCATCGCGTAGGGGGCACCCGGCGGCTGCGCGTGTGAGTGCGCGTGCTGGTGCGGGTGCGGCTGTGGTGCCCAGGGGCCGGGAGCAGGCGCGGCGCCCGGGGAGGGCGCGGCGAACGGGTTGTACGGCTCTCCGGACCCGGCCGGGGAGGAGGGCGCGGACGTCGCGGCGAACGGGTCCACCTGTGTCTCGGCGTGGGACGGGGACGGCGGGGCGAACGGGTTCGCGGGCGCCTCTCCCTGCGACGGCGACGCGAACGGGTCAGCTTGCGCCTCCCCCTGTACCGCCTCCCCTTGTGCAGACTCCCCCGGCACGGCGTCCTGCGGCATCGCGCTCTGCAGCCACGCGGGTTCCGGCACCGCGTCCCCCGGGCCCGGCTCCGTCGGGGCCGCCCATGGATCCGGTTCCCCCTTCCCGAGGGACACCCTGCCCGCAGGCGGATCCCCGGCGCCCCGGTCCCCCGCCCCCGGCTCCGGAGAAGCCGCCGGACCGTTGGTGCCCCCGGCACCCCCGGCCCCCTCAGCGCTCTCTCCGCCCTCTGTACTCTCCGTGCGCTCTATGTCCTCGGACATCGCTCGCTCGTCCCCCTTCTTCTCCCACCCAGACGTCCCGTCATGCTACGGCCGCCGCCAGGTCGCGGGCGGGGCACGCCTACGATGACTGCGACCCATCGATCAGCCGATCACCCAAGTTCCTGGGGAGGAATCCGTGACCGATCTGCATGCCTTTATCGCCGGACTGCCAAAGGCAGAGCTGCATGTGCACCATGTCGGCTCGGCATCCCCCCGGATCGTCTCCGCGCTCGCGGCCCGCCACGCGGACTCCAAGGTCCCGACGGACCCCGAGGCGCTGGCCGACTACTTCACGTTCACGGACTTCGCGCACTTCATCGACGTCTACCTCTCGGTCGTCGACCTCGTGCGCACGCCCGAGGACGTCCGCCTGCTCACGTTCGAGGTCGCGCGGGACATGGCCCGGCAGAACGTGCGCTACGCCGAGCTGACCATCACCCCGTACTCCTCCGTCCGCCGCGGCATCGACGAGTACGGCTTCATGGCGGCGATCGAGGACGCGCGCAAGGCCGCCGAGGCCGAGTTCGGCACGGTGCTGCGCTGGTGCTTCGACATTCCCGGCGAGGCGGGGCTCGAGTCCGCCGAGGAGACCGTGCGACTCGCGACCACCGACTCGATCCGCCCGGAGGGCCTCGTCTCCTTCGGGCTCGGCGGACCCGAAGTCGGCGTGCCGCGACCGCAGTTCAAGCCGTACTTCGACCGGGCGATCGCCGCGGGCCTGCACTCCGTGCCGCACGCCGGCGAGACGACGGGCCCGGAGACCGTCTGGGACGCCCTGCTGCACCTCGGCGCCGAACGCATCGGCCACGGCACGACGTCCGCCCAGGACCCGAAGCTCCTCGCCCACCTCGCCGAGCGCCGCATCCCGCTCGAGGTCTGCCCGACGTCGAACATCGCGACGCGCGCCGTGAAGACCCTCGAGGAGCACCCCATCAAGCAGTTCGCCGACGCCGGGGTCGTCATCACGGTCAACTCCGACGACCCGCCGATGTTCGGCACGGACCTCAACAACGAGTACGCCGTCGCCGCCCGCCTCCTCGACCTCGACGAGCGGGGCATGGCGGCGCTCGCCAAGAACGCGGTGGACGCGTCGTTCCTCGACGCGCCGGGCAAGGCCCGTATCGCCGCGGAGATCGACACGTACACGGACACGTGGCTCGCCGGGGCATGACCGGCTGACCACAATGGGGCCATGCGTACCGTGACTGCCGTGGCCCACCGGGGCGACCCCTACCGCGTCCGCGAGAACACCCTCGCCTCCCTGCGCTCCGCGCTGGAGCGGGGGGCGGACGTGGTGGAGATCGACGTCCGCCTGACCCGCGACGGCGTGCCCGTGCTGCTGCACGACTCCACGCTCAAGCGGCTGTGGGACCACGACCGCCCGCTCTCCGCGCTCTCGTACGACGAGGTGCGCGGCGTCACCGCGGGCGGCGTGCCCACCCTCCAGCAGGCCCTTGGGGTACTGGCCGAGCGGCGGGTGATGGTGGACCTGCCGGGCGCGGACGCGCGCACCGTCCGTACGGTCATCGGCGTCATCCGTGACTGCGGCGCCGACGAGAACGCCTACTACTGCGCGGGCGCGGAGACGATGCTGGCGGTGCGGCGCGCGGACCCCGCCGCCGAGATCGCGCTGACCTGGACGACACTGGCGCCGCCGCGGCCAGGGCTGCTCGAAGCGGTCAGGCCGACCTGGCTCAACTACCGTTTCCCGCTGGTCGGTCGGGAGCTGACGGCCCAGGTGCACCGCCAGGGCCTGCTGGTCTCCGCGTGGACCCCGGACACGAAGTCGGCGATGCGCCGCCTTCTCGACGTCGGCGTCGACTCGATCACGACCAACCGCATCGACGTCCTGTGCGGGCTGCGCGACGTGCGCGGCGCCTGATCCCCAGGGTCTGAGGGACGTGCGGATCCCGGTACGGATTCACGACCGGGACCGCCGCGACCCGTGACCTGTCACGGACCGTGGTCTGCTCCGTCGGCGCGAAGGACGCCAAGGGCGAGGCGGTGAACCCCGTCGCCGAGCGCGTCATCATGGCGGCGATCAAGAGCTGACCAGCCCGTTCGGGCGATGTTAGTCCGTTCGAGTGGCGCATCTCACGCGGCGGCCTTAGCGTCGGACGGGGACCACGGGGCCCAGAGCCCCCCGATCGGCCGGGAGCATACTTTGCGGAGCAACACACTGAGGACGGCGCTCACACTCTGCGCCGTCGCATCCCTCGCAGCAGCCACGGCACCGGCCTCCGCCTCCCCTGCGGCCTCGCCGCAGGGGCAGCGGACCGATGCCCCCGTGATCGTCGACTGCACCTGGCAGGCACAGGTGCGGCCCACCGACTTCCTGCTCGCGTGCGGGGACGGCAACAGCCGCCTCACCTCGCTCAACTGGTCGCAGTGGGGCCCGAACACCGCGGTGGCCACGGGCACGAGCTGGGTGAACGACTGCAAGCCGTACTGCGCCGCGGGCAAGTTCCGCTCGTACCCCGTCACCGTCCGCCTCGACAAGCCGCAGTCCTGGTCCAAGCACCAGGACCGCCAGCACTACACCCGCATCACGCTCACCTACCCGGACAGCCACCCGGAAGCGTTCCGGCCGGTGACGACCACGCCGCTGTGGAACTGACCGGGGACAGGGCTGCCCCGGACAGGAGCGACCGGGTCGGAACCGGCCGAGGGGCCCCGCACAGGCGGCCCCTCACAACCCCGCGATCGCGTTCCACCGCTTGGCGAATTCAGGGCGCTCCTTCGACGTGATGTCGCGGGCGATCGCGAGCCTGCCGCGCATCGTGTCGTCGGGGAAGATCAGCGGGTCCTCGGCGAGGGCCGCGGTGTCCTTGTCCTTGGAGTCGGCGAGGATCTCACGGGCGGCCGGCACGGGGCACACGTAGTTGACCCACGCGGCCAGTTCGGCGGCGACCGCGGGCTCGTAGTAGTAGTCGATGAGCTTCTCGGCGTTGCGCTTGTGGTCGGCGAGGTTGGGGATCATCAGCGACTCGGCCCACAGCTCGCCGCCCTCCTCGGGCACGACGAACTCGATGTCGGGGTCGTCCGCCTGGAGCTGGATGACGTCACCGCTGTAGGCCTGGCAGGCGATGACATCGCCGCTGGAGAGATCCTTGATGTAGTCGTTGCCGGTGAAGCGGCGGATGTGATGGCTCTTGACGAGCTTCTCGACCTGGTCGCACACGCGGTGGAAGTCGTCGGCGGTCCACTTGGTGATGTCGACGCCGTTGCCCTGCATGAGCAGCGCGAACGACTCGTCGAGCCCGGACAGCAGGGTCACCCGGCCCTTGAGGTCGTCGGCCCACAGGTCGGACACGTGCTTGATCTCGCGCCCGGCCCTGCGCTTGTTGTACGCGATGCCGGTGATGCCCGACTGCCAGGGCACGGTGTACTTGCGCCCTGGGTCGAAGTGCGGTGAACGCAGCAGCGGGTCGAGGTACTTGGTGACGTGCGGCTGCCGGGCGCGGTCCATCTCCTGGACCCAGCCGAGCTTCACGAAGCGGGCGCACATCCAGTCGCTGATGACGATCAGGTCGCGGCCTGTCGACTGGTGGTTCATCAGGGACGGGCTGATCTTGCCGAAGAACTCGTCGTTGTCGTTGATCTCTTCGGTGTACTTGATGCCGATCCCGGTGCGCTTCTCGAACGCGTCGAGGGTGGGCCGCTTCGACGGATCGTCGTCGTCGACATCCACGTAGAGCGGCCAGTTGGCGAAGACGAGCCGCTTGTCGCTGCCGGACCGGTCGGTCGCGCCCCGCTCCCCCGGCGCGACGTAGGCGGCGGGCACCCCGCACCCGGAGGCGAGCGCGCCGACCGCCGTGGCCGTGGCACCTCCGCCCAGAGCACGTATCAGGGAACGGCGGGACAGGGACGGCTTGGGGTTCCTCGGGGTCGCTCGCACCTGTGCAGGATGCCCGTGCCCAGCCGGGCCGGACAATGGACGCTGCGTCAAGCCGACGGGGTGAGAGCCGACACACTGTCGATCACCCGGCGTCCACCGTGCAGCAGCGCTCCCCGGACACGCCGCCGCCCCCGCGCGGCCGGAGCCACGCGGGGGCGGGTGGAGCGAATCGGTGCCGGTGCTCAGCCCTCGATCGACGTCATGACGTGCTTGATGCGCGTGTAGTCGTCGAAGCCGTACGCCGACAGGTCCTTGCCGTAGCCGGACTTCTTGAAGCCGCCGTGGGGCATCTCGGCGACCAGCGGGATGTGGGTGTTGATCCACACACAGCCGAAGTCGAGGATCTTGGCCATGCGCATCGCGCGCGCGTGGTCCTTCGTCCAGACCGAGGAGGCGAGCGCGTACTCCACGCCGTTCGCCCACTCGACGGCCTGCGCCTCGTCCGCGAAGGACTGGACGGTGATGACCGGGCCGAAGACCTCGTTCTGGATGATCTCGTCGTCCTGCTTGAGGCCCGAGACGACGGTCGGGGCGTAGAAGTAGCCCTTGTCGCCGACGCGGTGGCCGCCGGCCTCGACCTTGGCGTGCGCCGGGAGGCGCTCGATGAAGCCGGTGACCTGGGCGAGCTGGTTCGGGTTGTTGAGGGGCCCGTAGAGCACGTCCTCGTCGTCCGGCTGGCCGGTCTTCGTGTCGGCCGCCGCCTTGGCGAGGGCCTGGACGAACTCGTCGTGGATGGACTCCTGGACGAGGACGCGGGTGGCGGCGGTGCAGTCCTGGCCCGCGTTGAAGAAGCCCGCCACCGAGATGTCCTCGACGGCCTTGGCGATGTCGGTGTCCTCGAAGACGACGACCGGGGCCTTGCCGCCCAGCTCCAGGTGGACGCGCTTGACGTCCTTGGCGGCGGACTCGGCGACCGAGATGCCCGCGCGCACGGAGCCGGTGATGGAGGCCATCGCCGGGGTCTTGTGCTCGACCATCGCGCGGCCGGTCTCGCGGTCACCGCAGATGACGTTGAAGACGCCCTTGGGGACGATGGAGCCGATGATCTCGGCGATCAGGACCGTGGACGCCGGGGTGGTGTCCGACGGCTTCAGGACGACCGTGTTGCCCGCGGCGAGCGCCGGGGCGAACTTCCACACGGCCATCATCATCGGGTAGTTCCACGGCGCGACCTGGGCGCAGACGCCGATGGGCTCGCGGCGGATGATCGAGGTCAGGCCCTCCATGTACTCGCCGGCCGAGCGGCCCTCGAGCATGCGCGCCGCACCCGCGAAGAAGCGGATCTGGTCGACCATGGGCGGGATTTCCTCGGACCGGGTCAGGCCGGTCGGCTTGCCGGTGTTCTCGACCTCGGCGGCGATGAGCTCCTCGGCCCGCTCCTCGAACGCGTCCGCGATCTTGAGGAGAGCCTTCTGGCGCTCGCTGGGGGTGAGGTCGCGCCAGGCCGGGAACGCGGCCTCGGCGGCGGCCATGGCGGCGTCCACATCGGCGTCGCCGGACAGCGGGGCGGTCGCGTACACCTCACCGTTGGCCGGGTTGACCACCTCGGTGGTCCGTCCGTCGGCGGCGTCCCGGAACTCACCGTCGATGTAATTGCGCAGACGACGCAGCTCGCTGGTCACTGAGGCGGCCCTCCTGGTCGGATGTCCATTGGATGAGATACCACCCTAATCCGTTGCCCCACGGTTTCACACCCCCCCGACCCGCCAGATCTGCGAAATCCGTGAAGTTCGAGCCCTCAAACAACGAATTTCATCGATCGAGGCTTGCGAAACTGTCGACTCCTCGTGCATGGTGGGGGGCGTGGCCAGTCGTAGCGCAGACCCAAAGGGATTGAGGAACGGCAGCGGCACCCCGCCGCTGGACGCCGTTTCCCTCGCCATCATCGAACAGCTCCAGGAAGACGGCCGTAGGCCGTACGCCGCCATCGGCAAGGCCGTCGGCCTCTCCGAAGCGGCCGTGCGACAGCGCGTCCAGAAGCTGCTCGACCAGGGCGTGATGCAGATCGTCGCCGTCACGGACCCGCTCACCGTGGGATTCCGCAGGCAGGCGATGGTCGGCATCAACGCGGAGGGCGACCTCGATCCCGTCGCCGAAGCGCTGACTGCCATGCCGGAAGTCGAGTACGTGGTGATGACCGCGGGCTCGTTCGACCTCCTCGCGGAGGTCGTGTGTGAAGACGACGACCAACTCCTGGACGTCATCAACAAACGCATCCGGGCTCTTCCCGGCGTGCGCTCCACCGAGAGCTTCGTCTACCTCAAGCTCAAGAAGCAGACCTATATGTGGGGAACCCGATAGCCGTGAGCAAGGACCTCAGCCGAACCGCGTACGACCACCTGTGGATGCACTTCACCCGCATGTCGTCGTACGAGAACGCGCCCGTTCCCACCATCGTGCGTGGCGAGGGCACCTACATCTACGACGACAAGGGCAAGAAGTACCTCGACGGGCTCTCGGGCCTGTTCGTCGTGCAGGCCGGCCACGGACGCAGGGAGCTCGCCGAGGTCGCCGCCAAGCAGGCGACCGAGCTGGCCTTCTTCCCCGTGTGGTCGTACGCCCACCCGAAGGCTGTGGAGCTGGCCGAGCGCCTCGCCCACTACGCCCCGGGTGACCTCAACAAGGTCTTCTTCTCCACCGGTGGTGGCGAGGCCGTCGAGACCGCCTGGAAGCTTGCGAAGCAGTACCACAAGCTGAACGGCAACCACACCAAGTACAAGGTGATCTCCCGCGCGGTGGCCTACCACGGCACCCCGCAGGGCGCGCTGTCCATCACCGGCCTGCCGGGCCTGAAGGCCCCGTTCGAGCCGCTGGTGCCGGGCGCGCACAAGGTCCCGAACACCAACATCTACCGCGCCCCGATCCACGGCGACGACCCCGAGGCCTTCGGCCGCTGGGCCGCCGACCAGATCGAGCAGGAGATCCTCTTCGAGGGCCCCGAGACCGTCGCCGCGGTCTTCCTCGAGCCCGTGCAGAACGCCGGTGGCTGCTTCCCGCCGCCGCCCGGCTACTTCCAGCGCGTGCGCGAGATCTGCGACAAGTACGACGTGCTGCTCGTCTCGGACGAGGTCATCTGCGCCTTCGGCCGCCTCGGCACGATGTTCGCGTGTGACAAGTTCGGCTACATCCCGGACATCATCACCTGCGCCAAGGGCATGACCTCGGGCTACTCCCCGATCGGTGCGACCATCGTCTCCGACCGGATCGCCGCGCCGTTCTACAAGGGTGACAACACCTTCCTGCACGGCTACACCTTCGGTGGCCACCCGGTCTCCTCGGCCGTGGCGCTCGCCAACCTCGACCTGTTCGAGCGCGAGGGTCTCAACCAGCACGTGCTCGACAACGAGGCCAGCTTCCTCAAGACGCTGCAGAAGCTGCACGACCTGCCGATCGTCGGCGACGTCCGCGGCAACGGCTTCTTCTACGGCATCGAGCTCGTCAAGGACAAGGACACCAAGGAGTCCTTCACGGACGAGGAGTCGGAGCGCGTGCTCTACGGCTTCGTGTCCAAGAAGCTCTACGAGTACGGCCTGTACTGCCGCGCCGACGACCGTGGTGACCCGGTCATCCAGCTGTCGCCGCCGCTGATCTCGGACCAGTCCACCTTCGACGAGATCGAGGGCATCATCCGCCAGGTCCTCACGGAGGCCTGGAGCAAGATCTGAGCCTGACGGCTCCCGCGGCCCGGCTGCGCCCATCCGAGTGAGATGGGGGCGGCCGGGCCGCGTCATTTCCCGACGCGCGTCGGCGAATACCTAGCGTGCCCAGTGACCGATCGGCCCTGCCTTCGTTCCCCCGTAAGGGGGACGGCTCGTCTTACGGCATTTCTGATCTGAAGTCTCTGAACGAGGTGTTCGCCATGGTGGCCCCGCCGGACAACGACGTGCTCTGGGCACGCGCCCTGCACTTCTCCCACAACGGCTCGCCCGCGCTCACCGGCGTCTCGCTCGGTGTCCGCGAGAGCGAGATCCTCGCCGTCACAGGACCGCGCGGCAGCGGCAAGACGACGCTCCTGCAGTGCCTCTCCGGCCAGCTCCTGCCCCAGCAGGGCGAGGTCTGGTTCAACAGCACCCCCGTGCACACCATGAGCCCGCTCGTCAGGGAACGGCTGCGCCGCGACCGCTTCGCCTGGATCGACCCCGAGCCGCACCTCGTGCCCGAGCTGAACGCCTGGGAGAACACGGCGCTCGCCCTGATGATGCGCGGCGGCAGCCGCCGCGCCGCCAAGGCCTCCGCCCTGGAATGGCTGGAGCGCCTCGACATCGGCATGTGCGCCCGCAAGCGTCCGCACGCCCTGCTCCAGTCGGAGCGCCAGCGCGTCGCCATCGCCCGCGCCCTGGTCACCGCGCCGTCGGTGCTCTTCGCCGACGAGCCCACCGCGCCCCTGCACCGCGCGGACCGCGCCCACGTCCTGCGCACCCTGATGGCCGCGGCCCGCTCGCACGGCATCACCGTCGTCCTCGCCACGCACGACACCGAGGTCGCCGCCCTGGCCGACCGCACGATGTCGCTCCTCGACGGGCGCCGCGTGAACACGGTCCATCTGCCCGGCGTCCCCGGCGGCAGCGACACGGAAGGCCGGGCCGCGTGCTCGCTCTCCGTCTAGCCCGCGGCGGCCGGCCCCTCGTCCAGTTCCGCAGGCTCCTGGTCGCGGCCGCCTCGGCCGGCACCGGATTCCTCCTGCTGTGCACCCTCGGCTACGCGCTGGGCCACCCCGACGCCTCCACCGGATCCGTACTGCGCCTCGCCTGGTGCGTGGTGCCGCTCGCCGCGACCGTCCACCTCGCCGTCGCCGTCGCCCGCACCGACCCGGGCACCAGGCCGCGCCCCGGCCTGTCCGCGGTCGGCCTCGGCCCCGCGCGCCTCACGCTCATCTCGGCGATCTCCACCGCCGCCGCCTGCACGCTCGGCTCGATGCTGGCCCTGCTGTTCTTCCTCGTCCTGCGCGGCGACCTCTCCGGCCTGCCCTTCGACGGCGCGGCGCACGGCCTCCTCGCCGCCGACCGGCCTCTGCCCCTGCCCGCCACCCTGACCCTGCTCACCCTGGTCCCCCTCGCCGCGTCCGCCGCCTCCGCCATCGTGCTGCGTCCGCGCGCCCCCAAGGCCGGCGAGCCGCAGCCGGACCCGCGCGATCCCGCCGCCCCGGTGCCCGCGCCGACCGGCCTGCCCTGGGGCGTCGCGCTGCTGGCCGCGGGCCTCGCTGTGGAGACGTACGCGTCCCGCGCGCACGGCACCGCGGGGTTCCCCATGCCGGGCGGGCTCGGCGGCAGCCCGGCAGGCGTGCTGGCCGGCTGGACGCTGACGGCACTCGGCCTCGCGCTCGCCGGTCCCGGGCTCACGTACCAGTGCGGCCGGGCTCTGCAGTCGGTACGGCCCGGAGCGGCGCGGCTGCTGGCGGGCCGGGTGCTCCAGGAGGAGTCCCGCCGCATCGGCCGCCCCCTGGGCGTGGTCTGCGCCGTGGCCTCCGGCGCGTACGCGGGGCTCACCCTCTGGTCGGGGCGGCAACCCGACCTCGGCCCGCTGTCCACGCTCGGCGCCGTCCTCGTCATGGGCTGTACGGTCGCCACGCTCCTGGCGGCCGCGATCGAGGCCAAGCACGCCCGCTCCGACATGACGGCCGCCCTGCTCCGGCTCGGCGCACCCGCGGGGCTGCTGCGCGGCGCGGCCGGGCTGCGGGCGGCGGCACTGCTCGCCGTGTTCGTGCCGCTGACGTGGATCGTCGCGGAACTGGCGGCGCTCCCGCTCGCCGGCTGAGCGGGGCCCGCGCGCCCGCTTCGCGAGCCCCGAAAAAGAGATCGAAGCAAGTTCGCGGCGGGCGATGAGTTACGGGCTGGCCACACGTCTAACCCTGCGTACGGCACAGCGACGCCACACCGGCACCAGCGGATGAAAGAGACGGACCAGCCATGTACCAGCAGATGATCTTCACGAACCTCGCCGTGAACGACCTCGACGCGTCGAAGAAGTTCTTCACCGAGCTCGGATACGCGATCAACCCGCAGTTCTCCGACGAGACCGCCGCCTCCGTGGTGATCAGCGAGCACATCGTGGTCATGCTGCTCACCAAGGAGAAGTACGCCGCCTTCACGAAGAAGACGATCATCGACTCGACCAAGAACAGCGAGGTGCTGCTGTGTCTGAGCGCCGAGAGCCGCGAGAAGGTGGACGAGCTCGTCGACAGGGCGATCGCCGCGGGCGGCACCGAGACCGGCGAGACGCAGGACCACGGTTTCATGTACGGCCGCGCCTTCGACGACCCGGACGGCCACACCTGGGAGATCATGTGGATGGACCCGGCGGCCGTCCAGGGCTGATGGCCGGAGGTACCGCGGCCTAGCATGGGCGGGTGCAGACCCCTGAACCCGCCCCGCGCAGGCCCACGATCCCCCATACCGACCCCGGCCGTGAGATCGAGACGCTCGACGAGTTCGACGAGGTCGTGGCCGCGCACGGCTCGCTCGCCGGGCGCCGCGTACAGGCCGTCGACCTGACGGAGCGTACGGACGAGCTGCTCACCCTGGACGCCGAGGGCGCCGTCTTCCTCGGCTGTCCGATGGGCCCCGACGCCGCCGCCCGGATCCGGGCCACCGGCGCCCTGGTCTTCCCACCGGTCCCCGGCCTCCCCTTCGACCCGTACCGGGGCCATCTCTACTCCCCCGCCGAGCTGTTCGCGGGTCTCGCTCAGGGCGGATACGAGTCGACACCCGACGCCCGCGCGTACGACTGGTTCCAGCGGACCAAGGCCGATCACGACATCTTCGCGTCGATGCTGCGGGCCGTGCACGACGACTCGATCTCCGACGCCCTGGACGAACTCCTCGTGGGCACACGCGTGGTGGGGGTCATGGGCGGTCACGCGATGGAGCGCGGCACGGACGGGTACGCGGGCGCGGCGCGGCTCGGTCGGACACTGGCGCGGTCCGGGGTCACGGTCGCCACGGGCGGCGGTCCCGGCGCGATGGAGGCGGCGAACCTGGGCGCGTACGCGGCACGGTTCGACGACGGCATGCTGACCAAGGCTCTCCAACTCCTGGCCGCCGCCCCCTCGTTCGCCCCGTCTGTCACGGCGTGGGCCTCGGCCGCCTTCGAGGTGCGCTCGCGCTGGCCGGACGGCGGCGACTCGGTCGGCATCCCCACCTGGTTCTACGGCCATGAGCCGCCGAACGCCTTCGCCGGGCACATCGCGAAGTACTTCGCGAACGCCACCCGCGAGGACGGCCTGCTGGCCCGCTCGAACGCCGGCGTGGTCTTCCTGCCGGGCGCGGCCGGCACCGTCCAGGAGATATTCGACAACGCGACGCCGAACTACTACGAGTCCCGCGGCAGGCCCACCCCCATGGTCCTCGTCGGCCGCGCCCACTGGACGGAGCGCCTGCCGGCCTGGCCCCTGCTCACGGCCCTGGCCCGCGAACGCTCGATGGACGCGCGGATCGCGCTGGTGGACACGGTGGAGGAAGCGGCGGACGCGCTCGCGAAGCTGGGCTGAACGGGGCCGAGCTGAGCGGAACTGGGCTGAGCGGGGCCGGGCTGAACGGAACTGGGCTGAGCGGGGCCGGACCTGGGCCCGGATCGGCTTCTCGGCTCGGCTCGGCTCGGCTCGGCTCGGCTCGGCTACACGAACGTCGCGCGCTCCAGCCAGAAGTCGAGCAGCTCCCGCTCGCCCAGGACCTCCACGCCCGCGCCGTCGAGGGGTGCGCGCCGGTAGAAGGCGAGCAGCACGTCGGTCAGCGGCCCCCGCAGGGCCACGGTCGCCTTCTCGTGGCCGCGGCGCCATGTGAAGCCGTCCTCGCCCAGCTCGACGAGCCATTCCGCGTTCAGCTCGGGTCGCGCGTCGGTGGCGTGGAGGTGCAGGCTGCGTCCGGCACCGCGCAACTCGGCCGCACTGTCGGACGGGTCGGACCGCTGGGCGTGGGCGACGATCTGCAGCCACTCGTCGATCGCGTCGGCGGCGAGCTCGGGCGCCACCTCGTACGCGCTCTTCGCCGCGAGTGCCGCGTCCGCCCGGTGGATCACCGTCTCCTGCGTCATGCGGCGCGCCCAGAAACCGGTGGTGTGCTGCCAGGACCAGGACCATACGGGGGTGTCGGGGCCCGCGGCGCGCAGCGTCCGCGCGGTCAGCTCGGCGCCTTCCATGAGCCAGGCCGCGAGCGCGTCCGGGTCATCGCTGTCCGGGCCGCCGAAGCCCGGCACCTTCTCGTCCCGGACCGCCTCCGTGGCGCCGGTCCGTACGATCGTCCCGACCCAGCGGTGCACGCCGCCCAGGTGGACGACGAGGTCGCGCAGGGTCCAGTCGGGGCAGGTCGGCACGGTGGCCGTGAGGTCGGCCCCGGCGAGATGCCCGGCCAACAGGGCGCTCTGCGCCACGACTTCGTCGCAGTAGCGCTCATGGGTGAGCTGTCCGGGTGCCGCAGTGTCCGTCGTCATACGGCGGACCCTATGCGGCGGACAGCCCGTCCAGCACGACGATTTCGCCCGCGTCGAACGCCACCCCGACCTCGTCCCCCGGTTCCGGAGCGTCCCGCAGCGCGCAGGCCGCTTCGAGGCGGGGCACCTGGGTGGCCTGGAGGTGTACGGCGACATGCGTGCCGCGGAAGGTGCGCGCGGTGACGGTGCACGTCAGCTGGGCCTCGGCGGCGGGCACGAGGCGTACACCGGCGGGCCTGACCAGGATCCGGCGCGGGCCCTGCGGAGAGCCCGCGGGGACAGGGACCTTGCCCCACGGCGTGTCCGCGGCCTCACCGGCGACCGTGGCCTCGACCACGTTGTCGAAGCCGAGGAAGCGCGCCACGAACTCGTCGGCCGGGTGCTGCCACACCTCAAGTGGCGTACCGGACTGGGCGATCCGCCCGTCGCGCATCACCACGACACGGTCGGCGAGCGCGAAGGCCTCGCCCTGGTCGTGTGTCACGGCGAGCACGGTCGTGCCCAACTCGCCGAAGAGTTCCCGCAGTTCGACGACCAGGCGCTCCCGCAGCGAGCGGTCGAGCTGGCCGAGCGGCTCGTCGAGCATGAGCAGGCGGGGGCGCGGGGCGAGCGCCCTGGCGAGGGCGACGCGCTGCTGCTCGCCGCCGGACAGCGAGGCGACGGCGCGCCGTTCGGCCCCGGGCAGCCCGACGAGCTCCAGCAACTCCCGTACGCGGAGCTGCTGTTCGGAGCGGGAGGCGCCGTGCATCCGCAGCCCGAAGGCGACGTTTGCGCCCGCGTCGCGCTGCGGGAACAGCTGGTGGTCCTGGAACATGAGGCCGACGCCCCGCCGGTGCGCGGGCACGCCCGCCTGGTCGCGTCCGTCGAGGAACACCCGGCCCCCGTCGAGCCCCTGAAGTCCGGCCACGACCCGCAACAGCGTCGACTTGCCGCTGCCGCTGGGACCGAGCACACACACGATCTCGTGCTCGGCGACCTCCAGGCCGACGCGGTCGAGCGCCGCATGCGCAGACTTGGACGGGCCGCCGAACCGCACGGTCGCTTCGTCCAGGCTCAGCAGGGCCATCAGAACTCCCCCGTCGTACGGTCCGTGCGGATGCGTTCGAGCAGCAGCAGAGACACCGCGCACACCACCATGAGAATCGTCGAAAGGGCCATCGCCTGGCCGTAGTTGAGGTCACCGGCGCGGCCGAGGAGCCGCGCCACGGCGACCGGCAGAGTGGGGTGGTCGGGACGGGCGATGAACACGGTCGCCCCGAACTCGCCGAGCGACACGGCGAACGCGAACCCGGCCGCGATCAGCAGCGCCCTGCGCACCATCGGCAGATCCACCTCACGCCAGGCCCGCAGCGGCGAGGCGCCGAGGACGGCGGCGGCCTCGCGCAGCCGCCCGTCCACCGCGCGCAGGACCGGCAGCATGGTGCGGACGACGAAGGGCACCCCGACGAGGGCTTGGGCCAGCGGCACCAGGATCCAGCTGCCGCGCAGGTCGAGGGGCGGCTTGTCCAGGGTGATCAGGAATCCGAAGCCGACGGTGACGGCCGAGACGCCGAGCGGCAGCATGAGGAGCGCGTCGAAGCCCCGTACGAGACGGCCCGCCTTCCTCGTCAGGGCGGCGGCGGCCAGTCCACCGATCGCGACCGCGATGGCGGTCGCGGCCAGCGCGTACGTGAGCGAGTTCCCGATCGCCTCGATCGGCGGCACCAGGAACACGCCGCTGTCGGACGAGGTCAGCGCCTTGTAGTAGGCGAGTCCGAAGCCGTCGGGCCCGCCCGCGCCCCGGAAGGACCGCTGGATCAGCACGCCGAGCGGCAGCAGGATCAGCACCGCGACCGTGGCAACCACCCCGGCGAGCAGCGCCCACTGGCCCACGCCGCGCGGGCGCCGGGCGGTGTGCGCCGCGTCGACCAGGCGCAGCGCGCTCTCCCGCCGGCGCACGCTCCAGGCGTGCACGGCGAGGATGATCCCCACAGCGGCGAACTGCACGATCGTGAGGACGGCCGCCGTGGAGAGGTCGAAGATCTGCGCGGTCTGCCGGTAGATCTCCACTTCGAGGGTGGAGAAGGTCGGCCCGCCGAGGATCTGGACCACGCCGAACGAGGTGAACGTGAAGAGGAAGACCATCAGCGCGGCGGCCGCGACGGCGGGGCCGAGCGCGGGCAGCGTCACCTGCCGCCAGGCCGTCCAGCGGGAGGCGCCCAGCATCCGGGCGGCCTCCTCCTGCCGGGGGTCGAGCTGCGACCACAGTCCGCCGACCGTGCGGACGACGACGGCGTAGTTGAAGAAGACATGGGCGAGCAGGATGGCCCACACCGTGGTGTCGAGGCGTACGCCCCACAGGCTGTCGAGCAGCCCGCCGCGGCCGACCAGTGCCAGGAACGCCGTGCCGACGACGACGGTCGGCAGCACGAACGGCACGGTGACGGCGGCCCTCAGGACCTGCTTGCCCCGGAACTCGAAGCGCGCGAAGACGTACGCGCCGGGGAGCGCGATCAGCAGCGTGAGCACCGTCGACGCGAGCGCCTGCCAGGTCGTGAACCACAGGACGTGCCGGATGTCGGACTGCCCCAGCACGTCGGCGATCCGCCCGAACTGCCAGTGCCCGCCCGCCTTCAGGCCGCGGGAGACGATGGCCGCGACCGGATAGGCGAAGAAGATCGCGAAGAACGCGACGGGCACGGCCATCAGGCCGAGCCGCGCCGCGCTCCCGCTGCCCCGGGAACCCCGGGAGCCTCGGGAGGACCGCTTCCGAGGCTCTACTTCAGTACGAGTGAGGTCCACGACTTGACCCAGGCGTCACGGTTGTCGGCGATCTTCTTCGGGGCCATGGTCTTCGGGTGGTCGACCACGACGTCGTACTTCGCGTAGTCGGCCGGCAGGGCCGCGTCCTTCGTCACCGGGTCCACGAACATGTTCAGCGGCATGTCCTGCTGGAACTCCTTCGCGATCAGGAAGTCGAGCAGCGCCTTGCCGCCCTTCTCGTTCTTCGCGTGGCTCAGCAGGCCGGCGAACTCGGTCTGGCGGAAGCAGGTGCCGGCCGCGACCCCGGTCGGGGCCGTCTTCGGCTGCGGGTCCGAGTAGATCGCCTCGGCCGGCGGCGACGACGCGTACGACACGACGAGCGGCCGGTCGCCGCCCGCCTTCCTGCCACCGGCGGAGCCCGAGAACTCCTCGTTGTAGGCCTGCTCCCAGCTGTCGACGACCTTCACGCCGTTGGCCTTGAGCTTCTTCCAGTAGCCCTGCCAGCCTCCGTCGCCGTACTGCGCGGCACTGCCGAGCAGGAAGCCGAGACCGGGCGACGACGTCGACACGTTCTCCGTGACCAGGAGGTTCTTGTACGCGGGCTCGGCCAGGTCGTCGAACGAGGCGGGCGGCGTCAGCTTGTGGTCGGCGAAGTACTTCTTGTCGTAGTTGACGCAGATGTCGCCGGTGTCGATGGGAGTGACCCGGCGCTTGTCCTTGTCCAGCTGGTACTCGGGACGGACGCGGTCCAGGCCCTTGGCCTCGTACGGCTGGAAGAGTCCGTTGTCGAGGGCGCGCGACAGGAGCGTGTTGTCGACGCCGAAGAGGACGTCGCCCTGCGGGTTGTCCTTGGACAGGACGGCCTTGTTGACGGCCTCTCCCGCGTCACCGTCCTTCAGGACCGTGACCTTGTAGCCGGATCGCTTCTCGAAGTCCTTGAGCACGCTCTTGGAGACGGCCCACGAGTCATGGCTGACGAGGGTGACCGTGTGGGAGTCCGCCGAGTCCTCGCCGGAGCCGGAGCCCCCGCACGCGGAGAGCGTGACGAGTCCGAGACCGGCCGCCACGGCGACGGCCGTGGCCTTGATGGTGGTGCTCACTTAAGTTCCCTCCTGGGTGACCAGGAAGAGACGCGGCCCCGCCCGGGATCGCGGACGATTCCCGGGCAGGGCGCAACAGCTTGAGTGGCGACCGAACTTCCTACCCAGAATGACCTGGGCAAGGTTCAGAGGGTCTGCGGCCGATGCCGCACTCTCAGCGCTGTGGCGCTCCCCTGTCGGAATATGAAGATGTACGTACGCCAGTCAGGTTACCGCTCGGTGGCGGCGAGCTGACCGCACGCCCCGTCGATCTCCTGGCCACGGGTGTCGCGGACGGTGACCGGGACGCCGTGGGCCGCGATGGCCTCGACGAAGGCCTTCTCGTCCTCGGGGCGCGAGGCCGTCCACTTCGAGCCCGGCGTCGGGTTCAGCGGGATCAGGTTGACGTGGACGCGCTTGCCCTTGAGCAGGCGGCCGAGCCGGTCACCACGCCACGCCTGGTCGTTGATGTCGCGGATGAGCGCGTACTCGATGGAGATGCGGCGGCCCGACTTCTCGGAGTACTCCCACGCCGCGTCGAGGACCTCACGGACCTTCCAGCGCGTGTTGACCGGGACGAGGGTGTCACGCAGCTCGTCGTCGGGGGCGTGCAGCGAGACGGCGAGGCGGCACTTGAGGCCCTCGTCGGCGAGCCGGTGCATGGCGGGGACCAGACCGACGGTCGAGACGGTGATACCGCGCTGCGAGAGGCCGACGCCGTCCGGCTCGGGGTCGGTGAGCGCGCGGATGGCGCCGACGACCCGCTTGTAGTTGGCCAGGGGCTCGCCCATGCCCATGAAGACGATGTTGCTCAGACGGGCCGGGCCGCCCGGGATCTCGCCGTCGCGCAGCGCGCGCATGCCGTCGACGATCTGGTGCACGATCTCGCCCGTCGACAGGTTCCGGTCGAGGCCGGCCTGTCCTGTGGCGCAGAACGGGCAGTTCATTCCGCAGCCCGCCTGCGAGCTGATGCACATGGTGACCCGGTCCGGGTAGCGCATCAGGACGGACTCGACGAGCGTGCCGTCGAAGAGCCGCCACAGGGTCTTACGGGTGGTGTCCTGGTCGGTCGACAGATGCCGGACGACCGTCATCAGCTCCGGAAGCAGCGCCTCCTGCAGCTTGCCGCGCGAGCCGGCGGGGATGTCGGTCCACTCCGCGGGGTCGTGCGCGAACCGCGAGAAGTAGTGCTGCGACAGCTGCTTGGCGCGGAACGGCTTCTCACCGATCGCGGCAACGGCCTCCTTCCGCTCGGCGGGCGAGAGGTCGGCGAGGTGCCGCGGCGGCTTCTTGGCTCCGCGCGGGGCGACGAAAGTGAGTTCTCCGGGCTTAGGCATAACCCTTCCAGTGTCGCAGATCGAATCATGTGACCTGGAACTCAGGAGAGGGAGGGTTCGTCATGGTCATCAACGGTCGTCATCGTGTGCGTGCCACCGCAGTTTGCGGGGTGCGAGAGGTTGCCGGGTGATCAGGCACGGGGCGTGACGGTGCGCCCTATGGCGATCATGGCCGCGTCGTCGTTCAGGTGTCCGCCGACGTGGTGCAGCAGGTCGCGCCGGAAGCGGCCGAGGAAGGCGTCGGGGTCGTTCTCGGTCCAGCCTGTGATGCGCTCGGCGAGCGGGTAGAACGTGCCGGTGGCGTCGCGGGCCTCGGTGACGCCGTCGGTGTACAGCAGCAGCAGGTCTCCCGCCTCGAACGGGAAGCTGTCGACGTGGTAGCGCGGATGCGCCAGTTCACCCAGGCCCAGCGGAGGTGCGGGATAAAGGGCGTCGATCGTCGTCGGTCGGCCGTTGCACAGGACGACCGGTGGCGGGTGCCCGCAGGCGATCATCTGGACCCGGCCGTCCCCGTCGGGGATGTCCAGGATGTTGGCGGTGATGAACGTTTCGCCGAAACAGCTCGCCTCGCCCGGCTCCATCAGGTCCCAGCACACGCTGCGGTCGAGGTAGGCCACCAGCTCGCCCAGGCTCGCCTGGCGGTGGGCGGCGACGCGGAACGCTCCGAGCAGCAAGGCGGCGTCGTTGACCGCGGTCATCCCCTTGCCCCGCACGTCACCGACGATCAGCCGGGTGCCGGAGGTCGTGCGCGCCGCCGCGTACAGATCCCCACCGATCTGGGCCTCGGCCTCTGCTGCGAGGTAGAGGGAAGCCACGCGCAGCGACCCGATCTCCTTGGGCAGCGGCGGGAGGACCACACGCTGAGCGGCCTCGGACACGTACCGCACTTGCGCCAGCACCTTTGCGCGACGCTCCCGCAGTACACAGAAGATCACCAGACTCGTGCCGACCAGCAGCAGGGCGATGATCTGAGCCTGGTGGTTGGACGAGAGCAGCTCGTCAGGGTCGCGCGCCAATCCGATGATCGTCTGCGCGATCACCGCCAGCGCGGCGACCAGGCCCACCGTCCGGGGCCCGCCGAACAACGGCGTGATCGCCGGGGCCGCGACGAGCAGTGGACCCAGATGAATGTTGGGCGGAGCAAGAACGTCGATCACGGACACCGCGACAATCCACCCGATCGGGATGGCGAGCAACGACCGACCCGCTCGCACCGGCCGTCGAAGTCCTTCGCGGCGCTGCGGCATGACTCCTGTCTACACCGCCCCTGCCCGTCGCGCACCGGCGGAGCCGGGCCGTGGAACCGACCGCTCCGCCACGCGGACCGGCCCAGGCAGGCATAACCCGTCCATCCGAGGTCGCAGCCATACGACAACGGGCCCGCCGCCCTGTGGACAACGAGCCCGTCACCTGCATTCACACAGGTCAGCCGAGCGTGCGGACCGGTCAGCCGGCCCCGACGAAGATCACCAGAAGCAGCCAGACCACCGGCGCCGTAGGCAGCAGCGAGTCCAGGCGGTCCATGATCCCGCCGTGCCCGGGGAGGAGCGTGCCCATGTCCTTGATCCCCAGGTCGCGCTTGATCATCGACTCGCCGAGGTCGCCGAGCGTGGCGCTGGCCGCGACGGCGAGCCCGAGCAGCAGGCCCTGCCACCAGACCCCGTCCTCGATCAGGAACTGCATACACAGCGCGCCGGCGGCCATCGCGAACGTCACCGCGCCGACCAGGCCCTCCCGGGTCTTGCCGGGGCTGATGCGCGGGGCGAGCTTGTGCTTGCCGAAGCGCCAGCCGATCGCGTACGCGCCGGTGTCGCTGACGACCGTCAGCAGCAGGAACGTCAGGACGCGCTGCGGCCCGTCGTCCGCGGCGAGCATGAGTGCCACGAACGTCGCGAGGAACGGGACGTAGAACGCGGCGAAGACCCCGGCCGTGACATCCCTGAGGTAGCCCTCGGGGGGTTCCGTCATGCGCCAGACCAGGACCGCGAGCGCGGTGAGCGCCATCGCGACCCAGGCGCCCTCGGTGCCACGGACGTATCCGGCGACGACCATCGCCGCGCCGCCGACCGCGAGCGGGACGAGCGGCGCCTTGATGCCCTTGCGCTCTTCCAGCCGCGAGGTGAGTTCCCAGAGTCCGACGACGACGGCCACCGCTACCACGCCGATGAACACGGCCTTGACGATGAAGAGCGACGCGACGATCACCGCGCCGAGCCCCACCCCGACTCCTATGGCTGCCCCGAGGTCACGGCCCGCGCTCTTCTTCGGCGGTGCGGGGGCGGGCTGTGCGGCGCTTGGCATGGGCTCCTGCCGGCTCTCGTGCTGCGCCTCGTGCGGCGTCACATACGGCGTCTGGTGCTGCGTCTGACGGTGCGTCTGATGCTGGGTTTCGTGCTGGGTCCCGCGCGGCGGCTCGTGCTGAGTGCTCTCGCGCGGCTGCTCATCATGCGTCCCGCGAGAGGGCTCGTCCCGGCTCCCGCTCGGCGACTCGTCGCGGAACAGGGGACCGCTCGGCCGAGCAGCCCCCCGATCGTCGTCCTGGTCACGACCACCGGCGGGTACGTCGGGCATTTCGGGCACGATGGGCATGGGCCGAGTCTCCTCAACCGCATGCTGTTCGTACGCGGGACCCGCCGGGGAAGCCCCCTGGGAAGGCCCCTGGACGGGCGGCCCCCAGTACCCGGCTCCGGTCGGCGCTCCCCAGGAAGAGTCGTTCACGGATTCCTCAGACCTCGAGCAGCTCGGCTTCCTTGTGCTTGAGCAGCTCGTCCACCTGAGCGACGTACTTCGCGGTGGTGTCGTCGAGCTCCTTCTCGGCGCGGCGGCCCTCGTCCTCGCCGACCTCGCCGTCCTTCACGAGCTTGTCGATCGTCTCCTTGGCCTTGCGGCGGATGGAGCGGATCGAGATCTTGGAGTCCTCGGCCTTGGTCTTGGCGACCTTGATGTACTCCTTGCGGCGGTCCTGGGTCAGCTCCGGGAACGTCACACGGATGATGTTGCCGTCGTTGCTCGGGTTGACGCCGAGGTCGGAGTCGCGGATCGCCTGCTCGATGTTGCGCAGGGCGCTCTTGTCGAACGGGGTCACCACGGCCATCCGCGGCTCGGGCACCGAGAACGAGGCCAGCTGGTTGATCGGGGTCAGCGCGCCGTAGTAGTCCGCCACGATCTTGTTGAACATCGCCGGGTGCGCACGGCCGGTGCGGATCGCGGCGAAGTCCTCCTTGGCGACCACGACGGCCTTCTCCATCTTCTCCTCGGCCTCGAGGAGGGTCTCTTCGATCACCACTTGCTCCTGCGTGTCTTGAGTGAGGCCCGGCATGCGCCCAGGGCGGCCGGCTGCGTCGTGAGTCTTTCCTGCACGGTGTCCGACCGGCAGGACATTGTCCATCCCCTGGCGGGGGGGGCGTGTCAGGCCCGCGTTCCGTGGTCGCCCACGAGCGTGCCGATCTTCTCACCCTTGACCGCCCGCGCGATATTGCCCTCGGCGAGCAGTTCGAAGACGAGGATGGGCAGCTTGTTGTCGCGGCACAGCGTGATCGCGGTCATGTCGGCGACCTTGAGGTCGCGGGTGATGACCTCGCCGTAGCTGAGCGCGTCGAACTTCACGGCCTCGGGGTTGGTCTTCGGGTCGGAGTCGTAGACCCCGTCCACCCCGTTCTTGCCCATGAGCAGCGCCTCGGCGTCGATCTCCAGGGCACGCTGGGCGGCGGTCGTGTCGGTGGAGAAGTACGGCATGCCCATACCGGCGCCGAAGATGACGACGCGGCCCTTCTCCAGGTGGCGCACGGCGCGCAGCGGGATGTAGGGCTCGGCGACCTGCCCCATGGTGATGGCGGTCTGCACGCGGCTGTCGATGCCCTCCTTCTCCAGGAAGTCCTGGAGCGCGAGGCAGTTCATGACCGTGCCGAGCATGCCCATGTAGTCGGAGCGGGCCCGGTCCATGCCGCGCTGCTGGAGCTCGGCGCCACGGAAGAAGTTGCCGCCGCCGATGACGACGGCGACCTGCGCGCCGTCGCGCACGACGGCCGCGATCTCACGGGCGATCTTGTGCACCACGTCGGGGTCGACGCCCAGACCCCCGCCACCGGCGAACGCCTCGCCGGACAGCTTCAGCAAAAAGCGCCCCGCGCCTTTGCCGTCGTCGCTCTTGTCGCCTTTGTCGGCCTTGGTGGTGGTCATGGTGATCTCGCCTCTTTACTTGGCACACATACAAAGAAGGCCATTGCCGGTGGGGTGTTGTTCGCATCCCATACTCGGCAATGGCCTCCTCGTCACATCTGCGGTCGCCCGACGCGGACGCGCTCGTGGCGGCGTACGCGGGAGACTGCTGTCGACCCTACTGGGATCTCGTCGACCCTGGCGGTGTCTTCCGGCGGTCGCGGAACGGACTCAGATGCCGACCTTGATGCGCGAGAAGCGCTTCAGGGTGACACCGGCCTCGTCCAGGACCTTCTGCACGGACTTCTTGTTGTCCAGCGCGTACGGCTGGCCGAGGAGGGTGGCCTCCTTGAAGAAGCCGTTGACGCGACCCTCGACGATCTTCGGGAGCGCGGCCTCGGGCTTGCCCTCGGCGCGCGTGGTCTCCTCGGCGACGCGACGCTCGGACTCGACGACCTCGGCCGGGACGTCCTCACGGGAGAGGTACTTCGGCGCGAAGGCGGCGATGTGCTGCGCGATGCCCTTGGCGAGGTCGGCGTCGGCCTTGTCCAGCTCGACCAGAACACCGATCTGCGGGGGCAGGTCGGGCATGGTGCGGTGCATGTACGCGGTGACGTACGCGCCGGAGAACTGCGCGAAGCGGTCGAGGACGATCTTCTCGCCGAGGTTGGCGTTGGCCTCGTCGACGTACGCCTGGACGGTCTTGCCGGGCTCGATCTCGGACGCGAGGAGCGCCGCGATGTCGACCGGGTTCGTCTTGGCGGCGTGGGCGGCGAGGGAGTTCGCGACGGCCTGGAACTTCTCACCCTTGGCGACGAAGTCCGTCTCGCACTTCAGCTCGAGGATGACACCGGAGGTGTTGTCGTCGGCGATGAGGGAGACGACAGCGCCGTTCTCGGCGGAGCGGCCCTCGCGCTTGGCGACGCCCTTCTGGCCCTTGATGCGCAGGGCCTCGACGGCCTTGTCGACGCTGCCGTCGGCCTCGTCGAGCGCCTTCTTGCAGTCCATCATGCCGGCGCCCGTGAGCTCGCGGAGCTTCTTGACGTCAGCGGCGGTGTAGTTCGCCATGATCCTGAAATTCTCTCTCGAAGTCTGAAAGATCTACGGGTGAACGGCGGGGGCCGACTCGGCCCCCGCCGTCAACTACCGAACCGGTGAGGTTCAGGCCTGCTCGGCGTCCGCGGCCGGAGCCTCGGTGACAACCTCGGTGACGACCTCGGCCTCGGCGTCGGCGACCTTCTCCGTCTCGGCGGAGGTCTGGACCTCAGCCTCGTCGGCCGGCTTCTCGTCGGCCTTCTTCTCACCCTCGAGCAGGTCGCGCTCCCACTCGGCGAGCGGCTCGCCCGCGGCCTTCTCGCCCGGCTTCTGGTCGCCAGTGGCGGCACCGGAGCGGGCGATGAGGCCCTCGGCGACGGCGTCGGCGATCACGCGGGTGAGCAGGGTGACGGAGCGGATCGCGTCGTCGTTGCCCGGGATCTTGTAGTCGACCTCGTCGGGGTCGCAGTTGGTGTCGAGGATGGCGACGACCGGGATGTTGAGCTTCCGGGCCTCACCGACCGCGATGTGCTCCTTCTTGGTGTCCACGATCCAGACGGCGCTGGGCACCTTGGACATCTCGCGGATACCGCCGAGGGTCTTCTCCAGCTTGGCCTTCTCGCGGGAGAGGACGAGCAGCTCCTTCTTGGTGAGGCCGGACGCGGCCACATCCTCGAAGTCGATCTGCTCGAGCTCCTTGAGGCGCTGCAGACGCTTGTAGACGGTCGAGAAGTTGGTGAGCATGCCACCCAGCCAGCGCTGGTTGACGTAGGGCATGCCGACGCGGGTCGCCTGCTCGGCGATCGCCTCCTGCGCCTGCTTCTTCGTACCGACGAACATGACCGTGCCGCCGTGGGCGACGGTCTCCTTGACGAACTCGTAGGCGCGGTCGATGTACGACAGCGACTGGAGCAGGTCGATGATGTAGATGCCGTTGCGCTCGGTGAAGATGAAGCGCTTCATCTTCGGGTTCCAGCGACGGGTCTGGTGACCGAAGTGGACGCCGCTTTCCAGCAGCTCCCGCATCGTGACGACGGCCATGGCCGTACTCCTTGGGTTCTCGGTTGCCGCGACCGCAGGATTGCTGTCGCGCCTGACGCCCCGCGCGCTGTGCCACGAGGGACCGAGGAGCGCGGACACCGTCACGAATGACCTGGTGTTGGGGCGTGCGAAGTCGATCCGGTGACCCGGATCGCCATCAGAAGTGTACGGGACCCGCGACGTGCCGGGTGACGCCGCTGTCCACAACCGCTCGGCAGTCCACAGTTCCTGTTCATGATCCCCGCGGATCGCGTCGGGACGGGACCGTTCAAGTCATGCGACTGATGTTGATGCTGACGATGACCGCGGCGCTGGCGGGCCTTGTGCCGCCCCCGCCGGTACCCGCCGTGGGCGGCGCCTGGCCGGTGGGGACGAGGCCCCCGATCGTACGGGGCTGGGCTCCGCCGGCGACGGAGTACGGACCCGGCCACCGCGGTGTGGATCTGGCCGCCCCCGTCGGCGCGCCGGTCAGAGCGGCGGCGGGAGGCCGGGTGTCCTTCGCGGGCCGCGTGGCGGGCAGAGGGGTGGTGGCGGTGGAACTGTCAGGCACGGGCGATCCCCCTCTCCGGACCACATACGAACCGGTGACCCCATCGGTGAAGAAGGGCGACCGGGTCAGGCCTGGCGAGGTACTGGGCGCACTGGAGCCCCCGACAGCCCACTGCGGCCCGAGTCCCTGCCTGCACTGGGGCCTGCTACGGGGAGACACCTATCTCGACCCGCTGTCCCTACTGCCACCCCAACTGCTGCACCGCGGCCCGTCGCGCCTGCTGCCGGTACCGGGGACGGCTGGTTCGGGGGTGTCGATGGGCGGCCCACCATGGCTCTTCCCACCGTTGCCGGGCCCCGCCCTGGCTCGCCCCGGATCAGCCGCTGACGCCCCGTAGGGCCATGCTCACCGTCGCCTCGGTGATGGCCGAGGGGTCCTCCGCCGCGCCCAGTTCGATCCGTCGGACCGCCGCGTCCACGACCCCCTGAAGGAGCATCGCCGCGAGTCGCGGTTCCGCGTGGCCCATTTCGGCGAGTGCCTCGACGATCATCGCGACCAGCCCGCCGTGCGCGGCGCGGATCTTCTCCCGGGCTCCCGAGTCGAGTTCGCTCGCCGAGATGGCGACGACGGCGCGGTGCCGGCGGTCGCCCACCAGGGAGAGCTGCTCCCGCACATACGCCTCGACCTTGGCCTCGGGCGTACCGGCTCGCTCCATCGCCGTGGAGACCTCGGCCGCCCAGACAGGGAAGTCGACCTCACAGAGCTCCTCGACGACCGCGGCCCGCGACCGGAAGTACTCGTACACGGAGGACCGGGCGAGCCCGGTGCGCTCGGCGAGCGCGGGGAAGGTCAGCGCCTCCGTCCCGCCCTCGGACAGCAGGGAGCGCGCCGCGTCCAGAAGGGCGCCGCGCTGCATCGACCGGTGCTCGGCCACTGAGGCCGCTCGAATCCTTGGCACGTCACCACTTTACGGACGGGACGCGCGCCGCGGGAGTCGTCCCGCCCCGCACACGTCTCGGCAGGGACGATTCCGCAGGGTCAGCGCCGGAAGCTCGCCAGCTTCGCGCGGAGCTGGAGGACGGACTTCGTGTGGATCTGGCTGACGCGGCTCTCGGTCACCCCGAGGACGTTGCCGATCTCCGCGAGGGTGAGTCCCTCGTAGTAGTAGAGCGTCACCACAGTCTTCTCGCGCTCCGGCAGCGTGTTGATCGCGCGTGCCAGGTACCGCCGCAGTTCGCGGTCCTCGGCGACCTCGACGGGGTTGTCCGCAGCCTGGTCCTCAAGGGTGTCCATCAGGCTGAGCCGGTCGCCGCTCTCGCCGCCGACATGCAGCAGCTCCTCCAGAGCCACCACGTTCGCGAGGGACAACTGGCTGAAGACCGCGTGCAGTTCCTCGACCTTGATACCGAGCTCCGCGGCCACTTCCGCCTCGGACGGGGTGCGCCGCAATTGCGCCTCGAGTGTGGCGTACGCCCGCTCGACGTTGCGCGCCTTCTGTCGTACGGAGCGCGGAATCCAGTCGAGTGCCCGGAGTTCGTCGATCATGGCGCCCCGGATCCGGGTGATCGCGTACGTCTCGAACTTGATCTCGCGCTCGATGTCGAACTTCTCGATCGCGTCGATCAGCCCGAAGACCCCCGAGGACACGAAGTCGGCCTGTTCGACATTGGGCGGCAGCCCGACGCTGACGCGGCCCGCGACGTACTTGACCAGCGGCGAGTAGTGCAGGATGAGCTGCTCGCGCAATCGCCCGTCGCCCGTCGCCTTGTATGACCTCCACAGCTCCTCGAGCGACGAGGGAGCAGGAGGCCGCACGCTGCCACGGGCAGCGGGGGGAACCGCAGCCCGGTCAGACCCGGAGGTGTGCTGGGGCATTCGTCGCCTTGTGCCGTTCTGCCGTGAACTGGGGTTTTGTGCGCCTGGCGCCGGACTGATGGGGAAGGTCCCAAGTTATCTGTCTGATGCTCAGTTGCCGATCTGATCGTGGTTGCTCGTCATTGCCTGGCTGATTCCGGATTGAACCGAACGAGCCGGAATCCTGGTGAGCGTAGCGTGACTGGAGTGTCGCAGTGCGCGAAGGCTATGGGATCGCACGTGCGCAGATACGTTCCGTTGGGCGACTTGCGGAGTCGCATCCGTCGCTGTACGTGACCGCGCGGAAACGCCGACGCCCCGTAACGCCAAGGGGTTCGGCCGTCATCCGGACGGCGCAACACCCTCCGTCACCGATCCTCTCCTTCCGGCAAGACAGGCTGCATCGCCTGGCGTGTCAACTGCCAGCCATCGCTGTGTCGTTCGACGAACCCCAGTGAGCGCAGTTCGTACAACCTCCCGATCGCTTCGTCGGCTCCGGTACCCGCTGCTCGGGCGATGTCCCCCGCCCCTACAGCCCTGCCGGCGGGCAGCACCGCCAGGACCGCCGCGGCACCCGGCGCGAGAAGGTCGTGCGGCAACACGGGGCCGCGCCGCACCGGCGCGAGCTCCCCCATGTCCCCGACCAGCTCCATGACTTCCGCCGCGTCGGTGACGAGAACCGCTTCCCCGCGCAGCAGTTCGTGCACCCCAGCGGAGCGAGTGCTCGTGACCGGCCCGGGAACCCCCATCGTGTGACGGCCCAGACGCTGCGCCCAACGCGCCGTACCGAGGGCGCCACTGCGGTAGGCGGCCTCCACCACGACGGTCCCCCGGGTGAGGGCGGCGATCACGCGGTTACGGAGGATGAATCTGCTCCGCGTCGGATGATCACCGGGTGGCAACTCCGCGATGACGAGCCCCTGTTCCGCGATCCGCTCGATCAACTGGACGTGACCACGCGGATAGGGCCGGTCGACCCCGCAGGCAAGGACCGCAACGGTGGCACCACTCGCGCCGAGGGTCCCGCGATGGGCAGCCGCGTCCACGCCGTACGCCCCGCCCGACACGACGACGCTGCCGCGCTCCGCGAGCCCCGCGCCGAGGCTCGCCGCCACCCGCGCCCCGTAGTCCGTGCAGGCCCGCGCCCCCACGACCCCGACGGACCGCAGCGCCCATATCCGCAGGGACGTCCGCCCCCGCACCCACAGGGCGACGGGGCGCGCGTCGCCGAGATCGTCCAGCTGGCACGGCCACTCGGCGTCCCCGGGACACACGATCCGCGCGCCCACAACCGCCGCCCGTTCCAGGTCACGCTCGGGCAGCACGCCGGCCGCCCTGGCCCGCAGCCCTGCCCAGCGGCCCTCGCTCACCCCGGGCAGCGGCTCCCCGTCCTCGACGATGCGTCGCACGACCTCCGCCGCCCCGAACTCCCGCAGCCACCGCCCCACCGTCTCGTCGCCGGGCTCGACGATCCTGGTGAGGGCCGCCCTGGCGAGCCGGATCCCGTCGGAGACCTCCGCCGTGCTCATGCCGGCCCCCCGGTGGTCATGGCCACACCGCGTGAGATCCCGGTGCGCAGCTGAAGGGCGAGCGCCACGTCCTGCGCGCGTGGCCGGTCGTGACCGCAGAGGTCGGCGACGGTCCAGGCCACCCGGAGCACGCGGTCGACGCCCCGGGCGGTCAGGAAGCCGCGCTCCAGATCGGTCTCGACCTCGTCCATGGCCCCCGGCGCCGCGGGCCACCGGGTGCGCAGCGCGTGTCCGGGCACCTCGCTGTTGGTCCGCCAGGGCGTGTCCGTCAGCCGTGCTGCGGCACGCTCCCGGGCGGCCCGCACGCGCTCGCGGACGACGCCGGTGGTCTCACCCTGTGCGCCGCTCCCGGTCAGCTCCGCGCGGGTGACGGGCTCCACGTCCACTCTGAGGTCGACCCGGTCGAGCAGTGGCCCGGAGAGGCGGGCCTGGTAGCGGCGGACCGCCGCCGGCGGGCACTCGCAGCCGGCGCCCCTGAGCGAGTGGTTGCCGCACGGACACGGGTTGGCGGCCAGGGCCATCAGGAAGCGGGCGGGCAGCCGCACCACCCCGGCGCTGCGGGCGATGACCACGTGGCCCGACTCCAGCGGCTGGCGCAGCGCGTCGAGTGCCTGGCCGCTGAATTCCGGCGCCTCGTCCAGAAAGAGCACTCCTCTGTGGGACAACGACACGGCGCCCGGCCGCGGGATGCCCTGTCCGCCGCCGACGAGCGACTGCATCGTCGCCGAGTGGTGGGGCGCGCAGTAGGGAGCGGCGTCGACCAGCGGCTTGCCCGGCGGCAGCATGCCCGCCACCGAGTGGATGGCCGTCACTTCGAGGGCTTCCTCACGGGTGAGCGGCGGCATGACCAGCGGCAGCCTCTCGGCGAGCATGGTCTTTCCGGCGCCGGGCGGTCCCTGGAGAAGGACGTGGTGGGCCCCGGCGGCGGCGACCTCGATCGCCGTGCGTGCGGCGCGCTGGCCGACGACATCGGCCAGATCGAGGATGTGCGCGTCGTGCGGCATCCCGGCGAGGCCCACACCGAGGCCCTGGCCCGGGATGCTCAGGCCCGCGAGCATCGAGTCGGGGCGTCCGGCCTCGTCGGGCGGCTCGTCCGGGACCGGCTCGTCCGTGAGGACGGCGATGAGCTGGCGCAGGCTCCGTACACCGAGGACGGAGATGCCCGGGACGAGCGCGGCCTCGCCGGCCGAGCACTCCGGGACCACGACCTGCTCGTAGCCCGCGTCGGCGGCGGCGAGGACGGCCGGGAGCACCCCGCGAACGGGGCGGACCCGGCCGTCGAGACCCAGCTCGCCGATCATCACGACATCGGAGAGGACCCGCGGGTCGATGCGCTCGGCAGCGCCCAGCACGGCGCTCGCGATGGCCAGGTCGAATCCGCTGCCGCTCTTGGGTACGGACGCCGGGCTGAGCCCCACGGTGAGTTTCTTCTGGGGCCACTCCCCGCCGGAGTTGACGACTGCCGCCCTGACCCGGTCCCGGCTCTCCGACAGGCTCTTGTCGGGCAGCCCGACCAGCGTGAAGGCGGCGACCCCGGGCTCCAGATCGGCCTGGACCTCGACGACCACCCCCTCGACGCCGACGAGGGCAACGGAACATGTGCGCGCGAACCCCATCAGGCCACGCCCCGGGCGTGCTCGACGACGGGAGCGCCGCGCTCCGGCAGCAGGACCCCGATCAGATCGATGCGTACGCCGCCGGGTGGCGCTCCCCCGTGTTCCTGCGCCCAGCGCTCCGCGAGGTCGCGCAGCCGCTGGGCCTTGACGGGCGTGACCGCCGCCATCGGGTGCTCGAAGGACCCGGCGCGGCCGCCCGCCCTGCGGGTCTTCACCTCGCAGACGACGAGCGCGTCGCCCTCCCGGGCGACGATGTCGATCTCACCGGTCCGGCCCGCGCGCCAGTTGCGCTCGATGACCGTCATTCCGGACTCGGCCAGCCGCCGAGCGGCCAGCTCCTCGCCGTACTTTCCCAGTGCGCTGCGTGCCTTGGACGCGTTCATGTCGGCACCACCTCCGACGCCCACGCTGAGGCATGGGCGCCGAAGGAGTGGATCTTGGTGAACTACTCACAGGTTGTGGACAACCCGACCACCCAATCCAGCGAACTCACCCGCCGAGCGGCTCCGGCTCACCCGCCCAGAAGCCCGGCTCACCCTCCCGGCAACTCCAGATCGCTCTTGTTCAGCTCCTCGATATTCACGTCCTTGAACGTGAGCACCCGGACCTGCTTCACGAACCGTGCGGGCCTGTACATGTCCCACACCCAGGCATCCGCCATGGATACCTCGAAGAAAACCTCACCCTGGACCGAGTGCACCTGCATCTCGTAGTCGTTGGTGAGGTAGAAGCGCCGTTCGGTCTCGATCACGTATTTGAACAGACCGACGACGTCGCGGTACTCCCGGTAGAGCTTCAGCTCCATCTCGGTCTCGTACTTCTCGAGGTCCTCGGCGCTCATGGCATGTTCCCCTTCAGCCGTGCGTCCCCCTATTGTGCGTCAGCCCCGTGGGCCTCTAGACGATTTCCGTGTCGAGGACTTCAGGGTGGCTCGGGGGACCCTCGTCGAGCAGCCGTTCCAGCAGCCCGGCGAGCCTGGTCGGATACACCGTCTCATGTGCCTCGGTCAGTTCCCGGCACGTCCACCAACGTGCTCCGGCGACGCTGCGCCGTTCCAGCTCGGTCAGGCCTGCCCCGGCGATCTCCGACCCGGCCACCGCAGCGGTCGTACGGCCCAGGAAGTACCACTCGTCCTGGTCCCAGCGCCGACCGTCGAACGGGAAGGAGCAGGTGCGCCGCCACAGGACCGGGCCGAGCTCGACATCCGTGATGCCCGTCTCCTCCGCGAGCTCGCGCAGCGCGGCCTCCTCACGGGTCTCGTCGCCCTCCAGGCCGCCGCCCGGGGTGAACCACCAGTCGTCGGCGGTGTCCCCCGGCTCGTGCCCGTGCAGCAGCAGAATGCGGTCGTCGGGGTCGAGCAGCACGACCCGTGCGACCTTCCGCAGCTCCCGGTCGGCACCGGACGGCTCAGCCCGCAAGGGCACGCTCCCCCGCCGACGCGCGCGACCGGCCGCGCCCCTTGCTCGCGCGCTTGGCGATCGGCCCGTACGCGGCACCGCCGAGCACCAGCACGGCGCCCGCGACCACGGCGGCCAGGACCAGCTTCAGGGGACCCGGCTGGGAGAGCCCGCCCGGCAGCGCCTCGAAGCCGGTGGGCCGCGCGAGCATCCCGTTCATCGGCCAGGCCACGGCGTCGACTCGGGCCGCAACGGCGCTGCGCGGCACCGTTCCGTGGCTGGAGTCGCCGATGTGGACGCTGGAGTCGAGGGAGCCGCTGCGCTCGTCGCCGAGCAGGAAGAGGCGGCCCTCGGGAACCGTGGTGGTGGGAATACCTGTGGCCGAGGGGCCCTGCCCCTTGGGGAGATACGGTTCGGCAATCTTCTTGCCGTTGACGGTCAGCTTGCCGGCCTCGCAGCAGGCGATCTTGTCACCGCCGATGCCGACGACTCGCTTGACCATGGGCATGTCGCCCCACGCCGACTCCGTGAAGACGACGACGTCGCCGCGCTTGACTTCGCTGCCGTCGATGCGCTGCGCGAGGACCCGGTCGCCCGCGCCGATCGTCGGCGTCATCGACTCGGTGGGCACGGTGTACGGCTGGTACACGATGGCGCCCCACACGAACCCGCCCAGGAACAGCACACAGCCGAGGGCCACGGCCAACCCCGACAGCGTGCTGCCGAGCCGACCATGGCCCTCGTCCGTACGACGTGTCCTGCTCATCCCAGTTGCTCCCCGCCTCGGAGATTCGCCGCGGAAGATCGGCGATCTGGGACGGCACCCTACCCGGCGGTGTTCGACTCAGAAACCCGGGTGTTCCCCTGGGTAAGCCGACGCCTGCGCCACAGTACGAGCGGCGCGGCGCCCGCGAGCCCGAGCGCGCCCGGGGCCGCTCCCAGCGCGCCGCTGATGCCCGGCTGGTCGAAGGTGTCCGGCACCGGCAGCGTCGTCCAGCGGGTGGGCGGCCAGGCGACCACGATCGCGCGGCCCACGACGTTGTCCACGGGGACGAAGCCCTGGTTGCTGTCCTGCTGGTGGTACCGGGAGTCCATGGAGTCCTGACGGTGGTCACCCATGACCCAAACTTTGCCAATGGGTACGGTGACCTTGAACTTGCCGCCCACATTGTCGTCGCTGCACGGGGTGTTCCCCGGGTAGACGTAGGGCTCGTCGAGCGCCAGGCCGTTGACCTTGAGCGGTCCCGTCCCGTTGCACTCGATGGTGTCGCCGCCGACGCCGATGACGCGCTTGATGAGGTCCTTCTCGTTCGTGGACGGCATGAGGCCGATCCAGCCGAGGACGCGCTGCACCGGATTCGGCTCGGCCGTCGGCTCGTCCTTCAGCCAGCCGTCCGGGTCGTGGAAGACGATGACCTCGCCGCGCTCGGGCTCGGAGCCGAACCACGGCGTCAGCTTGTCGACGAGCACGCGGTCGCCGATCTGCAGGGTGTTCTCCATCGACGCAGACGGAATCGAGAACGCCTGCACCAGGAACGTCTTGATCACCAGCGCCAGGACCAGCGCGATGACGATGAGGAGCGGAAGCTCCTTCCAGAAGGAGCGGGGCTTCTTCGCCCCCCGGCCGCCTGTCGTGCCGCCGTCACCGGGGCCGTCGCCAGAGCCGTCGTCGCCCCGTCCACCACCGTGCCCGTCGCCGTTCACGGCGTCACTCTCGAGGTTCACGGCGCCCGTCGCGGCCGCTGCCGCTCCGTCGTCGGATCGCCCGGGCTGCTCGTCGGGCCCCTGCCCTGACCGTGCGCCGACCGCCAAGTCCCCCACATCCACTCCTCACTCCGTGCCGCCGCCTGTCGTCCCATACGCGATGCAGGCCCACCACTCCCATAACGAGCGGGAGTTCCGCAGGGCTCGGGAGAGGGATCATTCCGTTCAGATCCTCGGAGGCCACCCTATGCGACGGTCGCGCGGCTGCGGCCGAACTGCTCTGCGCGGCGGCCACCGTTGCGAAGGTGTCCGGCTCCGGAAGCGTGGTCCAGTGACCGACCGGCCAGGCGATGACGCGGGCGCGGCCGACGACCGACTCCTCCGAGACGGTGCCGCTGAACGCCTCGGTGCGGTGGAAGCGCGAGTCGGCCGAGTTCGAGCGGTGGTCGCCCATCACGAACAGGCGCCCCTTGGGCACCTTGACCTCGAATTCGAACTTCGACGGCACGTCTCCCGGGTGGATGTACGGCTCGTTCAGGGGCGTCCCGTTGACCGTCATCCGGCCTTGCTTGTCGCAGCACTTGACGGTGTCTCCGCCGACCGCGACGACCCTCTTGATGAGGTCGCGTTCGTCGTCGGAGGGCAACAGGCCGATCCAGGTGAGACCTTCCTTCACCTGCTTGACGCCGACCGGCGCGTCCTTCTTCGCGCCTTGTTCCTGTTCCAGCCACTTGCCGGGGTCCTTGAAGACGACGACGTCGCCTCGGTGCGGCTTCGCGCCGAACCACGGGGTGAGCTTGTCGACCAGGACCCGGTCGCCGATCCTGATCGTCTGCTCCATGGAGCCGGACGGGATCACGAAGGCCTGGACGAGGAACGTCTTCAGGACGAGCGCGATCAGCAGCGCCACGCCTATGAGGAGCGGGATCTCCTTGATCGCGGAGCGCCGTCGGCGTCGCTTCACCTTGCGCGCCAGCTTGCGCCGCTCGGCACGGCCCGGCGGCGGCGGGCTGCCGGCGCGGCGCGTCCCGGTGGGCAGGCGGGTGTCGCCGCCGCCCCTGCGGGAGTGGGAGCGTCCGCGGTTACCCATGGGGACCGCCGGGTGCCGGCACGCGCGCGTAGACGTCGTTACGGGACAGGGAGCCCCAGTGGCCCGTCGGCCAGGCGATCCACTGGGCCCTGCCGATCACTTCGCCCACGGGGACCATGCCGCCGCCGGGCGCGCCCAGGTAGTCGCGGGAGTCCCGGGAGTCGCCCCGGTGGTCTCCGAGCAGGAAGAGGGTGCCGTCGGGCACGACGAGGTCGAAGGGAACCTTCGAGGGGGTGTTGCCGGAGTACAGGAACGCGCTCTCGTCCACCGGTTCGCCGTTCACCCCGATCCTCCCCTTGCTGTCGCAGCAGACCACATGGTCTCCCCCCACACCCACGACCCGCTTGATGTAGTCGGCGTCGCCGAAGTACCCGGTCCCGTCGAAGACCACGACGTCGCCCCGCTGCGGCTCGGCACCGAAACGGTACGCCAACTTGTTTACGAGAACGCGGTCCCCGACCCTCAATCCGGGCTCCATGGAACCGCTGGGGATCTGGAAGGGCTGCATCACGAAGATGCTCAGCAGGAGCAGCGACACGAGGCAGAACAGCGCGGACAGGGTCAGGCGGCCACCGGGAAGCCAGGACGCGGCCCACGGGACAAACGCGAAACGCGACCGCTCCTCCTCGCCCTCGTGTACGGAGGGGTGGGAGACGCGATCGCGTTCCGTTGTCTGTGCTTCGGTGTCCATCGAGGCCAGATGCTATCCGGCCTCGCTATGACCCCGTGCGCGCGCTCAGTTGTCGCGCTTCTCCTTGATCTTCGCGGCCTTGCCGCGCAGGTCGCGCAGGTAGTAGAGCTTCGCGCGACGCACGTCACCGCGGGTGACGAGCTCGATCTTCTCGACGATCGGGGTGTGCACCGGGAACGTGCGCTCGACGCCGACGGAGAAGGAGACCTTGCGGACCGTGAAGGTCTCGCGGACACCGGCGCCCTGGCGGCGGATGACTACGCCCTTGAACTGCTGCACACGGGAGCGGTTGCCCTCGATGACGCGGACGTGGACGTTGACGGTGTCACCCGGGCGGAAGGCCGGGATGTCGCTGCGCAGCGACGCGCTGTCGACGGAGTCGAGCAGGTGAGACATGATCGTCTGCTTTCTTCACCGATGCCACAGGTCATCGGCGGGAGTGTTCGAAATGAGGATTCGGTAGCTGATCGCGTCGGGCGGGCGTCGTTCCCCCTGTGGCAGGGGCGCACGCTGGACGTACAGCAGCGGCCTATTCTTCCACGGCTTCGGGGTCTCGCCCAAATCGGCCGTCGGGGCCCGGCCGCCACCCCAGGATGGAGAGCATCTCGCGGTCCTTCTTGTCGAAGGCCGAGGGGTCGCAACGCTCCACGAGATCGGGCCTGTTGCGGGTGGTGCGCCGCAGCGCCTCGTCCCTGCGCCAGCGCGCGATCTTGCCGTGGTGGCCACTGAGCAGCACGTCCGGGATGCCCTGTCCGCGCCACTCGGGGGGCTTGGTGTAGACGGGCCCTTCGAGGAGGTTGGCCATGGCGCCGGGCGCGAAGGAGTCGTCCCGGTGGGACTCGGCGTTGCCGAGGACTCCGGGCAGCAGCCGCGCGACGGCCTCGGTGACGACAAGTACGGCGGCCTCTCCGCCGGCCAGCACGTAGTCCCCGATGGAGACCTCGTAGACCGGCATCCGGGTCGCGTACTCGTCGATGACGCGGCGGTCGATGCCCTCGTAGCGCGCGGGCGTGAAGACCAGCCAGGGGCGCTCGGAGAGCTCGACGGCGAGCTCCTGGGTGAAGGGGCGCCCGCTGGGCGTGGGGACGACGAGGGCGGGGCCGTGGGACCCGGTCTCGTAGCCGTCGGCGAGCACGTCGTCGAGGGCGTCGCCCCAGGGGCCGGTCTTCATGACCATGCCGGGGCCGCCGCCGTAGGGGGTGTCGTCGACCGTGTTGTGCCGGTCGTACGTCCACTCCCTCAGGTCGTGCACCCGTACGTCGAGCTGCCCGCGCGCGCGGGCCTTGCCGACGAGCGAGACGTTCAGCGGATCGAGGTACTCGGGGAAGATCGTGACGACGTCGAGCCGCATCAGGCGCCGCCCGCCTCGGAGCCCTTGCCTGCGGCCTCGCCGGAGCCCGTGCCGGAGTCCTCGCCGTCGTCCCGGCTGGAGACGATCTCGGCGCGGTCGTCGATGAGACCGGGCGGCGGGTCGATGATCGCCCGCTGCTCCTCGAGGTCGATCTCGGTGACGATCTCCTCGACGAAGGGGATCATCACCTCGCTGCCGTCGGGGCGCTCCACGATGAACAGGTCCTGCGAGGGCAGGTGCGAGATCTCGGTGATCCGGCCGACCTCGACGCCGTCCTTGGTGACCACGTCCAGGTCCATCAGCTGGTGGTCGTAGAACTCGTCCTCGTCCTCCGGCAGCTCCTCCGGGTCGACCTCGGCGATCAGGAGCGTGTTGCGCAGCGCCTCGGCGGCCGTACGGTCGCGTACGCCCTCGAAACGCAGCAGGAGGCGGCCGCTGTGCACGCGGCCGGTCTCGATCGTCAGCGGCCCCGTGGAGGCGGGGTCGGTGGCGAGCACGGCACCGGGGCCGAGCCGCAGCTCGGGCTCGTCGGTGCGTACCTCGACGGTGACCTCGCCCTTGATGCCGTGGGCGCGGCCGATGCGCGCGACTACCAGCTGCACGTCAACAACTCTCCTGTCATACGGCCACGGGCCGGGGACGGCCCTGAGGCCCTCCCCGGCCCGAGCCGGTGCTTCATTTATCGCCGAACCGTTGGTCCGGTTCAGCGAACCTGGTCCACGTCGACGAGGTCGACGCGGACACCGCGGCCGCCGATGGCGCCCACGACGGTACGCAGGGCGCGCGCGGTGCGGCCGTTACGGCCGATCACCTTGCCGAGGTCGTCGGGGTGAACCCGAACCTCGAGAACGCGCCCACGGCGCAGGTTGCGCGAGGCGACCTGCACATCGTCGGGGTTGTCGACGATGCCCTTCACGAGGTGCTCAAGAGCCTCCTCGAGCATGCTCAGGCCTCGGTGGACTCGGTGGACTCAGCCGCCGGGGCCTCGTCCGCCTTCTTGTCAGCCTTCTTGGCCTTCGGGGTGATGGCCTCGCCCTTGGCGTCGTCGCCCTCGAGACCCTTGGTGAAGGCCTCGAACGCGGCGCGCTTGTCCTTGGGCTCCGCGACGAGCAGCGGCGCGGGGGCCGGCAGGCCCTTGTGCTTCTGCCAGTCACCGGTGAGCTTCAGGATGGCCATGACCGGCTCGGTCGGCTGGGCGCCGACGGACAGCCAGTACTGGGCACGCTCCGAGTTGACCTCGATGCGCGAGGGGTTCTGCACCGGGTGGTACAGGCCGATCTCCTCGATGGCCCGGCCGTCACGGCGGGTACGGGAGTCGGCGACGACGATGCGGTAGTGAGGCGAACGGATCTTGCCCAGACGCTTCAGCTTGATCTTGACTGCCACTGGAGTGGTGTCTCCTGGTCTTGACGTGGTTGGGCACAACGGGATGCCACGTGGGGTTGCGGTACTCGGAGTGCCCGATGGACGCGTCAGCCGGAGGCGAGAGGGTTCCTATGCGGCTGTCGAGTACAGCTAGCCATTGTGCCATACGCCGGCGGGGCGGCCGAATCCTCCCCCAAGCTCCGAAAGAGCAGGGAACGGGCGCCCCGCAGCAGGTCGCGCACCCTCACGGGAGATCAGCCGGAGATCACCCGACGCCCGCGCCGACAGCCTCCGGGATGCGGAACGGCTTGCCGCAGCCGCCGCAGACGATCGGGGCCTGGGCGAGGACCGAGGGCACCACGCGCACATTGCGCCCGCAGTCGCAGACCGCCTTGACGCGGACGCCGCCCCCGGAGGAGCCGTGCCGCGCGGCAGGGCCGCGGAAGCTGCGCTTGGTGTCCGCGGCCGTGGCCACGGTGTGCGCCTTGAGGGCGCTCTTGAGCCGCTCGATCGTCGGCCGGTAACGCTGCTTCGCCTCGGGGTTGAGCGTCACCAGCGAGAAGCCACTGCTGGGGTGCGGCTCCTCGGGGTGGTCGAGGCCCAGCTCTTCGGCGATGGCGAGGAATCTGCGGTTGTGGTACCGGCCGGCGCGGGAAGTGTCGCGTACTCCGCGGGCGGCGGCGATGCCATGGACTGCCTCATGGAGGAGTCGCTCGAAGGAGAGCTCGTGTCCGCAGGCGGACGACGACTCCCCGATCAGGGATTCGGGCGCGGCTAGATCTGGCAGCTCGGGGTGGTGCCGCTGAATATCGGCCCACGCCTGTGCCAGCTCTGCGGCGAGAACAGGTGGTGTCGTGCTCACGTCGTGACAACGAGCCGGGATGCCTCTGTGTTCCGATTCCGGGGCATCCCAAATAATTTGCACGTACCAGTCAGTTGCCGCTGATGCGTCCGGACGAGGGCGGGTGCGCTGATCTGCGGAGAAGCCGCACAGCTCACACCAAGGTGGTGCGTAGGCGTACGTACGCCCTCAGTACGCGCGTGCCACCACGGCGACGTTACCCGGAGCGTCGTCCGCGTCCGGCACCGCCCCGTCCTCGGTGACCAGACACCGTACGGAGACGGAGTGCTCGGCCAGTTCGGCCTCGCCCGCCGCGCCGAGGGTGGCCCACGGGATGCGGGCCCAGCCGCCCGACGTGGCGGCCTCGACGGCCTCGTCGACCGTCGTCACATCCGTCGTACGGGACTCGCGACGCTCGCGGGCCTGCTTCAGGAGCAGGGCCTGGTCCTCCTCCAGGACAGTGGGCAGCAGCGCGGCGAGCGCCTCGACGGCGACCGGCTCCTTGCCGCCCGGGATGCGCCTGGCCAGCATCGCCGTGCCGTTCTCCAGGTCGCGCGGGCCGATCTCGACGCGTACGGGCACGCCCTTGAGTTCCCAGTCGACGGCTCGGCGGCCGAACGGGGTGTCCGTACGGTCGTCGACGTGGACCCGGATGCCGGCCGCCCTGAGGGCGTCGCCGATCTCGTGGACCTTGGCCAGAACCGCGTCGTCCCCCTTGATGGCGAGCACCACGACCTGGGTGGGGGCGAGCCGGGGCGGGATCCGCAGGCCGTTGTCGTCGCCGTGCATCATCACGAGGGCGCCGATCATGCGGGTGGTCGAGCCCCAGGAGGTCTGCCAGACCAGCTCCTGCTTGCCTTCCCTGGACAGGTACTGGGTGTGGAAGGCCCTGGCGAAGTTCTGGCCGAGTTCGTGGCTGGTGCCCATCTGGAGGGCCTTGCCGTCGCCCATCATGCCTTCGAGCGTGAGGGTGTTGATGGCGCCGGCGAAGCGCTCCTGGGCGGTCTTGCGGCCGAGGACGACGTCCATCGCGAGGACGTCCCGCATGAAGTCCGCGTACACGTGCCGGTGGATGCGGGCCGCGAAGTCGCGGGCCTCCTCGTACGTGGCGTGTGCGGTGTGGCCCTCCTGCCAGAGGAACTCCGTGGTCCGCAGGAAGAGGCGGGGCCGCAGCTCCCAGCGCACCACGTTCGCCCACTGGTTGATGAGCAGGGGCAGGTCGCGGTAGCTCTGCACCCACTTCGCGAAGTACTCGTTGACGATCATCTCGGAGGTGGGGCGGACGACGGCGGGCTCCTCCAGCTCCTTGCCGCCGCCGTGCGTGACCACGGCGAGTTCGGGCGCGAACCCCTCGACGTGCTCGGCCTCCTTGTGGAGGTAGGACTGCGGGATCAGGAGCGGGAAGTACGCGTTCTGGGTGCCCGTCTCCTTGATCCGGGCGTCCATGTCCTGCTGCATCCGTTCCCACAGGCCGTAGCCGTACGGTCGGATGACCATCGTGCCGCGCACTGGACCGTTGTCGGCCAGTTCGGCCTTGTTGACGATGTCCTGGTACCAGCGCGGAAAGTCCTCCGCCTGGGGCGTGAGCACGGGTGTCTTGGCCATGGCGCGCATGCTACGGCCCGATGACGCCCGGCTTGCAACGCAATTACCCCCGTACGGCCGTGCGCCGCAGGTCCGCGCGCGCCGGCCGCACGCCCTTCGGAACACCCCCTAGACGTGGCGACGGATGCGGAGTTCTCTGGCATACGGGGGAACTGCGAGCGCACATGTACGGGGCGGGATGAACCGCAGGAACACGCCACAGCAGCAACTCTCGGCGGATTGGGGCGCTTTCGATGACACCTACGCTCGTGCAGCGGCACCTCCCCCATGCGGGGCGCGTGCCCCACGTGGACCTGTGCGCACGCGCGCGTGACTGGGCGGAGATACAGGAACGGATGCTGGTCCCGCTCTACGAAGCGGTCTACGAACGACTGGAGGTCGGCCGGGCGGCCGGCACCCGGCTTCTCGGCCTCGGCTGCGGCTCGGGGCTCGCCCTTTTGATGGCGGCGTCGCGAGGCGCGGCGGTCACGGGCGTCGAAGCGGCCGAGCCCGAGCGGCTCGCACTGGCCAGAGAGCGTCTCCAGGGCGAGACGCGGGGCACACACGCGCGTGGCGACACGCGACTGACCGAAGGGGGTCCCGCGGACGCGGCACAGCCGGACGACCCGCCGTACAACCTGATCACCGCGTTCCAGCCGATCGGCTGCGTGGCGGGCGACTCCGACGGGCTGGGCGCGCTCCTGGAGTCGGCGTCGGCGTTCGCGGAGCGGGGCACTCCCGTGGTGCTGGCCGGATGGGGGCCGCCGGAGCGGTGCGCGACGTCGTCGGTCCTCAGGGTCGCGGCGAAGCTCGCCGATCCGCTGCGCAGCACGGGCAGTTGGCGGCCCGCGCTCCGCGACGACCTGGAGGAGGTCACGCACCGGGCCGGGCTGAGGCCGGACGGCTCGGGCCGGGTCGCCTGCCCGTTCGGCTACGCGGATGTGGACAGCGCCGTGCGCGGCCTGCTGTCGACGGGGCTCTTCGACGCGGCGATCGGCGCGACGGACCGGTCCCAGGTCGAGAAGGAGGTGACGGAGGCACTGCACCCGCATCAGCGGCGGGACGGGACGATATGGATGCCGAACGTGTTCCGCTACGTGATCGCGCGCACTCCATGACGGGCATCACCGGTCCGTCGCCGTCCCGGGGCCATCCGTGTCCTGCGCGTCCCGAGCGTCCAGAGAGTCCTGGCTCTCCTGCGCCTCCTCGCCCTTGGTGAGGCGGACGACGCCGGCGACGCGGTAGGCCTCCGCCTCGTCGAGGGTCTCGTTCACGAGGAGCGCCGCGGCCAGGGCGTCCAACTGGCCGCGGTGGTCTCGGAGTTTGGTGCAGGCCTCCTCGTAGCACTCGTCGACGATGCGGCGCATCTCGTGGTCGATGGTGTCGAGGGTGTGCGGCGCGGCGGAGAGCCCGTACGCCTGCTGGACGTCGCTCGGCAGGGCGGAGAGGCGGCCGATGCGGTCGCTCATGCCCCAGCGGGCGACCATTCCGCGCGCGATGTTGGTGACCTGTTCGAGGTCGTTCTCGGCGCCGGTGGTGACCACTCCGTATACGACGTGTTCGGCCGCCATGCCGCCGAGCGCGCCGATGATGCGGCCGCGCAGGTACTCCTCCGTGTAGGCGTATCGGTCGGCGTCGGGCGTGGAGAGGGTGACGCCGAGTGCGCGGCCGCGCGGCACGATGGTGATCTTGCGGACGGGGTCGGCGCCTGGCTGGAGCATGCCGAGCAGGGCGTGGCCGCTCTCGTGGTAGGCGGTGCGGCGGCGTTCCTCCTCCGGCATGACGAGGGGCCGTTCGGCGCCCAGTTGGACCTTTTCCAGGGCCTGGGAGAGGTCGGTCTGGGTGACGGTCTTCTGCTGGCGTTTGACGGCGAGGAGGGCGGCCTCGTTGGTGAGGTTGGCGAGGTCGGCGCCGGTCATGCCCGGGGTCGTGCGGGCGACCTGGAGCAGGTCCACGTCGGAGGCGAGCGGGATCTCCCGGGTGTGGATCTTGAGGATGGCCTCGCGGCCGCCGCGGTCGGGCGGGCTGACGGTCACGATGCGGTCGAAACGGCCGGGGCGGGTGAGGGCCGGATCGAGGACGTCGGCCCGGTTGGTGGCCGCGATGACGATGACGCCCTCGGATCCCGAGAAGCCGTCCATCTCGGTGAGGATCTGGTTGAGCGTCTGCTCGCGCTCGTCGTGGCCGCCCATGGCCGAGCCGCCGCCGCGGGCCCGGCCGATGGTGTCGATCTCGTCGATGAAGATGATCGAGGGTGCCACCTTGCGCGCCTCGGCGAAGAGTTCCCGTACGCGCGAGGCGCCGACCCCGACGATCATCTCGATGAACTCGGAGGCGGACGCGGAGAAGAACGGGACCCCGGCCTCGCCCGCGACGGCGCGGGCCAGGAGGGTCTTGCCGGTTCCCGGGGGGCCCGACAGGAGGACGCCGCGGGGCATCTTCGCGCCCATCTCGCGGTAGGCGTCGGGGTTCTTGAGGAAGTCGACGACGTCGTTGAGCTCTCCCTCGACCTCGTCGATGCCGGCGACGTCGGCGAACGTGGTCCGTTTGGTGCCGGGCTGCAGTTCGACCGGCTTGGGCGGCTGTTTGCGCCCGAGCATGCCGCCGCCCATCCCGCCGCCCATGCCCTGCCGCATCCGCCGCGCGATGAAGATCCACAGCACGACGAGCAGGAACATCGGGGCGAGCGAGAGGAGGAGGTTGGAGAGGAAGCTGCGCTCCTGGACGACCGGTGAGGCCGTCACGGTGACGTTGTGCTTCTCCAGGTTCGCCCAGAGGGCGTCGTCCGCGAAGGACGGCCGCTGCGTCTTGAACTTGGTGTAGTTCTTGCCCGCGCCGTCACTGCCGTCCGGGGTCGGCCGCTCCTTCTTCAGCTGGCCCTGGATCGCGTCGCCCTTGGAGTAGATCTTGGTGACGTTGTTGTCGGCGACCTGCTTGCTGAACTCGGTGTACGAGATAGTCGGCTCGCCGCCCTGGTTGAAGAACGACAGCACGAGGTTGGCGATGAGGTAGACGACCAGGGCGGTGAGGACGAGGCCGCCCCAGCCGCCCGGCATCTTCTTCCTGGGCGGCTTCGCGGGCTGCGGAGGCGGCGCCCCCTCGGAGCGCCACGGCTGGTCGGTCCGGTCGCGCGGGGGTACGGGGTTGGCCACGCCTGCTCTCCTCCTGCCGTCACACCTCCCGCCCATGACCGCACACATCCGGGACCCTTGCCAGTATCCAGAATCCTGGTTACTGTCCGGGCCGTGAACGGTTTCGACGAGCGCTTCCTCACGCGCAACGGCCTCGCGGCCCGCCGGCTCGCGGTCCTGCTGCTCAACCACGAGCCCGACACACGACTGCCCCGGGTCCGCGACTTCGCCGAGGAGCTGGGGTGCGGAAACGGCACGGTCCAGGCCGCCCTGCGGCTCCTGGAGGAGTCGGGCGCCATCGAGACGGCCGCGCGCGGCCACCTCGGCACCTTCCTGGTCCGCTCCGAGCGCTCCGTACTCTGGCGCCTCTCCGGCCTCGGCACCCTGCTCGCCGCGATGCCCCTCCCCTACTCCCGCCGCTACGAGGGCCTGGCCACCGGCCTGCGTGCCGCCTTCGAGGAGGCGGGCACCCCCTTCGCGATCACGTTCATGCGTGGCGCGGGCGCCCGGACCACGGCCCTGCTCGAAGGCAAGGCCGACCTCGTGGTGCTGTCGCGCTTCGCCGCCGACCGGCTGATCGAGGAGCACCCCGGCCGGATCGCACTCGTCGCCGATCTGGGCCCGGCCACGTACGTCGGAGCGCACGGGCTGCTGCTGCGCGAGGGCGCCTCGCTCGACGCACCCGGCCTGCGGGTCGCCGTGGACCCCACCTCGGAGGACCAGCGGATGCTCGCCGAGCGCGCGTTCGCCGGGCGCAGCGACATCGAGTGGGTCGAGTCCTCGTACATGCAGCTGCGGGACCTGTTCGCGCAGAAGCTGGCCGACGCCACCGTCTGGAACCTGGACGAGGTGCAGGGCCGGACGGGGATGGGCGGCGAGGTGCTGCCGCTGGACGACGAGGTCACCCGCGGTCTGTCCCTGCGCAACTCCAGCGCGGCGATCATCGGCAGGACCGAGGGCGCGAAGGCGCTCTCCGCCGTACGGGACGCGGTCGACCTGTCGACGGTGACGGCACTGCAGGCCGAGGTGCTGCGGGGCGAGCGCGTGCCGTCGTACTGAACCGGCCGGGCCGGGGCTCGGCCTGAACCGGCGGGGTGGGGCTCGGCGGATTCGTCCGCCCCCTTCCCGCCTGAACCCGGAAGGAGGTCCCATGGACGACCAACTCGCGCTCCGCATCAGGCTGTTCCGCGAGGGCGGCCAGGTCAGGCCCGAGGTCGCCGACTTCGTGAGCGCCGAACTCGCCGCCCTCGCGGCCCGCGGACACGAGGTCACCGAGCAGACCGCCGGCATGCTCACCAGCCATCTGATGATGGCGCTGACCCGGCTCGTCGGCGGGGAGCCGATCGAGCAGTTCCTGACCGACGAACAGGTCGCCGCGGAACTGGCCGGCCACCCCTGGGCCGTGGCCGGCGCCCGCGAGGTCGCCGCCCGCGCCTGCGAACAGCTCGGCGCCACGCTGCCCGACTCCGAGGTCAATTTCCTGGCCATGCATCTTGCGGTGCTGGCGGGACAGCCATCAACCGGACATCCATCACCCGACTCCCCACCCCCAAGGACCACCCCATGACAAAGATCCTCACCGGTGGCGTAGGCAAGGTCGAGGTCACCGGGACCGTCGAGGCGCTCGCTCTCGACGGCGTCGACATCGCCGTCTCCAACGACATGGACGCCGCGATGAAGCTCCGCGCGGGCCAGGCCGACTTCTACCTCGGCACCTGTCACACCGGCGCCGGCGCCTCTCTCGGCGTCCTCGTCGGGCTCATGGGGCAGTCGGCGTGCCACACCTTCGGGCGTTCCGTACCGACCGAGGACGAGGTCACTGCCCTGCTCGACCAGGGCAAGCAGGTCTTCGGCTTCTCCATGGACCAGATCGACGTCATCGCACCGCTGCTCGCCCGCGCCATCGCCGCACGCCCCTGATCACACCAGGCACCTCCGCCCCGGGCACGAAGGAGACCCCGTGAGCCCTGTGAGCCCCGTGAGCACCACACTCGCCGCCGGCGCGAACCTTGACTTCTCTCTGGCGCAGCAGCTGACCGTGATCGCCCTGTGCGCGCTGACCGCGTTCATCTCGCACATGGCGCTGGCCGTCTTCAACGACGGCGTACGCCCGTTCATGCTGGACTTCGTCCGGGGCCGGTCGACCCGCAGCGCCACCACCGCGGTCTCCTTCGGGCTCTCCGCCGGGTTCATCTTCGGGCTCGGCGCGCCCATGGCCCTGTCCACCGGGGTACTCAACCCATGGCTGCTGTTCCTGCCCACGGACATCCTCGGGCTGCTCGCGCCGAAGAAGTGGATCGCGCCGGTCCTGGGCGGTGCCTGGGGCGCCGTCGTCGTGTTCGGTCTGAACGGGGCGAACGACGTGGCTCACGACCTGCCGGTCGACTTCCTCACCGCGATGCAGCAGATGTCGACGCCGATCCTGTTCCTGTTCACGCTGTTCCCGGTACTGGCGATCACCAAGCAGTTCGGGCGCGTGTGGGGCGGCGTCGCGGGCGTCCTCGAACTGGCCCTGGTCGTGATGACGATGAAGATCTGGCCGAACATGTTCGCGGGCGCGCTCGCCATGGCGGTCGGTGTCCTGATGCTCATCGGCCTCGCCATCGCCAAGGACGTCCGCGAGCGCAAGGCCGAACGGGCCGAGGGCGGCGCCGTCGAGGAAGCGGCCCTCGCGGACGACCCGATGGCGTCGCTGTTCAGCGCGAGCGCGGCGAGACTGCGCACGTTCCTGCCGCTGTTCATGGTGCTCGGCGCGGGTGTCTGTGTGCTCGCGCAGATGCACATATTCGGCGGTGGTGAGGCCACCAGCTTCCTGATCGCGAAGGGGCACTACAGCGAGGCCGCCCAGGTGGACTTCTACCGGGTGTTCGGCTTCATCCCGCTGATCGCGACGACCGCGCTCGCTTCGGGGGCGTACGGCATCGCGGGCTTCACGCTCGTCTACCCCATCGGCTATCTGCTGCCGAACCCGTTCCTCGCGGCGATCGTCGGCGCGGCCGTCTTCGCCGTCGAGGTGCTCGCCCTCTCCTCCATCGGCAAGTTCCTCGGCAGGCTGCCGAGCGTGCGCGACTCGTCGGAGCATCTGCGCAGCGCCATCACCGACACGCTCCAGCTGGCGATCCTCTTCGGCTCGCTGATGGCGGCCAACGCCATGGGCGCCGGTCTCGGCATCCTCGTCGTCGGCGGGCTCTACCTGCTGAACGAGGCGATGGGCCGGCCGGTCGTACGGATGGCGGCCGCTCCCGCCGCGGTGATCGTCGGCGGCATCCTGCTCAACCTCCTGTACTGGCTCGACCTGTTCACGCCGATCAAGAGCTGACACCGGGTACGTACGCCAGGAAGGGAGCCCACCGCGCCATGCACACCCCGCCCCTCGTCCACACCGTCACCGGTCCCCTTCCCGCGGCTGCCGTACGTGGCCCGGCTCTCGCCCATGAGCATCTGGTGCTCGACCTGGACCGGCGCGGCGACGGCGGCGCGGTCCTGGACGCCGAGGCGCACGGACCGGCCGCCACGGCCGAACTGGCCGCCCTGCGCGAGGAGTTCGGTCTCTCCCTGGTGATCGAGCTGACCTGCCGCGGCATGGGGCGCGACCCGCGCGCGCTGGCCCGGATCTCCCGGGGCGCACAGGTCGCCGTCGTCGCGGCCACCGGCTGGTACTACGAGCCGTTCCACCCGCCCGAGCTGGCCGGCGCGGAGGTCGGGCAGCTGGCCGACACCCTGATCGGCGAGATCGACGGCGGTCTCGGCGCAACGGGCATCCGGCCGGGGGTGCTCGGCGAGGTCGGCAGCCACGGTGACGTGCCCAGCGAGCCCGAGTCGCGTGTGCTGCGGGCGGCGGCCCGTGCCGCCGTCGCCACGGGACTGTCGGTCGCCACGCACGCGCAGCTCGGCCGCGGCGGGCTCGCCCAGCTGGAACTGCTCACCGGTGAGGGCCTCGCCCCGCACCGGATCTCGGTCGGCCACCAGGATCTCCTCGACGATCCGGCCGTGCACAAGGAGCTGGCCGCGAGCGGCGCGTACGTCGCGTTCGACACGGTCGGCAAGGAGAACTACCAGAGCGACGACGTGCGGCTGCGGCTGCTGCTCGCCCTCCTGGAGGGCGGCTACGCCGACCGTGTCCTGCTCAGCTGCGACATCTCGCGCCACGGCTATCTGGAGCGCGAGGGCGGTCAGGGTTACGGGCATCTGTTCCGGTCGTTCCTGCCCCGGGCGCGTGCCGTGGGCGTGGACGAGGGGCTGGTGGACCTGATGACGCGCCGCAATCCGCTGCGCTTCCTGACCGGCGCGAGCGTGGAGGAGATCTGACCGTGACACGCACATCCCCCGGCGCACCCGCGCTCCCCGAGACCTTCCCCCTCGCCACGATCCCGGTCGACGAGGCGATGGCCCGGCAGTTCCGGCTGATCGAGTGCACCGCCGCGCACTTCGCCGGCGAGGAGCTGTTCGGCGCCGACGCGGGCGTCGTGCCGGGTCTCGGCCGGCCCCGCACCACCGCCAAGGCCGAGGCGGTGCTCGCCGACTTCTTCGGGGCCGAGGACGCCGCGTTCGTCCAGGGCGCGGGCACCGGAGCGATCCGTGCCGCGCTGAACGCCGCCGTGAGCGCGGGCGATCCGCTGCTGATCCACAAGGCGCCGGTGTACCGGACCACCGAGGTCACGCTGCGCGGTATCGGGGTCCGTACCGAAGAGGTCGACTTCAACGACCTGGGCGCGCTGCGCGAGGCGCTCGCGTCGGGGCGCTTCCGGTGGGCGTACGTCCAGCACACCCGGCAGCGTCTCGGCGACTCGTACGACCCGGGCGAGGTGCTCGCGGCCTGCCGGGCCGCCGGGGTGCGCACGGTCGTCGACGACAACTACGCCGTGCTGCGCGTGCCCGCGTCAGGTGTCGAACTCGGCGCGGACGCCTCCTGCTTCTCGCTGTTCAAACTGCACGGGCCCGAGGGCGTGGGCATCGTGATCGGGGCGCGTGACCTCGTCGAGCGGGTCCGGGCGGACAACTACTCGGGCGGCGGTCAGGTCCAGGGCCATCAGGCGCTGGACGTGCTGCGCGCCCTGACGCACGTGCCGGTGATGTGGGCGGTGCAGTCGCGGGTGGGCGCACAGGTCGCCGAGCGGCTCGCCGCCGGTGAGGTGGACGGGGTCGCCGAAGTGCGGCTCGCCAACGCGCAGGACCGCTGCCTGCTTGTGCGCCTCGACCGGCCCGTGGCCCGCCGACTCCCCGCTGTGGCCGCCCGGTTCGGCGCCGCGCCCTATCCCGTCGGCTCCAACTCCCGCTACGAGATCGCGCCGTTGTTCTACCGCATGTCCAGCTCGTCCCTGGACGACTCCCCCGGGCTCGCGGAGTGGACGGTGCGGATCAATCCGATGCGGGCCGGCGCCGACCTAGTGATCGACATCCTGCGCCGCTCCCTCGACACGCTGAAGGACCACGCGGACGTACTGAAGCACCACACGAACGCAGCGAAGCACCACGCGGACGTACTGAAGCACCATGCAAAGGACGACTGACCGTGTTCCTCGACAGTCTGCTCACCCGCAACCCCGAGCTCGCCGACGCCGCGGCCGGCCTCCACCGGCGGGGTGCTGTCCCGCCCGACACGTACGTCATGGATCTCGACGCGATCGAGTCGAACGCCGCGCTGCTCGCCGCCGAGGCCGACCGGCTCGGCCTCACCCTGTGGTTCGTCGTGAAGCAGCTCGGCCGCAACCCCGAACTGATCCGGGCGATCGCCCGCCACATCCCGAAGTACGCGGCCATCGACGCATCCGAGGCGCGCACCCTGCACGCGGCGGGCGCGCGGGCGGGGAACCTCGGTCACCTCGTGCAGATCCCGCGCCGCTCACTGCCCGGGATGCTGGCCTGGCGGCCGGAGACCGTGACCGTCTTCGACGTCGACAACGCCCGCGCGGTCTCGGACACGGCCCGCGCGCAGGACTTCGTCCAGGACGTCCTCGTACGCGTGGAAGGGGCGGAGGGTGCGGTCTATCCCGGGCAGGAAGGCGGCGTTCCGCTCGGCGCGCTCGACGGCTTCGCGGCCGCCGTCGAGAAGTTGCCCGGGGTGCGGATCGCGGGCGTCACGGCGTTCCCGTGCGTCCTGTGCGACCCCGTGACGGGCACACCGCACCCTACGGCCAACTTCGAACTCGCCGTCAAGGCAAGGGAGTTGCTCGCCTCACGTGGACATGCCGGCCTGAAGCTGAGCGCCCCGGGCGCCACCTCCATGGCCTGCCTCCCCCTCCTCGCCTCACACGGCGCGACCCACGGCGAGCCGGGCCACGCGCTCACCGGCACCACCCCCCTGCACGCCCGCGACGCCGGCCGGCCCGAAAAGCCCGCGTACGTCTACGTCACCGAGGTCGCCCACACCCTCGCCGACGGCCGGCCCGCCGTCTTCGGCGGCGGTTTCTATCCCCGCGCGCACATCGGATCGGCGCTCCTGCCGCGCACCGGCCTGCGCCTTGCCGTACAGGACGCGCCCGCGGAGAACATCGACTACTACCGGCTGCTCGACGCGCCCGCCCCCGGCCACGCGGTCACGGCGGGCGACACGGCGCTGCTCGCGTTCCGCACACAGATCTTCGTGACCCGCTCCACGGTCGCGGTGGTGGCGGGCCTGTCGTCCGGTTCGCCGCGCCTGACCGGCCTGTACGACGCGCAAGGGAGGGCCCTGTGAGCGCCAGGACCGTCATCGTCGTCGTCGACGGATTCGGTGTCGGCGCCATGCCGGACGCGGGAGCCCTGCGCCCCGGCGACCTGGCGGCGGACACCTGCGGGCATGTGCTCGACCGGTGCCGCGAGACGTTCGGACGGCCCCTGCGGCTGCCCGCGCTGGGTGCGCTCGGGCTCGGCCTGGTCCATCCGCACCCGGACCTCGCGACGCACACCCGTCTACCGGTCGCGGCGGGCCGGGCCGGGCTCGGCTACCCCGGCGCGGACACCTACGCGGGTCACCAGACGATGATGGGCGCGGACTTCAGCCGGGTGACGGTGGCGCGGCTCGTCGACCACCTGGACGAGGTGACGGCGGCCCTGGAGGCCGCGGGCCACCGGGTCGAACTCCTCGACCACAGGCCCCTGTTGGTGGTCGACGGGGTTGTTCTGGTGCACGACAACCTGGAGGCCGACCCGGGCATCAACTGGAACGCCTCGGGCCGCCTCGACGATCCGGGCTTCGACGGGATCCTCGCCGTCGCGCGCACGGTGCGCGCGGTGGCGCCCGTCGCGCGGGTGATCGCGGTGGGCGGCCACGCGAGCGGCCCGCTCTCCGATTTCGTACGCGACGGGGACGGCGGCACGGTCGGTCTCGACACCCCGGCGAGCGGCTTCTACCGCAACGGTGGCCTTGAGGTGCGGCATCTCGGCGCGGGCCTCGACCACACGCGGCAGTTGCCTCAGCTGGCGGCGCGGGCCGGGATCCCCGTCACGCTCGTCGGGAAGGCCGCGGACATCCTGGCCTGTGACGACGCGGTCCGGCGCCCGGCGGTGGCGACCGCGGACGTGCTCGCGTACACGCTCGAAGCCGTCCGGGCCGAGGGGGACGCCCTGGTCGTGGCCAATGTGCAGGAGAGCGATCTGGCCGGGCACCAGCAGGACGTGGAGCGGTACGGGCAGGTCCTGGAGCAGGTCGACGCGGGGCTCGCGGCGCTCGTCCCGCTGCTCGGCGGTCCGGGTGACCGGCTGATCGTGACCGGCGACCACGGCAACGACCCGACGATCGGCCACGCCTTCCACACCCGGGAGTTCGTGCCGGTCCTGGTCCACCGCCCGGGTGCGGCCGGCGTCGAACTGCTGCCGGACGCGGGCAGCCTGGCGGACGTGGGCGCGACGGCCGCGGCGACGCTCGGCCTCGATCCGGCGGTGCTCGCGAACGGCACGGAGATCAGTCAGGCGGCGGCGCGGGCCGCGCGACCCGCCCATGCGTAAGGGGCGCCCGCCATTGCGGGCGCCCCTTACGCATGGCTACTTACGCATGTCTACGAAGTGGCCGGTCAGCCCATGAACTTCTTGAACTCGTCGGGCAGTTCGAAGTTCTTGTCCTGATCGCCGGCGGGCAGGCCGAACGCGTTGCCGCCCTGTCCGGCGGCCTCGCGGCGCGCTGCCTCTTCCTCTTCCTGCTGCTTGCGCTTCATCGGGTTGCCGGAGCGCTGCTTGCCCTTGGCCTGCTTCTGCTTCTTCTTCTGCCGGCCGGCACCGCCGCCCATGCCCGGCATCCCGGGCATCCCCGGCATGCCGCCGCCCTGCGCCATGCGGGACATCATCTTGCGGGCCTCGAAGAACCTCTCGACGAGGTTCTTCACCGCGCTGACCTCGACGCCCGAACCACGGGCGATACGGGCACGGCGCGAGCCGTTGATGATCGTGGCGTCCGCGCGCTCGGCCGGGGTCATCGACTTGATGATGGCGGCCGTGCGGTCGACGTCGCGCTCGTCGAGGTTGTTGATCTGGTCCTTCATCTGCGCCATGCCGGGCAGCATCCCGAGCAGCTTGGAGATGGACCCCATCTTCCTGACCTGCTCCATCTGGGCCAGGAAGTCGTCGAGCGTGAAGTCCTGGCCCTTCTTGGAGGCCAGCTTGGAGGCCATCTTCTCGGCCTCCTGCTGCGAGAAGGTCTGCTCGGCCTTCTCGATCAGCGTGAGCATGTCGCCCATGCCGAGGATGCGGGACGCCATGCGGTCCGGGTGGAACGCGTCGAAGTCGTCCAGCTTCTCGCCGTTCGAGGCGAACATGACCTGGCGGCCGGTGACGTGCGCGATCGACAGGGCGGCACCACCGCGGGCGTCACCGTCGAGCTTGGAGAGCACCACGCCGTCGAAGCCGACGCCGTCACGGAAGGCCTCGGCGGTGTTGACCGCGTCCTGACCGATCATGGCGTCGACGACGAAGAGGACCTCGTCGGGCGAGACGGCGTCGCGGATGTCCGCGGCCTGCTGCATCAGCTCCTGGTCGATGCCCAGGCGGCCGGCGGTGTCGACGATGACGACGTCGTACTGCTTCTGCCGGGCGAACTCGACCGAGTCCTTGGCGACCTGGACCGGGTCGCCCACGCCGTTGCCCGGCTCGGGGGCGTAGATGCCGACGCCGGCGCGCTCGGCGACGACGGACAGCTGGTTCACGGCGTTCGGGCGCTGGAGGTCACAGGCGACGAGCAGCGGCGCGTGGCCCTGCCCCTTCAGCCAGTGGCCGAGCTTTCCGGCGAGGGTGGTCTTACCGGCACCCTGGAGACCCGCGAGCATGATCACGGTCGGCGGGTTCTTGGCGAACCGCAGGCGCCGGGTCTCGCCGCCGAGGATGCCGATGAGCTCCTCGTTGACGATCTTGATGACCTGCTGGGCGGGGTTCAGCGCCTGGGAGACCTCCGCGCCGGCCGCACGCTCCTTGACCTGCTTGATGAAGGCGCGGACGACGGGCAGGGCCACGTCCGCTTCGAGCAGGGCGATACGGATCTCGCGCGCCGTGGCATCGATGTCCGCCTCGCTGAGGCGCCCCTTGCCGCGGAGGTTCTTGAATGTCGCTGCGAGGCGGTCGGAAAGAGTGTCGAACACGGCGGTCGCGAATCCTCGGGTTGAAGGGCGGGCGGACAGGTCGTCCTCCAGGGTATCCGGAGGTGTCCAGTGGGGTCTCCACCCCATTCGTACGAAGCCGTCCCGAGGCCGTACGAAGTGCTCCCGGGGAGACCGGCGCCACAAGAGGCCGGTCTCCCCGCCGGCACCGCTAGGGGGTGTCCGCCGGACACCCCCTACCCCCGCAGCGCCCCTTCCAGCGCGCCCGCCACCGCGGCCGCGTCCGCCGCGGGGAGCGGGGTCCCCTCGGCCCCCGTGACATAGAACGCGTCGACCGCGTTCGCCCCGAGGGTCGACACATGTGCGGACCGCACCCGTACGTCCGCCGTCTCCAGCGCCCGGCCGATGCGGTGCAGCAGGCCCGGTGCGTCCTGCGCCCGCACCTCGATCACCGTCGCGTGCCGCGAGGCGGCGGGGGCGACCGTCACCCGGGGCGGCGGCGCGACGGTGCCGCGCCGCCGCGGATAGGCGGCGTCGCGCTCCGCGAGCCGGGCGGCGATGTCCAGGGAGCCGTCCAGGGCCCGTACGAGATCCGCGCGCAGCCGTGCGGCCTGGGGCAGGGACCCGTACTCGGCGGCGACCCGCCAGTCGAGGAGCAGGACCGAGCCCGACACCTGGGTGGGCAGGTCCAGGGCGCGCAGCTCCGCCGTGCGGACCGTGAGCCGGTGCATGGCGAGCACCCCGGCGACGGCGGGCAGGACGCCGGGCTGGTCGGGGACGGCGATGAGCAGTTCGACGCCGAGGGGCTCCAGACCGGCGGGGGCGGCCTCGCCGTCGTCCGCGTCCCGGTCGGCGGGGACCTCCGTCTGCGCGCGCAGGGACAGCACCGGGCCGCCCGTGCGGAAGGCCTCGACGGCCAGCCGCTCCTGTTCGGCGGTCGGCTCGGCCGCGGCGGGTCCTTCGCCGCCGTCGGGGTCCTCCCCCGCGAGGACGGCGGCGACCCGCTTGACCAGGTCGGTGACGAGCGACCCGCGCCACGAGGACCAGGCCGCGGGCCCGGTGGCGAGCGCGTCCGCCTCCGTCAGGGCATGCAGCAGCTCGAGTGTCCCCACGGACCCGACCGCGTCCGCAACGGCCCGCACCGTCGCCGGGTCTTCCAGATCGCGCCGCGTCGCCGACTCGATGAGCAGCAGGTGGTGGCGTACGAGGGTGGCGACGACGGCGACGTCCGCGCGGTCGAAGCCGATGCGCGCGGCCACGTCCTTCGCGATGATCTCGCCGGCCACGGAGTGGTCGCCGGGCCAGCCCTTGCCGATGTCGTGCAGGAGCGCGGCGACGAGCAGCAGGTCGGGCCGGCCGACGCGGCGTGTGAGTTCGGCGGCGCGCACCGCGGTCTCGACGAGGTGCCGGTCGACCGTCCAGGTGTGCACGGCGTTGCGCTGGGGCCGGCACCGCACCCGCTCCCAGTCGGGCAGCAGCCGCGTGATCAGGCCCTCGGCCTCCAGAGCCTCCCAGACCTCGACGGTCGGCCGGCCCGCGCCGAGCAGCGTCACGAGCTGCTCGCGGGCCTCGGCGGGCCACGGGGTCGGCAGGGGGCGCGCGGCGGCGGCCATCCTGCGCACGGCGTGCAGGGACAGCGGCAGGCCGGCCTGGGCGGCGGCCGCGGCGGCGCGCAGCGGCAGCACGGGGTCGCGCTCGGGCCTGGCGGCGCGGGCGAGGACCGCCTCGCCCTCCTGCTCGACGACGCCCTCGGCGAGCGGCGACCGCTCGGCGGCGGGCTTGCTCCCGCCGCCCAGCATGGCGCGCAGCCGCGGCCGCACGGCCCGCGACCTGAGCACGCGCCCGACCTCGCGCCAGGTGACGTCACTGGCGTACGACACGGTGCGCGCGGCCTCGTAGACCTGGCGGAGCAGGGTGTCGGCGTCGAGCAGGCCGAGTTCGGCGGCGACCTGGTCCTGTTCCTGGAGGGCGAGGCGGTCGGTGGCGCGGCCGGTGGCCAGGTGCAGGGCGTCCCGTACGTCGAGGAGTCTGCGCCGCGCGTCGGCGAGGCCTTCCCTGGGCGCGTCCGCGAGCCATGACGCGGCGACGGCGCGCAGCGCGGTGGCGTCCCTGAGGCCGCCCCTGGCCTCCTTGAGATCGGGTTCGAGCAGGTACTGCAACTCGCCCTGGCGCTCGGCCCGTTCGTCGCACAGGTCGCGCAGTTCGGGCAGGCGTTTGGGCGCCTGGTTGCGCCAGTCGGCGAGTACGGCGGTGCGCAGGCCCGCCGTCAGGCCGAGGTCGCCGGCGATGTGCCGGGCGTCGAGAAGGCCGAGCTGCACCTTGAGGTCCTCGCCCGCCGTCTTACGCGCCTCCGCGGGCGTACGGACGGAGTGGTCGAGGGCGAGTCCCAGGTCCCACACGGGGTACCAGACGTGGTCCGCGAGGGAGGCGATGGCGCCCGGTCCCGCGCTGCCGTCGTGCAGGAGCAGCAGGTCGAGGTCGCTGCGCGGGGACAGCTCGCCGCGTCCGTAGCCGCCGACGGCGACGAGGGACACCCCTGTCAGCTCACGCGCCCCGGCGGTGAACAGTTCGGCGAGCCAGCCGTCGGTCAGCTCGGCGAGCGCCGAACGGCGCGGCGGCCCGGACTGCGCCTCACCCTGGAGGAGGCGCAGCCGGGCCGCCGCATAGCCGCTGGGTGCTGAATCGTCGTCGTCCGATTTTCCGGTCTGCACATGCACACTCGTCACCCAGCGACTCCTCTGTTCCCTTTACAGCGCGTCCGGCCCGCGCTCACCGGTGCGGACCCGGACGGCTGTCTCGACCGGGGCGGCCCAGACCTTGCCGTCCCCGATCTTGCCGGTCCTGGCGGCCTTGACCACGACATCGATGAGCTGTTCGGCGTCGTCGTCCTCGACGAGGACCTCTATGCGGATCTTCGGTACGAGGTCGACGGTGTACTCGGCGCCGCGGTAGACCTCGGTGTGGCCGCGCTGGCGGCCGTAGCCGCTGGCCTCGGTGACGGTCAGGCCCTGGACGCCGAAGGCCTGGAGGGCTTCCTTGATCTCGTCGAGCCGGTGCGGCTTGACGACGGCCGTGATGAGCTTCATGCGTCCACCTTCTTGGTCTGCGCTGCCGACTCGGCGACGAGTCCGGGGCCCGGTGCGGCCGAACGGGGGGCCGTGCCGCCGCCCGCGCCGCTGAAGTCGTACGCCGTCTCGGCGTGTTCGACCTGGTCGATGCCGGAGACCTCGTCGTCCTCGCTGACCCGCATGCCGATCGCCTTGTCGATCAGGAAGGCGAGGATCGCGGAGGCGACGAGCGAGTACGCGAGGACCGCGCCGACGCCCGCGAGCTGCTTCCACAGCTGGGTCAGGCCGCCGCCGTAGAAGAGGCCCTGCGCGTCGGACTGGCCGCCGCCGGTGGCGAAGAAGCCGATGAGGAGCGAGCCGATGACACCGCCGACGAGGTGGACGCCGACGACGTCGAGGGAGTCGTCGTAGCCGAACTTGTACTTGAGGCCGACGGCCATGGCGCACAGGACACCCGCGACGGCGCCGATGGCGATCGCGCCGAGCGGCGAGCAGGAGCCGCCGGACGGGGTGATCGCGACGAGGCCGGCGACCGCGCCGGAGGCGGCGCCCAGGGTGGTGAACGCGCCGTGCCGGATCTTCTCGTAGATCAGCCAGGCGAGCATGGCGGCGGCGGTGGCGACCTGGGTGTTGACGAACATCAGCGCGCCGACGCCGTCGTCGTTGCCGAGCCACGAGCCCGCGTTGAACCCGAACCAGCCGAACCACAGCAGCCCGGCGCCCAGCATCACCAGCGGCAGCGAGTGGGGCCGCATCGGGTCCTTCTTGAAGCCGACGCGCTTGCCGATCACGAGGATCACACCGAGAGCGGCCGCACCCGCGTTGATGTGGACCGCGGTGCCGCCGGCGAAGTCGATGACGCCGAGGTCGAACGCCCAGCCACCGGTGCCCCAGACCCAGTGCGCGACGGGGAAGTACACGAGCGTGGCCCACAGGGTGATGAACAGCGCCCAGGCGCTGAACTTCACGCGGTCGGCGAGCGCGCCACTTATCAGCGCCGGGGTGATGATCGCGAACATCAGCTGGAACACTGCGAAGACGTAGACCGGGATGGTGTAGCCGTCCCACAGCTGCGTCAGGCCGATGCCGCTGAGCCCGACGTAGTCCGAGGACCAGCCGATGAGGCTGCCGTGGTCGGTGCCGAAGGCGGCGGAGAAGCCGTAGAGGACCCACAGGATCGTGACGATCCCGAGGCTGATGAAGCTCATCATCAGCATGTTCAGGGTGGACTTGACGCGGACCATGCCTCCGTAGAAGAAGGCGAGTCCCGGCGTCATGATCATCACCAGGGCGGAACAGATCAGCATGAACCCTGTGTTGGCGGCAGACAGCGTGGGCGTGTCTGCGGCAAGCGTGATGCCTGGGGGCATCGGCGTCTCCTCGTCGTTGGTACGGCCCCGTGCGGGCGAAGCCTGTGCGGTCAAGAGGGGCGGGCCGGTTATGCGCCAAGAGAATGGTGCAGCGCCGTTTCCGTGGGCGCCCCTCGATGTTTCGCCGCAGTGACGAAGAGGTCGTGCGTGTTACGCGTCAATGAACTGCCTGATACGGGGTGAGGCGATCGTTATCGTGACGCAACCAACGAGACCGGCCGCGGCGGCCATCCGGTTGACCTGGCAATGGGGGAGCCGAGTCGGGCAGTCCGGGAGGGCCGGCCGCGGCCGGGGACAAGGGTTCAGACCGCTTCGGCGGTCTCCGGCAGGTGGATCGCGAGCTGGTCGGTGAGGTGCGCGACCTCGGCGACGTCCCCGAATTCACGGACAGCGGTGTCCACGGTCTTGCGGATGCGGGTGTTGACCCGCTCGGAGCGCACCTTCTTGGCGATGATCATGGCCTGCTCGGCGAGCACCGTGGACTGCTCGGGCTCGCGCTGGAGCAGATGCACGGTGGCCATCCCGATCAGGTTCAGCGCGTACGACCGCTGGTGCTCGGAGTCCTTCTCGAAGAGCTCGACGGCGCGCTGCATCAGGGGCTCGGACATCGAGGCGTACGTGGGGCTGCGGCCCGCCACATAGGCGAGGTCGCGGTACGAGTGGGAGTTCTCCCCGTGCAGCTCGGCCTCGGAGAAGAAGCGGATCCAGTCGGGGTCCGGGTCGTCCCAGTCGTCGGCGTCGTGGAAGTTCTCCTCGGCCATCCGCACGGCCCGCTTGCACTTGCCTGGCTGCCCGATGTTCGCGTACGCGCGGGCCTCCATCGCATACAGCATGGCCTGCGTGCGCGGGCTGGCGCAGTCGCGGCTGCCGTACTGCGCGAGGTGGATGAGCTCCAGCGCGTCGTCGGGCCGGCCGAGGTGGATCATCTGGCGGCTCATGCTGGACAGGACGTACGAGCCGAGCGGCTTGTCGCCCGCCTCCTTGGCCGCGTGCAGCGCGAGGACGAAGTATTTCTGGGCGGTGGGCTGGAGACCCACGTCGTAGCTCATCCAGCCCGCCAGCTCGGCCAGCTCGGCCGCGACCTTGAAGAGCCGCTTCGTCGTGGCCTCCGGCTGGGGCTCCTGGAGCAGGTCGGTCACCTCGTGCAGCTGGCCGACGACGGCCTTGCGGCGCAGCCCGCCGCCGCACTGGGCGTCCCACTGACGGAACATGACCGTCGTGGACTCCAGGAGGTCGAGCTCGGGCTTGGAGAGCCGGTTCCCGCGGCGCAGGGACGCCGGGTCGGGCTCCACCACGGGCGTCCCGGGGGTGGGCACGAGCCAGCGCTGCATGGGCTCGATGAGTGCGGGCCCCGCGGAGAGCGCGAGGGCGCTGCCGAGGAATCCGCGGCGCGCCAGCATCAGGTCGCTGCGGGAGAACTCACCGATCAGCGCCACCGTCTGCGGGCCCGTCCACGGCAGGTCGACGCCGGACACGGAGGGCGACTGGTGCGCGGCGCGCAGGCCGAGGTCCTCGACCGCCACGACGCAGCCGAAGCGCTCGGAGAACAGCTCGGACAGGATCCGGGGGATCGGCTCGCGCGGATTCTCGCCGTCGAGCCAGCGGCGCACGCGCGAGGTGTCCGTGGAGATGTGATTGGCGCCCAACTGCCGGGCGCGACGGTTCACTTGGCGCGCCAGCTCACCCTTGGACCAGCCGCTGCGCAGGAACCACGAGCTCAGCAGCTCATTGGGGCGCTTCTCAGCGTTCGTCACGCTTCCGTCGCTGCCGCCCACTGGAACGCCCCCATCCCTGAAGCCACCTCTTCGCCACCCCCGCTGCTGCGGGGTGCGATGTGCGTCAAGCCCTACCAGCATGCCGCCAACTACGGCCGCCCGTCCGGTGGTTGTCACTCCTCGAACAGGAAACCGACTTGCCTCCGGCATACCCAAGAGTGCGTCCAACTCGGGGCTTGTGTACTGAAAGTAATCCTACGATCACCCCTCCGGCCATGGCGAACCCGGAAACGCCACCATTCGCCACCCCTTCGAATGAACTAGGGAAGCGCCACACACGATTCACTTGACATAGGACGGCCGAAAGTGGGCGGAGCGGTGTACGCCGGGGCGTGCGGCACCGGGCGCACCACCCGCGGAACAACCAGGAGCCGCCCCGAGCCGGCGGGTCACGGTCCTGTGGAAGCAGAGGGTCACGATCCGATTCCGTCTCGTAACCACCGGTGCGCAGGACCCGTTGGAGGGGGCATGGGCTTCACGATCGGCGGCAGCCGCGGGATTCTCGACATCCGGTCCGGCGCACGTCGCCGCGGCCGCACTTCGGGCCGCACGTCGGACTGCACCACGGTGGCCGAGTTCACCGGCCTCTGGGGGTGGGAGGCGGTGCCGGGGGCACGCGCCTCGGGCGGTGCCTGCTCGTGCGGCAAGGCGGACTGCATCCGACCCGGCGCCCACCCCATCGACCACGCCCCGACCGTCCCTGCGGGGGCCACCCTCGACGAAGTGGCCGAGATCTGGGAGCAGTTCCCCGGCGCAGCGGTGATGCTGCCCGTCGGCACCGCGTTCGACATCATCGACGTACCCGAGGCGGCCGGCCGTCGCGCGCTCGTCCGCCTGGAGCGGATGGGGCTGCCGCTCGGCCCCGTGACGGCGACGCCCGAGGGACGCGCCCACTTCTTCGTCGCGCCTGGCTCCGCCGCCGAACTCGGATCACTGCTCTACCGGATGGGCTGGGACGACGCGGCCCTCGACCTGCACGCGCTCGGCCCCGGCACCCACATCACCGCCCCGCCCTCCGACCGCGGCGGCCTCGGGCCCGTCCGGTGGCTGCGCTCCCCCGGACTCGACTCGGCGATCCAGCCCCCGCAGGCCCGCCTCGTCCTCGGCACCCTGGCATACGTGGCCCATCGCTCCCCGGCCGTCTAGGCCTCACGCACATGGAAGCGCCCGCTCCCTGCGGAGCGGGCGCTTCCATGTGCGTGAGGACGTCCGTACGGCTACTCGCCGATCAGCGCGTCCACGAACGCCTCCGGCTCGAACGGAGCCAGGTCGTCGGCGCCCTCGCCCAGGCCGATCAGCTTCACCGGCACGCCCAGCTCGCGCTGCACGGCGATGACGATGCCGCCCTTGGCCGTGCCGTCGAGCTTGGTGAGCACGATGCCGGTGACATCCACGACCTCGGCGAAGACGCGGGCCTGCACCAGGCCGTTCTGGCCGGTCGTCGCGTCGAGGACGAGGAGGACCTCGTCGAGCGGGGCGTGCTTCTCGACGACGCGCTTGACCTTGCCGAGCTCGTCCATGAGACCGGTCTTGGTGTGCAGCCGGCCCGCGGTGTCGATGAGCACGACGTCGGCGCCCTCCTCGATGCCCTCCTTGACGGCATCGAAGGCGATGGACGCGGGGTCGCCGCCCTCGGGGCCGCGCACGGTACGGGCACCGACGCGCTCGCCCCAGGTCTGGAGCTGGTCGGCGGCGGCGGCGCGGAAGGTGTCGGCGGCGCCGAGCACCACGTTCTTGCCGTCGGCCACCAGGACGCGGGCGAGCTTGCCGGTGGTGGTGGTCTTGCCGGTGCCGTTGACCCCGACGACCATCACGATGCCCGGGGTGTCGAGGTTCGAGTCGGTGTTGACCGAGCGGTCGAACTCGGGGACGAGGAGCTGGAGCAGCTCCTCGCGCAGCAGCGCGCGCAGCTCGTCGGGCGTGCGGGTGCCGAGCACCTTGACGCGCTCGCGCAGCCGGTCGACGAGCTCCTGCGTGGGCTGCACGCCGACGTCGGCGGTGAGCAGGGTGTCCTCGATCTCCTCCCAGGTGTCCTCGTCCAGGTGCTCGCGCGCGAGGAGCGTGAGCAGCCCCTTGCCGAGCGCGTTCTGCGAGCGGGAGAGCCGGGCGCGCAGGCGCACGAGGCGCCCGGCGGTCGGCTCGGGGACCTCGATCTCGGGCGCGGCCGGAGCCGGGGGCTCCTCCACCGCGATGGGCGCTGACGGCTCCGGCTCGACGAGCGGGAGGTCGACCTCCTCGATCGTGCGGCGGGGTTCGTCGCGCGGCGTCTCGGCCTCTTCGCCGACGTGCGGCTCGGCCGGAGGGGCGGTGATGTCGGGCACGGAGGGGGGCGGCGGGGGCAGCTGCTTCTTTCTGCGGCTGCCGACCACGAGCCCGCCGAGTGCGCCGATCACGACCACGGCGATGACTACAGCAAGGATGACGATTTCCATAACGGGTCCAGTATCAGCCATGGGCCCCGGGAGCACGCCTCTTGTGACTTCCTCCAAAGAACATAAGCCACTTGAGGACATTACTCGGACTAAAGTACGATGGAAGAGGATGGGTCAACGCGCGTAGAGTCCCATGCATCCCCTCCCCACACCCCCCACCGGCTCTCCTGCCTGTACCGACGGAGCCGAGCGAGAGGCACGGAACCCCACCGCATGAGCAAGACCGCCGAAACCGAAGGCGCACTCGAGACCCGCGGCATCGAGCCCGTCCCCGAGTCCGAGCGCACCGCCAGAACCCGTGAGCTGTTCCCCACCTGGGTCGCCGCCAACATCAGTGTGCTGCTGCTCACGATGGGCGCGAGCCTGGTCGTCTCGTTCAAGCTCAACTTCTGGCAGGCGCTCGTCGTCGCGATCGCCGCCCCCGTCGTCTCGTACGGCCTCGTCGGGCTGATCGGCATCGCCGGCAAGCGCGGCGGCGCCCCGGGCATGGCTCTGTCGCGCGCGGTCTTCGGCCAGCGCGGCAATCTGCTGCCGGGCTCGCTCATCTGGGTCGCCCGCTGGGGCTGGGAGACGATCAACGCGGTGACGGGCGCCTACGCCGTGCTCACCGTCCTGGACATCCTCTTCGGCGTGAAGAGCAACAACGTCCTGGTCATCGTCACACTGCTGCTCTTCGTCGTCACGACGTTCGTGATCTCCGGCCTCGGCATCAACGCCGTACAGAAGTGCAACAAGTACGCGACGTACCTCTTCGGCCTCTTCTCGGTCCTCGTGCTGGTCTACCTGATCGCCAACACCGACTGGTCCCGGGTCTTCGACCAGCCCGCGGGCAAGATGTCGCTGATGTTCGCCGGCATCGGCCTGATCGCCGCGGGCGGCGTCAGCTGGATCCCCTCGTCGCCGGACTTCACCCGCTACCTGCCGCGCACGGCCTCGTCGGCCGCGATCGTGCGCAACTCCGTCGGCGGCGCCGGCATCGTCGTCCTGCCGATGGTCCTGATGGGCGCCGTCATGGCGGTCTCCACGCCTTCCCTGGCCTCGGCCGCCGACCCGGTCTCCTTCCTCGGCGAGATCCTGCCGCTGTGGATCGCGGTCCCGTACCTCCTGATCGCCCTGGTCGGCATGCTGCTGATCAACTCGATGTCGATGTACTCGGCGGGCTTCACCGCCCAGACCCTCGGCTTCAAGGTCCCGCGCCACTGGGCCGTCTCGATCAACGCGCTGATCTCGCTGATCTTCGGCGGCATCCTGATGCTCGTCGCGACCAGCTTCATGGGCTCGTTCATCGCCTTCCTCTCGCTGCTCGCGGTCGCCTTCTCGGCCTGGGTCGGCGTCTTCGGCGCCGACATGCTGCGGCGCAAGGAGTACGACGCCGAGGCGCTCGTCGACACCACCCGCACCAGCGCCTACTGGTACAAGGGCGGCTTCAGCCCGGCGGCCGTCGCCGCGTGGGCCGTCGGCCTGGTCGGCGGCCTGATGTTCACCACGTCGGACTGGTTCACCGGCCCGCTCGCCGCGAACAACCCGGTCGGCGAGTACGGCCTCGGCTGGGTCGCCACGATCGTGGTCTCCGGCCTGCTGTACGTCGTCCTGCCGAAGCCCGCGGTCGCCGCCACGCCCGAGGCCCCCGCCGAAGAGGCGCGCGAGACCCTGGCCGTCTGACGCTCCGTCAGCTACCGTCCCCCTTCACCAGCGGCCACCTACTCAGCCCGGTGAAGGGGGACTTCTCATGCCCGTCTCGGTCGTGCGCTTCAACCTGGTAGACCCCGCGGCGACGCCGGAATCTCTGAGCGCCCGCTACAGGGCGGCCGTCGAGATGGCGGCGTACGCCGACGACCGCGGCATCTCCACGGTCCAGACCGAGGAGCACCACGGCGTCGCCAACAACTGGCTGCCGTCGCCCTTCACCTTCGCGGGCGCCGTCTTCGGCGCGACCCGGCGCATCGCCGTCACGGTCTCCGCGATCATCGGCCCCCTGCACGATCCGCTGCGCCTCGCGGAGGACATCGCCGTACTCGATCTGCTCAGCGGCGGCCGGCTCGTCACCGTGGCCGGAATCGGCTACCGGCCCGAGGAGTACGGGCAGTTCGACGTCGAGTGGAAGCGGCGCGGCAAACTCCAGGACGAGCTCCTCGACACCCTGCTCAAGGCGTGGACGGGCGAGGAGTTCGACTTCCGCGGCCGCACGGTCCGTGTCACACCGCGCCCGTTCACCCAGCCCCACCCGCTGCTCCTGGTCGGCGGGTCCTCGCGGGCGGCGGCGCGGCGCGCGGCCCGCCTCGGCCTGCCGTTCTTCCCGAGCGCGCATCTGCCCGAGCTCGAGGCGTACTACAAGGAACAGCTGGTCGAGCACGGCACCGAGGGCTGGACCATGATGCCCGCGGCGGTCACCCCGCTGCTGCACATCGCCGAGGACCCCGACCGTGTATGGGCCGAGCACGGCGAGCACTTCCTGCACGAGGCGCGGACGTACGCGTCCTGGCAGTCCGGCGACATCAAGTCGGCGGTGAAGTCGGGGGCCACGACGGTGGACGAGCTGCGCGCCGAGGGCGTCTACCGGATCCTGACGCCCGACGAGTGCGTGGAGCAGGCCCTCGACAGCTATGTGCTGCACCCGCTGTCGGGCGGGATGCCGGTCGACGAGGGCTGGCGCAGCCTGCACCTGTTCTGTGAAAACGTACTGCCCCGGCTCGAAGACCAAGCGGTCTGAGCCGGGGCAGTGACGAGGGTGAGGAGATGGCAGCGGGGACTTAACCCATCTCCTCCAACGCCTTGCCCTTGGTCTCCTTCACGAACTTGAGTACGAAGGGGATCGAGAGCGCGGCGAAGACTGTGTAAATGATGTACGTCCCGGAGAGGTTCCAGTCGGCCAGCGACGGGAAGCTCGCGGTGATGGCCCAGTTGGCGATCCACTGCGCGGACGCGGCCACGCCGAGCGCCGCGGCGCGGATCTTGTTCGGGAACATCTCGCCGAGGAAGACCCAGACGACGACACCCCAGGACAGGGCGAAGAACAGGACGAAGAAGTGGGCGGCGATCAGGGCGACCCAGCCCTGCGTGGCCGGCAGCTTGCCGTCCACCAGGTGGTACGAGAACGCCCAGGCCTCCAGTGCGAGACCGATGACCATGCCTACGGAACCGACCAGGGCCAGCGGCTTACGGCCGACGCGGTCCACCAGGAGCATCGCGATCACGGTGCCGATGATGTTGATGATCGACGTGGTGAACGAGTAGAAGAACGAGTCCGTCGGGTTCACACCGACCGACTGCCACAGCGTCGAGGAGTAGTAGAACGCGACGTTGATGCCGACGAACTGCTGGAACACCGAGAGGCCGATACCGATCCAGACGATCGGCTTGAAGTAGAGACCGCCGTTGCCCTTGCCGGAGAGCAGGTCCTTGAACGTGGACTTGTGCTCGCTCTTCATCGCGTGCTCGATCTCGGCGACGCGGGCGTCCAGGTCGATCTTCGTGCCCTCGACCTCGGCGAGGATCTCCTTGGCCCTGGCTTCCTTGCCGACCGAGATGAGGAAGCGCGGCGACTCGGGGATCGCGAAGGACAGCATGCCGTAGAGAACGGCCGGGATGACCATCACGCCGAGCATGACCTGCCAGGCCTCGAGGCCCAGCACCTGACCGCGCTGGTCGCCGCCGGCAGCCTGGAGGATGCCGTAGTTGACGAGCTGTGAGATGGCGATGCCGACGACGATCGCGGCCTGCTGGAAGGAGCCGAGGCGGCCGCGGTACGCGGGCGGCGAGACCTCGGCGATGTAGGCCGGGCCGATGACGGAGGCCATGCCGATGCCGAAGCCGCCGACGATCCGCCAGAAGGCCAGGTCCCAGAGGGCGAAGGGCAGTGCGGAGCCGACGGCGCTGATCGTGAAGAGGACGGCCGCGATCTGCATGCAGCGGATACGGCCGATGCGGTCCGCGATCCGGCCGGCGGTGGCCGCGCCGATCGCACAGCCGATCAGGGCGATGGCGATGACCTGGGCGAGCGTTCCGGAGCCGATGTCGTACCGGTCACGGATGGCCTCGACGGCTCCGTTGATCACGGAACTGTCGTAGCCGAAGAGAAAGCCGCCCATCGCGGCCGCCGCCGTGATGAAGATGACGTGACCGAGATGGTCGGGGTGAGCCTCTCGGGCGCTTGGCGGCTTCGCTGTGCTGGTCACGGTTTACTCCTCGGGCCACCGGCAACGGTGCCGGGGGTGGGGGTGAGAGCCCTTCCAGTGGCGCACAACTTCACGCCGCCCACCACCTGAAGGTAAAAGCAACGTTGCAGAGACTATGCCTTCAAGTTTCGAAGTCAAGAGGGGGGCAGCTGTGAATTTCAACCACCTCGATAGCGGAAGTCATTCAAGTCTTGAACGCTTCCCTGTAGATGATCTTGCGACAGACGCTCCCGCTGATGTCACGCCGGTGCGAGCTACGCGAGCCGGCCCGTGATCGTTTTCCGGGCGGTTCCGCGCGGCTAGCGCAGCCGCTGGCTGATGACCTTCGACACCCCGTCACCCTGCATCGACACCCCGTAGAGCGCGTCGGCGACCTCCATCGTGCGCTTCTGGTGCGTGATCACGATGAGCTGGGAAGCCTCCTGGAGCTCCTGCATGATGCGGATGAGGCGCTGGAGGTTGGTGTCGTCGAGCGCGGCCTCGACCTCGTCCATCACGTAGAAGGGGCTGGGGCGCGCCTTGAAGATCGAGACGAGCAGCGCCACGGCGGTCAGGGAGCGCTCACCGCCGGAGAGCAGCGAGAGCCGCTTGACCTTCTTGCCCGGAGGGCGGGCCTCCACATCGACGCCCGTGGTGAGCATGTTGTCGGGATCGGTCAGAATCAGCCGTCCGTCGCCACCGGGGAAGAGCCGGCTGAAGACACCCTCGAACTCGCGGGCCGTGTCCCGGTACGCCTCGGTGAAGACCTGCTCGACGCGCTCGTCGACTTCCTTCACCACCTGAAGGAGATCAGTCCTCGTCTTCTTCAGGTCCTCGAGCTGCTCGCTGAGGAACTTGTGGCGCTCCTCCAGCGCGGCGAACTCCTCAAGGGCCAGCGGATTCACCTTTCCAAGCTGCTGGTACGCCCGTTCGGCTGACTTGAGCCGCTTCTCCTGCTCCGCCCGGACGAACGGCCGCGGCTGGTTACGGGGGTGCTCCGGGTCGTCGGGCAGCTCCTCGCCCTCGGCAGGGAGCGAGGGCGGTACGGGCTGCTGCGGCCCGTACTCCGCCACGAGCCCCGCCGGTTCGACACCGAGTTCTTCCAGCGCCTTGGCCTCAAGCTGCTCGATCCGCAACCGCTTCTCGGCGCCGAGCACCTCGCCCCGGTGCACCGAGTCCGTCAGCTTGTCGAGCTCCGCCTTCAGATCCCGGCCGCGGGCCCGCTCGGCGACGAGCTCCCGCTCCCGCTCGCCCTTGGCGCTCTCGGCGGACAAGCGTTCCTGCTCGGCCAGTCCGACCGAGACCTCCGCATGGGCGAGCAACTGCCGGGCGCCGGAGGCCACTGCCTCGGCCACGGCCGCCTCGTGGCGCAGCCGGGAGCGCTGCCGCTCCGCACGCGCGCGTGCCTCGCGCTCCGCACGCGCCGCCCTGTCCAGCGAATCGGCGCGTCCGGCAAGGCCCTTCACCCGCTCCTCATGCGTACGCGCCTGGAGCCGGGCCTCCATCTCGGTCTGCCGGGCGTTGGCCCCGTCGGCGGCGAGCCGGTCGCGTACCGATGTGTCGGGTTCCTCGTCGGCCGGCATCTCCTCGGCGACGGCGAGCCGTTCAGCCAGTTCCTCGGCGTCCTGTACGGCCTTCTCCAGCGCGTCCTGCGCCTTGGCGGCCGCGGCGGCGCTGCGCTCGGCCTCCCCGGCCGCGCCCCTCGCCTGCCCGGACAGCCGGCCGAGCTGCTGCGCCACGGACGACTTCTCCCGGTCGGCGGAGCGGCGCCGCTCCCCCAGCTCCTCGACGAGCGCGGCGGCCTCTGCGCGCCGAGCGACCGCGGTGTGCTGCGCCTCGGCCAGCTCCTCGCACCGCACCCCGAGTTCGGCCAGCTCGCCCGCGGCCTCGTCGACGGAGGCCTGCACCTCCAGAAGACTGGGCGCACCGGCGGAGCCGCCCTGCGCGAAGTGCGCCCCGAGCAGGTCCCCTTCAGCGGTGACGGCGGTCAGCTCGGGCCGTGCGTAGACAAGGTCCTCGGCATCCTCCAGCGTGCCCACGACCACGATCCCCCGCAGCAGCCGCCGCACGGCAGGCATCAACTCACTGGGCCCGCGCACGAGATCGGACGCGAGGGGCGGCCCGCCCCCGTCCCGCGCAGGCCGTCCGGGGTACGCACGCCCGAAGCCACCGACCTCGCCACCGGCACCGCCATCGGCCGAGGCGGGCGTGCCGCCGTGCGCTGCCGTGGTTCCGCCACCGTCAACATCGGCCGGCCCCCCATCCGGCCCAGCCGCCGTGGGCGCGTCCTCCCCCGCCAGCAGCAGCGCCGCGCGCCCCGCGTCCTGTTTGCGCAGGAGGCGGATCGCTTCCGCGGCGGAGGCGGGGGTGGTCACGGCGATGGCGTCGGCCGCGGCGCCGAACGCCGCGGCGACCGGGACCTCGAAGCCCTGGGTGACGGAGAGCAGTTCGGCCGCGGGGCCGAGGACTCCGGTCAGGCGTTCGCGGGCGTCGAGCAGCGCACCGGTGCCGTCCTTGCGCCGTAGCCCGAGGGCGAGGGCGTCATGCCGTGCCGAAACCGCCGCCCGCCTGCGCTCCGCGGACGTCAGAGCCTCCCTGGCCGCCGTCAGCGCGGACTCCGTGTCGGCGAGGGCGGCCCGGGCGGCGTCGTGCCGGTCCCCGAGCTCCGCGTCCCCGGCGTCGAGGCCGTCCACCTCGGCCTTGAGCTGCTCGTACTCCTCCTGCGCCGCGACGGCCCGCTCCCGCGCCTCGTCCCGCGCGGCGGCCAGCCGGTCGATCTCCGACTGCGCCGCGGCGGCTCGCGAACGGGCGGCGTTGACCTGCCCGTTCAGCCGCGCGAGCCCCTCACGCCGGTCGGCGATGGCCCGGGCGGCGTCCTTGAGCCGGCGCTCCTCGGCCGCCAACTCCCGTTCCAGGTCGGCCCGATGGGCCACGGTGTCGTCGAGGGCGTGCTCGGCCGCTTCGAGGGCGGCCTCCAGCTCGGCCTCCTGCTCGCGGATCCGCGCGGCCTCGCGCTCCATGTCCTCGGGGTCGCGCCCGCGCCGCTCCTCCGCGGGGGCGGACGTCGCGCTCTTGACCCGCGCGTCGGCGAGCGAGACGGTGCCACGCACCCGCTCGGCCAGCTGCGACAGCTCGTACCAGGTCTGCTGGGCGCGCTGGAGGCGCGGCGTGAGCTGCCGTACCTCGGCCTCCAGGAGCGCCTCGCGCTGGAGTGCCTTCTTCAGCTCGGCCTCGGCCGCGTCCTTGCGTTCTTTGAGCGCCGCTTCGTCCTCGATCTCGGCGCGCAGCGCACCCCGCATCCGTACGAGGTCGTCGGCGAGGAGCCGCAGCCGCGCGTCGCGGAGGTCGGCCTGGATGACGGCGGCGCGGCGCGCGACGGCCGCCTGGCGGCCGAGCGGCTTCAACTGCCGCCGCAGTTCGTCCGTCAGGTCCTGCACGCGCGCGAGGTTGGCCTGCATCGCGTCCAGCTTCCGCAGCGCCTTCTCCTTGCGCTTGCGGTGCTTGAGGACACCGGCGGCCTCTTCGATGAAGGCCCTGCGCCCCATCGGGTCGGCGTGGAGCACGGAGTCGAGCTGGCCCTGCCCGACGATGACGTGCATCTCGCGCCCGATACCGGAGTCGGACAGCAGCTCCTGGATGTCGAGCAGCCGGCAGGTATCACCGTTGATCTGGTACTCGCTGCCGCCGTTGCGGAACATGATCCGCGTGATGGTGACCTCGGCGTACTCGATGGGCAGCGCGCCGTCGGAATTGTCGATGGTGAGGGAGACCTCGGCGCGGCCGAGCGGCGGGCGCCCGGTCGTGCCGGCGAAGATGACGTCTTCCATCTTGCCGCCACGCAAGGACTTGGCACCCTGCTCACCCATCACCCAGCTGAGGGCGTCCACGACATTGGACTTGCCCGAGCCATTGGGGCCGACGACGCAGGTGATGCCCGGCTCGAACCGCAATGTGGTGGCCGAGGCGAACGATTTGAACCCGCGCAGGGTCAGGGCCTTGAGGTGCACGCCGCCGGACTCTACCCGCCGCGTGTGTCTCACTCCATGAACCCGCGGTTTCGCCCAGGAAAGTGCAGGGCACATCAGACGTTAAAGAAGGACGTCGACGCGCGGAGCATTGACGAGGCATTCGAGGGAGCGCGGACGGGTACGGCGCGGCTCACGGGGAGCGGAAAGTCAGAAAGAAGGGACGCGAAAAGCGTCCCTTGCAGATCTGAGCAATCTGATCAAGCGGCTTGATGAAAGGGCTGCCTGACTACTGGTGTCGTGTGCGGGATGTGGTCAGGTGAGCGCAGGCTCCGCCTGGGGTACGTCGATGCTCTCGAGGAGCGATTCGTGAGAAGCGGCAGCCGCGAGCGCGTCGTTCTCGGACTGGATCCGAACGAGTTCGGACTCGAGGTCCTGGACGCGCTGCTGGAGCCGTCGCATCTCGGCGAGGAGTCGCGGGTCGGAACCGCCGACGTAACCGAGAAGCGCCTTTGCCATGATGGATGGTCCTCCACAATGAGTGACCGACCGAAGCGGTGTGGGTCGTGAGGGAATCGCACCCGCGGTGCCTGGCACTCGTTGTCTTGCTGCCGTTCATACATGCCAAACAGCTAAGGTGCGCGGGGCTTCCAGAGTCTCACCAAAAAGTTTGACGGTCAACACGATCACGCCCCGTATCGGCGGGTAAGCCCGGGGGCACTGCGCCGTGAAATCTTCGGCGCGGCCTCACTTCGGGCCCCTGAGGGCGTGGAGATCATCCTTACTTCGCGAGCCTGCCACGACAAGCCCTTATTGGCAACCACCAGGTCATTCATGCCCCACGCAGTTGCCGGGGGCATGCCATGAACACCTCTCACGGGCCTGGCCTGCGCGTCCTTCTCAGCGAATGGCGAAGTCGGCGTATCCGCCGCGCGGGGCGTCCCAGATCTCGGTGACTCCGTCGACCCTCCCGGGTGTGTCGCCGTCGCGGAGCCAGTCGAGAAGACCCTGACAGCCCTCGCGTGACCCCTCCGCGACGACCTGGACCCGACCGTCGTCCAAATTGAGAGCAAAGCCACTCAGGCCGCCGATCTCAAGGGCCTTCGCCCGCGTGAACCAGCGAAAACCCACACGTTGGACGCGTCCGCGCACCCAGGCGGTGATGCGTACGTCTTCGTTCATAGGGGCACGCTAACCGGCCAATTGCACGCGGAGCACTTCGCCCCCTTCCGCCGTGGGGTACCGTCCCGGACCAATGCGGCTCACTCGAACGGGTGAGTCGCATTACCCACAGCGAGGACGAGGAAGGCCACAGGATGGGACGCCACCGACGCGCCGACGCCGGCCGCGCCGCCACGGGCCGCGCCACGGACGGCGCGGCCGGTTCGTATGCCGGGCACGACGGTCCGTACGAGATCGGGCAGACGGGCGCGTACGAAGAGATGTATGCCCCGTACGGGTTCGCCGCCCCGTACATCACCGGCCCGCACGCCGCGGCGAACGGCGACCCGGGCCGGGACTCCGACAACGCCCACCCGGCCGCACCCGAGACCGCGTACACGCCTGCCGGCACCCAGGGTCACACCTCGCACCGCCGCAGGAAGCGCGCCGCCAGGCCGGTGCGGACGGGGCTCCTCGGCGTCTCCGCCGCCGTGGCGATGGGCGCCGTCGCGGTGGCCTCCGGGGTGATCCCCGGCATGGACAACTACTCGCTGGGCGGCGGTGACGCCGACAAGGTGCGCGCCGCCGACTCCCCCTCGGGGCTCGAGACGCAGGGCGGCACAGACAGCAGCGCCGACCGTGCCCCGTCCGCCGCGAGCCGCGGCGCGAAGCGCTCGGACTCTCCCTCCGCTTCTCCCTCGCAGTCTTCTTCGAAGCCGGCGTCGACCCCGTCGAAGACGGCTTCGAAGACGGCGTCGCCAAGCAAGTCCGACAGTTCCGGTTCCGACAGCGCGAAGACCTCGCCCACGACTCCGCCGACGACCGCCACCACGAAGCCGAAGCCCCCGGCGACGGCTCCGAGCCTGAAGGCCCCGTCCGGCGAGGCGTCGGCCGAGGCCCAGGTACTCGCGCTGGTCAACACGGAGCGGGCCAAGGCCGGCTGCCGACCCGTGACCGCCGACGGCGGCCTCGCCGCCCTCGCCGGGAACTTCAGCGAGGACATGGCGGCGCGCGGCTTCTTCGACCACACCGACCCGGATGGCGCGACGCCCTGGGACCGCGCGAAGAAGGCCGGCATAACGGACCTGGGCGGCGAGAACATAGCCCGTGGCCAGGCCAACGCCCAGTCCGTCATGGACTCCTGGATGAACAGCCCCGGCCACCGCGCGAACATCCTCAACTGCGACTACAAGACGCTGGGGGTCGGCGTGCACTTCGGGTCGGGCGGCCCGTGGTGGACCCAGGACTTCGGCTTCTGACCGCACCGGCCGGCGCCAGCTCCCACGCTAACCACTGGTTAGCGCGTCCCGAGGGTTGGCGCTGTGCCGCAGTACGCTTGCCGCATGGAATCGAGCGGCAGCGACCTCGCGTACGACGTGTTCTCCCGACAGTGCCCGTCCCGCGGCACCCTCGAGCACGTGACGGGCCGCTGGGGTGCGCTCACGCTCGGGGCGCTGCACGAGGGCAGCTTCCGCTTCAACGAGCTGCGGCGCCGGGTGGACGGCGTGAGCGAGAAGATGCTGTCTCAGACCCTGCACGCGCTGGAGCGGGACGGCCTGGTGCACCGCGAGGCGCAGCCGACCAACCCGCCGCGCGTGGACTACGAGCTGACGCCGCTCGGACGCGAGGTCTCCGACCGGCTCCTGGCTCTCATCCAGTTCGTCGAGGGGCGCATGGACGACGTGCTCGGGTCGCGCGCCCGTTACGACGCTGCCGCAGGGCGCGGCGGGCGCTGACAGCGCGGGCAGAAGTAGCTGGAGCGGTTCATCCAGGGGCGCCTGCGAATGATCGTGCCGCAGCGCCGGCACGGCTCACCCTCGCGCCCGTAGGCGTCGAGCGAGCGGTCGAAGTAGCCGGACTCGCCGTTCACATTCACGTACAGGCTGTCGAAGCTGGTGCCGCCGACGGCGAGGGCCGCGTTCATCACGTCCCGTACATGGCCGAGGAGTTCGGCGGTGCGCGGGCGCGTGAAGCCAGTGGTTGGCCGCTCGTAGTGGAGCTTCGAGCGCCACAGCGCCTCGTCCGCGTAGATGTTGCCGACGCCACTGATCAGCGACTGGTCGAGCAGGGCGCGCTTGATGGTCGTACGGCGCCTGCGCAGCGCTTCGTGGAACGCGGCGTCGTCGAACTTCGGGTCCAGCGGGTCGCGCGCGATGTGTGCGATGACGTCCGGCAGCCCGTCGGGACCCGTCTCGTGCAGCGAGAGGCCGCCGAAGGTGCGCTGGTCGATGAAGCGCAGTTCCGTACCGAGGTCGTCGGCGAAGCGGACGCGGATGCGCAGATGCTTCTCGTCCGGCGCCTCGGCCGGCTGCACCAGGAGCTGTCCGCTCATCCCGAGGTGCGCGAGGACGGCGCCGCCCGTCGGCTCCAGGGGCAGCCACAGATACTTCCCACGCCGCTCGGGTACGCCGATGCGCTGGTCCTTCAGACGGTGGGCGAAGTCCTCGCCGCCCCCGATGTGGCGGCGCACGGCGCGCGGATGCAGGACCTCGACGTCGGCGACGGTGCGGTGGGCGACCCAGCGCTCGAGTCCGCGCCGTACGACCTCGACCTCGGGCAGCTCGGGCACGGTGTCTCCTTGTGAGGGCTCTGGAAGCTTTGTGAGGGCTCTGGAAGCCCGGATGCAAACGAACGGTGCCGACCGTCCCTCAGGACGGTCGGCACCGGACAGTTCGGATGCGGGGCGTCAGGCCGACGCCGAGGAGGAGTCGGCGTTCCCCTCGGCTGCCGCGGTGGCCTCGACGGCGTCAGCCGTCTTCGCCGCCTCGGCGCGCTCGTCGGCAGCCGCGCGGATCGCGCGCCATGCCGATTCAGCGGCCTGCTGCTCCGCTTCCTTCTTGCTGCGGCCGGTGCCGGTGCCGTACGAGACGCCTCCGACGCGGGCGGCAGCAGTAAAGGTCTTCTCGTGGTCGGGGCCGGTCTCCGAGACCAGGTACTCGGGAACACCGAGCCCCTCGGTCGCGGTGAGCTCCTGGAGACTGGTCTTCCAGTCCAGGCCCGCACCCAGATTCGAGGACTTCTCGATCAGGGGATCGAAGAGTCGGTGGACGAGTTCGCCCGCCGCGTCCAGACCCTGGTCGAGATAGACAGCGCCGATCACCGCTTCAAGCGTGTCGGCGAGGATGGACGCCTTGTCCCGGCCGCCCGTGCCCTCTTCACCCCGGCCGAGCCGGATGAAGGAACCCAGGTCGAGCCCACGGCTGACCTCCGCAAGTGCACGCGAATTGACCACCGCGGCCCGCAACTTGGCCAGCTGGCCTTCGGGCAGGTCGGGGTGGGTGGTGTACAGCGTGTCCGTGACGACGAGACCGAGCACGGAGTCCCCGAGGAACTCGAGCCGCTCGTTCGTCGGAAGACCGCCGTTCTCGTACGCGTACGAACGGTGGGTCAGTGCACGCACCAGAAGGGCGGACTCGAGCTTGTACCCGAGCCGCCCTTCCAGAAGCGTGTGGGACGAGGCATTGTCCGTCTTGTTCGACTCAGACATTGCGCCTCTCACCAGCCGCTCAGACCTCGAGGACCTGGCGCTTGTTGTAAGTGCCGCAAGCGGAGCACGCGATGTGCTGCAGCTTGGGCTCGTGGCAGCGCTCGCACGCAACCAGGGTGGGGACCGCAGCCTTCCACTGCGACCGGCGGTGGCGCGTGTTGCTGCGCGACATCTTCCGCTTCGGAACAGCCACGGCTACTTCTCCTGCTTCTCGTCGACGCCAGCTTCGGCGCCGCTCATCTCGTCCTTCTCGCCGTCCTGGATGGTCCCGGCGAGTCCCTGCAGTGCCGCCCAACGGATGTCGACGGCGTCGTGGTGGTGGTCCGGATCGTCCGCGAGCCGAGCTCCGCACTGGGAGCACAGACCCGGGCAGTCGTCCTGGCACACCGGCTGCATCGGCAGTGCGAGCACTACCGCATCACGCAGCACAGACTCGAGGTCGAACATGCCGTCCTCAAGAAAGAGCCTGTCCTCGTCTTCCTCGGCGTCGTCGGCCGGTTCCGCGGTGCGGCCCCGATCGTCGGCGTCAGGGTACGAGAACATCTCCTGGAAGTCCGCGTCGACCTCGAGGCCGAGCGGCTCCAGACACCTTACGCACTCCCCCTGAGCCGATGCACGGGCGGTGCCTGTGACAAGCACCCCTTCCATGACCGACTCGAGACGGACCTCGAGCTCCACCGGCGCGCCTTCCGGCACTCCGATGACCCCTTCGATACCGAAGTCCTTGGGGGCGTCGACCGTGCGGGTCAGCCGCTGCTGGGCACCAGGACGCCGTCCCAGCTCGTGCGTATCGAACACGAGAGGGTTGCGGTGGTCGAGGTGCGTACTCAGGGCTGGTCCTGCTTTCGGTCTTCGATGCTCAAGTTTCTCAAGCTGTTCAAGGGGTTTCGCTGCCCCGAACGTTCCCGGGCAGCTGAGATCGCGGACGTACGCGCGACCGAAGAGCCAGGATACTGGACCTTTCGCTCACGGCCCAATCCGTCGGTCAGCGCCCCTGTTCGTACTGCCTCAGCTGCTCCGTGCTGATCATGCCCGTGTCGAAGAGGCTGGTCTCGTCGAGCGCCGCCGGCTCGTGCGCCGCCTGCGGCTGCGCGTAGCCCGCCTGAGCCTGGTCGTAGCCCTGCTGCTGATGCTGCTGGTACGCGTACGGGTCCTGCTGTTGCTGGTACGCGTACGGGTCCTGCTGGTACACGGCGTACGGGTCCTGCTGGCCGTAGGGCTGCTGCTGGTAGCCGTACAGATCCTGCTGCGGGTCCTGCTGCTGGGCGTACACCGGCTGCTGGGCCGGGATCTGCGGGGCCTGGGGGATCTCCCGGCCCGGCTCCGCGGGGGCGCTGCCGATCTCCGCGAGTCCGGCGAGGTAGTCGGCGTCGCTGGTGTGCAGGCCGTCCTCGCCGAGGGTGCCGAGCTCGTCGCTGGCGACCCTGCCCTGGAGCGTGTGCCGGCCGCGGCCGACCGCCTCCAGGGTCTTGGCGAGAACCGCCTCGAAGGCGCCGAGCTTCACGTCCACGTACGAGTCGGCGTCGCGGCGCAGGGTCTCGGGGTCGTGGCTGCGCTCGGGGGCGTCCTCGTCCTCGTAGCCCTGGGCGTCGACGCCGGGGCCGGTGCCGAGGAGTTTCTCGCGGCCGCGGCCCACGGAGCCGAGGGTCTTGGTGAGGACGACCTCGAAGTTGGCGAGCTTGGAGTCGACGTAGTCGTCGGCCTCCGCGCGGATCTCTTCGGCCTCCTTGCGGGCCTCGGTGAGGATCCGCTCCCCTTCGTCCTGGGAGCGGCGCGCGACCTCGGTGTCTGAGATCAGCGAACCACGCTCGGCGTGCGCCGTCTCGATGATCCGCTCGGCCTCCTGACGGGCCTGCTCGACCATCTGCTCGCGGCCGCCGATCAGCTCCTCGGCCTGCGCGAGGGAGCCGGGCAGCGCCTGGCGCACCTCTTCGAGCATCGCGAGCAGGTCGGCGCGATTGACCACGCACGAGGCCGACATGGGCATGGACCGGGCATTGCCGACCGCGGCGACGATCTCGTCGAGCTTCTTCTGCACGTCCACCGTGTGCTCGCCACTCTCTACAGGGGTGTTGGAGACGGACAAGGCGACTGTACGGCCAACTGGCGCCCTGATGTCACTTCTTGGGGAGGCGCTGGGTGAGCGCCTCGAAGACCACCGGCGGCACCAGGTGGGAGACGTCGCCACCCCAGGCCGCGACCTCCTTCACCAGCGACGAGGACAGGAAGCTGTACGTCGGGTTGGTGGGGACGAAGAGGGTCTCCACGCCCGTGAGGCCGTTGTTCATCTGGGCCATCTGCAGCTCGTAGTCGAAGTCGCTGACGGCGCGCAGGCCCTTCACGATGGCCGGGATGTCGCGCTGCTTGCAGAAGTCGACGAGCAGTCCGTGGAAGGACTCGACCTCGACGTTGCCGAACTCGGCGGTGACCTCGCGGATCAGCTCGATCCGCTCCTCGATCTCGAAGAGACCCTTCTTCGACTGGTTGATCATCACCGCGACGTGCACGACGTCGTACAGCTTGGACGCTCGGCCGATGATGTCGAGGTGGCCATTGGTGATGGGGTCGAACGACCCCGGACAGACGGCGCGGCGCAACGTGAGTCCCTCGCTCTCCGGTCCGGTCACGGCGCTTCCTCGCACGTGACGGTGCTCTTCAGGGCGGCGCGACCGTACCAAAACGTTCCCTCGCCGTAGCGACGGGACCTCAGTGCTTCAAATCCCTCCGGCCACGGGAAAACACCGCCCCTGGTGCTTCGCTCCACGGTGACGAGCGCTTCGTCCGTGAGCCAGCCCCCAGAGGCGAGTGTGAGCAGAATCTCCCGAAGATCATCGTCCGGGACGGCATACGGGGGGTCGAGAAAGACCAGGTCGTACGGGGTGGCGGGGGCCGGGCCCCGAACGATCTGTTCCGCTTTGCCCGCTCTGACCTCGGCGCCGGGCAGGCCGAGGGACTTCACGTTCTCGCGGATCGTGCGCACCGCACGGGCGTCGGCCTCCACCAGGAGCGCGTGCCCCGCGCCGCGCGACAGTGCCTCCAGGCCCACGGCACCCGAGCCGCCGTACAGGTCGAGCACGCGCTCGCCGTCCAGGAGGCCGCCGCCGAGCAGCGACTGCCAGGTGGAGAAGAGAGCCTCGCGCGCCCGGTCGGACGTGGGGCGGGTGCCGTTGCCCGGCGGGACGGACAGGCGACGTCCGCCGGCCCGGCCGGCGATCACGCGGGTCATCTGAGTCCTCGTGGAGAGTGGAGTGTGGAGAAGGGGTCGAAGGGGCTGAGGGGACTTACGGGGAACTCCAGTTTGTCAGCCCTTGTCGAGGTACTGCTCACGCTCCTCGTCCAGGAGCGCGTCCAGGGCCGTGCGCAGCCCCGGCAGGTGCTCCAGATCCGGGTCGGCTGCGACGACGGCCGTCGCCTCCTGGCGGGCCTCGGCGATGATCTCCTCGTCCTCGATGACGGCGAGCATGCGCAGCGACGAGCGGACGCCGGACTGGGCCTGGCCGAGGACGTCGCCCTCGCGGCGCTGCTCGAGGTCGATGCGGGAGAGCTCGAATCCGTCGAGCGTGGCGGCGACGGCGCCGAGGCGGGCCCGGGCCGGACTGGCCTCCGGCATCTCGCTGACGAGGAGGCACAGGCCCGCCGCGGAGCCACGGCCGACGCGGCCGCGCAGCTGGTGGAGCTGCGAGACGCCGAAGCGGTCGGCGTCCATGATCACCATGGCCGTGGCGTTCGGCACGTTCACCCCGACCTCGATGACCGTGGTCGCGACCAGGACGTCCGTCTCGCCCGCGGCGAAGCGCCGCATCACGGCGTCCTTGTCGTCGGGCTGCATCCTGCCGTGCAGAACCTCCACCTTCAGCCCCCGCAGGGCGCCGTGCGCCAGCTCTTCGGCCACGTCCAGGACGGCGAGCGGCGGCCGCTTCTCCGCCGCGTCCTCGGCCGACTCCTTCTTGGCCCCCTTGCCGCCCTTGCCCTTCTTCGCGCTCTGCTCCTCCTCGTCGCCGATGCGGGGGCAGACGACGTACGCCTGATGCCCGTTCTCCACCTCCTCGCGTACGCGCTCCCAGGCGCGCGCGAGGAAGTGCGGCTTGTCGGCGGCGGGCACGACGTGGGTGGCGATCGGCGAGCGCCCGGCGGGCAGCTGGTCGAGGACGGACGTCTCCAGGTCACCGAAGACCGTCATCGCGACCGTACGGGGAATGGGAGTGGCCGTCATGACCAGCAGGTGCGGGGGCTGCTTGCCCTTGCCGCGCAGCGCGTCGCGCTGCTCGACGCCGAAGCGGTGCTGCTCGTCGACGACGACCAGACCCAGGTCGTGGAACTGGACCTTGTCCTCGATCAGGGCGTGCGTCCCGATGACGATGCCCGCCTCGCCCGTGACGAGGTCGAGAAGGGCCTGACGGCGGGCCGCGACGCCCATGGAGCCCGTGAGCAGGACCACCTTGGTGGAGTGCTCGGCGCCTCCGAGCATCCCGCCCTGGGCGAGCTCGCCCATCATCTCGGTGATGGAGCGGTGATGCTGCTGGGCGAGAACCTCGGTCGGGGCGAGCATCGCGGCCTGCCCGCCCGCGTCGACCACGGCGAGCATGGCGCGCAGCGCGACCATTGTCTTCCCCGAGCCGACCTCTCCCTGGAGCAGCCGGTGCATGGGGTGTTCGGTGGCGAGGCCGTCGAAGATCTCCTTGGAGACCTTCTGCTGGCCGTCGGTGAGGGTGAAGGGGAGCTTCGCGTCGAACGCCGTGAGCAGGCCGTCCGGGCGGGGGACGCGGGCCACGGCGGGCAGCTGCGCGTCGGCGAACCTCCGCCTGGCGAGGGCGACTTGGAGGACGAAGGCCTCGTCCCACTTGAGGCGGGCGCGGGCGTCGGCGATGTCCGCCTTCGTGTGCGGCCGGTGGATCTTCAGGAGTGCCTCGGGCAGCGGGACGAGACCACGGCCCTCGCGCAGGGAGTCCGGCAGCGGGTCGAGGGCCTCCTGGGCGCTGGGCAGCACCATGTCGACGGCCTTGGCGATCTTCCAGGACTCCAGCTTGGCGGTGGCCGGGTAGATCGGGATGAGCGCGCCGGCCCAGGAGCCGATCGCCTCGTCGACCTCGCCGGCGTCCAGGGCGTCGGCCCGCAGCAGCTCGTACGCCGGGTGCGCGAGCTGCATCTTGCGGTTGAAGACGGAGGCCTTGCCGGCGAACATCGCGCGTGTGCCGGGCAGGAGGTCCTTGTGCGGCTTGTGGATGCCGCGGCCGAAGAAGACCAGCTGGAGCTGGCCGCTGCCGTCGGTGATGGTGACTTCGAGGCGCTGCCCGCTGCCGCCGCCGAACCTGAGGATGCGGGCGCTCGCGACCTGGGCGACCACGGTGACGTGCTCGTCGAGGGGCAGGTCGGCGAGGCGCGTGAGCTCGCCGCGCTCCGCGTATCTGCGCGGATAGTGGTGAAGGAGGTCACCGACCGTGTGCAGGCCTAGGTGCTCGGCCGTCACCTTCGCGGTGGCGGGACCGATCACCTTCTTCAGGGGTTCTTCGAGCGCGGGCACGAGATCCATTGCACACCACGCCACTGACAAAGGGGACTACGCGGGGGCTACTCCACGCCGATCAGCATGAGCGCCGAGTTCCGCCCGCCCCGGTAGACGACGGTGTCGACGGCCAGGTACGTCTCGCGTACGTGCCGTTCGAGCCGGTCGGCGACCTCGTCGGGCACGTCGTCGCCGAGGACGAGGGTGACCATCTCGCCGCCCGCGGCCAGCATCCGGTCGAGCGTCGTACGGGCTGTCCGCGTGACGTCTTCGCCGATCACGGCGACGTCCCCGTCGATGAGGCCGAGGAAGTCCCCGGCCTGGCAGATGCCGGCCATCGTCCACGACTGCCGCTCGGCGACGGCCAGTTCGGCGTAGCGGGTCGCGCCGGCCGCCGACGTCATCGCGACGACGTCCTCGTCGAAGCGTCGCTCCTTCTCGTGGACGGCGAGCGCGGCGATGCCCTGGACCGCGGACCGGGTGGGGATCAGAGCGACGCGCACGCCTTCGGTGCGGGCCTGCTCGGCCGCCGCGGCGGCGGTGTGGCGCAGCTCGGCGTCGTTCGGCAGGAGCACCACTTCACGCGCGTGCGCGCGCCGGATCGCCTCGACCAGTTCACCGCTGCCGGGCGCCTCGCCGGGCCGCTCGGGTACGACGGTGGCGCCCGCCTCGCTGTACAGACCGGCGAGTCCCTCTCCCGGGACCACGGCGACGATCGCGCGCTGGGCGGGCTCGCCGGTGGGCGCGGAGCCCTTGGTGGGGTGCGTCATGTGGGCGTCGCCGACGGCGAAGTGTGTGATGCGGATGCGGTACGGCCGGCCGGCCTCGACACCCGCCTCGACGGCGGCACCCGCGTCGTCGACGTGCACATGGACGTTCCACAGCCCGTCGCCGCCGACGACGACCAGGGAGTCGCCGAGGCCGTCGAGCCGGGTCCGCAACCGCGCCACGGCCTGGTCGTCGGCCTCCAGGAGATAGATGACCTCGAAGGCGGGCCCTTCGCCGTCGGCGCACTCCAGGGGCTGGTCGGCGGCCACGCGCGCGTGGTGCACGCCCCGACCGCCCGCGGGTGCCACCGGATCGCCCGAGAGCGCCTCGGTCAGGGCGCCGAGGACGGCCACGAGCCCGCGCCCGCCCGCGTCCACGACACCCGCGCGCCCCAGGACCGCGAGCTGCCCCGGCGTCGCGTCGAGCGCCGCACGGGCACCGTCGTACGCGGCACGGGCCACGTCACCGCAGTCCGCGGAGGGACCGTCGGCGGCGTCCGCCGCGGCGGCGGCCACGGTCAGGACCGTGCCCTCCACGGGATGCGCGACCGCCTCCCTCGCGGACTCGGCGGCCCGGCGCAGGGCGCGGCGCAGGCTGTCCCCATCGGCGCTTTCGCTGTGATCCCCCTCACCGCCGGCGTCACCCGCGAGGACCTGGGACATGCCGCGCAGGAGCTGGGCGAGGATCGTTCCGGAGTTTCCGCGGGCCCCGATGAGGGCTCCGTGAGCCATCGCGCGGACCACGTCGGGCAGCGCGGGCGGCGCGGGTTCGAGTCCCGCGAAGACGGCTTCCACGGCCTGCACCGCGGACTCGACGGTCAGGTACAGATTGGTGCCTGTGTCCCCGTCCGCGACGGGATAGACGTTGATCGCGTCGATCTCCTCGCGGTCCCGCCCGAGCGCCTCCAGGGCCAGTGCGCACCAGGCGCGCACCGCGTGGACGTCGAGCACCTGCGGCACCTGCGCCTCCTAGAGCAGCCGAACTGGCATCGCAGCGTAGACCCCGGAGGGGGTCCCTCCGGAAGAGGGCCCGGGACGGCAACCGGGTCAACCATGGTAGTTTCGTTCTACCGAAGCAGCCGTTGTATGCTGCTCCGGTTGCCCGATATCCATCGGGCCTTCCCCTGGCACCGCCACTCAGATCCTCCGATCCGATCCCGGCATGCCGGGATCAACCGTAAGTGCATCTGAAGTCTTGGAGTGACCCGTGGCTGCCAACTGCGACGTCTGCGGCAAGGGGCCGAGCTTCGGCAACAACATTTCGCACTCGCACCGCCGTACGTCCCGTCGCTGGAACCCGAACATCCAGCGTGTGCGTGCAGTGGTCGGGCGGACGCCGAAGCGGCTCAACGTCTGCACCTCGTGCATCAAGGCCGGCAAGGTCTCGCGCTGACGTAACGCGTAGCGCGGCCACCTAGCTGGTTGCTTGAAGGACCGGTCCCCTCGGGGACCGGTCCTTTTTTATGCCGTGAAGAGTCCCGGTCTCATGCCGTGAAGAGGCCCGGCTGCCACAATCTGCCCAATGCGCTTCGGCATCCTCGGCCCCCTCGACGTACGCGCGCCCGACGGCGCCTCGCTCGACCCCGGCGGTCCGCGTCCGCGCGCCTTGCTGACGCTGCTGCTCCTGGAGGCGGGCCGCACCGTCCCGGCGGAGCGCCTGATCGACGGCCTGTACGGGGACGAGCCGCCGGCCGGCGCCGCGAACGCGCTCCAGTCGCAGGTCTCACGGCTGCGCAAACGGCTCTCCTTGGACATCGAGGCCACCCCGGCCGGCTATCGGCTGGCCGTCGGCCCGGACGACGTGGACGTGCACCGTTTCGAGCGGCTGGCCGCCGAGGGCGAGCGGGCGCTCACCGCCGGGGACCCCGACCGGGCGGCCGCACTCCTCGGGGAGGCCCTCGGGCTCTGGCGCGGTCCCGCGCTCGTCGACCTTCCCGCCGTCTTCGGCAGCCGTCTCGACGAGGTCAGGCTCACCGCCGCCCGGACCCGCATCGAGGCGGAACTCGCGCTCGGCTCGGGCGGCGCCCTCGTTCCTGAGCTGCGGGAACTGATCACCGCCCATCCCCTGAGCGAACGCCTCTACGGTCAGCTGATGCGCGCCCTCCACGCGGACGGGCGGCCCGCGGAGGCGCTCGCCGTGTACGAGGAGGTGCGCCGCGTTCTCGCCGACGAGCTGGGGGCGGATCCCTCGGCGGAGCTCTCGGCGCTCCACCTGGAACTCCTGCGGGGACGCGAACCCGCGCGCGGGCGGGGGGTTCCCGCCCAGCTGACCCGGTTCGTCGGACGGACCGACGAACTCGCGCGGATCGACGCGCTGCTCGCCGGGTCCCGGCTCGTGACGCTGACCGGTCCCGGCGGCGCGGGCAAGACCCGGCTCGCGGCCGAGGCCGCCCGCGGCAGAGCCGATGTCTGCTGGGCCGAGCTGGCGCCCCTCGCCGACGGGGAGCAGGTGCCGTACGCGCTGCTCGCGGCGCTCGGAGTGCATGAGGGGTTCCGCGGGCCTCAGGGGGATCCGGTCGAGCGGCTGATCGACGCGCTGGAGGAGCGCGAGGTGCTGCTCGTGCTCGACAACTGCGAGCACCTCGTCGACGACGCGGCCCGTACCGCGGTCGCGCTGCTCGGCGCGTGCCCCGGGCTGCGGATCCTCGCCACGAGCCGGGAGTCGCTCGGCATCACCGGCGAGGCGCTGTGCCCGGTGCCCCCGCTCGCCGCGGGTCCCGCCGCGCGCCTGTTCATGGACCGGGCGGCCGCCGTACGGCCCGATGCCGATCTGCACGCGCGCGTGGAGGCCGTTCACGGCATCTGCGAGGCCCTCGACGGGCTGCCGCTCGCCATCGAACTCGCCGCGGCCCGACTGCGCACACTCACCCTCGACGAACTCGCCGCCCGCCTCGGCGACCGCTTCCGGCTGCTGTCCCGCGGCGACCGCACCAAGGCGCCCCGGCACCGCACGCTGCGCGCGGTCGTCGAGTGGAGCTGGGAGTTGCTCGACGAGGAGGAGCGGGATCTCGCGCGGCGGATGGCCGTGTTCGCCGGCGGGGCGTCCGGAGGCGCGACGCCGGCCGCGGTCGAGGCCGTGTGCGGGGTGCCGTACCCGGAGGACCTGTTGGCCTCGCTGACGGAGAAGTCCTTCCTGGACGCGGCCGGCGGGCGCTACCGGATGCTTCAGACGATTCGCGCGTTCTGCGCGGAGCACCTGGCCGACGAGGGCGAACTGTCGCGGCTGCGGGACGCGCACGCCACGTACTTCCAGGGCCTGGCGGCGCAGGCGGAGCCGTATCTGCGCGGTGGCGGGCAGTTGCCGTGGCTGGCGGCGCTCGGGGCGGAGCGGGACAACCTGTCGGCGGCCCTACGCCATCTCGTGCGCGCCGACCCGCGCGCGGGGCTGCGGCTGATGGCGGACCTGTCCTGGTTCTGGCGGCTGCGCGGGCTGCACGGCGCGCATGTGCCGCTGGCGCGCGAGCTGTTCGCGGCGCTCGGGGACGAGTGGCCGCAGGACCTTGCCGAGGAGTACGTCCTGTGTGTGATCAACACGGTGACGGGCGACGGGAACGACCCTCGCGAGCCGGAGCGCCTGGCGCGCGCGGAGGCCGTGCTCGCGTCCCGGGACCACGCGCTGCGGCGGCCGTTCGTGGTGGTCCTGTGGTCGGTGGCGTACGGGCCGCAGCACGCCGTGCACGAGCGGGTGCGCCGGCAGGTCGGTGAGGAGCCCTGGGGGCTCGCGCTGCTCGAAGTCGGCCTGGGCTTCCAGGAGTGGTTCGCGGGGCGACCCGTCACGTCGGAGGAGCACTTCGAGCGGGCGCTCGACGGCTGACGGGCGACCGGGGACCGGTGGGGCATGGCCAACTGCCTCGATCCGCTGGGCATGTTCGCGAACTGGCGCGGCGACCGGGAGCGGGCCCTGGAGCTGCTCGACGAGGGTCTCGCGCACGTGGCCGCGCTCGAAGCACCTGAGGAGACCGCCGACCTGCTGCACCGGCGCGCGTACACCCTGCTCCACCAGGGCCAACTCCCGGACGCCGCCGACCACTTCGCCCGGTCCGCCGCATTGGCCCGTACGGCGGCCGCCCCCGACAAGGTGGCGAGCGCGCGGCGCGGGCTCGGCGACGTGGCGCGGATCGGCGGGGACGCGGAGCACGCGCGCGTGCACTACGAGGCGGCCCTCGAACTGTGTGCCGCGAACTGGTTCAGCGTCGGCGAGACCGTGCGGACCCTCATCGGTCTGGGCCGGGCCGCCCTCGCCGCGTCCCGGCCCGACGAGGCCACCGACTGGTTCGAGCAGGCCCTCGCTCTCTGCGACGGCCCCACGCGCGTCCTCGAACTCGCCGATGTGGCCGAGGCGTTGGCCTCCGTGGCGCAGGATCCGCGCGAGGCCGCGGTGCTCCTGGGCGCCGGTGCGGGGCTGCGCGGCCTCGCGCTCGCCGGGGACCCGGACGTCGCCTCCGTAGCGGAGCGGGTCCGTGCGGCGCTCACTCCGGAGACGTACGAGAAGGCGTTCGCAGAAGGCAGAGCGATGCGGTCAGCGGCGGTCAGCCGACGGTAAGCGGGCGGTCAGGGCCGCCCGCGACGCTCGGTGCATGGAGAACACACACCACACCCCGGCCCCTTACTCATCGAATTACGCGTCGACCCGGCTGTCTCATCTCGACGTCCTGGTCTCCGGCGCCAGCATCGCCGGCCCCGCCGCTGCCCTCGCCCTGTCCCTGCACGGAGCGCGCGTCACCGTCGTCGAGAAGGCCCCCGCCCTGCGCGAGGGCGGCTTCGCCGTCGACTTCCGCGGACGGGTGCACCGCACCGTCCTGACCGCGCTCGGCGTCCACGACGACATCCATGCCCGCCAGACCCACATGGGCCCGCAGACGGTCGTCGACGCGGACGGCACTCCGCGCGTCGATCTGCCGGCGGAGCTGATGAGCGGCGACGTGGAGATCTTCCGCGGCGACCTCTCGCAGATCCTCCATGAGCACAGCCTGTACGAGCACGGCAAGGACGAGCACGGCAAGGGCGCCGTGGAGTACGTCTTCGGCGACTCGATCGCCACCTTGGCCGAGGACGACAACGGGGTGGACGTCACCTTCGAGCGCGCGGCCCCGCGCCGCTTCGACCTCGTGGTGGCGGCCGACGGGCTGCACTCCCCCACCCGCCGCCTCGCGTTCGGCGACGAGTCGCGGTACCTGCGCTTCCTCGACCACTACGTGGCGGGCTTCGGCATCCCCAACCACCTGGGCCTCGACCGCACCGGACTCCTGTACAGCGACCCGGGCCGCGCGGTCGGCGTCAGCAACTACGACGGTGACCCGGACCGCGCGGGCGCGCTCCTCGTGTTCCGCTCCGCGCCCCTCGACTTCGACCGTGGGGACGTGGACCGGCAGAAGCGGATCCTCGCGGAGCGGTTCGCCGGCATGGGCTGGCAGGCGCCGCGGGTCCTGGAGGCGCTGGCGGACGCCGACGATCTGTACTTCGACGCCATCGCCCAGATCCACGTCGACCGGCTCACCAAGGGCCGCGTGGTCCTGCTGGGCGACGCCGGGTACGGCGCCACGATGGGCGGCATGGGCACCGGCGTCGCGATCGTCGGCGCGTACGTCCTGGCCGGTGAACTGGCCCTGGCCGGCGGCGACCACCGCACCGCGTTCGCCGCCTACGAGGCGCAGATCGGGGACTTCGCGAAGGGCTGCCAGAAGATCTCGGGCAACGCGGGCCCGTTCTTCGCCCCGCCCACCGAGCGGAAGATCCGCAGCCGGGACCGGATGTACCGGCTGCTCAGCTCCCGCCTGATGGCCGGGTTCTTCAAGCGCCTGACGGAGAAGGCCGCGACCGCGCTGGATCTGAAGGACTACCCCGCCCTGCTGGCCTCACCGGCCGCGCACGGTCGCGGCCGGTGAGTCCGTCAGGCCTCTATGCCCCCGAAGTGGTCCCAGCCACCCTTGTTCGTCCAGGGCGCGCCGTCGACCGTCACCTGGGGCAGCGCCGACGGGTTGAGGACCTCGCCGATCACCTTCCAGCGGGCGGGCAGCTTCACGTCCGGCGGGAAGGTGGCCACGATCGCGTGGTCCTCTCCCCCGGTCAGCACCCACTGGATGGGGTCGACGCCGACGGCCTGCCCGATGTCGTTCATCTGCGAAGGCACGTCGACCTTCCCGGACTTGATGTCGATACGGACCTTGCTGGCCTCCGCGATGTGCCCGAGGTCGGCGATGAGGCCGTCGCTGACGTCGCACATGGCGGTGGCGCCGAGCCCGGCGGCCGCGGGGCCCGCGTGGTACGGCGGTTCGGGCCTGCGGTGGGCCTCGACGAAGGCGCGGGGCGAGCGGAAGCCGCGCGAGAGGACCGCGTGGCCGGCCGCGGACCAGCCGAGCCAGCCGGTCACCGCGACCACGTCGCCGGGCTGTGCGCCGGCGCGCGTGACGGGCTCGTGGTTGCGCATGTCGCCGAGCGCGGTGATCGCGACGGTGATCGTGTCACCGCGTACGACATCACCGCCGACGACGGCGGCGCCCGCGACCTGGCACTCGTCGCGCAGGCCGTCCATCAGCTCGTTCGGCCAGCTGGCGGGGAGTTCGGCGGGGACCACGAGGCCGAGCAGGAGCGCGGTCGGGACGGCGCCCATGGCGGCGATGTCCGCGAGGTTCTGCGCGGCCGCCTTGCGCCCGACGTCGTAGGCCGTGGACCAGTCGCGGCGGAAGTGCCGCCCTTCGAGGAGGATGTCCGTGCTCACGACGACCCTGCGGTCCGGCGCGGCCACCACGGCCGCGTCGTCGCCCGGGCCGAGTCGTACGGCCGGGGTGGTGGTGAGCCGGGAGGTGAGCTCTCGGATGAGCCCGAACTCGCCGAGCTCGCCGACGGTGCCCTTCATGCGCGTACTGCCCCTTCTGCCCCGGTCCGCTTGCGGTCGCGAGCCGTCTCTGTCATAGGTACGGTCATTGTCATGGGCGGGACCGTCCCGTTGAACGGTGCCCGCCGTTCTTCAGTCGCAGTGTGTACGCCACAGCCTCCGCGGGTCTCCCCGCGGCGAGCGGCGACGCGATACCGTGGCGTCTCTTCTCCCCACATGATCCTCGTGGCCGCCCTGGAGGTTCCGTGGTACAGGCGTACATCCTGATTCAGACCGAAGTCGGCAAGGCGTCGACCGTAGCCGAGCTGATCGGCAAGATCCCGGGGGTGATCCAGGCCGAGGACGTGACAGGTCCCTACGACGTCATCGTGCGCGCACAGGCCGAAACAGTCGATGAGCTGGGTCGCATGGTGGTCGCCAAGGTCCAGCAAGTGGACGGCATCACCCGAACTCTGACCTGCCCGGTCGTGCACTTGTAGCCCCCGTCTAACCTTGGCCGGTGAACTTCTTCCGTCACCGGCCTCGTCTTGCCACCGGGCTCCCCGCCCTGGCCCTGCTGCTCGCCGTCTCGGGCTGCTCCTCAGCAGACGACGCGGCTCACGCAGCGGTTCCCACCCCTGACGCCAAGGTCACCGACCTGTGCCGCAACCTGCACAAGAGGCTTCCGGACACGGTGGACGGGCACGGAAGGAACGACCCCTCTCCGCGGTCCGAGCTGACCGCGGGGTGGGGAGATCCGGCGATCATACTGCGCTGCGGTGTCGAACGGCCCGCGCTGATGGACGACCCCAAGGCCCTGCCGGTGAAGGTGAACGGCGTGGGCTGGGCGTACGAGAAGCGCGACGACGGCACGCAGGTGCTCACGACGACGCTGCGGGTCGCCTACGTGGAGGTCACTCTGCCCAAGGAGCTGGCCTCCGAGGGGGCCTCGCCCCTGGTCGACTTCGCCGGTCCCGTCAAGAAGGCGATCCCCGAGGGGATCGCCAACTGACGTCACTGACGTTCTTGTGGCGCTACGGGCCTAGCGCAGGCCCGTCGACCGGTTCAGCGCCGCCTGGATGAGGCGGTCCACCAGCTCCTGGTAGCTCACGCCGCTCTCCTGCCACATGCGCGGGTACATGGAGATCGGGGTGAAGCCGGGCAGCGTGTTGATCTCGTTGATCACGAACTCGCCGTCCTCGGTGAGGAAGAAGTCGGCGCGCACGAGGCCCTCGCAGGACGCCGCGTCGAACGCCTCGACCGCGAGCCGCTGCACCTCGGCCGTCTGCTCCTCGGTGAGCGGCGCGGGCACGATGCCGGACGCCGAGTCGATGTACTTGGCCTCGAAGTCGTAGAAGTCGTGGGCCTGGACCGGCGGGATCTCGGCCGGCACGCTCGCGCGCGGCCCGTCCTCGAACTCCAGGACGCCGCACTCGATCTCGCGGCCGACGAGCGCCGCCTCCACGATGATCTTCGGGTCGTGGCTGCGGGCCTCCTCGATCGCCTCGTCGAGGCCCTCGAAGGAGTCGACCTTGGTGATGCCGATCGACGAGCCCGCGCGCGCGGGCTTGATGAACAGCGGCCAGCCCTGCTCACCGACGAAGTCCGCGATGCGGCGCCGCGCGCCTTCGCGGTCCTGCTCCCACTCGCGCGGCCGGATCACCAGGTACGGACCGACCTTCAGCCCGAACGAGGTGAACACCCGCTTCATGTAGTCCTTGTCCTGACCGACGGCCGAGGACAGGACGCCACAGCCGACGTACGGCGTCCCGGACAGGTCGAGCAGGCCCTGGATGGTGCCGTCCTCGCCGTACGGGCCGTGCAGGACGGGGAACACGACGTCGACGTCGCCGAGGACCTTGGGCACGGAGCCGGGCTCCGTGTAGACGACCTCGCGGCTCGACGGGTCGACGGGAAGCACGACGCCGCCCTCGGCGGACTCGGCGAGCTCGGCGACGTCCGGCACCTTGCGGTCGGTGATGGCCATCCGCTCGGGATCGTCGGCCGTCAGCGCCCAACGCCCCTCCCGCGTGATGCCGATCGGCAGCACGTCGTACTTGGTGCGGTCGATGGCCCGCAGCACGGCGCCTGCGGTGACGACGGAAACGCCGTGCTCGGAGCTGCGACCGCCGAAGACGACGGCCACACGGGGCTTCTGGCCCGACGGGCGGCTGCTCTGGGGAAGGTTCTCGCTGCTCATATCGCGTTGAGCGTACCTGCTGGTAGCAGCGGAGTCAGCGTCCGGCGAGGCCCGCGTCAGCGCCGTTCGGGCTTGGCGCTGCGCGACATCATCTCCTTCAGCGCGACGACCGGGGACTTCCCCTCGTGCACGATGCCGACGACGGTCTCGGTGATCGGCATGTCGACGCCGTGCCGGCGCGCCAGGTCGAGGACCGACTCGCAGGACTTGACGCCCTCCGCGGTCTGCTTGGTGACCGCGATCGTCTCCTGGAGGGTCATGCCCTTGCCCAGGTTGGTGCCGAAGGTGTGGTTGCGCGACAGGGGCGAGGAGCAGGTGGCGACGAGGTCGCCGAGGCCCGCGAGCCCGGAGAAGGTGAGCGGGTCGGCGCCCATCGCGAGGCCGAGCCGGGTGGTCTCCGCGAGCCCGCGCGTGATGAGCGAGCCCTTCGCGTTGTCGCCGAGACCCATGCCGTCGGCGATGCCGACCGCGAGCCCGATGACGTTCTTCACGGCTCCGCCGAGCTCGCAGCCGATCACGTCGGTGTTCGTGTACGGCCTGAAGTACGGCGTGTGGCAGGCGGTCTGGAGGCGCTGCGCAACCGATTCGTCGCTGCAGGCGACGACGGCGGCGGCGGGCATCCTGGCGGCGATCTCGCGGGCGAGGTTGGGGCCCGTGACGATCGCGATGCGGTCCTCGCCGACCTTGGTGACGTCCTCGATGACCTCGCTCATCCGCATGGCGGAGCCGAGTTCGACGCCCTTCATGAGGGAGACGAGGACCGTGCCGGGGGCGAGCAGCGGCGTCCACTCGGCGAGGTTGGCGCGCAGCGTCTGCGAGGGCACGGCGAGGACGGTGAACTCGGCGCCGTCCGCGGCCTCGGCGGCGTCGGTGGTGGCCCTGATGTTGCCGGGGAGTTCGATGCCGGGGAGGTAATCGGGGTTCGTACGCGTGGAGTTGACCGCTTCGGCCAGTTCGGGCCTGCGCGCCCACAGGGTGACGTCGCACCCCGCGTCGGCGAGCACCATGGCGAAGGCCGTGCCCCAGGAGCCGGTTCCGAAGACGGCCGCCTTGACGGGTCGGGTCACTTGCTCTCCTCAGGACTTCCGTGCTCGATGGCGGCCGAACCGGCCTGTTCCGTAAGGGTGTTGGTCTTGGCGGCCTTGCGGCGCTGCGCGATGCGCGCCTCACGGGGGTCGTAACGCCGCTGCGGCGGCTGCTCACCGCGCAGTTCACCGAGCAGTTCGGTGATCGCCGTCATGATGACCTCGGTGACCTCCTTGAGGAGTTCCGGGGTCATCTCCTTGTCGTAGAAGCGCTCCAGGTCGACCGGCGGACCGGCGAGGACGTGATGCGTCTTGCGCGGCAGCAGGTCGGGCTTCTTCGCATACGGCGCGAGCACGAGGTTGGCGCCCCACTGGGCGACGGGAATCACGGGGCACTTGGTCTGCAGTGCCACACGCGCGACGCCCGTCTTGGCGGTCATGGGCCACAGGTCCGGATCGCGGGTGAGGGTGCCCTCGGGGTAGAAGGCGACGCACTCCCCGCGCTCGACGGCGTCGATGGCGGCACGGAACGCGCTGAGCGCATTCGTGGTCTCGCGGTAGACGGGGATCTGCCCGGTGCCACGCATGATGGCGCCGATGAACCCCTTCTTGAAGAGCCCGTGCTTGGCCAGGAATCGCGGAACGCGTCCGGTGTTGTACTGGAAGTGCGCGTACGCGAACGGGTCCAGATGCGAATTATGGTTCACCGCGGTGATAAATCCGCCGTCGGCCGGAATGTTCTCCATTCCGCGCCAGTCCCGCTTGATCAGAACCACGAGCGGCGGTTTAGCGATGACCGCCGCCAGGCGGTACCAGAAGCCGATTCTGCGGCGGGACACTCGGACACCTTCCTCTATGGACCCTTGAAGGCCCTCTCGGACCTGGTCAGCCGCACAAGTGTCGCCCCAGGCCGCCGGTCTGTCGAGAACACCGTACGCCCGCACGTTTATGCCCACCTCACGCGCCAGGTCACAATGAGCGCGACCCGAAGGGACGGACCTCACGTGCACTGGACCCTGGTGATCCCGCTGAAACCCCTGGTGCGGGCCAAGAGCAGGCTGGCGCCCACCGCGGGGGACGGGGTGCGTCCCGGGCTCGCGCTGGCGTTCGCGCAGGACACCGTGGCTGCCGCGGCCGCCTCGGCCGGGGTGCGGGATGTGGTGGTAGTCACGGACGACGCGCTCGCCGGGAGGGAGCTGGCCACCCTGGGGGCCCTGATCGTCCCCGATGCCCCGGGAGCGGGTCTGAACGCCGCTCTGGCGCACGGTGCGGCGACTGCGCGGGCCCGGCGCCCGGATGCGGCCGTCGCGGCACTCAACGCAGATCTGCCGGCGTTGCGGTCGGCGGAATTGTCCCGGGTTCTCGCGGATGCCGCGCTATTTCCCCGCGCATTTCTCCCCGATGCCGCGGGAATCGGAACGACACTTCTCAGTGCGGGCCCCGGAACGGAATTGCGCCCCGCATTCGGCACCGCGTCCCGCGCGCGTCATGCCGCGTCCGGCGCGGTGGAACTCCCGCTGACGGGCGTCGACTCCGTACGCCAGGACGTGGACACCGGCGAGGACCTGCGGGCGGCACTGTCACTCGGCGTCGGCCCGCGCACCGCGGGGGCGGCCGCCGGGCTGCTGATCCCGGACTGAGTACGCTGCCTGCATGCAGGCGACCGCGTACACATACGACTCCGACTCCCGCTGCGGCAGCGTGCTGCTCGACGACGGCACCCCCATCCCCTTCGACGCCCCGGCGTTCGACGCGGGCGGCCTCAGGCTGCTGCGCCCCGGGCAGCGGGTCCGTATCGAGGTCGAAAGTGAGAGTGAAGGCGAGGGTGAAGGCACGGCGCTGCGCATCACGCTGGTGACGCTGCAGACGCTCTGATCCCCTTCTGAACTGGGCTTTCGCGAAACACCGCGGGCCGGGCTCCCCGAGGGGAGCCCGGCCCGGCGCGTGAGGGGCCCTCGAGGCCGTCGCCCTTACTTCTTGCGGGCGGTGGTCTTCTTGGCGGTCGTCTTGCGCGCAGTGGACTTCTTGGCGGGCGCCTTCTTGGCCGTGGCCTTCTTGGCGGGCGCCGTCTTCTTCGCGGTGGCCTTCTTCGCGGCGGTCTTCGCCGGGGCGGCCTTCTTGGCGGTGGTCTTCTTCGCCGTGGCGGTGGCCTTCTTGGCGGTGGCCTTCTTCGCCGTCGCCGTGGCCTTCTTCGCCGTCGTCTTCTTGGCGGTGACCTTCTTGGCGGTGACCTTCTTCGCCGTGGCCTTCTTGGCGGTGGCCTTCTTGGCCGCGGCCTTCTTGACCGTCGCCGAAGCGCCGCCGGTCAGGCTGCCCTTGGGCGCCTTCTTCACGGCCACGTCGTTCTTCGGGAGCTTCTTCGAGCCCGCGACGAGGTCCTTGAAGCCCTGACCGGCACGGAAACGCGGAACGGAGGTCTTCTTGACCCGTACGCGCTCACCCGTCTGCGGGTTACGGGCGTAGCGGGCCGGGCGGTCGACCTTCTCGAACGAGCCGAAGCCGGTGACCGAGACCCGGTCCCCGCTGACGACGGCACGGACGATGGCGTCCAGGACCGCGTCGACGGCGTCCGCGGCCTGCTGACGGCCGCCGACCTTGTCGGCAATCGCTTCTACGAGCTGCGCCTTGTTCACGTCTTCCCCTTCGGAGACATTGCCGGAACGTATCCGATCCGGCTTTTTCGCACGTTAGGCAGATATATACCGCAAATCAAACACGAAACGGGCTAATCACCCTTGTGCCGCAACGAACTCGGGCTGTCTCGAAGTTCTTCAGTGGCCCTCTTGTGGGAATCGACCCTCGTCGAGGTCCACCATGAATCGGTCCAGCCGCCTTGCCGCATCGGCGAGATCGTGCTTGGCCGCGGCCGTAATGACCAGCAGCTTCCGGGTCAGCGCCATCCGTACGCCCTCCGGGACTTGCAGTGCGCGCACCCTGGAGTGCGCTTCCTTGAGTTGGTCCGCGACCGCCGCATAGAGCTGGAGTTGGCCGTCGTGTCCCATGCACAGATTGTGCCATCTGGGGCGAGTTGTCGCCTCCGCAGGGGGTAACTGCCGTCCCTGGCGGGCCTCCTGGGCCCCTCGACGGGGCGTGCGCGCACCAGCGCCACGGGGCTCGCGTACCCCATGAACACCCTTGAAAACGCGGGGAGTTGAGGCCCCTGGAACGGCGCTTCGCGAGCCGTCGGGGGCCGGACACAGCTGTACCCCCAACCGTCCACGATTGGGGGTACAGAGGCTTGTTGCGATGGCCGGAATCAGCCTTGCAGAGTTCAGATCTGCACGGTCTGCGGCTTGAACGACGGACGCTTGGACTCGTAGTCCGCGATGGCGTCGTCGTTCTGGAGCGTGATGCTGATGTCGTCCAGGCCGTTCAGCAGCCGCCAGCGCGCGTTCTCGTCGAGTTCGAAGGCCGCGGTGACGCCCTCGGCCCGTACTTCACGCGCCTCCAGGTCGACCGTGATCTCGGCCTTGGGGTCGCTCTCCACGAGGTCCTGGAGCGCTTCCACGACCTTCTGATCGAGGACCACGGTCAGCAGGCCGTTCTTGAGCGAGTTACCGCGGAAGATGTCGGCGAACCGGGAGGAGATGACGGCCTTGAAGCCGTAGTTCTGCAGCGCCCACACCGCGTGCTCGCGGGAGGAGCCGGTACCGAAGTCGGGGCCGGCCACCAGGACGGTGGCACCGCGGCGTTCGGCCTTGTTCAGCACGAACTCGGGGTCCTTGCGCCAGGCCTCGAAGAGCCCGTCCTCAAAACCGTCCCTGGTGACCTTCTTGAGCCAGTGGGCGGGGATGATCTGGTCGGTGTCGACGTTGCTGCGGCGCAGCGGGACGGCCCGGCCGGTGTGCGTGGTGAATGCTTCCATGGCTGATCAGACTCCAGCGGGCGTACGGGCGTCAGTGTCGGACAGGTCGGCCGGAGAGGCCAGGTGGCCCAGCACGGCGGTGGCTGCGGCGACCTGGGGCGAGACCAGGTGGGTACGGCCGCCCTTGCCCTGCCGGCCCTCGAAGTTGCGGTTCGAGGTGGACGCGGAGCGCTCGCCGGGGGCGAGTTGGTCGGGGTTCATGCCCAGACACATCGAACAGCCCGCGTGCCGCCATTCGGCGCCGGCCTCCTTGAAGACCTTGTCCAAGCCCTCGGAGACAGCCTGCAGCCCCACTCGCGCGGAGCCCGGAACGACCAGCATCCGTACGCCGTCGGCGACTTTGCGGCCCCCGACGATCTCGGCGGCGGCACGCAGGTCCTCGATGCGGCCGTTGGTGCACGAACCTACGAAGACGGTGTCGACCTTGATGTCGCGCAGCGGCTGCCCGGCGGTCAACCCCATGTATTCCAGGGCCTTTTCGGCGGCGAGGCGCTCCGAAGCGTCCTCGTACGAAGCAGGGTCGGGGACCTGCGCCGACAGGGGCGAACCCTGACCGGGGTTGGTGCCCCAGGTGACGAACGGCGACAGCGCGGCGGCGTCGATGACGACCTCGGCGTCGAATACCGCGTCGTCGTCCGACTTCAGCGTCTTCCAGTACGCCACCGCGGCGTCCCAGTCCTCGCCCTTCGGGGCGTGCGCGCGGCCCTCGAGGTAGGCGAAGGTGGTCTCGTCCGGGGCGATCATGCCCGCGCGGGCGCCGGCCTCGATCGACATGTTGCAGATGGTCATGCGGGCTTCCATCGAGAGCTTCTCGATGGCGGAGCCGCGGTACTCCAGGATGTAGCCCTGGCCGCCGCCCGTGCCGATCTTCGCGATGATGGCGAGGATCAGGTCCTTGGCGGTGACGCCGTCGGGCAGGTCGCCGTCGACGGTGATGGCCATCGTGCGGGGGCGGGCCAGCGGCAGCGTCTGGGTCGCCAGGACGTGCTCGACCTGGGAGGTACCGATGCCGAAGGCCAGCGCGCCGAACGCGCCGTGCGTGGAAGTGTGGGAGTCGCCACAGACGACGGTCGTGCCCGGCTGGGTCAGACCCAGCTGCGGACCGACGACGTGCACGACACCCTGCTCGACGTCACCCAGCGAGTGCAGACGCACACCGAAGTCGGCGCAGTTCTTGCGGAGCGTCTCCAGCTGAACACGCGAGACCGGGTCGGCGATCGGCTTGTCGATGTCGAGCGTCGGGGTGTTGTGGTCCTCGGTCGCGATGGTGAGGTCGAGCCGCCGCACCCGGCGACCGGTCTGGCGCAGGCCGTCGAAGGCCTGCGGACTGGTCACCTCGTGCAGCAGGTGAAGATCGATGAAGAGGAGGTCGGGCTCGCCCTCGGCGCGCCGGACGACGTGGTCGTCCCAGACCTTCTCCGCGAGTGTCCTACCCATCGCTTTCCCTCCGGCCGACATCGTGAGCCGGCCTAACTAGAGATCGTGGTCGCCGACGTCCGTACCCCTCGTACCGGACGTGAACGTCCCGGCCCGTTGGTCTGCGGGCCGCTGTAAGTACAGGGTGTCAAGTTTCACGGCAAATTGAACTTGCGTTTCACAGAGTGAGACGCGAGTATCGACGCATGGACAACTCTAGCGGCGTCGGCGTTCTGGACAAGGCGGCCCTTGTTCTCAGCGCCCTGGAGTCCGGTCCGGCCACCCTCGCGGGGCTGGTCGCGGCGACCGGACTGGCAAGACCCACGGCACACCGTCTCGCCGTGGCACTGGAACACCACCGCATGGTGGCGCGTGACATGCAGGGCCGATTCATCCTCGGCCCGCGCATGGCCGAGCTGGCCGCGGCGGCGGGCGAGGACCGCCTGCTCGCGACGGCGGGGCCGGTACTCACCCACCTCCGTGACGTGACGGGCGAGAGCGCGCAGCTCTATCGCCGGCAGGGCGACATGCGTATCTGTGTCGCGGCCGCCGAGCGCCTCTCGGGCCTCAGGGACACCGTCCCCGTGGGCTCCACGCTCACGATGAAGGCGGGCTCGTCCGCACAGATCCTGATGGCCTGGGAGGAGCCCGAGCGCCTCCACCGCGGCCTCCAGGGCGCCCGCTTCACGGCGACGGCCCTGTCGGGCGTACGGCGCCGCGGCTGGGCCCAGTCGATCGGCGAGCGGGAGCCGGGCGTCGCGTCCGTCTCCGCGCCGGTGCGCGGCCCCTCGAACCGCGTCGTCGCGGCGGTCTCCGTATCCGGACCGATCGAGCGCCTGACGCGCCACCCGGGCCGCATGCACGCGCAGGCCGTCATCGACGCGGCAGGCCGTCTGTCCGAGGCCCTGCGCCGCACCGGCTGACCTTCCCCCACCACACCGCCCAACTCGGGCCGGCCGCTTCAACGCCGCAGCGACCGGCTCGAGTTGACACTTGGTGAGAAACCTTTCAGGCGCACGCGCTCCGGACAACGCGAAGAGGCCCTCCCCTGTTGGGGAGGGCCTCTTGCTGTCTTGTACCCCCGACCGGATTCGAACCGGCGCTACCGCCTTGAGAGGGCGGCGTGCTAGGCCGCTACACAACGGGGGCAAGGATCGTGCGTTGCCACACTGTCCAGCTGGGCTACCAGGACTCGAACCTAGAACAACGGAACCAGAAACCGTCGTGTTGCCAATTACACCATAGCCCAATGCGATCCAGGCCTGGATGGCCTGATCAGTACCCCCGACCGGATTCGAACCGGCGCTACCGCCTTGAGAGGGCGGCGTGCTAGGCCGCTACACAACGGGGGCCCTAGCGATCCTGCATGAAAAACAGCGGGTGCGACCCGGACTGTCCCCCTGGGAAGGATCTGTACCCCCGACCGGATTCGAACCGGCGCTACCGCCTTGAGAGGGCGGCGTGCTAGGCCGCTACACAACGGGGGCTTTGCGGATCTGGAATCCGCGATGCAGATAAGCTCTGCGAGCTGGCCTACCAGGACTCGAACCTAGACTAACGGAACCAGAAACCGTCGTGCTGCCAATTACACCATAGGCCATCAAAAAGCAACCCCTTGCGAGGGTTCTGTTTGATTTACGCTTCCGGGTCCGGCCTTTCGGCCCGTTTCCCTTGGCGCAGGAAGAACATTACCCGAAGGTGGACGGCGCTCCAAAACGGGTATCCGGGGCCAGCAGGGCGGGGAGCTGGTCGAGCGCTGTGATGCGCGTGAGTTCGGGACGGCCGCCGGTCCGCGCGCGGTCCAGCCAGATGCCGGTGAGCCCCGCCTCCTCGGCGCCGCGGGCGTCGGTGTCGGGCTGGTCGCCGACGTACGCGACCTCGTGCGGGGGCAGTTCCAGGGCCTCGCAGGCGGCGTGGAAGGCGGCGGCCTGCGGCTTGGCCACACCGAGTTCGGCGGCGCAGACGACGGCCTCGAAGCGGTCCCTGACGCCGAGGACGCGCAGCTTGCGGTCCTGGTTGTGGACGGAGGAGTTGGACAGCACCGCGTGCCGGTAGCGGTCCGCGAGCAGGTCGAGCACGGGGACAGTGTCGGGGAACAGCGCCCAGGCGGCCTCGTAGTGGACGATGTAGCGCCCGAACCAGGCGTCCGCCTCCGCGTTCGTCCATGGTGTCGGCGATGTCGGCGCCGCGCCCCACGAAGGCCCGTACGCGATCGCGGCGCTGGCCCTCCCAGTCGGTCTCGCCCGACTCGAAGCGCGCCCAGTGCTCCCGTGTGAGGGTGCGCCAACGGGCGAGGGCCTGGCCGACGGAGGTGAATCCGTCGGCCAGGCCCTCGGCCCGAAGGTGTTCCCGCATTCCCGCGCGATCCGCGTTGGCGTAGTCGAAGATCGTGTCGTCTACGTCCCACAGGACCGCGCGGATCGGCATGTGCCCGAGCTTAGGCCGTGAGCTTGGCCAGGGCGGCGTCGATGCGGGTCAGGGTCTTGTCCTTGCCCAGGATCTCCAGGGACTCGAAGAGGGGCAGGCCGACCGTGCGGCCGGTGACGGCGACGCGGACCGGGGCCTGCGCCTTGCCGAGCTTGAGACCGTGCTCCTCACCGGCGGCCAGGACGGCCTCCTTGAGGGAGTCGGCCGATGCCCAGTCGGCGGCCTCGAGCTTCGCGCGGGCCGTGGTCAGGAGGCCGGCCGGGTCGCCCTTCATGGCCTTGGTCCAGGACGCCTCGTCCTCCACCGGCTCCTTCAGGAAGAGGAAGTCGACGTTGGCCGTGATGTCGGACAGGACCGTCACACGGGTCTGCGCGTGGGGGGCGATGGCCTCCCAGGCCGCCTGGTCGAAGTCCTCGGGCGCCCAGTTGGCGAACGGGGCGCGCAGCCACGGCTCGCAGGCCGCCGCGAACGCCTTCACGTCCAGCATGCGGATGTGGTCGCCGTTGATCGACTCGGCCTTCTTGAGGTCGAAGCGCGCCGGGTTGGAGTTGACGTCCGCGAGGTCGAACTTGGCGACCATGTCCTCGATGGAGAAGACGTCCTGGTCGGCCGAGAAGGACCAGCCCAGCAGGGAGAGGTAGTTGAGCAGCCCCTCGGGCAGGAAGCCACGCTCGCGGTAGAGGTTGAGCGAGGCCTGCGGGTCGCGCTTCGAGAGCTTCTTGTTGCCCTCGCCCATGACGTACGGCAGGTGTCCGAAGGCGGGGATGAGCTTCGCGATGCCGAGCTCGTTGAGCGCCATGTAGAGGGCGATCTGGCGGGGCGTGGAGGAGAGGAGGTCCTCGCCGCGCAGGACGTGGGTGATCTCCATCAGGGCGTCGTCGACCGGGTTGACCAGCGTGTACAGCGGGGCGCCGTTCGCGCGGACGATGCCGAAGTCCGGGACGTTCTCCGGCTGGTAGGTGATCTCGCCGCGGACCAGGTCCTCGAACGTGATCGCCTCGTCGGGCATACGGAAGCGGACGATCGGCTCGCGGCCCTCGGCCTCGTACGCGGCGACCTGCTCGGCGCTCAGGTCACGGCAGTGGCCGTCGTAACCGGAGGGCTTGCCCGCGGCGCGGGCGGCGTCGCGGCGGGCGTCGAGCTCCTCGGTGGAGCAGTAGCAGCGGTACGCGTGGCCGGCGGCCAGGAGCTTCTCGGCGACGTCCTTGTAGATGTCCATGCGCTGCGACTGGCGGTACGGAGCGTGGGGGCCGCCGACCTCGGGGCCCTCGTCCCAGTCGAAGCCGAGCCAGCGCATCGAGTCGAGGAGCTGCTCGTACGACTCCTCGGAGTCGCGGGCCGCGTCGGTGTCCTCGATGCGGAAGACGAGGGTGCCCTGGTTGTGCCGGGCGTAGGCCCAGTTGAAGAGGGCGGTGCGGACCAGGCCCACGTGGGGGTTGCCGGTCGGGGAGGGACAGAAACGTACGCGGACGTTCGTCGCGTTAGCCACGCTTGATCACCTTGTTGGTGAGAGTGCCGATGCCTTCGATGGTGACGGCGACCTCGTCGCCGACGTTGAGCGGGCCGACCCCTTCCGGGGTGCCCGTGAGGATCACGTCGCCGGGAAGCAGCGTCATGGCCTCGGAGATGTTGACGATCAGGTCCTCGATCGAGTGGATCATCTGGGACGTGCGGCCGAGCTGGCGCTGCTGTCCGTTGACGGTGCACTGGATCGTCAGGTCGCTGGGGTCGAGGTCCGTCTCCACCCAGGGGCCGAGCGGGCAGGAGGTGTCGAAGCCCTTGGCCCTGGCCCACTGCTTCTCGCGCTTCTGCACGTCACGCGCGGTGACGTCGTTCGCGCAGGTGTAGCCGAGGATGACGTCCTTGACGCGCTCGCGCGGGACCTCGCGGCACATGCGGCCGATGACGACGGCGAGCTCGGCCTCGTGGTGCAGTTCCTGCGAGAAGGAGGGGTACGCGATCTGGTCGCCGGGGCCGATCACCGAGGTGGACGGCTTGAAGAACGCGAAGGGGGCGTCCGGGACCTCGTTGCCCAGTTCCTTCGCGTGTTCCGCGTAGTTGCGGCCGAAGGCGACGACCTTGTTGGGGAGCACCGGCGGCAGGAGCCTGACCTTGCTCAGCGGGACCTTCGTGCCGGAGAGTTCGAAGTCCGCGAACGGGATGCCCTTGATGATGTCGAGGACAAGCCCCTCGGTCGTTCCGGGGGGACTGTCGCCCTCGACCGCGCCGAAGGCGACATTGCCGTCGATGGAGAATCTGGCGATGCGCACGGGTTGGCTGCGCCCCTTTTCTTGCATGTGCCTGGTGGAGTGTGACGCTTCAGGCTAACGCGGGCGGGGGCTCGGGGTTGTTTGCCCGTTCCCCGCCGGTGGGGGCTTGTCGCGCAGTTCCCCGCGTCCCCGCGCCCCTTTGGGGCGCGGCATCCTTCAGCGGCGCGTCCTCACGCCGCCGGAGTCGTCTCCGGGACTTCCATCAGGATGGCGCGGCGCGGGTTGGCCGTCTGAGCGGGGAGGGCGACGGAGTACTCCGGCTGCTCCGGTGCCGCCTGCAGCTCGTCGGCGTCCTTCAGGTGCATCAGCGTCGTACGCCGCGGGTTGGCGATGTTGCGGAACATCGGGGACTTCACAGTCTTCATGTGTCGCTCGTGACCTTGTCGGTGCGGGCGCCCGCAGGGCGCCGGTTGTCGGATTCGCCATCCCTGTAAAGCGCCAGGCTAAACATCTGATTCCCGTCGAAAGAGAGGAAGAGACGATGTTGTTCATGTGAGTTTGCTCACCAGGGGGGTGACAAAAGCTGCAATTCGGACCCGAAGTACGCGGTCCCGAAACGGGCATTCCTCCACTGAAGCCACCATTCCGCTCCCGATCATGGCGACTGGGACACCCCCGGGGTGTAGGTGGAACGTCAGTAAAAGTCCGTTATCGACGAGATCACTTTCTACGTCTCGTGACGCACCCCTCACAAGGCGTCACACTGATACGGCCCTGACCCTCGGCCCTTGTTGGAGATCCTGCACTGTGCTGGAATTCGCGGGACCGCCGCGAGATCGAGCCGGCGCGCACGGGGCGCAACGCAGCGCCGAGTCGCGGCGGAAAGGGGGAGCAGCGCCGGTCACCGACGACCGAAGGGGGCGTTTCAGCTCGCCCCCGAACTACGCCGACACCGTCCCGTCCGCGCACGCGGGGGACGCCTGGTCCAGAGGTTGCGACGCTAGTGCAGGGACGTAAGAACAGGGATGGCAGCGCTGCGGCGGAGCCGGAGCCGCGCGGCGGGACTGGCCCGATGACAGGCAGTTCCTCGCCCCAGCACGCCCAGAACCCGGGCCGGACCGCCTCCGTCGAGGGCAGTACGGCCTCCTCGGCCGCGCCCAAGACCGCCGCGAAGCCGAAGAGCCCGACCGGCCCCGGCTCGCGAATAGCCCTGCGTAACTGGCGCATCTCCACCCGCCTGGTCTCGCTGCTCGCCCTCCCCGTGGTCGCCGCGACCTCCCTCGGCGCGCTGCGTATCGGCGAGTCGATGAGCGACATCCAGCAGCTCGACAACATGAAGCTGCTGACGGACATGACCAAGCAGGCCACCGAGCTCGCGTCCGCGCTCCAGGAGGAGCGCGACCAGTCGGCGGGCCCGCTGGCCAACGGCGGCAAGGCGACCGAGGACTACACCGTCAGGGGCGCGCGCGAGAAGACCGACCGCGCGCGCAAGGCCTTCATGGAAGGCACGTACGAGATCACCGACGGGGACACCAACAGTGGTCTCGACGGTGTGCAGGACCACGTCACGCAGATCGCCGGCCAGCTCAACAACCTCAAGGGCATCCGGCAGGACGCGTTCAAGGACCGCAGCACCTCGTCCCAGACGATCGACGCCTACAGCCGCCTCGTCGAGCAGCTCCTGTCGCTGTCCACCGACATGGCGCAGGCGACCAGCAACCCCGAGATGATCAAGCGCACGCGCGCCCTGGCGTCGTTCTCCTCCGCCAAGGAGTACGCGTCCGTGCAGCGCGCCGTCATCGCAGCCGCCCTGCCCCCGAACGACCGCGACTTCGGCAAGCTCTCCGAGACCGACCGCCGCTACGGCGAGTCCGCGCTGGAGAACCAGGAGTCCGACCTCAAGGGCTTCAGCTCCGTCTACGGAAACGTCGCCGCCACCGAGCTGATGAAGCCCATCGACTCGGGCAACGCGACGATCAAGGCCGCCGACCAGTACGCCCGCCGCGCCCTCGACAGGGAGGGCGGCATCAAGAACGAGGACAAGCGGTCCTACAAGGACTGGGTCGACGCGGACAGCCAGCGTCTGCAGGAAATGTCCAAGATCGAGCTGACGCTGCTCAACCAGATGGAGCAGCAGGCCCGCGAGCTGCGCAACGAGTCCGAGCGCTCGGCCATCATCAACGGTGCGCTGATCCTGCTCGTCCTCGGTGTCTCGCTCGTCGGCGCGTTCGTCGTGGCCCGCTCCATGATCCGCTCGCTGCGCCGGCTCCAGGACACCGCGACCAAGGTCGCCCAGGACCGCCTGCCGGAGCTGGTCAAGCAGCTGTCCGAGTCGGACCCGCAGGACGTCGACACCTCCGTCGAGTCCGTCGGTGTGCACTCGCGCGACGAGATCGGCCAGGTGGCCTCGGCCTTCGACGACGTGCACCGCGAGGCGGTCCGCCTCGCCGCCGAGCAGGCCCTCCTGCGAGGCAACGTCAACGCGATGTTCACCAACCTCTCGCGCCGTTCACAGGGTCTTATCCAGCGCCAGCTCTCGCTCATCTCCGAGCTGGAGTCGCGCGAGGCCGACCCCGACCAGCTGTCCTCGCTGTTCAAGCTCGACCACCTCGCGACCCGCATGCGCCGTAACGGTGAGAACCTCCTCGTTCTCGCCGGTGAAGAGCCCGGCCGCCGCTGGACCCGCCCGGTCCCGCTCGTCGACGTGCTGCGCGCCGCCGCCTCCGAGGTGGAGCAGTACGAGCGCATCGAGCTGGCCTCCGTGCCGACCACCGAAGTGGCCGGCCGCGTCGTCAACGACCTCGTGCACCTGCTCGCCGAGCTGCTCGAGAACGCGACCTCGTTCTCCTCGCCGCAGACCAAGGTCAAGGTCACCGGTCACGCGCTGCCCGACGGCCGTGTGCTGATCGAGATCCACGACACCGGCATCGGCCTCTCCCCCGAGGACCTCGCCGCGATCAACGAGCGCCTCGCGTCGCCGCCCACCGTGGACGTGTCGGTCTCGCGCCGCATGGGTCTGTTCGTGGTCGGCCGTCTGTCGCAGCGTCACGGCATCCGTATCCAGCTCCGCCCGTCCGACTCCGGTGGCACGACGGCGCTCGTCATGCTGCCCGTCGACGTCGCCCAGGGCGGCAAGAAGGCTCCCGGCAAGCCCGGCGCCGCCTCCGGTGGCCCGGCCGCGGCGCAGGCCGCCGCCGGTGTGGCCGCGGCACGGCGTGGGGTCGGCGCGGGTGCGCAGGGCGGTCCTGGTGGTTCCGGTGGCGGGGGCCTGCTCGGTGCCGGTCCCGGCGCGACGCGTCCGCAGGTTGCCGGATCGGGTCCGCGCGCGGCGCTGCCCGGCCGTGACGGCAACGGCCCGCAGGCGCCTCAGTCTCCGCAGTCCCAGCAGCCGCAGCAGTCCTCTCAGCAGGGTCGTCCGGCTCCGGCCGGCGCGTTCGGTGCGCAGGGCGGTCCCGGCCAGGGTCAGCCGCAGGGTCAGGGCCTCGGCCAGGGGCCGGGCCAGAACGGTCCCGTGCCGCCCCAGCAGCGTACGAACCAGGCGCCCGAGCAGGGCCGCCGGCCGGTCCTGCCGCCGCGTGGCGGTCCCCGCGCCGAGCTGCCCGGGGGCAACAACCCCCAGCCTCGCGCGGCGAGTTGGGGCAACGACGACGCGCAGCCGCCGGTGCCGCGCGCCTCGCTCGACGCCCCGCGCGGGCACGAGGAGCCGGACTCCACGACGCAGTTCCCGCGGGTGGACGACCGCCAGGGACCCGGCTCGACGGCCGAGTTCGCCCGGCCCGACTTCGACGGGCCCCGTCCCGGCGCGCCCGCCCCGCACGACCAGGGTCAGGGCCAGGGACAGGACACGGGGGCGTTCGTCCGTAACGACGTCTTCGGCGGCCACCAGGGCCAGTCCCAGAACCCGAACCACTTCCCGCCCCAGAACCCGTCGCAGGGCCGGCCGCAGAACCAGGGTCACCAGACCGGTCAGTTCGCGGCGCCCGGCTTCGACGACGGTCTGCGCCCGGGGCTTCAGGACCCGTCCTCCACGGGCCAGTTCGCCGCTCCCGGCCAGAACAACTCCGGGCGTCCGCGCCAGGACGGCCAGTTCCCCGGCGGCGACGGCTTCGGACAGACACAGGGGCAGGGTCAGAGCCAGGGCCAGGGCCAGGGCCAGGGCCAGGGCCAGGGCCAGGGCCAGCCGCAGGGTCGCCCCGGCGGTCCCGCGCGTGACCTGCCGCAGCTCGGCTCCCGGGGCGCGGCGGACTTCTCGATGCCGCGGCCTCCCGTCCAGGGCGGCCAGGACCAGCACTTCCCGCCGCAGCCGCAGGGTCCCGGACGGCAGGACGAACTGCCGCCCGCCGGACCGGGCGACGGCCGCACCCCGCTCTTCGACACCCTCGAGACCAACTGGTTCCACGGCCAGCAGTCGGGCCAGCAGGCCGGACCGCCGCAGCAGGACCGGCCGCAGGCGCCCGCGCCGCAGCAGAACAACGGCCGGCCGGGCGGCCTGCCGCAGCGCTCGTCGCAGCAGCAGCCCCAGTCGCCCAACCCCTCCCCCGCGCCCGCCCGCCCGGCGGCCGCCGCACCCGCGGCGCCCCAGCAGGCCCAGGCGCCCGCCAACTGGCGCCAGTCGCCCAACGACGAGCTCGGCCGCCAGGCCGAGCGGGTCCGCCAGCCTTCGGCCGGCGGGGTCACCGTCTCCGGGCTCCCGCGTCGCGTCCCGCGTGCGAACCTCGTCGCGGGTACGGCTCAGCAGCAACAGCACCAAACCGGTCCGCAGGTCTCGCGTTCGCCTGATGACGTTCGCGGCCGGCTGACCAATCTCCGTCGGGGCATCCAGCAGGGTCGCCAGGCCGGTACGGGCCAGACCGGCAGCTTCCCCAGCCCCACTCACCAGCAGGAGCGTTAGTTGAGCCAGATGAGCCAGGCGGCACAGAACCTGAACTGGTTGATCACCAACTTCGTGGACAACACGCCGGGGGTCTCCCACACCGTCGTCGTGTCCGCGGACGGCCTGCTGCTCGCCATGTCGGAGGGGTTCCCCCGGGACCGCGCCGACCAGCTGGCGGCCGTCGCTTCGGGCCTCACCTCGCTGACCGCGGGTGCGTCCCGGATCTTCGAGGGCGGCACCGTGGCCCAGACCGTGGTGGAGATGGAGCGTGGCTTCCTCTTCCTCATGTCGGTCTCGGACGGTTCCTCCCTCGCGGTGCTCGCGCACCCGGACTGCGACATCGGCCTCGTCGGCTACGAGATGGCGCTGCTCGTGGACCGTGCGGGTTCCGTACTGACCCCCGATCTCCGCGCCGAACTGCAGGGCAGCCTGCTGCACTAGTCACGACCTCCCCCACACGCACGTACGACCGCACCGTCAGGCCGCCACCGCCCCCCACCGGCCCCGTCAGACGGCACGCAGACCACCTGCTGTCCCGCCCGGAGGATCCATGACCCCGCCCACCGCCTCTCACGACCCGTACGGCGTATCTCCGCACGCCGCGTACGGTCCTGAAGGCGACCAGCCGCTGGTGCGTCCATACGCGATGACCGGTGGCCGGACACGGCCGCGCTACCAGCTCGCCATAGAGGCGCTCGTCAGCACGACCGCCGACCCGGCCCAGCTGATAGGGCTGCTCCCCGAGCACCAGCGCATCTGCCACCTGTGCCGGGAGGTCAAGTCGGTGGCGGAGGTGTCGGCCCTGCTGTCGATGCCTCTCGGTGTGGCCCGGATCCTCGTCGCGGACCTGGCGGAAGCGGGAATGGTGGCCATCCACCAGCCCGGTGGCGACGAGAACGCCGGCGGCCAGCCTGACGTGACACTGCTCGAAAGGGTGCTCAGTGGACTTCGCAAGCTCTAACGGCGGAGGCGGCCGTTCCACCACGTCCGCGAAGATCGTGGTGGCGGGCGGCTTCGGCGTCGGCAAGACCACGTTCGTGGGCGCCGTCTCGGAGATCAACCCTCTGCGCACCGAGGCCGTCATGACGTCCGCGTCGGCGGGCATCGACGACCTCACCCACACCGGGGACAAGACCACCACCACGGTGGCGATGGACTTCGGCCGCATCACCCTGGACCAGGACCTGATCCTGTACCTCTTCGGTACGCCCGGTCAGGACCGCTTCTGGTTCATGTGGGACGACCTCGTCCGCGGCGCGATCGGCGCGATCGTCCTCGTCGACACGCGCCGTCTCGCCGACTGCTTCCCGGCCGTCGACTACTTCGAGAACTCCGGCCTGCCCTTCGTCGTCGCCCTCAACGGCTTCGAGGGTCATCAGCCCTACACACCCGACGAGGTGCGCGAGGCGCTCCAGATCGGCCCGGACACCCCGATCATCACCACGGACGCCCGACACCGTGCGGATGCAAAGAGTGGCCTGATCACGCTGGTCGAGCACGCGCTGATGGCCCGCCTGAAGTAGCCCGACCGCCGAAAATCCGGCCACCAAGTGGCCAGATCCATACGGCAGTTGTCGTAGTGCGCCCGGAGGCCGCTGTGTCCTTTGACACGGTCGGCCTCCGTGTTCATAACGTTTCGACAGAGAATTCCGGTGCCGCCGCCACAGGTCGCGCACACCCGGTTCCACAGCGCGCACAAGAGCCCCGCCTTTTGGCGGGGCTCGCTCTTTATGACCGTTTTATCTGGGGCATGCGTCACTCGGAGCTTCCGGTTCCCAGTGTTTGGAAGAGAACCGCCTGACGTGCTGGAATGCGCTGAACTGCCCAGTAGGTAAGGGCCTGGAGACAGCGGCACAGCGTAAGTGCCGACGCCGAGAGGTTGTTGGTCGAGTGAGGCGAAGCAAGAACAGTCCCGAGCCGTCGTCGGCGCGGGGCAACTTCACCCCGCCGCCGCGTGCAGCGGCGCCGGCCGCGCATGTGCCACGGGCCGAGCAGCCCCCGGCGCCGTCCGGCGGCCGGATGTCACCGCGCAACTGGCGCGTGCCCACCAAGCTGAACGCGATCCTCCTCATACCCGTGCTCGTGGGTCTGATCATGGGTGGCTTCCAGGTCAAGGGCTCGATCGACACCTGGAACGAGGCCGAGGACGCGGAGAACACCGCGCGTCTGGTGCAGGCGTCGCTGACGTACGCCAACAGCCTGATCGAGGAACGCGACATCTCCGCGGCTCCTCTCCTGCTGGGCAAGAAGAACGACCCGTCGGTCGTCAAGGCCCGCGAGGCGACGAACGAGGCCGCCGACGCCTTCGACGCCGCCGCGAAGAACATGCCGGCCAAGGAAGGCCTGGAGCGCCGCCTCACGCAGTTCCGGCAGGTCGAGCCCGGCCTGGAGAAGCTGCGGGCCGCCGCGTACACGAGCAAGCTCCCCGGCGTGCAGACCGAAGAGGGCTACGTCGGCATCCAGCACCCGCTGATGGAGTTCGCCAACGAACTCGGCCTCGGCACCGGAAACATCACGAGCTACGGCCGCACGGTCTACGCCATCTCGCTCTCCAAGGCCGCGCTCTCGCTGGAGCGGTCCATCGGTATGCACCTGCTGGTCGCCCCGGGCCCCTCGGCCTCGACCTTCGGCAAGCAGAAGATCGCGCTCTCCTCGTACGCCTATCTCGAGGGCATCGCCATCGAGGAGTACAAGGGCGGCGGCACGCAGGCCGACGTCGACAAGCTCGGTGCCGCCCAGAAGCAGCTGGCGATCGACGGCGCGAAGCAGGCCAAGCAGACCGCCGCGGCCGCGAAGGCGCAGGGCAAGACCTACGTCCCGCCGCCGGCCGACCCCACCGACATGGTCTCCTACATCGCGACGCTGCCCACCACGCAGCCGAGCGCCCGCCTCGCCATCGCGCAGCGGGGCGTCACCAAGGAGAACTGGTGGGCGGTCAACACCGCCAAGTTCAACGCATACCGCACCATCGAGTCCGACCTCGCCGACAAGGCGGTGAACGAGGCCGCCGGCATCGCCGACGACGCCAAGCAGTCCACGTTCGTCACCGGCGCGGTCGTCCTGGTCGCCCTGCTCGCCGCGTTCGCGCTGGCCGGGATGATGGCGCGCCAGATGAGCCGCTCGATGCGCCGCCTGCGCACCGCCGCCTTCGACGTCGCCGAGCAGCGCCTGCCGATGCTCGTCGACCAGCTCTCGCGCACCGACCCGGGCCGCGTCGACACCCGTGTGCAGCCCATCCCGATCAACTCCACGGACGAGATCGGCGAGGTCGCCCGCGCCTTCGACCAGGTGCACCGCGAGGCCGTCCGCCTCGCCGCCGAGCAGGCCCTGCTCCGCGGCAACATCAACGCGATCTTCACCAACCTGTCGCGCCGCAACCAGTCCCTGATCGAGGGTCAGCTGACCCTCATCACTGACCTGGAGAACAACGAGGCCGAGCCGGACCAGCTGGAGAACCTCTTCCGCCTGGACCACCTGGCGACCCGTATGCGCCGCAACGGCGAGAACCTCCTCGTCCTCGCGGGCGAGGAGCCGGGCCGCCGCTGGGACCAGCCGGTCCCGCTGGTCGACGTCCTGCGCGCCGCCTCCTCCGAGGTGGAGCAGTACGAGCGCATCGAGCTGTCGGGCGTGCCGGAGGCCGAGATCCACGGCCGTTCGGTGACCGACCTCGTGCACCTGCTCGCCGAGCTCCTGGAGAACGCCACCACGTTCTCCTCGCCGCAGACCAAGGTCCGCGTCACCGCGACCCGTCTCCCCGACGGCCGCGTCATGATCGAGATCCACGACAAGGGAATCGGCCTCACCGCCGAGGACTTCGCGGACATCAACCACAAGCTGGCCAACCCGCCGACGGTGGACGCCGCGATCTCGCAGCGCATGGGCCTGTTCGTGGTCGGCCGCCTGTCCGACCGGCACGGCATCCGCGTCCAGCTGCGCCCCTCGGGCGAGCAGGCCGGCACGACCTCGCTCGTCATGCTGCCCGACGCCATCACCCACGGTGGCAGCGGCGAGCACCTCCCCGAGTCCGAGTTCACCGTCTCGTCGATGATCCCGTCGCAGTCGGCGTACGAGCCCGCCCCGCTGCGCACCGCCGCGGAGCTCGGCTTCGACGACAGCCGCTACACGGACGTCCCTGACGACCTGCGTGACCTGGACCCGGTCGGCCGTTCGCTGATGCGCGAGGAGCGCCGCGCGGCTCTGGAGTCGCACCTCGGTGAGCCGGGCGAGGACCGCCCGCTGTTCCGCGACGAGATCGCTCCGGCGCAGGCGCAGGACCCGTACGAGCAGCAGTCCGCGTACGCTCCCGCACAGCCCGCGTACGACGACGGTCAGCAGCAGGCGTACGAGGACCCCTCGTCCGGCTACGGGCAGGGCCGGCAGACGTACGACGAGCAGCCGCAGAACGGCTCCTACAACGACTCGTTCTTCGCACCGCAGGACGGCTACGCGTCTCAGGACGCCTATGCGGAACCCGTCCAGGAGACGTACTCGGCCTTCGGCGACGCCCCGCTGCGCGGCTCGCAGCAGCGCGACTGGCAGACGCAGGACGGCTACCAGGAGCAGTACCGGTCCGAGCACACCGCTCAAACGGAATCCGCGCAGCGCGCTGACGCCGGTGAGCCGGAGCGCGTAGGCTTTGACCCGCACGGTCCCGCGGCCCCGGCCGGACCCACCCCGTCCGCCGCCCGTTCGCTCACCGACGCCGGTCTTCCGATGCGCGGTTCGGGCGGGCAGCAGCGCCAGGCCCCGGCGGCGACACCGGCGCCCGACCGCGCCGACAACACCACCCAGGACAACGGCAGCGCCGGCAGCGACGGCAGCGGCCCCGACGACTGGCGTTCGTCCAACGACGAGCGCTGGGTCCGCGCGGAGCAGCTCCGGAAGCCGAAGGCGGGCGGAGTCACCTCCTCCGGTCTGCCGCGCCGGGTGCCCAAGGCCAATCTGGTCGAGGGCACGGCGGAATCGACCCCGCAGGGCGGCCCCCAGGTCTCCCGCGCGCCTGAGGACGTCAGGGGCAGGCTGAGCAACCTGCGCCGGGGCGTGCAGCGGGGACGCGAAGCAGGAAGCGATACGAACGGCCAGGCCACGAACCAGCACAGTGGTCCTGACAGCACCTACAACCAGGAGCGTTAGTGTGAGCCCGATGAGCCAGGCGGCACAGAACCTGAACTGGTTGATCACCAACTTCGTGGACAACACCCCTGGGGTGTCCCACACGGTGGTGGTCTCCGCCGACGGACTCCTTCTGGCGATGTCCGAAGGGTTCCCGCGTGACCGTGCCGACCAGCTGGCGGCCGTCGCGTCGGGTCTTACCTCGCTGACCGCGGGCGCGTCCCGCATCTTCGAGGGCGGCAGCGTGAACCAGACAGTTGTGGAGATGGAGCGAGGATTCCTCTTCATCATGTCCATCTCCGACGGTTCTTCCCTCGCTGTCCTCGCACACCCGGAGGCGGACATTGGCCTCGTCGGGTACGAGATGGCACTTCTTGTCGACCGCGCGGGTACGGTTCTCACTCCCGACCTGCGGGCCGAGCTTCAGGGGAGCCTTCTCAACTGACAGACAAGCGGTGCGATTTCGCGCCCCGTGGCCGTAAGGTTTCGGGACGCGGCTCCACGGTGATGGTGCCCGGCACAGTTGGAGGAGGAAAGCGTGGCTGGTTCTGCAACACCCCCGAGCGGTTCATCGGCGAACTGGTCCTACGGGCCTGGCCAGGGCCAGGGCCAGGGTCAGGGGCAGGGTGACGCGCCGAACCGGTACAACTTCCCCTCCGCGCCGAGCCACCGGCGTCAGCCGTACGCGCCCCCGCACCCGCCGCAGCCGCGGCAGCCGGGGCCGTACGACCAGCCGTCGGCACCCCGCATTCAGCCCGTGCAGCCTCAGCGGCGCCCCGACAGCCCCGCACCGGCCGCCAACAATCCCCTGGTGCGTCCGTACGCCATGACGGGTGGCCGCACCAGGCCGCGCTACCAGCTCGCCATCGAGGCACTGGTGCACACCACCGCGCAGCCGCACCAGTTGCAGGGCCAGTTGCCCGAGCACCAGCGGATCTGCACCCTCTGCCGAGAGATCAAGTCAGTGGCCGAAGTCTCGGCCCTGCTCAGCATCCCCCTCGGCGTGGCCAGGATTCTCGTCGCCGACTTGGCGGAGGCGGGCCTGGTCGCCATTCATCAGCCCGGCGGCGAAGAGAACGCCGGCGGTCAGCCAGACGTGACTTTGCTCGAAAGGGTGCTCAGTGGACTTCGCAAGCTCTAGCGGAGGGCCTTCCCGCTCCACCACGTCCGCGAAGATCGTGGTGGCGGGCGGCTTCGGCGTCGGCAAGACGACCTTCGTGGGCGCCGTCTCGGAGATCAACCCTCTGCGCACCGAGGCCGTCATGACGTCCGCGTCGGCGGGCATCGACGACCTCACCCACACCGGGGACAAGACGACGACCACCGTCGCCATGGACTTCGGCCGCATCACCCTGGACCAGGACCTGATCCTGTACCTCTTCGGTACGCCCGGTCAGGACCGCTTCTGGTTCATGTGGGACGACCTGGTCCGCGGCGCGATCGGTGCGATCGTGCTCGTCGACACGCGCCGTCTCGCCGACTGCTTCCCGGCCGTCGACTACTTCGAGAACTCCGGCCTGCCCTTCGTCGTCGCCCTCAACGGCTTCGACGGCAGCCAGCCGTACCAGCCCGACGAGGTCCGTGAGGCGCTGCAGATCGGTCCGGACACCCCGATCATCACGACGGACGCCCGACACCGCGCGGACGCGAAGTCGGCGCTCATCACGCTCGTGGAGCACGCGCTGATGGCTCGCCTGCGCTAGCCTGCGGCGCCGGCGCGAACACGGGAAAGCCCCCGGTGACCTTCGGGTCACCGGGGGCTTTTTCGCCCTTCGGGCTCGTCCTCGGACGCCGGACGGGCCGGATGTCCGCGCTCAGCCCTGCCAGCTGTGCGGGGCGCGGAAGCCGTGCTGACGCTCCAGGCGGCGCCAGCCGGCCTTGTCGCGGCCGCGCAGGGCGGGGCTGTCGGTCGGTGTGGCGGCGGCGCGGGCCAGCAGGATCGCGGTCAGGGCCGCGACCTCCTCGGGCTCGGCGTGGCCCTTCTCAACGCGGATGTCGGATGCAGACATGTGCAGTGATCTCCTTGTGGGGTTACTGCGGGGGGTTGCCGTGCTTGCGCGAAGGCAGATCGGCGTGCTTCGTGCGCAGCATCGCGAGGGAGCGGATGAGCACCGCGCGGGTCTCGGCGGGGTCGATGACGTCGTCGACCAGGCCCCGCTCGGCCGCGTAGTACGGGTGCATCAGCTCGGCCTTGTACTCCTTGACCATGCGGGTGCGCATGGCCTCGGGGTCCTCGGCCTCGGCGATCTGACGGCGGAAGATGACGTTGGCGGCGCCCTCGGCGCCCATGACGGCGATCTCGTTCGTGGGCCAGGCGTAGGTGAGGTCGGCACCGATCGACTGCGAGTCCATGACGATGTAGGCACCTCCGTACGCCTTGCGCAGGATGAGCGAGATCCGCGGCACGGTGGCGTTGCAGTACGCGTACAGCAGCTTGGCGCCGTGACGGATGATCCCGCCGTGCTCCTGGTCGACACCGGGCAGGAAGCCGGGGACGTCGAGGAGGGTCACGATCGGAATATTGAAAGCGTCGCACATCTGGACAAAGCGGGCAGCTTTTTCGCTGGCCTCGATGTCCAGGACGCCCGCGAGGGACGAGGGCTGGTTGGCGACGATGCCGACGACCTGGCCGTCCAGGCGGGCCAGGGCGCAGATGATGTTGCGCGCCCAGCGCTCGTGGATCTCGAGGTAGTCGCCGTCGTCGACGAGCTCCTCGATGACCTTGGCCATGTCGTACGGGCGGTTGCCGTCGGCCGGGACCAGGTCGAGCAGGACGTCCGAGCGGCGCTCGGCGGGGTCCTCGGAGGCCACGGTCGGCGGGTTCTCGCGGTTGTTGGAGGGCAGCATCGAGATGAGGTAGCGGACCTCGGCGATGCAGGTCTCCTCGTCGTCGTACGCGAAGTGGCAGACGCCCGACGTCTCGGCGTGCACGTCGGCGCCGCCGAGGCCGTTCTGGGTGATCTCCTCACCGGTGACCGCCTTGACGACGTCCGGTCCGGTGATGAACATCTGCGAGGTCTCGCGGACCATGAAGACGAAGTCGGTCAGGGCCGGGCTGTAGGCCGCGCCACCCGCGCACGGGCCGAGCATCACGCTGATCTGCGGGATGACACCGGACGCCTTGGTGTTGCGCTGGAAGATGCCGCCGTAACCGGCGAGGGCGGAGACGCCCTCCTGGATACGGGCGCCCGCGCCGTCATTGAGGGAGACCAGCGGGGCACCGGCCGCGATGGCCATGTCCATGATCTTGTGGATCTTCGTGGCGTGGGCCTCGCCCAGGGCGCCGCCGAAGATACGGAAGTCGTGCGCGTAGACGAAGACCGTGCGGCCCTCGACCGTGCCCCAGCCGGTGATGACACCGTCGGTGTAGGGCTTCTTGGACTCCAGGCCGAAGCCGGTCGCCCGGTGCCGGCGCAGCTGCTCGACCTCGTTGAACGATCCCGCGTCCAGCAGCAACTCGATCCGCTCACGAGCGGTCAGCTTGCCCTTCGCGTGCTGGGCCTCGGTCGCCTTGTCGCTGGGCCCGCGCAGCGCCTCCTCACGGATCGCGTGCAGCTCGGCGACGCGTCCGCGCGCGTCGGTGGGCTCATCCCCGGGGGAACCGGCTGAGGCGGTGTCGTCCAAAACGGTCATGTAGCGACCTTACGAAGGCGACCAAGCAAAACGGGCCGTCGACTCCGTACAGTCTCCGACCCGTTTTCCTGGTGCCCCCGAACAGAACGCCGTCGCCATGCAGGCGAAGTGACTGCTCAGGACCCTGCTGCCTTGTAGAGGTCACACAAACGGCTCAACTGAGAGTCACCTCACACCGATGGCTCACACATGCCGCCCCAGGGGTGACGCGCAGCCGCAGCCTATGGCCCGTGGCGACCACTTCGACGGAGGGGTCGTGGCTGGCGACGCGGCGCACGGGCCGGTCCCAGACGACATCCACGGGCTCGCCCGTGCGGGGCGGTTCGCTGATGGTCAGCACCGCGGTGCGTCCCTTCCTGCGCAGGAGGACGCTCGCGGGAGCCGACACCGTGAGCTCCCCCGCGCTCCCCGCTTCCCAGAAGTTCGCCGCGCTCACGCCGAGGGAGGGCACGGCGACGGCCTGGGCGGCGGCCGTGTTGGCCAGGACCGACAGCCAGTGGCGGTCGCCCGCGCGCCGCGCGAGGTCGTGCTTCGAGGCGCCCGGCATCAGCAGATAGGCGTACGCGGCGTCGGTGGGGTCCGTGCCGTGGTCGAGCCAGAGGGTCTGCCAGCGTCGCGTGCGGCGCTCGGTGGAGCTGGTGGTGTTGATGTCGGACCAGGCACCGGAGCGGTCCTCGCGCAGATGCCGCAGCGGGGCGCCGCCGGGGAAGACCCAGCCGCCGTGGCCCTCCAGGTGGGCCCATCGGGCGCGGGCGGCGCCGTCGACGGTGAAGGCCTGGGTGCCGCCTTCTCCGAGGTTGCGGTTGTCGACGACGGTCTCGACGGGTACGCCGTCGGCCGCCGTGATCCCGGCGCCCAGGCACACCACGGTGTCGGCGAGGCAGAACCACGACTTGCGGGCCTGGAGCGTCGAGCCGAGCCCCTTGACATGCTGCCCGACCGACGCGAACTCCCCGTCCGTCGCGCCGCCGACCCACTTCGCATCGGGCCGGGCCGCGCCCCACTCGCCGCCGGCCTTGTCGGCGAGACGCTTGGTGGAGACGGTCGTGCCGGGCAGCCGGTAGAAGTCGACGGTCGGCCAGAACCAGTCCGTGTACTGGTCGGACCGCTCGCCGGTGGCCCACCACGAGAGCATGCCGGCGCCGGTGTGCCAGCCGCGCGGGTTCTCGCCGTTGCCGCACTCGTAGTACGCGATCCGGTCCGAGGACATGGAGACGTTCGCGGCGAAGCCGGGGCGCTTGTGCACCGCGCGGTCCATGGCGGCGAACAACTGGTGGCCGACGGGCTCGGGCGCGGCCTCGACGGCGGAGTCCGCGACGGCGTGCAGCCGGGACAGGTCCGCGACCCCGAACTGCTCGGCGGTCAGCAGGGGCGTGACCGTGTCCCGCTCGATCCAGCCCTTGATCCGCCCGTGCCAGCGCTCGCGCTCGGCCGCGCTCGCGCCGGCGGCGAGCTGCGCCATGGCGGCGATCAGGCCCTGGCCGTGGAAGTGGTCGCTGCGCATGACCTTGAGGTCGTCGCTGTTGAGGTAACCGCGGCTGATGGCACGGCCGTTGACGCTGTCCATCATCAGGCCGTCGAACAGGAGCGGGGCGTAGGCGTGCTCGACGCTGTCGAGGATGATCTGCCGGTTCGGGTCGGTGACGGCCCAGGTGGACCCGGCGAGCAGCGCGAAGAGCCGGCCGAGACCGTCGAGCATGACCTGTCCGTACGTGCCCGAGTAGGCGATGTACGTGTGCTGGATGAACGAGCCGTCGGCGTAGAGGCCGTCCCCCTTGGTGACGTAGGGGAAGACGGGCGAGAGGGCGTCGCGGGCCAGGGCCGTCTTGTCGGGGTTCCTGCCGAGGATGCCGCGCAGGGCGACCGAGCGGCACAGGTCCACACGGTTGGCGCCGGTGGAGGTGCCGGAGTAGTCGCGGAGGATCGCGTCGGGGATGAAGTGGTCGACGGCGGCGAAGGCGGCGTCGCGCTGGTCCTGCGTGAGGTGGTCGTGGAGGACGGCGACGATGTCCATCAGGAGGCGGGGGCTGCCGATCTGCCACTCCCACCAGTTCCCGTACGGGGTCGTGGTCGCCTTGTAGACGGTCGCGGAGAGGTGGTCGAGGCCCTTGACGATGTCGGCGAGGAGGGCCGCGTCGCCGGTCGAACCCGTGCCCTCCTGGGCGTACGCCTGCGTCATGGTCCACAGGCGGTTGTAGCCCTGGGTGATGCCGGCCGGTGGGTCGAACGGGTAGCCCGGCCAGAGGGAGGTGGCGGTCGGGGCCATCGTCGCCCTGAAGCCGCGGGCGAGCTCTCCGAGTTCCTTCAGACGCGAGGCGTAGGGCTCGGCGGTGGCGTCGTAGCCGGTGCCGAGGGAGATCTCCAGCCATCGCTTGCGCAGGGTCTCGAACTCGTCGTCGAGGGCGTCCGAAGCGTCGGCGGCATGGGCGGGCGGGGCAAGTGCCGCGCCCGCGAGGAGAGTCGACGCGATGAGGATCGTGCGGCGCGTGGGTGTCATGGGGTTGCACCTAATCAGTCGTAGAAAGCGCTGTCTACGGCGTGCGCGAAAGGGGCCCCGCCACTGGGGCGGGACCCCGCGCGTGGTGGGATCAGCTCCCGCAGTGGAAGCGGGCGTTGCCCCAGTCGGCGTGGTCGTTGCCCGGGCCGTCGCCGCCGTCGCCGGTGATCAGGTCGACGTACTTGGCGCCGGTCACGTCGGCGGTCAGGGACCAGGCGTCGTCGGCGGCCTTGAGCACCGGTGACTGGACCTTCTTGGTGCCGTCCGCCTCGACGGAGAACTGCACGCTGCCGCGCGTCCCCTGCGAGTCGTCCTGGCCCACCTCGGCGGTGAACGAGGTGCACCGGCCGCCCAGGTAGTAGCGGATCTTCCCGGGGGACGCGGTGCCGAGGCCCTTGGTGTAGACGGTGCCGTTGACGGTCAGCGGCTTGCCGTCGCCGGTGCCGGTCTCGCCGTTCTCCAGGTCCTTCTCGGCGGGACCCCAGCCGTTGTCCATGGCCGTCCAGTCCAGGTCACTGGCGTACGTGTCCGTGGTGGGCGGCGGCGGGAGCGTGCGCACGGTGGCGCCCGCGGTCAGCGTCCGCACACTGTCCCCGACGCTGTACGTGGCCTTCGAACTCAGCTGGTACGGCTGGTACTTGGCGTCGACCGGCGGGGTGACCTGCCAGGTGGCCGTCGCCTTGGCGCCGGGCGCGACCGGGTCGAGCGCGACCGGGCCCGCGGGCTCCGCCGTCCAGCCCTCGGGCAGGCCGAGCGAGAGGGACGCGCCCTTGACCTCGCTCGCCTCGTAGTTGGTGAAGGTGGCCTCGACCTTGTTCTTCTGGCCGGGCTCCAGCGTCTCGTCCGACTTCAGGGCGAGGGTGCCGCAGGCCGCCTTCTCCTTCGCGGGGCCGAGGTCGGTGACGGTGAAGTCGTCGAGCACGAAGTCGGCGCCGTCCGGGGCCCCTTCGAGCTTGCGCAGGCCGGTCCAGGCGTCGCCGCAGCCCGCCGTGACGGTGCCCTCGTAGTGGCCCGTGGTGCGCTGCTGCCCGATCGGGGTGCTCGCGGTCTCGACCTGGTCGGGGGTGCCGTCGGCGGCGATCCGGTCGTAGCCGCTCACCCACTGGTAGGCACCCGCGTGGCTGGACTGGTAGTCGAACGCGACCTTGTAGGCGTGGCCGTCCGCCATCGGGACGTCGGCCGGGGACGTGCGGTAGACGACGCCGGTGTTCTCCTCGTGGGACTTCAGGGACTCGCCGCCGCCGATGACGTCGTCGATGAGCTTCCCGTTCCAGCCGGCCTGGGTGTACGGGGCGTTCTTCTGCGCGATGTGCGTGCGCGGGTCCGTGACGCCGCCCGCGTCACCCTTGTCGAAGGGGCCCCAGCCCTGGTCGACGTTCTCGAAGTCCTCGTGCACTACGGTGCCGGGCTTCGTCGACGGGGCATTGCTCACGAGGCGCACGTCGTCGATGCGGACCTGCGCGGGCGAGCCCTTCGCGGCCTCGATCCGCAGGGTGGTGCGGCCGTTCGCGGGGGCCGTGAAGTTGACCTTCACGCGCTGCATGTAGGTGCCGCCCCAGTCGTTCGAGGAGATGCCGTTCTGCAGCGTGGAGCGCTCGACCGCGACGGACCTGCCGCCCGCACCGAGCGTCGTACGGCGGGACTTCCCGGGCTCGACCTCGACCCAGGCGGAGGCGGTGTAGCGCTTGCCCGCGTCCAGTCCGCTCACGCGCTGCTCGATCGCGGCGGTACCGGAGCCGCTCAGTGCGGCGCTGTTGCGGCCGTGGTCGTCGGTGTCGCGCCCGACCGTGCCGTCCTTGCCCCAGGCGGCGAGGCGGGCGTCGTTGAAGCCGGGGTCCTTGAGGTGCGTGCCCTCACCCCAGGCCGGGTCGACCGCGCGAGGCGTCTTGTCCGCGGGGTAGAGCACGTACGGCTGCTTCGCGTCGGCCTTCAGCGTGACCTGGCCACCGGAGGCACGCACGGTGCCGGCCTTCACGCGGCCGTTGTCGGTGAGCTTGTAGACGGTGTACGAAGATCCGGGCACCGCCCAGCTCGTCGTGCCGCCGTCCTTGTTGTAGTGGTACAGCTTCTTGCCGCCGTCCCACGGGAGCAGGTAGGCGCCCCCGTCGAGGACCTTCCTGCCGTGGTCGTAGAAGGTGCGGCGGCCGTCCTCGACGGTGCCGCGGAGCCCGCCGGTGAAGGTGATGTCGTTGCCGTTCCAGCGGGTGATCCGCTGGTGCTGGAGGAACTTGGCGGGCAGGTCGCGCTGCCAGACGTTGTCGTAGAAGGCGTTCCAGTCGTTCTCGCCGGTCCAGCCCTCGAACTCGTCGATGGCGCTCTGGCCGAGGACGGGGTCGCTGTTCCAGACGTCCTTCTCGCCGTTGCGGATGAAGCGGATGATCTTCGAGTTGAGGCCCTTGTCGGTCTTGGGCCCGTAGTCGAGGTCGTTGGCCCAGTGCGACCACAGGGACTCGCGCTCGAACTTGTCGGCCCACTCGGAGGCCAGGTTCCAGCCCTGCGCGCGGACGGCCTCGGCGGTCTTCTCGGCGATCCAGCCGTGCGTGTAGTACACGTCGAGGTAGATCGTCGTGAGGTTCGGGTCGGTCTCCTCGCGCAGCTGCTTGAACCGGGAGGCGAGGTCTCCGCTGTTGATGTCGCGGCGCTGGTCGATGTAGTAGCTCTGGTCGAGCCAGTTCCAGCCCGGGGCCTTGGGGTCGACGAGGTCGCCGGTGAAGTGCTTGGCGACGGGGTACGCCTCGGTGGCGTTCACGTGCACGCCGAAGCTGGTGCCGAACTTCTTGCCGCCCTTGAGCAGCTTGTTGAGGTCCGTCAGGCCGCCCGCGCGCTTGTTGATGTTGCCGCCGTAGTCGGGGTGCGCGGAGTCGTGCCCCTCGGACGCGTAGCCCTTGAGCAGCGCGAACTGGCCGAGGTTGTCGGTCGCGAGCGAGATCCGCTTGACGTCGTCGAGCGTGCGCAGGAAGGGGTGCGTGGCCTGGCTCGCGAAGTTGAAGGGGATGTGCGTGATGACTCGGTCGGGGGTGCCGTCGCTGCCCTTCGCCCTGACGCCGATGTCATGGAAGGCGACGGCGCCGTCCTGCCAGTCGACCGTGCCGTCGCCGTTGGCGTCCGGGGTGACGACGACCTTGGCCCACGGCAGATCCTTGTCGGGGGCGGGGGCCCCTTCGCCGCGGTAGGTCCACTGGCCCGACCAGACGCCGACGCGCGTGGAGCCGTCGGCCGACTTGCGCGCCTGGTGCCAGAAGCGGGCGTGGTCCCCGCCGGTGTTGCCGCTCGGCTTGTCGTACGTGGAGTTGGACTCGACGGCGGCGGCGAGAGAGCCGGTGTTGACGATGGCGTACGAGGCGCCGACGGGTGAGGCGTCCGCCGGGGTGTCTCCCGTGATCTTGCCGAAGACGTCTGCGGTCCGCGTCGAGTCGTTGTCCAGCGTCGTGAACGCGGTCTCTGCGCCGCCGTCCGAACTGCCCACGGAGACGAGGTCGTGCCCGGGTATGTCGATCGTGCCGACCCGGAAGGCCGCGGTGTCCCGCACGGCCGCCACCTTGAAGGTCGTCGCGCGCCCGCTGACGCTCAGCGAGGCGTCGATCTCGACGCCCGCAAGATCCGGGAAGGTCAGCGTGTACGAGGCCTTGGAGCCGGTGAGGACCGGCGCGCCCTTCACGGCGACCGGGTAGGCCTTGCCGTTCAGGGTGACCTTGTCCACCGGGCTCGTACTCCCCAGGAGTTCGGCCCCCGAGGCGCGGTCGGTGTACGTCAGGACGCGCGGGAAGTCGTCGGCGACGGTGACGGACAGCTGCGCGGACCCGATGACGGCCTGCGCCGCGGCGGGCACGGGGTCGGCGGCGGCCGGCGATACGGGGCTCGCGAGGGCGAACACGGCGGACGATGCGGCGACGACGGCGACTGCGCAGGCGGCGCGAGATCTTCGTGACATAGGGGACTGGGTATCGGCGCGGGCGCGGCCGGGTCAACGGACCCGGCGCTTCCGGGCGGCGGCAGTCCAACAACGCCGCCCGGAAGTCCAAGTCGGCGCGTGCGGGCGCCGGTTGGGTCAGCAGCCGCCGCAGTTGTAGTAGAGGACGTCCCAGTGGTTGCCCTCGTCGGCGTAGATGTTGCCGGAGCCCGACTGGTACTGCGGGGCTCCGTCGCCGCGCAGACCGATGTAGGTGAACGTGTTCTTGATGTAGTTCGTGACGCAGGTGTTCTTGCCGTAGTCGAGCTTGTAGCCGTTCCAGTGCGAGTAGGTGCCGCTCGCGTGGCCGGTCTCGGTTCCGCCGGTGATGTTCAGGGCGCAGCCGGTGGCGCGCTTGAGGGTCTGGGCGCCCTGGGCGGTGGCGAGGTTGAGCTGGTCGAAGGACGTACAGGTGGAGTTGTTGCGGTCGGAGCAGCCGCCGGAGGACGACCAGGTGATGCCGACCTGGCTGAACATCGAGGTGGCGGTGGCGTGGGTGATCTTGGTGGCGGCCTGGGCGTCGGTGGCGGAGCTGAACACACCGAAGCCGGGGGCGAAGAGGGCGCCGAGTACGAGCGCGAGGGCGCTCACGACCGAGCGGATTCTCATGGGGAGGAAGTCCTTCCTGCTGGTGACCGTGCTGGCTGTGAGACGGCTGTGCAGGTGGAGCAAGGAGATAGTGCCCGAGTTCTACGCGCGTCCGCCAGAGCGCGTCAGGTGACGACGCGGTGTAATCGAGAAGACACGAGTTGTTTGATGTTGAAAGTTGAACAGAACGGCGCTACAGTCACTCTCGTTGAACGTTAAACATTCAACCGACTCCCCCGCCACGCCCCGTCCCCAAGGAGCAGTCATGGGTCTCTTCGGCCGCAAGAACGACGACGCCGCCCCCGCAGCCACCGGCACCGCCGGCCCCGATCTCGCCGTGCTGACCGGCGACTACACCGTCGACCCCGCGCACACCTCGATCGGTTTCGTGGCCCGCCACGCGATGGTCACCAACGTCAAGGGCTCCTTCACCCAGTCGTCGGGCACCCTGCACCTGGACGGCGCGGACCCGTCGAAGTCGACCGCGTCGATCGACGTCACGATGGCCAGCATCGACACCGGCTCCGCCGACCGTGACACGCACCTCAAGAGCGCCGACTTCTTCAAGACGGACGAGTTCCCGACGATGACGTTCCGCTCCACCTCCGCCGAGTCCCTGGGCGGCGACGACTACCGGATGACCGGCGACCTGACGATCCTCGACACCACCAAGCCCCTCACGATCGACCTCGAGTTCAACGGTGCCGCCACGGACCCGTTCGGCAACGAGCGCGTCGGCTTCGAGGGCAAGGCCACGATCCTGCGCTCCGACTGGGGCCTGACCTGGAACGCGGCCCTGGAGACCGGCGGCGTCCTCGTCTCGGACAAGATCAAGCTGACCTTCGACATCTCGGCGATCAAGAACGCCGCCTGACGCCACGCCAGGGGGCGGGCCCCCTCACGGCTCCCCGCGCCACGAGCACGCCCGCCCTTCCCGTCCCCCCGCGGACGAAGGGCGGGCTCTCGTCGTCACGTGGATGTGACGTGGACCACAGTCATGCCCCGTGATGTCACACTCCGGCCCGTCTCTCCCGTCCAAGTGGTGAGCACCCATGCGGTGAGCGCCCAGGGGAGGAGCCGGCCAGATGTCCGAGAGGACCGCGGAAGGCAGCACGGGGACGGCGCGCGAGCGAGGACCGGCATCAGGCGGTGAGCGCCTCGCGGACTGGGCGGACGGCCGCCTGGGCCTGCACACCCTGTCCAGGAAGTACCTGCGCAAGGTCTTCCCGGACCACTGGTCGTTCCTGCTCGGCGAGATCTGCCTCTACACGTTCGTGATCCTGGTCCTGACCGGGGTCTATCTCACCCTGTTCTTCCACCCGTCGATGAACGAGGTGGAGTACCACGGCAGTTACGTCCCCCTGAACGGGATCCGGATGTCCGAGGCATACGCCTCCACGCTCGACATCAGCTTCGACGTGCGCGGCGGACTCCTGATCCGGCAGATCCACCACTGGGCGGCGCTGATCTTCGTCGCCGCGATGCTCATCCACATGATGCGGCACTTCTTCACCGGCTCGTTCCGCAAACCGCGCGAGCTGAACTGGGTGTTCGGCTGGACGCTGCTCGTACTCGGCCTGTTCGAGGGCCTGTTGGGGTACTCGCTGCCGGACGACCTGCTGTCCGGCACGGGCATGCGCTTCCTCGACGGGGCGATCCTGTCCGTGCCCGTCGTCGGGACGTATCTGTCGATGTTCCTCTTCGGCGGGGAGTTCCCCGGGCACGACATCGTGGGGCGGTTCTACTCGGTGCACGTGCTGCTGTTCCCCGGCATCATGGCGGCGCTCGTGGTGACCCATCTGATCCTGGTCGTCTACCACAAGCACACGCAGTTCCCGGGCGCCGGAAAGACCGAGCGCAACGTCGTGGGGGCGCCGTTCTTCCCCGTCTACCTCGCCAAGGCGGGCGGCTTCTTCTTCCTGGTGTTCGGCGTCGTCGCGTTCATCGCGGCCGTCGCGTCCATCAACCCCGTCTGGAACTACGGGCCTTACCGCGTCGACCAGGTGTCCACGGGAGCGCAGCCCGACTGGTACCTGGGGTTCGCGGAAGGGCTGCTGCGCGTCATGCCGGGCTGGGAGATCACGCTGTGGGGGCACACGCTGGCCCTCGGCGTACTCGTCCCGCTCGTCGTCTTCCCCGCGGTGCTGGTCGTGATCGGCGCGTACCCCTTCGTCGAGGCCTGGGTCACGGGCGACCGGCGCGAACACCATCTCCTGGACCGGCCGCGCAACCGGCCGGTGCGCACCGGGCTCGGGGTGGCCTGGCTGACGTTCTTCCTGGTGGCCCTGATGGGCGGCGGCAACGACATCTGGGCCACGCGCTTCCATATGTCGCTGAACGCGGTCACCTGGTTCGTGCGCGTCGCACTCGTCGTGGGCCCGGTGATCACCTTCGCCGTCACCCGGCGGATCTGCCTCGGGCTCCAGCTCCGCGACCGCGAACTGGCGTTGCACGGAAGGGAGTCCGGCCGCATCAAGCGCCTTCCGCACGGCGAGTACGTCGAGATCCACGAGCCGCTCTCCCAGGCCGAGCTGCACACCCTGACCGCGCACGAGCAGCCCCCGGCCCTGGAGCACCGGCCGGAGACCGACGTGAACGGCGTGCGGCGGCGCATACCCCGTTCAGAGCGGCTCCGGGTGCGCCTCTCGCACGCCCTCTACGGCGAGGGCGCGCGCGTGCCGAAGCCGACCGCGCAGGAGTACGAGGAGGCCTGGCGCGAGCACCCGTGAGACACGACGGGGCGGGGATCAGAGGCACTTGCCGGTGGGGGGAACAGGTCGGGCCGGATCGGCCCGACCGACCCACCGTTCGCTCGGCGCCGCGGCACGGTGTGCAGCATGCCGTCGGCGATGACGGCCGGCCGCCGTGGCGTCAGGCGGGTTGCGCGGCGGGCATTGCCGGAGCGGTCACGGCCTTGCGTGTCTCGCGCATGATCAGCAGGCCGTTGACCACCATCAGTGTCGCGGTCAGGCAGTGGACGCCGAGCGCGGTGGCCACGGAGCCGTGGTGGGCCAGCACGGTGGTCATGTCGCCGTACGCGGCGAGGGCCTCCACCAGCAGCGCCCAGCCCAGCGCCCGGCGGTGGCCAGTCACCAGCAGGACGCCCAGGACCAGGGCCAGGACGACGTCGCGGATTCCCTTGACGATCAGGAAGCCGCCGCCGTCGCCGGACGGCCGGCTCGGCAGGCCGAAGCCCGGTGCCGTCGTCTCCGGGCTCAGGATGAACTCCGTCCCGAACCACAGGATGAAGAGGATGAAGGCGGCGGCCAGGACGGTGTTGATCTTCTTCAGTGACATTCTTCTTCTCCCTGCGAGTCTTCGTCAGTTCAGTCGGTGAGCCCGCGGGCTCAGGTGAGAGCGGTGACCAGCAGTGCGAAGGCGGCGATGATGACGGCGACGCGGACGTAGTGGTAGCGGTTCCAGCGGTTCATCTGCTCCTTCCAGTCGGCGGGCCGGTTGTCAGGGGTCCACGTCTTGTTCCGGTTGTTGATCGGGACGAGCAGCAGGATCGACATGACCACGCTGAGGAGCAGGAGCGCGCCGGCGGTGACGACGAGGCCGGTGCCGGGGTGGTGCCGTCCGGCGATGCCCCAGACCGCGACGAGGACGAGCGAGCCGATGTACCAGACCGGCATCACGGCGCCGAGCATCCGGCCCCCGTGGGCGTTGCCGAGTTGACGGCTGTCCTCGGGGAGCGCGTTGAGGATCGGGTTCATGACGAAGGCGACGGAGAACTCCACCCCCACCATCACGCCGACGACCACGGTGGTGACGATCTCAAGTGCGTTGAGCATGACGACCCCTCTGGTTTCTAGCGTTGCTAGGTGATGAAGCAACGCTAATACTACTGCCGCTTGATTGTCTAGCGGTGCTAGGATCGAATCATGTCGGTACAGGAACGCAAGGAACGCGAACGGGCGAGCCGGGAGCGCCTCATCGTGGCGACGGCTCGCGAACTCGCCGAGCAGCAGGGCTGGGACGCGGTCACCACGCGCCGGCTCGCCGAGCGCATCGAATACAGCCAGCCCGTCCTCTACAGCCACTTCCGCGGCAAACGGGAGATCATCGGCGCCGTCGCCCTGGAGGGTGCCGCCGAGCTGGCCGTGGCGGTGCACGCCGCGACCGCCGCCGCGGACGGCCCGCGCGAGCGGGTGTACGCCCTCGCCCGCGCCTACCTCGACTTCGCCGCGCACAACCCGGCGGTCTACGACGCCATCTTCCAGCTCGACGGCGGTCTCCCCTACGCACAGGAGGACACCCCGCAACCTCTCAAGGACGCCTTCGCCGCGCTGCTGGAGAGCCTCGGCGAGGTCGCCGGGGACGGCGTCGAGCCGGGGCTGTTCACCGAGACGTTCTGGGCGTCCCTGCACGGGGTCGCCACCCTGACCCGGTCGGGACGGCTGCCGCCGCAGGACACCGAGGCGAGGGTGGAACTGCTGGTGGACCGCCTCCCCATGGTCTGACGGACCGTCCCGGCGGGCACGCGACCGAGGTCCTCGGGCCCCGCTGTCCGCGGGCGGTTGCGCTTCGGGTCGCTCGCGCCCGCACGGCGCGAGCGATCAGGCCGTCCGGACCGAGCGCCGGGCCCGCGCGCTCATGCCCCGCACCCCAGGCCCCCGCTCAGAAGCCTCCGCCGAAGTCGCCGCCGCCTCCGCCGAAGTCGCCGCCGCCTCCGAAGTCCCCGCCTCCCCCGAAGTCCCCGAAGTCGTTCGAATTGAAGTCCGCCCCCGAGTAGTCCCCGCCGTCGTACCCGGCCCCGGCGCCGAAGTCGCCGTATCCGGAGCCGTAGTCGGCCGCGTAGGCGGGGCTCGCCATCATCGAGCCGAGCACCGTGCCGAGGAGGAGTCCGGGCAGGATGCCGCCGCCGAAGTAGCCGCCCGCCCAGGGGCCGTAGGCCGGGCCCGCGTCGTAGTAGGGGCGGCGCTCGCCATAACCCGTGTCGACCGTGCGGACCATGGGGTCGACGCCGTCCTTGAGCCGCGTCGCGTCGGCCGCGCAGACCGGGACCTCGCGCTCGGCGCCGGACGGGGGCGCCCACAGCGCGTCCGTCACGGAGGGACCGTGCCGCGGGTCGAAGAAGCAGGGCACCCGGCGCTCGGGCAGCGGCCGGCCCTCGCGGCGCGCCGCCAGCATGGCCAGCGAGAACCGCCCGTCGTCCAGGGCCTCGGTCACCCCGCGCACCTCCTCGGGCCGCTGGGCCGCACCCATGAACTGTTTCGCCTTCTCGTACGAGTCGAGCGCCCGCTCGTAGTCGGCGCGCATCGCGTCGTCGGCGCCGGGCTCGGCGGGGTGGAAGTCGAGCCGGTCCAGTTCCTCGCCGAACGCCGTGATGTCCTCGTCGACGACCACGCGCAGCTTCTCCAGGGCTGCCCGCTGCTCGTCCTCGCGCTGCCGGCGCCGCCTGCGGGACACGGCGTACGCGGCGCCGCCGCCCGCGACGACGACCGCGCCGATGCCGATCAGGGCGCCGACCGGGGCGCCGCTGTCACCGCCGCCGCCCGCACCCCACGTGGCGGGCGCGGAGCCGCCCGCGTTGCGGACAGCCGTGTCGACGAAGTCGTTGAGCTGCGTGGTGACGTTCTCGCCCTGGACGCTGGTCGTCAGATTTCTGACCGCGTCCTGGGACATGACCCGGCTGTCGGCCCTGGCGTCGAACTTCTGGCCGAGGCGGATCGCGTAGACGCCGGTGATGCCGGTCTTGGTGCGCAGGTCGGTGAAGAGGTCCTGCGTGGGGAAGTTCGCGGGCAGCACCGCCACCATGACGGGCTTGTCCGCGTCCTTGATCTTCTTGGTGAGGGCGTCGGCGTCCCCGGCGGACAACTGCGCGGAGGCGGCCGGGTCGACGTAGACGGGGTCCTTCTTCAGGGCGTCGGCCACGGTCGAGACGTCGGAGGCGGCCGCCTGGGCCCCCGGTGTCACCGCCGTCATGGCCCCCAGGGCGAGGAGTGAACCGGACAGGACGGATATCAGGCGCGATGCCCGACGGATGGGCCTCATACCTCGACGCTAACTCAGGAGGGGCCCCTATGCCGTACGTACCGCGGAGAGGGGCCCACCGGCGTCGCGGCGGGCCCCTCTCCGCGCGCTGTCACGTGGCGCGGTACGCCTCGGTCAGCTTCGCGACCGCGTCCGCGTAACGCCCGGACAGGAGCAGATGGTCCGCGTCGGCGAAAGGCTTGGCCACGGCCGGCGTGATGTCCTGCCCCACCTTCTGCTGGACGAGCAGCCGCGCCTTGCCCACCACCGCGCGGCCCGCCTCGGCCGACCCTGCCTTCTGCGCGGCGGCGGCCGCGAGGGATAGGGCCTTCAGCGTGAGCGTGCCGCCGCCCGGCGGGGTGCGCAGCGTCGTCAGGCCCCAGCCGAAGGGGAACTGCGGGTCGTACGCCGTGTCCCCGACGTTGATCGGCAGCTGGGCCTGCGACTTCGGCCAGGTCACGGGGAGCTGCCCGGTGAAGGGCTTGGCCCCGTACAGGACGTCGGCGACACCGTCGCCCTCCGTGCCGGGCAGCCAGGACGCGACGAGCGCGTCGATGTCGCCGAGCCGGTCGCCGATGAGCTGCGGGCGCCCGGAGACGATGAGCACGGCGCACTTCATGGCGCCGCACACCTTGTCCACGGCGGCCCGGTCGGCGGCCGTGAGCTCCAGGTCGTTGCCGTTGCCGACGTCGCCGATGCCTTCCGCGTACGGGGTCTCGCCGACCACGACGACGCCCACGTCATAGCCGTCCGTGGGCGCGGAGGCGTCCTTGGAGTAGGAGATGGTGGCGCCGGGCACGGCCTTCTTCATGCCCTCCAGGACGGTCGTCCCGTCGGTGATCTTCCCGGACGAGCCCTGCCAGGTGACGGTCCAGCCGCCGGTCTGGTTGCCGATGTCGTCGGCGTTGGACCCGGCGACGTACACCTTCTGGCTCTTCTTGAGGGGGAGCACGCCGCCCGCGTTCTTCAGGAGGACCTGGGACTCGGCGGCGGCGGTGCGGGCCACGGAGCGGTGTCCGGCCGAGCCGATGGCTGCGGCGCCGCTCGTGTCGGCATACGGCTTCTCGAAGAGGCCCAGCTTGAACTTCTGGGTCAGGATCCGCGAGACCGCGTCGTCGATCCGCTGCTCGCCGATCCGGCCGGCCTTCACCTCGTCGATCAGGGTCGTCCGGAAGTCCTTGTACGCGGACGGGACCATGATCATGTCGAGGCCGGCGTTGACCGATGTGCGGACGTCGGACGCGTAGTCGCCGGGGAGCTGGTCGATGGCCTGCCAGTCGCTGATGACGAAGCCGTCGAAGCTCATGCGGTCCTTCAGGACGCCGTTGATCATGGCGCCGTCGGCGTGCATCTTCACCGGGCCCTCGTCGTCGCCGATGATGTCGAGCGACGAGTACGACGGCATGACCGTGCCGATCCCGCGGTCCACGGCCTCCTGGAACGGCGCGAGGTGCACCGCTTCCAGCTCCTGCCGCGTGACCTTCGTGACGCCCTGGTCGATGGTGTACGAGCCGGTGGTCGACGAGCCGTACTCGGTGCCGCCGTCGCCGACGAAGTGCTTGGCGGTGGCGAGGACCTTGTCGTTCCTGTCCAGATCCTTGCCGCTGCGTGCTCCCTGGAGCCCCTGGACGACCGTCTCCATCTGCTTCACGAGGGCGGGGTCCTCGCCGAAGGACTCGTACGACCTGCCCCAGCGTTCGTCACGGGAGACGCACAGGCAGGGCGCGAAGTCCCAGGGGATGCCGGTGGCGCGGACCTCGGCGGCCGTGACCGCGCCCGCCTTCTCGGCCGTCCCCGGGTCGCGGGTCGCGCCGATGCCGATGTTGTGCGGCAGGACCGTGGCACCGACGAGGTTGTTGTGGCCGTGCACCGCGTCCACGCCGTAGATCAGCGGGATCTGGAACCGCGTCGCCTGTGCCCGGAGCTGGAAGCCGTCGATCATCTTCGCCCAGGCCGCGGCGGTGTTCGGCGTCGGTGTCGAGCCGCCGCCGGAGAGCAGCGAGCCGAGGTCGTACGCGGCGATGTCGCCGCCCGTGCCGACCGCGTTGCGCTCGGCCTGCGTCATCTGGCCGGCCTTCTCGTCCAGGGACATCCGGGACAGCAGATCCGCGACGCGCCGCTTCACGGGGAGCCTGGTGTCGAGGTAGGGCAGGCCGTGGGCGTCGATCACCACCTGCGGGGTCTCGGCGGGCGCCTTCGCGCCGGTGACCGTCAGCTTCAGGGGGATCGTCTCGGCGGACTCGGCCGCCTTGTCCTTGAGGGTCGGTACGGACACGGTGTGCGCGGCGCCGGACGCGGTACCGGCCGGGAAGGTGAACTCTCCCTTGACCGGCGTGTAGTCCGTGCCCGCACCGGCGCTGCCGCCCGCGCTCTCGTACGCGACCGTGACCGGCTCGCCGAGCGGGACGGAGCCGGTGGTGGCGACGGAGATCGGCACGCGGGCCGTGCCGCCCTCCTTCACCGGGTAGACGGCGGCACCCGTCAGGACCTTCGTGGTCAGGGCGGGGTCGGCCTTGCCGTACAGCTCCACGCCGTCCATGGCGAAGGTGCCGGGTGTGCCGGTGGGCAGCGTGAGCGCGTAGCCCCACATCTCGGTCAGGCCGAGGTTCTGGTCGATGCCGCCGACGGGCTGGTAGTCGGTGCGGTACGCGAAGTCGGTGAAGGGGATCTCGACCTGGTGCCAGCCGGTCCACTCGTCGGTGAAGGAGGTCGTCCACAGCTCGGACGCCTCGCCGTTCGAACCGCCGTCCTTGATCTCGAAGTTGACCTTCTTGCCGGTGTTCTTCCCGTCCCACCAGAAGCGGATGCCCTTGTGCGCGGACCAGTCGTGGCCCGGCTCGTTCGCGGCGAAGTCGTGGGTGAAGCCGCCGTAGCCGCTGATGTCGTACGTCCCGGAGAGGACCTTGTCGCCCTCGGGGGCGTCGTCGCGTGCCGCGAGCTCCAGCCTGGGCGGGTCGTCGCTGTCGCCGCCCCACGTGAAGATGCCCTCCGCGGGCTGGGACGCGAAGGGGACCTCGCCCTCGAAGCGGTCGACGGGCACCGGCGGCGGTTCCTCGGCGCCGGTCGCCGCGCCCGCCGAGGCGAGCGGGAGCAGCCCCGTGAGCAGGGCTGCGGAGACGAGCAGGGCGGTTCTTCGCATGGACTTCCCTTCGGCCGGTTCGGGTACGCGCCGCAACCTCTGGGGTGACGGGAGTCCCTGGTGAAGCTCATGACTTAGCTCACGCCGTGAGTTAACTGGCGCCCCGTGAACCCGTCAAGACTTCACGTCAGAACCGGTGCACAGCCAATTCCCCCCGGGTTACTGGGCAGTTGAGCATTCATTTTCTGAACGCGCGCCCCCTTGACTCCCGTTCGCAGCCGTCATTTACTCACGCCTCGCACGCCCCATCTCCTCACCCCCACAGAAGGGCGGCGCACCATGAGAACCCCCACACGGCTCCGTTCGGGTCCGCGCCGGGCGGCCCGGCTGCTCGCCGCGGGACTGCTCACGACCGCGGGCCTGACCGGGCTCGTGGCTTCCCCCGCGCAGGCCGCGGGCGAGCCGGTCACGGCCTGGCTGACCACCACGGACGACGCCGGCGGACGCCATGTCGTCCGCGGCCTCGAACAGCAGGCCCCGTTCTCGTTCCAGGCGGGCACGGGCGGCGATGGCGAGAACATCACCGTCGACGACAGCACCCGCTACCAGACCTTCACCGGCGGCGGCGCCTCCTTCACGGACACCGCGGCCTGGCTGATGAACAGCAGCGGAGCCCTGTCGGCGACCACGCGCGACGCCACGATGCGCAAGCTGTTCTCCCCCACCGACGGCATCGGCCTGTCGTTCCTGCGCAACCCGATGGGCGGCTCCGACCTGGCACGTTTCGGCTACACGTTCGACGACGTGCCCGCCGGGCAGACCGATCCCGACCTCTCCGAGTTCTCCGTCGCCCACGACCTCGCGGACGTCCTGCCCCTCACGAAGCAGGCCCGTCAGCTCAACCCGGACGTCACCGTGATGGCCTCCCCGTGGACCGCACCCGCCTGGATGAAGGACAGCGGACAGCTCAACGGCGGCTGGCTGAAAGCGGAGGACTACGGCACCTACGCCTCGTACTTCGTGAAGTACCTCCAGGCGTACCGGGACCAGGGCGTCCCGGTCGACTACGTCAGCGCGCAGAACGAACCGACGTGCTGCGGGGGCTACCCCTCGATGAGCTGGAACGCCTCGGGGCTCGCCTATTTCACCAAGAGCGAGCTGCTGCCGAAGCTGGCGGCCGCCGGCCTGGACACCAAGGTCCTCGCGCACGACTGGAACTGGGACACGTACGACGGCTACGCGGCGCAGACCGTGGACGACGCGGCGGTGCGTTCGCACCCGAACTTCGGCGGGATCGCGTGGCACGGCTACGGCGGCGACGTCGGCAAGCAGAGCAGCATCCACGACCGCTACCCGCAGCTCGACGCCTTCGGGACCGAGCACTCGGGCGGCACGTGGATCGCCGACCAGCAGCGCGAGGACATGCTCAACATCGTGGACTACACCCGCAACTGGGCGAAGTCGGTGACCAAGTGGTCGCTCGCCGTGGACCAGAACATGGGCCCGCACAACGGCGGCTGCGGCACCTGCACGGGGCTCGTGACCGTGCACAACGGTGACGGGCGCAGCGGACAGGTCGACTACACCGTCGAGTACTACACGATGGGCCATCTGACGAAGTTCGTCCGGCCCGGCGCCCAGCGCGTCGCGTCGACCGGCAGCTCGGCCGTGCCGAACGTGGCCTGGCGCAACCCGGACGGCTCGAAGGCGCTCATCGCGTACAACGGCGGCACGTCCGCGAAGACCGTGACCGTCAACTGGGGCGGACAGCACGCCACTTACTCGCTGCCCGCGAAGACGTCGGCGACGTTCACCTGGCAGTAGAGACAGCAGAGGCAGTAGAAGACAGCGGAAAGCCGGAGGGGCCTGGCCGCGGCCCCTCCGGCGTCCGTACATGTGCCGCCTACTCGACCGGCTCGACCCCGGCCCGCAGCAGACCGTACGTGTAGGCGTCCTCAAGGGCGCCCCACGACGCTGCGATGACGTTCTCGGCGACGCCGACGGTGGACCACTCGCCCGTGCCGTCGCTGGTGGAGATCAGCACGCGGGTCGTGGAGGACGTGCCGTGCTTGCCCTCCAGGATGCGGACCTTGTAGTCGACGAGCTCCAGCTTGGCGAGCTGCGGGTAGATCCGCTCCAGGCCGACGCGCAGGGCGCGGTCGAGGGCGTTGACCGGGCCGTTGCCCTCCGCCGTGGCGACGATGCGCTCGCCCTTGGCCCACAGCTTCACGGTCGCCTCGTTGGCGTGGCTGCCGTCGGGGCGGTCCTCGACGATGGCGCGCCACGACTCGACGCGGAAGTAGCGGCGGGCGCGGCCCTCGGCCTCCTCGCGCAGGAGGAGTTCGAAGGAGGCGTCGGCCGCCTCGTACGTGTAGCCCTGGAGCTCGCGTTCCTTGACGCGGGCGACGACGCGGGCGACGAGCTCGCGGTCGTCGGAGATGTCGACGCCGAGCTCCTTGCCCTTGAGCTCGATGGACGCGCGCCCGGCCATGTCGGAGACGAGCATGCGGATGCGGTTGCCGACGAGGTCCGGGTCGATGTGCTGGTAGAGGTCCGGGTCGACCTTGATCGCCGAGGCGTGCAGGCCCGCCTTGTGGGCGAACGCCGAAACTCCCACGTACGGCTGATGCGTGGAGGGCGTGAGGTTGACGACCTCGGCGATGGCGTGCGAGATCCGGGTCATCTCGCGCAGGGCGCCCTCGGGGAGGACCTTCTTGCCGTACTTGAGCTCCAGGGCGGCGACGACCGGGAAGAGGTTGGAGTTGCCGACGCGCTCGCCGTAGCCGTTCGCCGTGCACTGCACGTGGGTCGCGCCCGCGTCCACGGCGGCGAGGGTGTTGGCGACGGCGCAGCCGGTGTCGTCCTGGGCGTGGATGCCGAGCCGGGCCCCCGTGTCGGCGAGGACCGTGGCGGTGATCGCCTGGACCTGCGCGGGCAGCATGCCGCCGTTGGTGTCGCACAGGACGACGACGTCGGCGCCCGCCTCGTGCGCGGCCGTGACGACGGCCTTGGCGTACGTGGGGTTGGCCCGGTAGCCGTCGAAGAAGTGCTCGCAGTCGACGAAGACGCGGCGGCCCTGCTCGCGCAGGTAGGAGACGGTGTCGCGGACCATCTCCAGGTTCTCCTCGAGCGTGGTGCGCAGAGCCAGTTCGACATGGCGGTCGTGCGACTTGGCGACCAGCGTGACGACCGGGGCGCCGGACTCGACGAGCGCCCTGACCTGCGGGTCCTCGGAGGCCTTGGCGCCGGCGCGGCGGGTGGCGCCGAACGCGACGAGCTCCGCGTGCTGGAAGTCGATCTCCTGCTGGGCGCGGGCGAAGAACTCGGTGTCGCGGGGGTTGGCACCGGGCCAGCCGCCCTCGATGAATCCCACGCCGAAGTCGTCCAGGTGCCGGGCGATGGTCAGCTTGTCCGCGACGGTCAGATTGATGCCCTCACGCTGCGCGCCGTCGCGCAGCGTGGTGTCGAAGACGTGGAAGTCGTCGTCGACGCGGGAAGAGCGGGGATTGTCGTCGGTTGCGTCCGTCATGCTGATCTGGCTCCTGTATCGGATCTCGGTCTACCGGAATGACCGGCTCCACCGTCCCCCTATGATCCCTCGCGCTCCGGTCCTGGCTTGTGGTGGGCCAGGAAACCAAAAAAACCCCTCGCGGGTGCGAGAGGTCTGCGCGCGGGTCGAGACGACGATGTCCGCCCGTACGTGTTCGTACGTGGCGGTCACTGCGGACCGGCGCGCCTGCTGCCAATAATCATGGCGAACGAGAGCACGTCGGCAGTCTGCCACAGCCCGGGCGTGGCCCGGACCGTGGTCTCACGATGTGAGCTCAGACCGCTTCGGCCGCGGGCTGCCTGGTCTCGGGCGCGGCGGCCGCGACCCGGTTCAGGTCGATGTCCTTCGTCTCGCGCATCGCCAGGTAGACGATCAGCGACACGGCGGCACACCCGGCGACGTACCAGTAGAAGCCCGACTCCACGCCCGCGTCCTTGAACCACAGGGCCACGTACTCCGCGGTGCCGCCGAAGAGCGCGTTGGCGATGGCGTACGGGAGGGCGACGCCGAGGGCGCGGATGCCGGTCGGGAACAGCTCGGCCTTCACGCACGCGTTGATCGACGTGTAGCCGGTGACGACGACGAGGGCGAGCAGGGCGAGGCCGAGCGCCGGCCAGAAGGAGCCCGCGTGCTTGAGCATCGTCATGATCGGCACGGTCAGGAAGGTGGAGCCGACCGCGAAGGTGATCAGGAGCGGGCGGCGGCCGATCCGGTCGGAGAGCTTGCCGGCGAGCGGCTGGATGCAGGCGAAGACGATCAGGGCGCAGAACGAGACGAGCGTCGCGGTCTGCTTGCTGAGGCCGGCGGAGTTGGAGAGGTACTTGGTGAGGTACGTCGTGTACGTGTAGTACGCGACGGTGCCGCCCATCGTCAGGGCCATCACGAGGAACGCCTCGCGCTTGTGCGCCCACAGCGCCGTCAGGGTGCCCTTGCTGTCGGCGCCCGCGTCGTCGGCGGACTCCTCGTAGACGTCGGTCTCCAGCATGTTGCGCCGCAGATAGAAGATGATCGCGGCGCCGAGCGCGCCGACGATGAACGGGATGCGCCAGCCCCAGCTGTGCAGCGCGTCGTCGGACAGGGTGCGCTGGAGGACGATCTGAAGGCCGAGACCCACGATCTGACCGGCGGTCATGGAGACGTACTGGAAGCTGGACGCGAAGCCGCGGCGGCTCGGGTCGGACGCCTCGGTGAGGTAGGTGGCGCTGGCCGCGTACTCGCCGCCGACCGAGAGGCCCTGCAGGAGGCGGGCGACGAGCAGGACGACGGCGCCGCCGTACCCGGCGACCGCGTAGGTGGGCGCGACCGCGATGAGGACGGCGGACGCCGACATCAGCGTGACGGTCAGGGTGAGCGCCGCCTTACGGCCCTTGCGGTCCCCCACCCTGCCCAGCAGCCAGCCGCCCACGGGCCGCATGAAGAAGCCGACGGCGAAGATGCCGGCCGTGTTCATGAGCTGTGCCGTGGGGTTCCCGTCGGGGAAGAAGGCTCCCGCGAAGTATGTGGCGAAGCTCGCGTACACGAACCAGTCGAACCACTCGACCATGTTCCCGGCCGACCCGACCAGGATCTTCTTCCATTGCTCTCGTCCCATGGGCGGCCACGGTGCCGGAATGCTTCGCTCCATGACAAGGGTGTACCGCGCAACGATCACGCGTACTTGTGTTCATTGTGTTCATGGAACGTCGGCGGACGCGGCGCGCACGAAGGGCTACGCGGGGTTCTTGACCAGTGCCTCGTCCAGGAACTCCCGTACGTGGGACAGGATTTGGGCCCGGTCCGTGCCGCGCAGGCCGATCGCGACATGGATGGAGAAGCCGTCGAGCAGCGCCCGCAGCCGGGACGCGAACCGGTCGGGGTCGAGCGGCGGGAGCTCGCCGCGCGAGATGCCCTCGGCGAGCAGTGCGACGAGGTCGCGGTGCCAGGCCAGCTCGATCGCGGCCTGCCGCTCGCGCGCGTCGCCGTCGGCCTCGGCGTTCTGCGAGCGGTTCCAGACCTCCAGCCACAGCGTCCAGTGCGGGTCGCCCTGAGCGTCGGGGACGTACAGGTCGACGTACGCGTCGAGACGCTCGCGGACCGTGCCGCCGCCGGACAGGAGCCGCGCCCGCTCCGCGCCGAGGCGGCCCTCGCTCCACTCCAGGGTCCGCAGGAGCAGCTCGTCCTTCGAACCGAAGTAGTAGAGGAGGTGGCCGCTGCTCATGCCGACCTCGCGGCCGAGCGCGGCCATGGTCAGCTTCTCCAGGCCGCGCTCGGCGATCATCTCCATGGCTGCGGCGAGGACTTCTTCGCGCGGAGGGGCGTTCTTCCGGCGGGCCTGGGCCACGGGGACTCCTGCGGGTCTTTCAGTGTGCGGGCGTGATCTCGGGTTGCTGCTGGGTGATGCAGTGAATGCCACCGCCCCCGGCGAAGATCGTACGGGCGTCCACGAGCTGGACGGTCCTGCCCGGGAAAAGACGGCGGAAGATCCCGGCCGCGACCTCGTCGTTCGGGTCGTCGAAGGAGCACAGGACGACGCCGTCGTTGCACAGATAGTGGTTGATGTACGAGTAGTCGACCCAGCCCTCGTCGTCCTTGAGGACGGTCGGCGCGGGGACCTCGACGACCTCCAGGGGCCGGCCCTTGGCGTCCGTCTCTCCCTTGAGCTGCTCGATGAGCTGCTTGCTCAGCTCGTGGTCGGGGTGGGCGGGGTCCTGCTGCGAGTGGACCAGGACGACGCCGGGCGCGGCGAACGCGGCGACGATGTCGACGTGGCCGCGGGTGCCGTAGACGCCGTAGTCGCCGGTGAGGCCGCGCGGCAGCCAGATGGCCTTGGTGGTGCCGATCCGGGCGTGGATCTCCTGCTCGACCTCGGCCTTGGTGCGGCCCGGGTTGCGGTCGGGGTCGAGCTGCACGGTCTCGGTGAGGAGCACGGTGCCCTCGCCGTCGACGTGGATGCCGCCGCCCTCGTTGACGAGGGAGGAGGAGTGGACGGGCACGCCGACGAGGTCCGCGATGTGGCGCGCTATCTTCGCGTCGTGCTCCCAGACGGCCCAGTCCTGGGCGCCCCAGCCGTTGAACGTCCAGTCCACGGCGGCCAGTCGGCCGTCGCCGACGACGAACGTGGGGCCGATGTCGCGCATCCACGCGTCGTCGAGGTCGCGCTCGACGAGGTCGATGTCGTCGCCGAGCAGCGCACGGGCCGAGTCGCTCTGCCCGGGGGCGACGATCACGGTGACCGGCTCGAAGCGGCGTACGGCGCGGGCGACGGACGCCCAGGCCTCGCGCGCCTCGGCCAGCTCCTCTTCGTTGGTGAAGGTCGGGTTGGGGCTCGGCCAGGCCATCCAGGTGCGCTCGTGCGGGGCCCACTCGGGGGGCATGTGGAAGCTGCTCATGAGCGGGTCCTCACAGGAAGTAGAGACGGTTCAGGGAGACGGAGTCGGCCGGTTCGGAGCGCACCGGGTCGCCGTCGAGCGTGACGAGTCCGGTGGCCTGGTCGACGTCGATGGAGCCGGTGCGGGAGTTGAGCCGCAGGTCGGCGGGGCCGATGCCGCGGGTGCCGCGGACGGCGACGCGGCGGCGGCGGGTGGGCATCTTGTCGTTGCCCTGGTCGAGGGCGGCCTGGGCGACGAACGCGACGGAGATGTCCGCCGCGGTCGCGCCGTGCGCCCCGAACTGCGGCCCCAGGACGAGGGGTTCGCAGGTGTCGGTGGCCGCGTTCGGGTCGCCGACGACGCCGTACGCGGGGAAGCCGGACTTCAGGACGAGCTGCGGCTTCGCGCCGAAGAACTCGGGGCGCCACAGCACGATGTCCGCGAGCTTGCCGGCCTCGATGGAGCCGATCTCGTGGGAGAGGCCGTGCGCGATGGCGGGGTTGATGGTCAGCTTCGCCATGTAGCGCAGGACGCGCGCGTTGTCGTCGTACTCGCCGTCGCCGGTCTCCCCGTTCCGGGAAAGAAGGGGCCCGAGTTCGGCCTTCATCTTCCCGGCCATGGCGAAGGTCCTGCGCACGGTCTCGCCGGCGCGGCCCATGCCCTGCGCGTCCGACGACGTGATGCCGATGGCGCCCAGGTCGTGCAGGACGTCCTCGGCTCCCATCGTCCCGGCGCGGATCCGGTCGCGGGCCATGGCGGCGTCGCCCGGCAGGTCGGTCTTGAGGTCGTGGACCGAGACGATCATGCCGTAGTGCTCGGCGACGGCGTCGCGGCCGAAGGGCAGCGTGGGGTTGGTGGACGACCCGATGACGTTCGGGACGCCCGCCATCTTCAGCACGTTCGGTACGTGTCCGCCGCCGCAGCCCTCGATGTGGAAGGCGTGGATGGTGCGGCCGTCGAGGACCCTGAGGGTGTCCTCGACGGACAGGCACTCGTTCAGGCCGTCGCTGTGCAGGGCGACCTGGACGTCGTGCTCCTCGGCGACGCGCAGCGCGGTGTCGAGGGCGCGGGTGTGGGCGCCCATGTCCTCGTGCACCTTGAAGCCGGACGCGCCGCCCTCGGCGAGCGCCTCGATCAGCGGGGCGTCGTGCGAGGACGAACCCCGGCCGAGGAAGCCGATGTTGACGGGCCAGGCGTCGAACGCGTTGAACGCGTGGCGCAGCGCCCACGGCGAGTTCACGCCGACGCCCCACACGGGCCCGAACTCCTGGCCGATGATCGTGGTCACGCCGGAGGCCAGCGAGGCCTCCATGATGCGCGGCGACAGCAGGTGTACGTGGGTGTCGACGGCGCCCGCGGTGGCGATGAGGCCCTCGCCGGACACGATGGACGTGCCGGTGCCGACGACGACGTCGACCCCGTCGAGGGTGTCGGGGTTACCGGCGCGCCCTATGGCGTGGATCCGGCCCTCGCGGATGCCGATGGAGACCTTCCTGATCCCCTGCACGGCGTCGATCACGAGGACGTTGCTGATCACGACGTCGCAGGTCTCGCGGACGGCGGCGGCCTTGAGGTGCAGTCCGTCGCGGGCCGTCTTGCCGAACCCGGCGAGGAACTCGTCGCCGTACGCCTGCGCGTCGGACTCGACGCGGACGGTCAGGCCCGAGTCGCCGAGGCGCACGCGGTCACCGGCGCGCGGGCCGTGTGTGGCGGCGTACGCGTGGGGGTCGATGTGCCGGCTGCCCGGCGCGCAGTGGTCGCTGTGCTTGGTGGGCCTGCTCATGCGCCCGCTCCCTTCACTCCGAGGTATCCGCAGGCGGCTGCCCTGCGCAGGGCCTCCTCCTTGGTGCCCGGCGCGTCCAGCGGGCCGTCGACGAGTCCGGCGAAGCCGATCGCGACGCGCGCGCCGCCGATGGGCACGAGGCCCACCTCGGCGCTCTCCCCCGGCCCGAACCGCACCGAGGAACCGGCGGGGACGGCGAGCCGCATGCCGTAGGCGGCCGCGCGGTCGAAGTCGAGCCGCGGGTTGGCCTCGAAGAAGTGGAAGTGGGAGGTCACGGAGACGGGGACGCTCGACGTGTTGGTCGCCGTGAGCGTCACCGTGGCCGGCGGGTCGTTGTGCTCGGGGCCCGGCAGCAGGGCGCCCGGCGCCTCGTCGCCCAGCGAGGAGCCGATCGGGTCGCTGACCACGGCGAGCCGGGACCCGTCGTCGAAGACGGCCTCGACGTGCACCTCCGTCACGACGTCACTGACGCCGGGGAGCACATCGTCGGGGCCGAGGACGGAGCGGGCCGCCTCGATGGCCTCGGCGAGCCGCCGGCCGTCCCTGGCCGCCTCGCACACCGTGTCCGCGATCAGGGCCGTCGCCTCGGGGACGTTGAGCCGCAGGCCCCGGGCCTTCCGGGCCCTGGCCAGCTCGGCGGCCCCGAACAGCAGCAGCCGATCGCGTTCCGTGGGGGTCAGACGCACGCCACCACACCTCCGTGTCCTGAGTCGTTGCCTGAAGCCGTCTCGCTCACTATCCGTCACGTGTCGACGACCAGTCGTCATTGCCGGACGGGCTTCGGTTTAGAGCACCACTCTAACAACCGAATTATTGCCCGTGAAGTGTTGACTGAACTTGACGTGTCAGTCACATTAAAACGTCATTGAGCGACGCTCTAACCCGCGAATCGTCCCTCCAGGAGAGCACGCAATGCCGATTGAAACGCGCGGTGTCGACACCGTCCCGGACGACGAACGCACCAGCCGCCCTCGGGACTTGGTGAGCATCCTCCTCGGCTCCAACCTCGCCCTCGGCGTGATCATCTTCGGCGCGCTTCCCGTGACGTTCGGTCTCGGATGGTGGGACTCCTTCACCGCTCTGCTGACCGGCACCGTCGTCGGCAGCATCCTGGTGGCCCCGCTGTCCCTGGTCTCGCTGCGCACCGCGACCAATCTCTCCACCAGCAGTGGCGCGGCGTTCGGCGTCCGCGGCCGTCTGCTCGGCTCGATCATCGGCCTGCTGCTCTCCCTCGGTTACACCGCGCTGACCCTCTGGGTGGGCGGTGACTCGATGGTCGGCGCTCTGCACCGCGTCGTCGGGCTCCCCGCGAACGGCGTGACCACCAGCATCGTCTACGCGGCGCTGGCCTTCGCCACGGCCTTCGGCGCCGTGTTCGGCTACAAGCTCCTGCTCCGCATGAGCCGCGTGCTCTCAATCGGCATGACGATCCTGCTGATCCTGGGCGTCGTCGCCTACTGGCCGCACTTCACCACCGCCGCCCCCGACCCGAGCGGCTACGCGCTGGGGGGCTTCTGGCAGACCTGGATCCTGTCCGCTGTCGCCGCCGGCCTCAGCGGTCCGATCGCCTTCATCACTCTGCTCGGCGACTACACCCGCTACATCTCGCCCCGGCGCCACAGCAGCAAGGCCGTCTACTTCTGCACCTACGTCGGCCTGATGCTCGGCCTGCTGGTACCGCAGCTGTTCGGTACGTTCACCGCGATCGCGGTGAACGCCGACGACTGGGCCACGGGCCTCGTCGCCGGGGCCCCGTCCTGGTACCTGGTCCCGCTGATCCTCGCCGCCTCCGCCGGCTCCGTCGGCAACGCGGGTCTGATGCTCTACAGCATGGGTCTGGACATGGACGCGATCCTGCCGAAGGCGACCCGCACCCGGTGCACGTACGTCATCGCCGGTGTCTCCACCGTCCTCGTCTACGCAGGCCACTTCCTGTGGAGTGCCACGAACGCCATGACCGCGTTCGTACTGATGCTGACCGCCCTGTGCACCCCCTGGGCCGTGATCACCCTGATCAACCACATCCGCAGCAAGGCGCGCTACGACTCGGAGTCGCTCCAGGTCTACAACCGCGGCAGCGTCGGTGGCATCTACTGGTTCCAGGCCGGCTGGAACGTCCGCGCGGCCCTGGCCTGGGCGATCGGCGCGACCGTCGGGGTCCTGTGCGTCGACGCCACCCCGACCTACACCGGCCCCGTGGTGGCGTACACCGGCGGCATCGACTTCAGCTTCCTGCTGTCCGCCACCATCACGGCCCTCGCCTACCTGACGCTGAACATCGGCCAAAGGCCTCCCACCGTCCCGGCCTCCACCGAGGCGGAGAAGCCGACGAAGGAGCCCGTGACGGCCGGCTGAGGGCCAGCAGAAACGAATGACCCGGCAACTGCACGTTGCCGGGTCATTCGTTTGCGGTGGGCGAGCGCCTTTAGCCCAGCTGGTGCATCCAGCCGTGCTTGTCCACGGACGTGCCGCGCTGGATGTCGAGCAGTGCCTCGCGCAGCTTCAGCGTGACCTCGCCGGGCTCGCCGCCCGACTGGGACCACTCGGTGCCTGCGCGCTTGACGGTGCCGACGGGTGTGATGACCGCCGCGGTGCCGCAGGCGAAGACCTCGGTGAGCGTGCCGTTCTCGGTGTCGGCCTGCCACTGGTCGATGGAGACGCGGCTCTCGACGGACTCGTAGCCCAGGTCGCGGGCGACCGAGAGGAGCGAGTCACGGGTGACGCCCGCGAGGAGCGAGCCGGTCAGCTCCGGGGTGACGATCTTGTCCCCGTACACGAAGTACAGGTTCATGCCGCCGAGCTCCTCGACCCACTTGTGCTCGACGGCGTCGAGGTAGGCGACCTGGTCGCAGCCCTGGGCGGCGGCCTCGGCCTGGGCGAGCAGGGACGCCGCGTAGTTGCCGCCGGTCTTGGCGTCGCCCATGCCGCCGGGGACGGCGCGCACGCGGTCCTCGGACAGCCAGATCGACACGGGCCGGACGCCACCGGCGAAGTAGGCGCCCGCGGGCGAGGCGATCACGATGAAGAGGTACTCGTTGGCGGGCTTCACGCCCAGGCCGACCTCGGTCGCGATCATGAAGGGGCGCAGGTAGAGGGACTCCTCGCCGCCGTGCGCCGGGACCCACGCGATGTCCTGCTGGACCAGCGCGTCGCACGCCTCGATGAACGTCTCGACCGGCAGCTCGGGCATGGCCAGGCGGTGCGCCGAGGCCTGGAAGCGCTTGGCGTTCATCTCGGGGCGGAAGGTGGCGACGGTGCCGTCGGGCTGGCGGTAGGCCTTGAGGCCCTCGAAGATCTCCTGCGCGTAGTGCAGGACGTTCGTCGCCGGGTCGAGGGAGAGCGGTCCGTAGGGCACGAGCTGCCCGTCGTGCCAGCCTCGGCCCTCGGTCCACCGGATCGTCACCATGTGGTCGGTGAAGTGGCGGCCGAATCCCGGGTTGGCCAGGATCGCCTCGCGCTCCGCGTCGGACAGCGGGGTCGAGGAGGGCTTGAGCTCGATCGTGGGCGTCGTCATGGTTGCGTGTCCTTCACCGGTTTGTGTGTGACGGACCGCTTTTCACGCTCGTGCAGATGGAAGCTCGAACTATCCAACTACCCAACTACTTGGTCGTCCGAGCTTCTGCGTTCACCGCGGCCCCACGTTCGATTATCGCTCGTGGGGGTCCGATGGACGAAAACGGCCCGTACGGATCCGGCGTGAGGTGCGGTCCTGGGGTTGATGGTGGCACCCGGAGACCGCAAAGGTGAAGCCGCCGGGTGCGGATGCGACCCGGCGGCTTCTTAAGTGCATGAAGAGCGGCGGGTCAGCCGGCTACTCGTCCGGCGAGCGCGTCGCCGATCTCGTCGGTCGTCCGCGCGGTGGTGCCGCGCTCGGCGAGGTCGGCGGAGACGGCGTCCTCGATGCGGGCGGCCTCGGCCTCGTAGCCGAGGTGACGCAGCAGGAGCGCCACGGACAGGACGGTGGCCGTGGGGTCGGCCTTGCCCTGGCCGGCGATGTCGGGGGCCGAGCCGTGGACCGGCTCGAACATCGACGGGAACTCGCGGGACGGGTTGATGTTCCCGGAGGCCGCGACGCCGATGCCGCCGGAGACGGCAGCGGCGAGGTCGGTGATGATGTCGCCGAAGAGGTTGTCGGTGACGATCACGTCGAAGCGCTCGGGGTCGGTGACGAGGAAGATCGTCGCCGCGTCCACGTGCAGGTAGTCGGTGGTGACCTCGGGGAACTCCGCGGCCACCTTGTTGAAGATGTTCGTCCAGAGGTGACCCGCGAAGGACAGCACGTTGTTCTTGTGGACCAGCGTGAGCTTCTTGCGGGGGCGGGCCTGGGCGCGGGCGAAAGCGTCACGGACCACGCGCTCGACACCGAACGCCGTGTTGACGGAGACCTCGGTGGCGACCTCGTGCGGTGTGCCGGTGCGGATCGAGCCACCGTTGCCCGTGTACGGGCCTTCGGTGCCCTCGCGGACCACGATGAAGTCGATCTCCGGCTGACCCTTGAGGGGCGTCGCCACACCCGGGAGCAGCTTGCTCGGGCGGAGGTTGACGTGGTGGTCGAAGAGGAAGCGGAGCTTGAGCAGGAAGCCGCGCTCGAGGACGCCGGACGGGACCGAAGGGTCACCGATCGCGCCGAGCAGGATGGCGTCGTGCTGCTTGAGCGCCGCGACGTCCGCGTCGGTGAGGGTCTCACCGGTCGCGTGGTAGCGCCTGGCGCCGAAGTCGTATTCCTTGGTCTCCAGCTTCACATCCTGCGGGAGGACGGCGCCGAGGACCTTGAGCCCCTGGGCCACGACCTCCTGGCCGATGCCGTCACCGGGGATCACTGCGAGATTGAGGATGCGAGAGCTAGCCGACATGCGGACACCCTACTTCGGCGTCCCATGGAATGACACTCGCTGTCCACCATTCGGACAGGCGTGGTGCGGGTCCGTCGCGCGGGACGCCGTACGGCCCACCTGTGTTCACCCGCAGGTATGGCCCTTGTTGGTCTCTGCTGGGAAGTTCTCGTTCTATGACTGCGCCTTCCAGGGGGACACCCCCCGGATCCCCCACGCCGAACGTCGGCATACCCGAGCAGCTGGCCCGCCGCCTGAGCATGCCGGAACAGCACGAGTACCTGCGCGCCCGGTTCAGCAGGCGGCGCGCACTGACCGGGACCGCCGCGAGCGTGGGCGGCCTGACCCTCCTGAGCGGCTCGGCCCCCTCGGCGTACGCGGGGCCTTCCGCTCCCGCCTCGCCCGCCGCTCCCGTCCGCTCGGCGGCGGTCCAGGTCGACGGTTCCCTCGTCGCCCCCTTCGCCCGCCATCTCGCCTTCGGCGCCGACCCGAAGACGCAGATGCGGATCTCCTGGCAGGTGCCGTTCGCGGTGCGCAGGCCGTTCGTACGGGTGGGCCTGAAGCCCTGGGACCTCAGCCGGAAGATCGAGGCCGAGGTGCGCGCCCTGCACACCCCGTCCCTCGCCAGGAAGCTCCCGGCGGTCGAGCAGCACTATCTGCACGCGGCCCTGGACGGCCTGACCCCCGGGACGACGTACTACTACGGAGTCGGCCACGACGGTTTCGACCCGGCGTCCGCGGAGCGCATCGCGACGATCGGCTCCTTCCGCACGGCTCCGGCGAAGGCGGAGAAGTTCGTCTTCACGGCCTTCGGCGACCAGGGTGTCAGCTATGACGCGCTCGCCAACGATCAGTTGATCCTTGGGCAGAACCCCTCGTTCCATCTGCACGCGGGCGACATCTGCTACGCCGACAGCACCGGGCACGGCAAGGAGTCGGACACGTACGACGCCCGCGTGTGGGACCAGTTCCTGGCGCAGACGGAGTCGGTCGCGAAGTCGGTGCCGTGGATGGTGACGACCGGCAACCACGACATGGAGGCCTGGTACTCCCCCAACGGGTACGGCGGCCAGTCGGCCCGCTGGAGCCTGCCGGACAACGGCCCGGACCCGCACAACGCGCCGGGCGTCTACTCCTTCGTGTACGGGAACGTGGGCGTCGTCGCGCTCGACGCGAACGACGTCTCGTACGAGATCCCCGCGAACAAGGGCTACACGGACGGCAAGCAGACCGCGTGGCTGAACAGGCGGCTCGGTGAGCTGCGGGCGCGCGAGGACATCGACTTCGTGGTGGTCTTCTTCCACCACTGCGCGTACTCGACGTCGACGCACGCCTCCGACGGCGGGGTGCGCGCCGCGTGGCTGCCGCTGTTCACCGAGCACCAGGTGGACCTGGTGATCAACGGGCACAACCACGTGTACGAACGCACGGACGCCATCAAGAACGGAGAGGTGGGCAGGCCGGTGCCGGTCGGCGCGTCGACCGATCCGACGCGCGACGGCATCGTGTACGTCACCGCGGGCGGCGCCGGCAAGGACCTCTACGGGTTCGGGACCGGGGTCGAGGACAGCTACGAGGGCCATGTCCGCGACCGCGAGTCGATCGTGACGTTCCACTGGACGAAGTCACGCCTGCCGAACCCGGACACCGTTCAGTGGTCGCGGGTGCGGTACACCGGCTTCTCGTTCCTCGCGGTGGAGGCGGAGACCGGCGGGGCGGGCGTGACCCCGAGGCTGAAGGTCTCCGCGCTGGCCGAGAGCGGCGAGCGCATCGACTATTTCGAGGTGAGGCGGGGCGCGAAGCCGTAGGGGCGAGGGGCCCTAACGGATCTCGTGCCCCGTCTCACCGCCGTTGTCCCTGCGGTCGAGGGCTCGCTGCAGCGCGGCGGCGGCGTTCTTGCGGTCCGATTCGGACGGCGATGCGTGACGGACTCGGCGGCGGACGGGCGTCGCTGTGGCCATGAGAGATCGACTCCTTGAGATCACGGGGGATTTCGAGGCGCCGGAAGAGGCGGGGAGCCTGGAGCCGCAGGGGTTACCTGCCTTCTGCTCAGCTCACGACCGCCATTCGCTGGATCGAGCGAGACGTTCGGCTCCTACAAAGCTAAGCGAGAAGCCCGCTTCTGTCTCCACAGTTACTCGGACTTCCTACTATCTGAGACGGGAACCACGTCGACGGGTCGCTTCGCGCCGGGCCGGCCCGCGTCCTGCCAGCTCAGAGAATGTCGCCGGCCCGCCAGTCGAAGAGGAGCGCGTGGGCCGGGTCGAGTGCGGCCGTGACGCGGCGCAGGAACGGCGGGCTCTCGTCGTCCGGCAGCCGCACCGGCCCGTCGGGACCGTACGCGCCGAATCCCCCCTGCCACTCCTCCCAGCCGCGCGCCCGGTAGAGCGCCGCTCCGTCGGGCGACGCGGACAGCGCGCCCAGCTCGTAGGCCGCGTCGATCACCCGCTCCAGGGCCGCCAGGACCTGCCCGCCCAGGCCGCTCCTACGCGCGTCGGCGCGGACGGCGACGCCCTCGACGTAGCCGGTGCGCAGCGAGCGGCCGTCGTGCGCGAGCCTGCGCTGCACGACGGAGCCGTGCGCGACGAGCGCGCCGGCACTGTCGCGTACCAGTGCGTGCACCCCGCCGATGGTGTGGTCCCAGTCGTCGTCGCTGAAGCCGCCGTTGAAGGCGTCGTCCAACAGGGCGCGCACGGACCGGAGTTCGGATCGGGTGAGGTCGGCGGTGTGTGCGGTGCTCAGCGTGGTCACCGGGACACCGTACTCACGCGCTATTTGAGTACGCGCGCCGATTTCACGCCGCGTCCGCGGCGGCACAGTCGTACTCATGAACGGCCTCTACGCTCTCAAGCCCTGGTACGCGGACCGGCTCTCCGGTCTGCGCCGCGCGCTCGCCGCCCGGCAGGTCTCGCCCGACACCCTGACGGCGGCCGGTGTCGGGTGTGCCGCGGGCGCGGCGGCGGCGCTCGCCTGGCTGCCCGCGCCCCTGGCCGCGCTTCCGGTGGCGGTGCTGCTCGCGGCGCGGCTCGCCTTCGCGAACCTGGACGGCGCGCTCGCCCGCGACACCGGCCGGACGACGCGTCGTGGTGCGCTCCTGAACGAACTGGGCGACCGCGCGGCCGACCTGCTCGTCATCGCGGGCTTCCTGCCGCTGGCCCCGCTGTGGCTGGTGGCCGTGGCGGCCTTCGCGTCGACGCTCCCTTCGTGGATCTCCCTGGCGGGCGCGGCGGCGGGCGCGCCCCGGCGCAACGGCGGCCCGGTCGGCAAGACGGAGCGCTGCCTCCTCGCGGTCGTGGCCGCGGCCTCGGGCTGGGCGGTGCCGGTGCTCGCCGTGGTCGCGGCGGGGTCCGCGGTGACGGCGGTGCTGCGGGCGGTGTGGGTGTGGAGGGTGCTGGGCCGGCCTGGGGCGGATGTGGCTACGGGCAAGGCTGCGGCTACGGAGAAGGCTGAGGTGACGGGAGAGGTTGTGCCTGCCGTGGCTACGGAGACGGCTGAAGCTACGGAGACGGCTCAGGTCCCGGTGGCGGAGCCCCCGGCACCGGCCCCGGCCAGGACCACGGCCACCCGTCGCCGCCCTACCCCCTCCCCCACGCTCAACTCCCCTCCCCCGAGGCCCGATCGAGGCCTCCCTCTCGACCCCGGCGAAGTGTCCGGCTCCATCACACACACCCGCCCCCAGTCCCCCGCGGACCGCGGCACGCAACTGCGGGGCACCCGATGAGCGCCGCGTTCGTCGCCGGCGAGGTGGCCGGGCGGGCCGTACCGGTCGTGGCCGGGGTGCTCGGGGCCGGTGGTGTCGCCGTCGCCTCGCTGCCGTCCCGGCTCCGGATGCGGGCCGAGCTGCGCAGACGCTGGCGGACCTGGGCACTGTCCGCGCCGCTGTTCATCGGAGCGTTCTTCGTAGGCCGCGCGGGCGCGTTCGTGCTTGCGGCCGGGCTCGGTGTGGTCGCGGTGGGCGAGTACGCGCGGATGGCGGGCCTGCCCCGCGCCGAACGGGCCGTCTTGGTGGCCGCGGCAATTGCCGTGCCTGGTGCGGCACTTGCGGGGCCCGACCCCCGTACGACCGGGGCGCTTCTCGTGCTCGCCGTCCTCGCGGCGGTCTGCGCGGGCGACGCCGAACAGGGCTTCACGCGCGCGTGCCGCACGCTCTTCGGTCTGCTGTGGATCCCGGTGTCGCTGAGCGGCCTGGTGCTGCTCGGCGACACGGCGCTCGCGGTGGGGGTCGCGGTGGCGTTCGGTGACGTGGGCGCGTGGTGCGGCGGTACGGCGCTCGGCCGGCGGGAGCCGCTCGCGCGGCGGCTTTCGCCGCTGTCCCCCAACAAGACGTGGGCGGGTGTACTGGGCGCCGCGGTCGCAACTGCCGCCGCGCTCGCGGCAGTCGGCGCGTTCACGCCGGTCCTGTGGGCGGCCGTCCTGGCCGGCTGCGTCCTCGGCGATCTCGTCGAGTCGATGGTGAAGCGCGAGGCGGGCGTGAAGGACGCGGGCAGTTGGCTGCCGGGCTTCGGCGGGCTCCTCGACCGCGTCGACTCGCTCCTCGTGGCCCTCCTCCTCGTGATGGTGGTGACCCTGTGACGACGACCGCGACCGCTCCGGCCCGGGTGCGCCCGCCCCGTGCGGCCGCCCGCCTTCGCCACGCCCTGTGGTGGCTCGTCCTCACCCTCACCGGCGGTGTGGAGCGCCGGGGCCGGCTCCCGCGCGGCGGCTGCGTCGTGGTCGCCAACCACAGCTCGCACGCCGACACCGCGGCGCTGCTCGCGGCGCTCGACGCCTCGCACGCCCCGGCGATCGGCGCGGCGGCGGACTACTGGTTCGCCTCGCCCTGGCGCAGCCGCATCTGCCGTCGCCTCGCCGCCGGGTTCCCGGTGCGGCGGTCGGGCGGGGGCATGGACGACCTGCTCGGCATGGCGGACACGCTGCGCGCGGGCCGTGCCGTGGTCCTCTTCCCCGAGGGCACGCGCGCGCGTGCGGGTGAGCTGGGTTCGTTCCACCGCGGCGCCCTGGTCCTGGCGGAGCACGCGCGCGTGCCGGTGGTGCCGGTCGGGATCGCGGGCACGGAGCGGCTCCTTCCCAAGCACGGCAGGCTGCGCCCGTCCCTGGTCCGGGTGCGCATCGGTGAGCCGCTCCCGTACACGGCGACACCGGAGGAGGCCCGTGTCGCGGTGGCCGCCCTTCATGACCGTACGGTCGCGGAGCCGCTGCGGGACTCCCGCGTCCGCAAGGTCCTGGCCCGTGTGATCAGCGCGCGGCTCGGGCTGCTCCTCGCCTTCGCGTGGGCGTTCGCGGAGGCGCTGAGCTGGCCGCTGATGCCGGAGCTGTTCCTCGCGGTGGCGTGCGTGGCGGTGCCGCGCCGGGCCCTGAAACTGTCCGTCACGGCGCTCACGGGCAGCCTCGCGGGCGGAGTGCTCGCGCTCCAACTGGCCTCCATGGGCGTCTCGTTGCCCGCGCCCCTGACGACGGACCGGATGCGGGCGGAGGTCCGTCACGAACTGTCCGTCGAGGGCGCGTCGGCGGTACGCCACCAGCCCTGGAACGGCATCCCGTTCAAGGTCTACGCGAAGGAGGCGGGCCGTGCGGACGCCCCCGTCACGGGCTGGCTGTCCGAGTCGGCCCGCGCCCGCGGCTCCCGCACCCTCACCGTGGGCCTCGCCTTCGGCGCGCTCGGCTTCCTGGTGCACCGGCTGCGCAGGTTCTACGGGCTCTACCTGGGCCTGCTGTGCGGCGGCTTCACGGCCGGCCTCTCGCTCATCGTGGCGGGCTGGAGCTGACGCGGGCATTCACAGAGGGGCGCGGGCCTTCGGAACGGGCGATCCTCGCCGCGTCCCCGACCCCGCTCACGTACCGTCGAGATCATGAAATTACCTCCCTCCCGCAGGACCCTCCTCGGCGCCGCGGCTCTGGCGCCCGCCCTCCTCTCCGTGCCCGGCACCGCGAGCGCGACGCCCTCCTCCGACACCGGCGGTGACGCCCGGCGACGGCTGCGGGAACTGGAGGCGGGCTACCCCGGACGCATCGGCGTGCACGCCCTGGACACCGGCACCGGCGCTGTCCTCGCCTACCGCGCGCACGAACGCTTCGCGATCGCCTCGACGTTCAAGGTGCTCGCCGGCGCGGCCGTCCTGCGCAGGGCGCGCGAGGAGGAGCCCGGACTGCTCGACGTACTGATCCGCTACGGACGCGACGACCTCGTGGCCGCCTCGCCCCGCACCGAGATGCACCTCGAAACCGGCATGACGGTAAGGGAGTTGTGCGACGCGGCGATCACGTACAGCGACAACACAGCGGCCAATCTGCTGATGCGCCGGATCGGCGGCCCCGCCGGCGTCACCGCGTTCGCCCGCTCGCTCGGCGACTCCGTGACCCGGCTCGACCGGTGGGAGACCGACCTCAACACGAACATCCCCGGCGACCGGCGGGACACCACGACGCCCGCCGCCATGACCGCGGACCTGCGCGCGCTGGTCCTCGGCGACGCCCTCCACCCGCTCGACCGCGGCCAGTTGACCCGGTGGCTGGTGGAGAACACCACCGGCGACAAGCGGATCCGCGCGGGGCTCCCGACGGGCTGGCGGGTCGGCGACAAGACCGGGTCCCCCGCCTACGGCGGGGTCAACGACGTGGCCGTGGCCTGGCCGCCGGGCGGCGGGGCTCCCCTGGTCGTCTGCGTGTACACGACCCGGCTCGACCCGGACACGCCGGGCGAGGACCGGATCGCCGCCGACATCACGCGCATCTGCGTGGACGCGCTGCTCTGACCCCGGACACGACACCGCCTCCGACCGGGGTGGGGCCCTGGTCGGAGGCGGGGTTCAGAGGGGCGCCGAAGCGCCGGGTGGGCGTCAGCCCATGTGCGGGTAGCCGTACTCGGTCGGCGGGACCAGCGTCTCCTTGATGGCGCGGGTCAGGGTCCAGCGCTGCAGGTTCTGCGGGGCGCCGGCCTTGTCGTTGGTGCCGGAGGCGCGGCCGCCGCCGAAGGGCTGCTGGCCGACGACGGCGCCGGTCGACTTGTCGTTGATGTAGAAGTTGCCCGCGGCGTAGCGGAGCTTGTCCATCGTGTGCGCGGCGGCGGCGCGGTCGTTCGAGATGACCGCACCCGTCAGGGCGTAGTCCGAGGCGGACTCCATCTGGTCCAGCATCTCGTCGTACTTGGCGTCGTCGTAGACGTGCACCGCGAGGATCGGGCCGAAGTACTCGGTCGTGAAGACCTCGTTCGCCGGGTCGCTGCACACGATGACGGTCGGGCGGACGAAGTAGCCGACCGAGTCGTCGTACTCGCCGCCGGCGATGACCGTGCAGGTCGGGTCCGACTTGGCGCGGTCGATGGCCGCCTTGTTCTTGGCGAAGGAGCGCTCGTCGATGACGGCACCGATGAAGTTCGTCAGGTCGGTGACGTCACCCATCTTGATGCCGTCGACCTCGGCCGCGAACTCCTCCTTGAACCCGTCGTTCCAGATGGAGGCCGGAACGTAGGCGCGCGAGGAAGCGGAGCACTTCTGGCCCTGGTACTCGAAGGAACCGCGGGTCAGGGCCGTCTTGAGGACGGCGCGGTCGGCGCTCGGGTGGGCGACGACGAAGTCCTTGCCACCGGTCTCACCGACGAGCCGCGGGTAGGTGCGGTACTTGTCGATGTTCGTGCCGACCGTCTTCCACAGGTGCTGGAAGGTCTTGGTCGAGCCGGTGAAGTGGATGCCGGCCAGGTCGCGGTGGTTCAGGGCGACCTCGGAGACCGCGATGCCGTCACCGGTGACGAGGTTGATGACGCCCTTGGGCAGGCCGGCCTCTTCGAGGAGCTGCATGAGCAGCACGGCGGCGTGGGTCTGCGTCGGGGACGGCTTCCAGACCACCACGTTGCCCATGAGGGCGGGGGCGGTGGGGAGGTTGCCCGCGATGGCGGTGAAGTTGAAGGGCGTGATCGCGTAGACGAAGCCCTCGAGCGGGCGGTGGTCCATGCGGTTCCACACGCCGGTGGAGTTCGCCGGGGGCTGCTCGGCGAGGATCTGGCGCGCGTAGTGCACGTTGAAGCGCCAGAAGTCGACGAGCTCACAGGGGGTGTCGATCTCGGCCTGCTGCGCGGTCTTCGACTGGCCGAGCATCGTGGACGCGGCGAGCGTCTCGCGCCAGGTCGTGGAGAGCAGCTCGGCGGCGCGCAGGATGATCGCGGCGCGGTCGTCGAAGGACATCGCGCGCCAGGCCGGGGCGGCGGCGAGCGCGGCGTCGATCGCGTCCTGCGCGTCCGCCTGCGTGGCGCCACGGCCCGTACCGATGACGGCCTTGTGGTTGTGCGGCTGGACGACGGTGAACTCGTCACCGCCACCGAGGCGCTTGACGCCGCCGATGGTCATCGACAGCTCGATCGGGTTCTCGGCAAGCTCCTTGAGCTTGACCTCGAGGCGCGCCCGCTCCGGGGAGCCGGGGGCGTAGCCGTGCACCGGCTCGTTGACGGGAGCGGGGACCTGGGTTACAGCGTCCATGAGTCTCGGAACTCCTTTGAGAGGGGTGGGGCTCAGCCCTTGGTGAGGATGGAGCGGGCGAAGAACAGCAGGTTGGCGGGCTTCTCCGCGAGGCGGCGCATGAAGTAGCCGTACCAGTCGGTGCCGTACGCGGTGTAGACGCGCATCCGGTGGCCCTCGGCGGCGAGGCGGACGTGCTCGTCGCTGCGGATCCCGTACAGCATCTGGAACTCGTACTCGTCCAGCTTGCGCCCGGCGCGGCGGGCGAGCTCCTGGCTGATGGAGATGAGGCGGGGGTCGTGGGACCCGATCATCGGGTACCCGTCGCCCTCCATCAGAATCTTCAGGATGCGGACGTACGCCTTGTCGATCTCGGCCTTGTCCTGGTACGCGACGGAGGCGGGCTCCTTGTAGGCGCCCTTCACGATGCGCACGCGGCTGCCGGCGGCGGCCAGGCGGGTGGCGTCGTCCTCGGTGCGGAAGAGGTACGCCTGGATGACGCATCCGGTCTGCGGGAAGTCCTTCCGCAGCTCCTCGTGGATGGCGAACATCGAGTCGAGGGTGGTGTGGTCCTCGGCGTCCAGGGTGACCGTGGTGCCGATCGCGGCGGCGGCCTCGACGACCGGGCGGACGTTGGCGAGGGCCAGCTCGTGGCCGCCGTCCAGCGCTTGGCCGAACATCGACAGCTTGACGGACATCTCGGCCTTGGTGCCGAGGCCCAGGTCCTTGAGGCGCGCGATCAGCTCGAGGTAGGCGTCGCGCGCGGCGGCGGCCTGCTCGGGGGTCGTGATGTCCTCGCCGACCACGTCGAGGGTGACCTCGAGGCCCTTGCCGCAGGCGTCCACGACGATCGGCACGACGTCGTCGACGCTCTCACCGGCGATGAACCGGTCGACGACCTGCTTCGTGCCGGGGGCTGCCGAGATGAAGCGGCGCATCTTGTCGCTGCGCGACGCGGCGAGAATCACGGGACCCAGCACGGGCCACCTCCACGGAGAGTACGAACGAGTGGCCGTTTCGGCGTAAGCGAACTGAATCGCAACAGACCGGTACGGCACGGAGAACCACCGTGAAATCTAAGGATCCCCCCGATCGTGTGCCATCGACAGCTGTCACGCATCTGTGGCCGCCACCTCAGACATTTGTCTGAAGAGTGCGGTGGGGTGCGCGAGAATGGCGGGGTGAAGGGCGACTACCAGGAACTGGTCGACGAGATCTCGGCGCTGCTCAGCGCCCCCGCGACGCTGGAGAACCGGGATTTCGGGCTGATCGCGTTCGGCGCGCACGACAGTGACAGCGATTTCGACGCGTCGACGCTGGACCCCGTCCGCACCCGCTCGATCCTGACCCGCCGCTCCACCTCGGCGGTGCGCACCTGGTTCGAGGGCTTCGGCATCGCCCGCGCCACCGGCCCGGTCCGCATCCCGCCGACCCCGGAGGCCGGGGTCTACCGGGGCCGTATCTGTCTTCCCGTACGCCATCGGGGTGTCGTCCTCGGCTATGTGTGGCTGCTCGACGACGATCCGGGGCCGACCGAGCAGCAGCTGACCGCCGCGATGGAGGTGGCGGGCCGCATCGGCGCGCTGCTCGCGGACGAGGCGCAGGCGGGCGCGGACCTGACCCGCGAGTTCCGCGAGGTCCTCACGGCCGAGCGCGGCTGGCAGCGGGACATGGCGGTGGCGGCCCTGCGCACGGCGCTCGGGTCGCGCGCGGACGGGCTGCACGCGGTGGTGTGCGTCGCCCCGTGGCCCTCGCCCGATCCGGACGACGCACCGTCCTTCCGTACGATCCCCGCGGCCGACGCGCTGTGCACGGTGCCGTGGGGCGTGGCGGGGCAGGCTCTGGCCCTTCTGGTGCGGCTGCGGTCGGCGGACGCGCTCGGGCCGGCCACGGCTGCGGCGGCGAAGCTGCGGGAGCGCGCCGGTGCCCCGGTCGTCGCGGCGGGGTTCGGGGGCGCGCGACGAGAGCTGGACGACCTGGGCGCCGCGTGGCAGGAGGCGACGGCCGCGGCGCGCGCGGCGCTCGCCGAGCCGCGGCTCGGCCCGGACGCGCACTGGGCGACGATCGGCCCGTACCGCCTGCTCACCGCGCTGCCGCCGGACGCCGCGCACGACCCGGCCCTGGCCCCGCTCCTGCAGCCGGCCCACCGCCAACTGGCCCGTACCGCCGAGGTGTTCCTCGACTGCGCGGGCCAGGCCGGGCGTACGGCGGCGGAGCTGGGCATCCACCGCCAGACGCTCTACTACCGCCTGTCCCGCGTGGAACAGCTCACCGGGCTCGACCTGGACGACGGCGAGGACCGGCTGCTGCTGCACATGGGGCTCAAGGCGTCACGCCTGTGACTTCTGGGCGGCGGCCATCAACTGCCGTACGCCCTCGGTGAGTTCGTCGGCGCTGGGCGAGTAGTCCGCGTCGAAGGTGTGCTGGGCGACGAGTCCGAGGACCAGGACCGAGAAGAGCTTTCCGAGCGTGTGCACGCTCGGATCGTCAGCCGGCGGCTCCTCCCCCATGACCATGCCGATGAAGCCCCGCCCCGCCTCGTGCTGAGCTTGCGCCAGGTGCTCGCGCACAACCGGCATCTTGTCGCCCATCGTCACGAGCTCGATGCTCAGGTGCCAGATAGACCCGGGCTTGCCGAGACTGTCGGTGATCCCGGCCATCACGGCCCGGAACCGCTCCAACGAGCCGGGTGCGCCGGGCAGTTCACCCACGTCGCTCCAGTCGTCCGAGGCCCCTTCGGCCAGCGCGACGTACGCCTGAGCGAGCAGCGCGTCCTTCGACCCGTAGTGGTAGCCGATGGACGCCAGGTTGGCGCCGGACTCCTTGACGATGTCGCGCGCCGTCGTGCGCACGAACCCCTTCTCCAGAAGGCAGCGCTTGGCGCCTTCGAGCAGATCCTCGCGATGTCCCATGCCGCCACCGTACCCCTGATTCATACAGCCGTCCCATACGACTGTTCCATACGAGCGTTCCACACATCCGATCCATACGCCTGATCTATACGCACGTACTAGACAAGCGTTTAAGACGCTCGTACAGTCCTCTCCATGACGAACTCACCGAGCACCAACTCCCGTGCGGGGCGCCGCGAATGGACGGCTCTCGCGGTCCTGATGCTTCCGCTGCTCCTCGTCTCGATGGACGTCTCCGTCCTCTACTTCGCGATCCCCTCGATCAGCGCGGACCTGGAGCCGACCGGCACCCAGCAGCTGTGGATCTTCGACATCTACGCGTTCGTGCTCGCCGGCCTGCTGATGACGATGGGCTCCCTCGGCGACCGCATCGGCCGCCGCAAGCTCCTGATGATCGGCGCCACCGCCTTCGGCGCGGCGTCCGTGTGCGCGGCCTACGCGAACAGCGCGGAGCTGCTGATCGCGGCCCGCGCGGTCCTCGGCATCGGCGGCGCGACGCTGATGCCCACCACGATGGCGCTGGTGCGCAACATGTTCCGCGACGACAAGCAGCGCGCGACGGCCATCGGCATCTGGTCCGGCGTGATGACCGGCGGCATCGCGCTCGGCTCGGTGATGAGCGGCATCCTCGTCGAGCACTTCTGGTGGGGCTCGGTCTTCCTCGTCAACCTGCCCGCGATGGCCCTGCTCCTGTTGCTCGCGCCGGTCCTGCTCCCCGAGTTCAAGGCCCCGAAGCCGGGCCGCTTCGACTTCGTGAGCGTCCCGCTGTCGCTGGCGGCGGTGCTCCCCCTCGTCTACGGCATCAAGGAGATCCCCTCCGAGGGCTTCGAGCCGCTCTACGTCGTCTCGATCGTGGTGGGCCTCGTCTTCGCCGCGCTGTTCGTACGCCGCCAGCGCACCGTCGAGTCACCGATGATCTCGCCGGCCCTCTTCCGGGGCCGTGGCTTCGGCCCCGCCGTCACCCTCAACCTCATCTCGGCCTTCGCGATGATGGGTTCGGCGTACTTCACGACGCAGTACCTCCAGGCCGTCCTCGGCAAGAGCGCGCTCGAAGCGGCGCTGTGGGCGCTCGCGCCGACCGTCTTCATCGGCCTCGCCGCCCCCGTAGCAACGGTCCTTGTCCAGCGAGGCGTGCACCGCGGCTCCGTCGTCACCGCCGGCTTCCTGACCAGCGCCTGCGGCTACGGCCTCCTGACGCTGACCGGCACCGACTCGCTGTGGACCGTCCTGGCCGGCGCGGGTGTACTCGCCTCCGGCGCGGTGATCGTGGGCTCGCAGCTCACGGACCTTGCGCTCGGCGCGGCCCCCGCGGAGCAGGCGGGCGCGGCGTCGTCGCTCCTCGAGACGGGCCAGGAGTTCGGCGGCGCCCTCGGCATGGCCGTGCTGGGCTCGATCGGTACGGCGGTCTACCGCCACGAGATCGGCGACGCGCCGGCCGAGGCGAAGGAGACGCTGGGCGGAGCGCTCGCGGTGGCGCAGCACCTGCCCGGCCGGACGGGCGACGCCCTCCTGACGTCGGCACGGGAGGCGTTCACGAGCGGGATGCACATCGCCGCGCTGGCCGGCGGGGTGATTCTGCTGGGGGCGGCCGTACTGGCTCTGCGGGGCCTTCGCCAGGTGGCTGCGCCGCAGCGGGAATCCCAGCCGGAACTGGAGGAGGCGGCAGCCTGATCCACCAGGCCTCAAAAAACGCCGGACGGGCTGATTTCTCAGCCCGTCCGGCGTTTGATGACCGGGGTCCGGGGCGGAGCCCCAGGACGTTCCGGGTAACTAGTCCGTCAGGTTCACCGAGCGCGCCGACGCGGCGCCGATCTCGTCGGCCAGCTCACTGAGCACCCCGGCGGGAACCGTGTCGTCGACGGTCAGGACGGCCAGCGCCTCGCCGCCCACATTCGCACGGGCGACCTGCATGCCGCCGATGTTGATGCCCGCCTCACCGAGCACGCGGCCCACGGTGCCGACGACACCGGGACGGTCCTCGTAGCGCAGGACGACCATGTGGTCGGCCAGGGCGAGGTCCACGTCGTACTCGCCGATGGCGACGAGCTTCTGGAGGTGCTTGGGCCCGGCCAGCGTGCCGGAGACCGAGATCTCCTCGCCGCCCGTCAGGGTGCCGCGCACGGTGACGACGTTGCGGTGGTCCGGGGACTCCGAGCTCGTGGTGAGACGGACCTCGACGCCGCGCTCCTGCGCGAACAGCGGAGCGTTCACGTACGACACCGTCTCGTCGACGACGTCCTCGAACACGCCCTTCAGAGCGGAGAGTTCGAGCACCTTCACGTCGTGCTGCGTGATCTCGCCGTAGACCTCGACGTCGAGACGGGCCGCGACCTCGCCCGCGAGCGCGGTGAAGATCCGGCCGAGCTTCTCGGCGAGCGGCAGACCCGGCTTGACGTCCTCGGCGATGACGCCGCCCTGGACGTTCACCGCGTCCGGGACGAGCTCACCGGCGAGGGCGAGCCGTACGGAGCGGGCGACGGCGATGCCGGCCTTCTCCTGCGCCTCGTCCGTGGAGGCACCGAGGTGCGGGGTGGCCACGACCTGGTCGAACTCGAACAACGGGGAGTCCGTGCAGGGCTCCTTCGCGTACACGTCCAGGCCCGCACCGGCGACGCGGCCCTCCTTGAGCGCCGAGTACAGCGCCGCCTCGTCGACGATCCCGCCGCGCGCGGCGTTGACGATGCGGACGGTCGGCTTGACCTTGCGCAGCGCGTCGTCGCCGATCAGGCCGACCGTCTCGGGGGTCTTGGGGAGGTGCACGGTGATGAAGTCGGAGACCTCGAGCAGCTCGTCGAGGGTGAGGACCTTGACGCCCATCTGGGCGGCGCGCGCGGGCTGCACGTACGGGTCGTACGCGACGACCTTCATGCCGAACGCCGACATGCGCTGCGCGACGAGCGCGCCGATGCGGCCGAGGCCGACGACGCCGAGGGTCTTCTCGGCCAGCTCCACGCCCGTGTACTTGGAGCGCTTCCACTCGCCGGCCTTGAGGGCCTGGCTGCCCTGCGGGATGTTGCGCGCGGTGGCGATGAGCAGGCCGCAGGCGAGCTCGGCGGCGGTCACGATGTTGGAGGTCGGAGCGTTGACGACCATCACGCCGGCCTTGGTGGCGGCGGAGACGTCGACGTTGTCGAGACCGACGCCGGCTCGGGCGACGACCTTCAGCTTCTTCGCGGCGGCGATCGCCTCGGCGTCGACCTTGGTGGCCGAGCGGATCAGGATCGCGTCGACATCGGCGATGGCCGGGAGCAGCTCGGCCCGGTCGGCGCCGTTGCACTGGCGGATCTCGAAGTCCGGGCCAAGAGCGTCGACGGTCGCGGGAGACAGCTCTTCCGCGATGAGTACGACAGGTTTGCCGGTTGCAGCAGTGCTCACGTGAGTCCTCACAAGTCCCATTGCGGACGGCCGTCCCGACGGCCGCAGGCGGTGGAGGGGTGTCAACGGCGCCGGGAAGTGGGGGCGTGCTTGCACTTCTTCGGTGTCGCTGTGCCGCGTGGTAGACGCACGACGCTGTGGGCCCGACGCGAATGTGTTCTGCAGTCTAGTGGCGCTTCACAGGTGGTCTTGCGCCTCGGTGGAAGGATCACCCGTCCGTGGCTGGACGAGGTGGACAAGCCATTGACGCGGCAGCGCGACGGGCCGTCCACCTGGGCGAAGGGGCCGGGGCGTCGGCCCCGGCCCCTTCGTCTCAAGGCTTACGCCTCGTCGTTGTCCACCCAGCTCATGAGCTTGCGGAGCTCCTTGCCGGTGGTCTCCAGGAGGTGGTTCTCGTCCTGGGTCTTGTACTCGTTGTACTTCTTCAGGCCCGAGTGGTACTCGTCCATCCAGTTCTTGGCGAACGTGCCGTCCTGGATCTCGGCGAGGACCTTCTTCATCTCGGCCTTGGTGGCGTCCGTGATGATGCGCGGGCCGGTGACGTAGTCGCCCCACTCGGCGGTCTCGGAGATCGACCAGCGCATCTTCTCCAGGCCGCCCTCGTACATGAGGTCGACGATGAGCTTCAGCTCGTGGAGGCACTCGAAGTACGCGATCTCCGGCTGGTAGCCGGCCTCGGTCAGCGTCTCGAAGCCCGCCTTGACCAGCGCGGCGGTGCCACCGCAGAGGACGGCCTGCTCACCGAACAGGTCGGTCTCGGTCTCCTCGGTGAAGGTCGTCTTGATGACGCCGGCGCGGGTGCCGCCGATACCCTTCGCGTAGGAGAGGGCCAGCTGGAAGCCGTTGCCCGTCGCGTCCTGCTCGACGGCCGCGATGCACGGAACGCCGCGGCCCTCTTCGTACTGACGGCGCACCAGGTGACCCGGGCCCTTGGGCGCGACCATCGCCACGTCCACGTTGGCCGGGGGCTTGATGAAGCCGTAGCGGATGTTGAGGCCGTGGCCGAAGAACAGCGCGTCGCCGTCCTTGAGGTTGTCCTTGATGGACTCCTCGTAGACCTGGGCCTGGATCGGGTCCGGGACCAGGATCATGATGACGTCGGCCTCGGCGGCGGCCTCGGACGGCGTCACGACGCGCAGGCCCTGCTCCTCGGCCTTGGCCTTGGACTTGGAGCCCTCGTGCAGACCGACGCGGACGTCGACACCGGAGTCACGGAGCGACAGCGCGTGGGCGTGGCCCTGGCTGCCGTAACCGATCACCGCGACCTTGCGGCCCTGGATGATGGACAGGTCGGCATCGTCGTCGTAGAACAGCTCGGCCACTGGATTTTCTCCTTGGTGTGCAGGTGTTGCGTCCCACCGTACGGCGGGATTGCGGAGGGAAGTTTTCGGGTCTCGGTATACGAGAGGGCGCTCGAAAGCGCCTGGGGGCTCAGGCCGTACGGTCGAGCGCCCGCAGGCTCCGGTCGGTGATGGAGCGCGAGCCGCGGCCGATCGCGATGGTGCCCGACTGGACCAGCTCCTTGATGCCGAACGGTTCCAGCATCTTGAGCATGGCTTCCAGTTTGTCGCTGGAGCCGGTGGCCTCGATGGTGACGGCCTCCGGGGACACGTCCACGGTCTTTGCGCGGAACAGCTGGACGATCTCGACGATCTGCGAGCGCGTCTCGTTGTCGGCGCGGACCTTGGCGAAGACGAGCTCACGCTGGACGGCGTGGCCCTGCTCCAGTTCGACGATCTTCAGGACGTTGACCAGCTTGTTGAGCTGCTTCGTGACCTGTTCGAGCGGCAGGTCCTCGACATTCACCACGATGGTGATGCGGGAGATGTCGGGGTGCTCGGTGACGCCGACCGCCAGCGAGTCGATGTTGAACCCGCGGCGGGAGAACAGTGCGGTGATCCGGGCGAGGACACCTGGCTTGTTCTCGACCAGGACGGAGAGCGTGTGCTTGGACATGGCTCTTGGTCTCTCTTTCGCTCTCGGTCTCAGTCGTCTTCGTTGTCGCCGAAGTCGGGGCGGACCCCGCGGGCGGCCATGACTTCGTCGTTGGAGGTGCCTGCGGCGACCATCGGCCACACCATGGCGTCCTCGTGGACGATGAAGTCGACGACGACGGGGCGGTCGTTGATGGAGTTGGCCTCTTCGATGACCTTGTCCAGGTCCTCGGGACGCTCACACCGGATGGCGTAACAGCCCATGGCTTCCGACAGCTTGACGAAGTCGGGGACGCGGGTGCCCTTGTTGTCCTTGATGTCGTCGGGGCCGCTGTGGAGCACGGTGTTGGAGTAGCGCTGGTTGTAGAACAGCGTCTGCCACTGGCGGACCATGCCGAGGGCGCCGTTGTTGATGATGGCGACCTTGATCGGGATGTTGTTGAGCGCGCAGGTGGTCAGTTCCTGATTGGTCATCTGGAAGCAGCCGTCGCCGTCGATCGCCCAGACGGCGCGGTCCGGCATGCCGGCCTTCGCACCCATCGCGGCGGGCACCGAGTAGCCCATCGTTCCGGCGCCGCCGGAGTTGAGCCAGGTGGCGGGCTTCTCGTACTGGATGAAGTGCGCGGCCCACATCTGGTGCTGGCCGACGCCCGCGGTGAAGATCGTGCCCTCGGGGGCGAGCTGGCCGATCCGCTCGATCACGTTCTGCGGCGAGAGCGAGCCGTCCTCGGGCTGGTCGTAGCCCAGCGGGTAGGTGTCGCGCCAGCGGCTGAGGTCCTTCCACCAGGCGCTGTAGTCGCCCGTGTGGCCCTCGCTGTGCTCCTTCTGCACGGCCTGGACCAGGTCGGCGATGACCTCGCGGGCGTCACCGACGATCGGCACGTCGGCGGCGCGGTTCTTGCCGATCTCGGCCGGGTCGATATCGGCATGGACGATCTTCGCGAACGGCGCGAAGCTGTCCAGCTTGCCGGTGACGCGGTCGTCGAAGCGGGCTCCGAGGGCGACGATCAGGTCGGCCTTCTGCAGCGCGGTGACGGCGGTGACCGCACCGTGCATGCCCGGCATTCCCACGTGCAGCGGGTGGCTGTCGGGGAATGCGCCGAGCGCCATCAGGGTGGTGGTGACGGGCGCTCCGGTGAGTTCTGCGAGGACCTTCAGCTCGGCCGTGGCATGCGCCTTGAGCACACCGCCACCGACGTAGAGGACCGGCCGCTTCGCGGCGGTGATCAGCTTCGCGGCCTCGCGGATCTGCTTGGCGTGCGGCTTGGTCACCGGGCGGTAGCCGGGCAGGTCCTGCTGCGGCGGCCAGGAGAACGTCGTCTGCATCTGCAGCACGTCCTTCGGGATGTCCACGAGGACCGGGCCGGGACGGCCGGTCGAGGCGATGTGGAATGCCTCGGCGATCGCCTTCGGGATGTCCTCGGCCCTGGTGACCAGGAAGCTGTGCTTCGTGATCGGCATCGTGATGCCGACGATGTCCGCCTCCTGGAAGGCATCCGTACCGATGGCCTTGGTCACGACCTGACCGGTGATCGCGACCAGCGGGACAGAGTCCATCATGGCGTCCGCGATCGGCGTCACCAGGTTCGTCGCACCCGGACCACTCGTCGCCATGCAGACGCCGACCTTGCCGGTGGCCTGCGCGTAGCCGGTGGCCGCGTGCCCCGCGCCCTGCTCGTGCCTGACGAGAACGTGCCGCACCCGGGTCGAGTCCATCATCGGGTCGTACGCGGGAAGGATCGTGCCGCCGGGAATGCCGAATACGGTGTCGACCCCGACCTCCTCGAGCGAACGGATGAGGGACTTCGCACCCGTGACGTGCTCGACGGGGGCGGACTGCTGTCCTCGGGGCCGCGGCTGCGGATGGTGGGCCCCGGTGGCCTGCTCGGTCATCGGCATTCTCTTCTCGATGCTGAGGGTTTTTGCGAGGTTTGTACGGTGTTCGGTTACTGGACTACACGCGCTTGTGCAACAAAAAACCCCTCGTGCCGTGAGGCAAGCGAGGGGAGCGCGCCGGGTGCGGTCGCTGGGATCCGGTGTTCGGACCGGTGTGTCCCAGCTTCAGCCGACGCGCTTTCCAAGTACGAGAATTCGGTTGCGCATGACATTGACCCTCTCCCCGGCACACTGCGCGTGTCAAGTAGGTGGGACGGGAGTCTCATCATGTGAGCGCAGCAGAGTCGTCCGGCCGGACGGCGAGGGTACGCCCGCGAACACCGGCTCGGCCGGACCGCTCGGCACCGGGTAGTTCCCCGAGGCCAGCGCGCGGCGCAGCCGGTACTCGTCGAGCGGCCCGGAGAAGGCCATCCCTTGTCCATGTGTGCATCCCATGGCGCGCAGCGCGACGACCTGCTCGGGCAGGTCGACGCCGTCGGCCACGGACTTCAGACCGAGGTCGCCGGCGATGCGCAGCAGGCCACTGGTGATCTTGTGCAGGCGGGCGGATTCCACCACCCCTTCTACAAGGCTGCGGTCGAGTTTCAGTACATCGACAGGGAGCCTGCGCAGCGCCGTGATGGCGGCGTATCCGCTGCCGAAGCCGTCGAGGGCGATCCGGACGCCGAGCCTGCGCAGCGCGGTGAGGCGGCGCTCCAGCTCGTCCAGGGGTACGCGGGGGTCGCTGTCGGCCAGCTCGATGACCAGCGCGCCGGAGGGCAGCCCGTGGCGGGTGAGGAGCGCCTCGATGGACCCGAGGGGCAGCGACCGGTCGAGGAGCCTGCGGGCGCTCATCCGGACGGCCACGGGCACGGCATGGCCTCCGCAGCCCCGCTCGGCGGCCTGCTCGACGGCCTCCTCCAGCATCCACCGGCCGAGCTCGGCGGTGCGCTCGCCCTCCTCGGCGGTGCGCAGGAACTCGGCGGGCGTGAACAGGATGCCTTGATGCGAGCGCCAGCGGGCCTGGGCGGCGACCGATGTGATCCGGCCGGTGGCGAGCGAGACGACCGGCTGGTGCAGCAGGGCGAACTCGCCCTCGTGCAGGGCGGTGCGCAGCCGTGTGGCGAGCTCCGCCTTGCGGACGACGTCGGCCTGCATCTGGGGCGCGTACAGCTCCACGCGACCCTTGCCGGCGGCCTTCGCCCGGTACATCGCCAGATCCGCGTTGCGCAACAACTCGCCTGCGGATACGTCGGGTTCGGCGAAGGCGACACCGATGGAGGCGGCCACCCGGACATCGTTGCCGTCGATGGTGTACGGCTGCGAGAGGGTGATCCTGAGGCGGTCCGCGAGCTCGTAGATGTGCTGCTCGCGCGCGGTGTCGTCGCGGCTGCCGTCGCCGACGATCAGCGCCGCGAACTCGTCGCCTCCCAGGCGGGCGGCGGTGTCTCCGGAGCGCACGGATTCGGCCAGCCGCCGGCCGGCCTGGACGAGGAGCTCGTCGCCCGCCTGGTGGCCGATCGTGTCGTTGACCTGCTTGAAGCCGTCGAGGTCGATGAAGAGGACGGCCGTGCCGCGGTCGGTGGCGCGGCGGCCTCCCAGCGCGTGGCCGACCCGCTTGGTGAACAGGGCGCGGTTGGGCAGGTCGGTGAGCGGGTCGTGCTCGGCGTTGTGCTGCAACTGCGCCTGGAGGCGCACCCGTTCGGTGACGTCCCGGCTGTTGAGGATGAGGCCGCCGTGGTGGCGGTTGATCGTCGACTCCACGTTCAGCCAGGCGCCGGCGCCGGAGCGGAAGCGGCACTCGATCCGGGTCGTGGGCTCCTCGATCTGGCTCGCCGCGAGGAAGCGGCGCACTTCGTGGACCACGCGCCCGAGGTCCTCGGGATGGATGATCGAGGCGAGCTCGGACCCGACGAGTTCCTCGGCGTCGCGCCCGTAGACCCCGGCGGCGGCCGGACTGACGTATCTCAGGATGCCGTTCGGAGCGGCGATCATGATGACGTCGCTGGAGCCCTGCACCAGGGAGCGGAAGTGGTTCTCCTTCTGCGCCAGCTCCTGGGTGAGGGTGATGTTGTCGAGGAGCATGATGCCCTGGCGGACGACGAGGGCCAGGACGACCGTGCAGGCAGTGAAGAGGACCACGCGGTCGACGCTGTGGCCGTTGAAGATGTTGTAGAGGATCCCCAACGTGCAGACGGCGGCGGCCAGGTAGGGCGTGAGCGCCCCGAGTGATCCGGAGATGGGGCGGGTGACCTGGTACCGCGCAAAGGCGGGCACTCCGTCGGCCTCCGCGCCCTTCGGCCCCACCCAGGGCGCGCACGCGAGAAGCAGCGATCCCGCGAACCAGCCGGCGTCGAGGATCTCCCCCGAGCGGTAACTCGCGTGCAGCAGGGGCGAGGTGAACAGGGCGTCGCACATCACGGTCAGGGCGAGCGCGCCGATCGCGGTGTTCACCGCCGTGCGGTTGCCGGGCGAGCGGCGGAAGTGCAGCGCGAGCACCATGCTGACCAGCACGATGTCGAGGAGGGGGTACGCGAGGGAGAGCGCGGTGCGGGTGACGCTCTGCCCCTCGTACCGCGCGGCGTGCTCGAGGGCGAGGCTCCAGGACAGCGTGATCAGCGAGCCGGCGATGAGCCAGGAGTCGAGCGCGAGACAGACCCAACCGGCCTTGGTGAAGGGGCGCTTGGCGAGGACGAGCAGCCCCACGATGGCGGGCGGCGCGAAGCACAGGAAGAAGAGGTCGGCGAGGCTCGGCGTCGGCACGGGGCGCTGGAGGACGACCTCGTACCAGCCCCACACCCCGTTCCCCAGGGAGGCCATGGCGGAGGAGGCCGCGAACAGGATCCAGGCCGGTCGGAAGCGGATGCGCCGGCTGCGCGCGTACGCGAAGTTCGACACGGCGGCGACCCCGGCGGCGGCGCTGAGCCCGAAGTCGCCCATGAACAGGGCGAGCCGGTCGGATCCCCAGCCGAGCGCGGACCCCGTGGCGTACCCGGCACACAGGAGGGCGAGCGCAAGCTGTGAGGCGAGGCCGGTGCCGCCGCCCCGGAGCAGGCGGCGGCCGGTGAGCACGGCTCCGGGGGCGCTCACGTGGACACTCCGGTCCGTGCCGCCCCCGTGTCCCGGTGTCCGTGCCCTGCTCGCTGAGGCCTCCGGCGTCCGCCGATCCTGTGGCGTACGCCGATCCTGTGGCGTACGCCCCTGCGGCTGCCGAGGCAATGGGGCCGGCTTCTGCGGACCGGTGCGCGCGCGGGTTGCCGCCGGCGGCCCCGCCGCGTCGGATCGTTCGCCCATAGGCCGTGCATCGCCCGTCGCCCCCCTCGCAGTCCCGGTGTCCGTCCCCGGCGCCGAACTCTCCACGGCGCTACCCCAGTCGGGACGATACACCAGACTCGTCACTCAGGGACATAGTCTCTCTACTCTCCGTGACGACCAGCGGCGATGCGCGCACGGGGCGCATCCGAGCGGGTGCGGAGCGTGTGCGGGGGCGTGCGAAGCCGGGCCGAGAGACCCCGGATCGGCCTCTCTCCTGAACCCGCCCTCGGTCCGTCGTTCGTCGGTGATCGGGCCGTCGGTGACCGGCTCGTCGGTGATCGGGCCGTCGTCAGTCCGTGTTCGGTCTGTGGTCAGTCCGTCGTCAGGACGACGTTCTCGAGCGGCTCTCCCGCCGCGAACCGGGTCAGCTGTGCGGCGAGCAGGCGCTTGGCCCGCGGCCAGAAGGCGGATGTGGAGCCGCCGACGTGCGGGCTGACGAGTACCCCCGGAGCGTGCCACAACGGGTGCCCCTGGGGCAGGGGTTCGGGATCGGTGACGTCGAGCGCGGCGGTGATCCGGCCGCTCTCCAGTTCGGCCAGGAGCGCCTTGGTGTCGACGACGGCCCCGCGCGCGACGTTCACGAGCAGGGCGCCGTCCTTGAGTCGCGCCAGGAAGGCGGCGTTCGCGAGACCACGCGTCGCCTCGTTGAGCGGCGTCGAAAGGATCACCACGTCCGCGTCGGGGAGCAGCGCGGACAGTTCGGTGAGCGGGTGCACGGGGCCGCGCGCGGTCGTGCGGGCGGAGCGTGCGACGCGCACCACCCGCGCGCACTCGAAGGGGGCGAGCCGGTCCTCGATGGCGGAGCCGATCGACCCGTAGCCGACGATCAGTACGTTCTTGTCGGCCAGCGCCGGATAGAAGCCGGAGCGCCACTCCTCGCTCTCCTGTCCCCGCACGAAGCCGGGGATGCCCCTCAGGGACGCCAGGATCAGGGCGAGGGTGAGCTCGGCCGTGCTCGCCTCGTGCACACCGCGCGCGTTGCACAGCTGCACGCCCGACGGGAGCGACGTGAGGCCTCCCTGTACGTGGTCGATGCCTGCGGAGAGCGTCTGTACGGCCCGTACGGACGTCATCTCGGGCATGGGGCGTACGCCGACGTCCGCGCCCTTCATGTACGGGACCACGTAGAAGGCGCAGTCGGCCGGGTCGGCGGGGAAGTCGGGGCCGCCGTCCCAGAAGCGGTAGTCGAGCCCGCCGGGAAGCCCGGGGACCTCGTCTTCACGGAACGGGAGCCATACGTCGGCGGATACCTCAGCACTCATGGTCAGGAGGCTAATGGGAGGTGGGCTGTGCGCGGCGGGCCGGGTCCCAGAGGTTAGTTTGGGGACCTCTCGAACACGCAGGGGGAGGCTACTTCCAGGTGGAGCGCAGGACGATCGGGGCGGCAGCGCTCGAGGTGGGCGCGATCGGGCTCGGGTGCATGCCGATGAGCTGGGCCTACACCGGCTCGCGGCAGCGGGGGGACGAGTCCGTACGCACCGTGCATGCCGCGCTGGACCGGGGGTCGACCCTGCTGGACACGGCGGACATGTACGGGCCGTTCACGAACGAGCTGCTGCTCGGGCGGGTCCTGAAGGAGCGCCGCGGCGACGCCTTCGTGTCGACCAAGTGCGGGCTGCTCGTCGGGGAGCAGCACATCGTCGCCAACGGCCGTCCCGGGTATGTGAAGCGGGCCTGCGACGCGTCGCTGCGCCGGCTCCAGACCGACACCATCGATCTCTACCAGCTGCACCGCGCCGACCCCGAGGTGCCCGTCGAGGAGACGTGGGGCGCCATGGCGGAGCTGGTGGGCGCCGGGAAGGTGCGGGCGCTCGGGCTGTGCGCGGTGGGGGCGCGGGCGGCGCGCAGGGGCGGGGCCGGGCTGCATGCGGGAACGATCCAGCAGCTGGAGCGGGTGCAGCAGGTGTTCCCGGTGAGCGCGGTGGAGGCCGAGCTCTCGGTGTGGTCGCCGGAGGCCCTGGAGGCGTTGCTGCCGTGGTGCGAGGCACGGGGCGTGGGGTTCCTCGCGGCCATGCCGCTGGGCAACGGCTTCCTCACGGGCACGCTGACGCCGGGGCAGGGCTTCGAACCCGACGATCTGCGGGCCCGGCATCCCCGGTTCATCGCGGAGATGATGGCGGCCAACCAGCCGATCGTGGCGGGCCTGCGCCGGATCGCCTCGCGGCACGGGGAAGCGGTGACTCCGGCGCAGGTGGCGCTGGCGTGGGTGCTGGGACGCGGGCGACACGTGGTGCCGGTGCCGGGCGCCAAGCGGGAGCGGTGGGCGGCGGAGAACGCGGCGGCGGCGGAGCTGCGGCTCACGGACCGTGACCTGGCGGAGATCGGGGAGCTGCCGCGGGCGCGGGGGTCCTGGGACTGAGGGGGATCTTGGGGGGCTTGAGGCCTGGGGCCGTGAGAGCGGTGGCGGGATCAGGTTGGTCCGAACGCGTCGGAGTTGATCGGGAACCTGCGGGGTGGCTGCGGTGTATGAACAGTAGAACCGCAGCGCAGAACAGCAGCCCAGTCCGCGGCGTCGAGGGGATCCGATCGTGCAACGTCCAGGTGTGCAGCCCGTGTTGGCCGTGATGGCCTGCGCCTCGATCCTGTTCACGGCGGGGTGTTCTTCGGGTGACGGTCCGTCGGACAGCCGGCAGAGCGCCTCCGCCAGCCCCTCCGGACCAGGAGCGTCTGCTTCCGGGCACGCGGGGGGCGACACCGGTCCGGTGAAGGGCTCGGTGAAGGTGGTGCGCACGGTCGCCGAGGGCCTGAATTCCCCTTGGGGCCTGGCGCCACTGCCGGGCGGCGGACTGCTGGTGTCCTCGCGGGACGAAGCGACGATCACCCGGGTCGACACGGACACCGGAAAGAAGACCGAGGTCGGCACCGTGCCCGGGGTGGTCCCTGGGGGCGAGGGCGGACTGCTCGGCCTGGCCCTCTCCCCGTCGTTCGCCTCTGACCACTGGCTCTACGCGTACTTCACCGCGCAGTCGGACAACCGCATCGTGCGGATGCGGTACGACGCGAAGAAGCCTCCCGGTGATCAACTGGGCGCGCCCGAGACGGTGTTCACGGGCATCCCGAAGGGCTCGAACCACAACGGCGGGCGCATCGCGTTCGGCCCGGACAAGCTGCTCTACGTGGGCACGGGCGAGACGTACGTGACGAAGTACGCCCAGGACAAGAAGTCCCCGGGCGGCAAGATTCTCCGGATGACCCCGGACGGGAAACCGGCGCCTGGAAACCCCTTCGGCGACTCCGTGGTCTATACGTACGGTCACCGCAACGTCCAGGGGCTCACCTGGGACAAGGACAAGCGGCTGTGGGCGTCGGAGTTCGGCCAGGACACGTGGGACGAGCTCAACCTGATCGTGCCGGGTGACAACTACGGCTGGCCCGTTGTGGAGGGCAAGAGCGGCAAGTCGGGGTTCCATGATCCGGTGGCCGTGTGGCACACGTCCGAGGCGTCCCCGAGCGGGATCGCCTACGCGGAGGGCTCGGTCTGGATGGCGGGCCTGAGAGGCGAGCGGCTGTGGCGGATCCCCGTGCGGGGGGCGGAGGTGGCGGGCACGCCCCAGTCCTTCCTCATCGACGCGGCGACCGAGCAGGGCACGTACGGGAGGTTGCGCACGGTGGTCTCCGCGGGCGGGAACAAGCTGTGGCTGACGACGAGCAACACGGACTCGAGAGGCACGCCGCGCAAGGGCGACGACCGGATCCTGGAGCTGGAGGTGTCCTGAGGGGCTGGGCCCGATCCCGGCGGGGTGGGGCGCGCTCAGCTCTGATCGTCGGACGGGACGCTCGGGTCGGAGTCGGGCGCTGAGTCATGGCTCGGGTCGGGGCCGGGCTTCTGGGTCGTCCCCGCCTCGGAGTCCGGCTCAGGGACTGGTTCGGGTTCGGCTGTCGGCTCCGGTGAGGCCTGGGCAGGGGCGCGGACCACGACCTTGCCGGAGGTGAGGTCTATCGGGCCGCGACCCGGATCGCCGTCGTTGAGGTCGACGCGAGTCAGCTCCAGCCGTTTGCGTTCCTCGTCGGTGTGCTTGCGGCCCGGCGAGAACAGCTCGTCGAACATGTTGAACACGGCGCCTCCGGGTGGCCGAGACCTCCGTCCAGCGTACGACAGTGCGAATTTTCACCCTCCGTGGCGATCCGGCGCGGTTCCAGGCAGATCCGGGCGGGCCAGGTCCCGGCCCCGGTCTTCAGCTCGTCGGCGCGAACAGCCTCAGGCGGTGGGCCAGGGCGGCTGCCTCACCGCGGCCGGCGACGCCCAGCTTGGCGAGGATGTTGGAGACGTGGACGCTCGCCGTCTTCGGGGAGATGAAGAGCTCCTCGGCTATCTGGCGGTTGCTGCGTCCGGCGGCGACGAGGCGCAGGACGTCGCGTTCGCGGCTGGTGAGGCCGAGTTCCTCGGCGGGGTCGGTGGGGGCCTGGGGGCGTGGGGCGGCGCGGTTCAGGGTGAGGCGGGCGCGCTGGGCGAGGAGGGCGACCGATTCGGTGAGCGGACGCGCTCCGAGGTGGTCGGCGACAGCACCGGCGAGCCGCAGCAGTTCCTTGGCCCGCTCACGCTCGTCGTCGAATGTGGCGGCCGCCGCAAGGAGGGATTCCGCCGCACGGAAGCGGACACGGGCGAGGTCGTAGGGGCGGTCGAGCGATTCGAAGGTGGTGAGGGGATGGGACCAGTCGTCAGGGGTGTCGCGGCCTTCGGCGCGCAGGAGCTCAGCGCGGACCCACTGCTCGTGGGCGAGCCACACGGGCATGGGCGTGGCCAGGCGCTTGGCAGCGGTGCGGATGCGGTCGACGGCTCCGGCTCGGCCGGGCTCCGCGGCCGGCAGGCCCCGCGCGTCGGCCTCGGCGACGGCGGCCGCGACGAGGAGGGGCCACGCATAGCGCTGGTTGCTCGGCGGGATGCCGTCGGCCACGACGCGGGCGAGTTCGGCGCGGGCGTCGAGGAGTCCCTGGGTGCCGCCCGCGGCCGCCGCGATGCCCACGGCGAGGGCGGACAGGGGCAGGGCGTACTGGGGCATCGTGTCGTGGGTGCCGTAGTGGGCGCGGGCGGCGGCGAGCTGGGCGGCCGCCTCGGCGTGGTCACCGCGGCCGAGGGCCACGGTCGCGAGACGGGTGGCGGCCGTGCCGCGGGGCTTGGCGCTCAGGGCGGAGGACCGCAGTGCCGTGTCGACCGCGGCCTCGGCCTCGGTCCAGCGGCCCAGGGAGGTGAGGGACTCGGCCATGTTGGTGAGGACCCAGCTCTCCGTGTCGAGGAGGCCGTACCGGCGGCACAGGTCCATGCCCGACTCGGCGACGGTCACGGACTCCAGGGAGCGGCCCGCGCCCTCCAGGACGGAGGCGAGGTTGATGTGGACGCGGCCGACCTGCGGGACGAGACCGATCTCGACGACCCGGTCGCGGACGGCGTGCATCTCGGCGAAGCCTCGGTCGGCCTCGCCCGCGTCGACGAGGAGGCCGCCGAGGGTGAGTCTCGCGTTCAGCTCGATGTCCTCGGCCTTGACCATGCGGGCGTACTCGACGGCCCGTTCGGCGGCGGCCAGGGTCTCTTCGCCCGGCTCGTGGAGCATGCCCCAGGAGGCGACGTTGGTGAGGACTTCCGCGTGCACCTCCGACGGCGGCAGTCCGCGTACGAGTTCCTGGGCGGTGGCGATCTCGGCCCAGCCGTCACCGCGGCCGAGGGACGGGACGAGACGGGAGCGCTGGATCCAGAACCAGGCGGCGCGCAGTGGGTCCTTCTCCTCGTCGGCGTCGTCGATGAGGCGCAGGGCGCGTTTGGTGATTTTCAGGGCGCGTTCGCGTTCGCCGCACAGGCGGCCGGCGACGGCGGCCTCGGCCATCAGGTCGAGATAGCGCAGGGGGGTGGTGGCGGGATCGCAGCCGCAGGGGGGATAGACCTCGGTGTAGTCGACGGGGCGCAGTCCGGCGCGGATGTCCTCGGGGGTCTCGTCCCAGAGGTTCATCGCCCGTTCCAGGAGCCCCAGTTGCTCGGAGTAGGCGTGCCGGCGGCGGGCTTCGACGGACGCGTCGAGGACGGCGGGCAGGGCCTTGGCCGGGTCGTGGGCGTGGTACCAGTAGCTCGCGAGGCGCGTGACGCGTTCGTCGGCGCGGACGAGCGAGGGGTCGGCCTCGAGCGCCTCGGCGTAGCGGCGGCTGAGCCGGGAGCGTTCGCCCGGCAGGAGGTCGTCGCCGACGGCCTCGCGGACCAGGGAGTGGCGGAAGCGGTAGCCGTCCCCGTCGGCAGTGGCGAGCAGGATGTTGGCGCCGACGGCGGCGCGCAGGGCTTCGATCAGTTCGTCCTCGCCGAGTCGGGCGACGGCGGCGAGCAGCGCGTACTCGACGGTGGAGCCGCCCTCGGCGACGATCCTGGCCACGCGCTGGGCGTCGTCGGGAAGGCTCTCGACGCGGACGAGGAGCACGTCGCGCAGCGTCTCGGACAGGCCGGTGCAGCCGCCCTCGCTGGTGGCGACGGCCAGTTCCTCGACGAAGAACGCGTTTCCGTCGGAGCGCTCGAAGATGTCGTCGACCTGGGCCTGTTCGGGCTCGGCCGCGAAGATCCCGGCGATCTGGCGGGACACCTCGTCGCGGCTGAACCGGTCGAGTTCGAGGCGGGTGACGGTGCGCAGACGGTCGAGTTCGGCGAGGAGCGGGCGCAGCGGGTGGCGGCGGTGGACGTCGTCGGCGCGATAGGTGGCGACGATGACGAGGCGGCCGCTGCGCAGCGTACGGAAGAGGTAGGAGAGGAGGTGGCGGGTGGAGGCGTCTGCCCAGTGGAGGTCTTCCAGGACGACGAGGACGGTGCGGTCGGCGGCGACGCGTTCCAGGAGACGGGCCGTCAGCTCGAAGAGCCGGGCCATGCTCTCCTCGTCGTGGCGTCCGTCGCGTCCGGCCGGCGCCGGGGAGAGTTCGGGCAGGAGCCGTGCGAGTTCGGTCTCCTGTCCGGCGGCCGCCGCGACGAACTCCTCGGGCAGCAGCCGGCGAAGGGCCCGCAGGGCGGCCGAGAAGGGGGCGAACGGAAGCCCGTCCGCACCGATCTCGACGCATCCCCCGAGCGCGACGACGGCGCCCTCGCGGCGTGCGGCGAGGGCGAACTCCTCGACGAGACGGGTCTTGCCGACCCCCGCCTCGCCGCCGAGCAGCATGGCCTGCGGCTCCCCCGTGGTGGCACGGGCGAGCGCCTTGTTGAGTACGCCCAGTTCGCCGGCGCGGCCGACGAACACCGGGCTGACGCACCTGGTCTCCACAGGGGGGAGCATCGCACAGGGGTCCGACGGAGCGTCACCCGTTATCGCCGACGGCGGAGCCGGGTGCGGGTCAAGTGCGTCGAGACGCCTGTCAGATGTGTGGAAGTCGGGATGCCTGTCAGGCGCGTGGAAAGGGAGGACCACACCCGCGTGGCCCTCCCTCGGTTCTGCCTTCATCGTCAGGCCGCGCGTGCGAAACGGGAGCGGAGGGAGCGCGGACTGCTCACCCGCCCCTCCGCGTCCTGGCCGGCAGAGGCGGCGCGGCGCTCCGCACGCCGGTCGCGGCGGGCTTCACGGGCCTCCCGGACCAGGCGGCTGTGCTCGGCCCGGCGAACCAGTTCGGCGGCGCGGACCTGGTGGATCTCGTACTCGTACATCTGGCGCTCCTGGTGGCGAGTGATGGTGGGCTTCGCTTTCTGCGATGCCTCAACACTCGTCTCCCAGGGGGGTCCGCCACATCGGGAGAGTGCCGCATGTTCCGGGTGCGGGGGGCCTTAGACGTGACTCAGAGGTCCTCAGAGGTACTCAGACCTGCCTGAGGCACCCTGAGGCACCCCCGAGGAACGACTCAGGAAACCGAGTCAGGAAGAGGCCGAGGGGAGCGCCATCAAGATGTCGGTGTACTTGGCCACGGCGAGAAGCAGACCGAGGGCGCCGAGGGAGACACCCGCCCAGGCGACCGACTTGATCCACACGGCCTGCGGCCTGCCAGGGGCGCCGAACGCGGGCCTGGCCAGGACGACGGCGCCGACGATCAGCGCGAGAAGCGCGAAAGCCCCGCCGACCAGGGCGGTGGCGTGCCACGAGTCGCCGTAGACCTCGGAGACCTGCTTGGCGACGCTCGCGCCCTGCGAGGTCTGGAGCTGGCCGATCAGGGACTCGCGGGCCGAGGCGACGGTCGCGACCCAGCTGCCGCTGAGCGCGACGACGCCGAGCGCGGCGGAGACGACGGCGCCGGCACCCTGCCCCGCACCGGAGGAGTTCTCCACGGGCTCGGCGGGCGCGAACGGCCCGTCGTACAGGTCCGCATCTGCCGCCAGGTCCGCATCTGCTTCGGTGCCGTCGGCGGCCTCGATGGCGTCAGTGGTGTCAGCGGTGTCGGCGCTGTCGGCGTCCTTGGTGACCTCAATGGTCTTGGGGGCCTTGGAGGTCTCAGGGGTCTCAGGGGTCTCGGCAGCAGCCTCAGCGGCGCCAGCGGTGGTGGCCTCGGGGGTCTCGGCCGTCTCGTCATCCGTCTTCGTAACCATGCCCCGCACCGTACGGACGGAGTCTGAGAGCTCTCTTAACGAGCTGAGTCCGGGCTGAGTCCGGCCTGTGCCGGGCCGGTGTGGTGTCTGTGCGGGGCCAGTGGGTGGCCGGGGCATCCAGCCGATCAGGCGCACACCAGGACACATCGATAGAATTCGAACATGGCAGAGCGGCCAGTCGCCCCGACCGCGCCCGAGCTTGTGCTCGAAACCGATGCGGGACCCACGGTGATGAGCCCGAGCAGGGACTACCACGTCGGCCGCGACCCTCTGAGCGACATCGTCATCGACGACGCCCGCGTCTCGTGGCACCACGCGGTGCTCCGGCCCGTCGCCGACCACTGGTCCCTCGAGGACGAGGACAGCACGAACGGCACCTACACCGGGGGCAGGCGCATCCACGAGTCCGGGGTGGGAGCGGGCTCGGTCATCAGGTTCGGCCACCCCGCCGACGGGCCGCGCGCCGTACTGGTCGACCATGAGCAGCCACCGGTACCCGAGTCCGTGACGGATCACCTGGCGGATCAAGTGCCGGACCACATCCCGGATCACGTACTCGATCAGGTGGCAGCGTCACCCGGCCGCGCCGAACGGCCCTCGTCCGTGTCCATGCCCGGCGCGACCGGCACGTTCAAGCAGCCGACCACCGTGCGGCCGCTGCCCGCCCGCACCGTTCACATCGGCCGAAGCGCCGACAACGACCTCGTCGTCGACGACCTGATCGTCTCGCGCCGCCACGCGGAACTGCGGGCGCAGCCCGACGGCACGTACGAGATCGTCGACCTCGGCTCGCACAACGGCACCTACCTCAACGGCTCGTCCGTCTCCCGCGCCCGGGTCTCGCCCGGGGACGTCGTGGGTATCGGCCACTCCGCGTTCTGCCTGGTCGGCGACACGCTGCAGGAGTTCGTCGACACCGGCGAGGTCTCGCTCGACGTCCAGGGCCTGGCGGTCACCGTGGACCAGGGCCGCAAGACGCTGCTCGATCACGTCTCGTTCCCGGTCGGCGAGAAGTGTCTGCTCGCCGTCGTGGGCCCCAGCGGCGCGGGCAAGTCCACGCTGCTCAACGCGCTGACCGGACTGCGCCCCGCCGACCAGGGCACGGTCCTGTACGACGGCCGCGACCTGTACCGCGACTACGCGGAGCTGCGCCAGCGCATCGGACTCGTACCGCAGGACGACATCCTGCACTCCCAGCTGACCGTGCGCCGGGCCCTCGGCTACGCGGCCGAACTCCGCTTCCCGCAGGACACCGAACGCTCCGAGCGGCGCGAGCGCGTCGACGAGGTCGTCCGCGAACTGGGCCTCGAACAGCGGGCAGCGCAGCCCATCCACAGCCTCTCCGGCGGCCAGCGCAAGCGCGTCAGCGTCGCCCTCGAACTGCTCACGAAGCCGTCCCTGCTCTTCCTCGACGAGCCGACGTCCGGGCTCGACCCGGGCATGGACCGCTCGGTGATGCACATGCTGCGTGACCTCGCCGACGACGGGCGCACCGTCATCGTCGTCACCCACAGCGTCCTCAGCCTGGAGGTGTGCGACCGGCTGCTGGTGCTCGCCCCCGGAGGGAAGATCGCGTTCTACGGGCCGCCGGGGGACGCGCTCGGGTTCTTCGGTTTCACGGAGTGGCCGGAGGCGTTCGAGGCCTTCGAGAACGACCGGGACCGCGGCTGGGCGGAGGACTACGACTCGTCCCTGTTCCACCGTCAGTACATCGTGAACTCCACGGCGCAGCCCCGGCTGCCGGCCGCGCCGTCGGCGGAGGTCGCCCCGCCGCCGAGGACGCGGAGCTGGGGCACGCAGCTGCAGACCCTTGTACGCCGGTACGCCGCCGCGCTGAGCGCCGACCGGACTTTCCTCGCCATCATGATCGCGCTGCCGTTCGTGATGGGTGCGATGGTCCGTGCGCTGGCCGGCAGCCGCCTCACCCAGGAGTCGGCGATGAACGCGCTGCTCCTTCTGTGTGTGGGCGGTGTGCTCACGGGCGCCGCCAACGCCGTGCGCGAGCTGGTGAAGGAACGGGTGATCTACCAGCGGGAACGTGCCGTCGGGCTGTCCAGATCCGCGTACCTGATGTCCAAGGTCGTCGTCCTCGGCACCATCACGGTGCTTCAGGCCGTCGTCCTGACGCTGGTCGGGCTCGTCGGTGTCGACCTCAACGCGCCGGGCGGCAAGGGGGTGTTGATGCCTCCGCTCGTGGAGATCACGCTCACCGTGGCGCTCCTGTCGTTCACGGCGATGATGCTCGGCCTGCTCGTGTCCGCCCTGGTGCGCAAGGAGGAGGTCACCATGCCGCTCCTGGTGCTCCTCGCGATCATCCAGGTCGTGTTCTGCGGTGCGCTGCTCAAGCTGCACGGGGTGCCCGGAATCGAGCAGTTGTCGTGGCTGGTTCCGTCGCGGTGGGCACTCGGCGCGATGGCGGGCACGGTCGGTCTGTCCCGGATCGTGCCGGGGAAGCTGACGAGTGACCCCCTGTTCGAGCACTCCGCCGGGGTGTGGCTGCTCAACATGGGGATGCTGGTCGTGCTCTCGGTCGTCTTCGGGATCGCCGTCGCACGGCTGCTGCGCCGGCACGAACCCGCCATCATGCGGAAGTAGCGGAGAGACAGCGGAGAGGCGCCCATGGCGACACCGGAGTTCCGCCCCACCCACGTCGTGCCCCCGGACGGGCTGCCCGCCTGGGAGGAACCGGACGTGTCCCGGCCGACGCAGCCCCTCGACCCGTTGCTCCCGGTCGAGTTGGTCGACCGGCGCGCGGACTGGGGCCGGATCGTGTGTGCCAACGGCTGGTCGGCATGGGTCGACGCGCGTCTGCTCGTCGCCGTGCCGCACGACCCGCCGGAGGCCGGAAAGCCGATGGCCCGCACGGCGGATCCGCGACCGCTGATGGCGCGCGTCGAGGAGGCGGCGGGCCAGTACCGGCGCGCCGCGCAGGAACTGGCCGAGGAACGCATCGACGGGGAGACGTTCCGGCGCCGCACGCAGGGGCTGCGGGTGGGGATGGTCGTCGACGGCGAGGCGGTGTGGCTGTACGACGCCGAGCACGAGCGCTGGGTGTACTGCGACGGTACGCAGCTGAGTACGTACGCGGCGGAGGCGGGACCGGGACGGCCGAGCGCGGCGACACCGGCGCCCGCGCAACCCGCGCATCCCGCGGCCCCCGAACCCACGGGCGTCGCCGACTCGGGCCCGGACGAGAACGCCGACGGCTCCGGCGCGGGCGAGAAAGCCGACGGCCCCAGCCCGGACGAGACCCTCGACGGGGCACCCTCCACCCCGAACGAGAGCTCGGCCCGGACCCGGACCCCGACCCCCAAGTCCCCCGAACCCACCCGCGTCGTGGACCCCGCGCAGATGACCGGCTACGACGCGGCCGAGCGCGAGCGCGAGCGCAGCACCCAGGGGCCGGGTGACCGGTGATGGCTGACGATCCGCGGTTGCCCGCCGGACGGCCGTCCGATCTGCTCGGGCGGCGGATCGCCGGGTACCGCGTGGAGAGCGAGATCGGCCGGGGCGGCATGGCGGTCGTCTACCGGGCCTTGGACCTGCGTCTCGAACGCACCGTCGCGCTCAAGCTGCTCGCCCCGGAACTCGCCCGTAACGACACCTTCCGCAAACGGTTCACGCACGAGTCGCGCGTCGCCGCCGCCATCGACCATCCGCACATCGTGCCGGTCTTCGAGGCCGGCGAGGCCGAGGGCATCCTCTACATCGCCATGCGCTTCGTCGCGGGCCAGGACCTTCGCGCGCTCCTCGACCGTCAGGGGCCGCTGCCCGTGGGGACGGCCGTACGGATCGCCGCGCAGGTCGCGTCCGCGCTCGACGCCGCCCACGACCACGACCTGGTGCACCGGGACGTGAAGCCGGGCAACATCCTGGTCGCCGCGGGCACGGACAGCGACCATCCCGAGCACGTCTACCTCACGGACTTCGGCCTGACGAAGAAGTCGCTGTCCCTGACCGGATTCACGTCCGTGGGCCAGTTCGTCGGCACGCTCGACTATGTGGCGCCCGAGCAGATCTCCGGCCGCCCGGTCGACGGCAGGTGCGACGTCTACAGCCTCGCCTGCGTCGTCCAGGAGACCCTGACGGGTCTGCCGCCGTTCCAGCGCGACGACGACATGGCGCTGCTGTGGGCCCACCAGTTCGACCCGCCACCGCCCCTGACCGGCCTGCGCCCCGAACTCCCCGCCGCGATGGACGCCGTGCTCGCCAAGGCACTGGCCAAGAGCCCGGACGACCGCTACGAATCGTGCCTCCAGTTCGTGGCGGCGCTGCGCGCGGCGGCGCGTGGCGGTGTCCGGAACAGCCATCCTCCGACGCGGGTGGACGGCCGGATCAGTGCGTGGTCTCCCACCGCCGAACCCCCGCCCGCCCCGCCGCGATGGGCGCTGCCGGTCTTCACGGGCCTCGTGCGCTAGCCGCTCAGCTCAACTCCGGTCCGGCTTCGCCGTCTCCACCTCCCCGCGCCGATGGCGGCGCGACGCGAGCAGACCGCCGAGGAACCCGGTGACCAGGCCCCACAGGACGGCGAGGCCGAGGGCGGTCCACAGGTGTGGGCGCAGCGACACCTCGCCGCCGAGCCCACCGCCGATGTCGCCGATGCCGAGGAGCGACAGGCCGTAGTGCGCGGAGATGCGGGCGAGGAGGCAGATGGCGAGCACGGTCAGGACGAGGGCCACCGCCATGTGGACGGCGTGCTGCCACGCCCGCATACGGGCGGGTGACCGCAGCGCCATCCCGAACGCCGCCGCCAGCGTCAGGATCGCGGCCACCACGACCGACCACCAGATGCGGCCGTCCTGCTCGGCGAGCGTGCTGACGTTGACGGTGGAGATGTCGGGCGTACGGAGTACGACGTCGAGGATGTGCGGCACGGGCAGACCGAACGGGCCGTCGACCTTGCCGTCCCAGGACGCGCCGAGGCCGATGGTGTAGCCGAACCAGACGAGGTTGGGCAGGCCGAGGAGGATCACGGCGAACGTCTCGGACACGTGGCCGCGCGTCGCGGCGACTACGAGCCCGACGACGATGCCGAGGACCACGTACACGAGCAGCAGCGCGACCATCGCGTACGCGGCCGGGCGCACCGACTCCTGGAAGCGGACGAGGCGGGCGGGGAGCGGGGCGCCGCGTGACACGAGGACGGCGAGGATCATGACACCCGCGAGCCACAGCACGCCGAAGAGGATCGTGAGGGGAAGGTCCGTCCGGAATCCGACCTTGGGCGGGCCGTCCAGGACGCCCTCGATGATGCCGCCGGTCGGGTCCGTGACGGGGATGTCGAAATCCTGCCTGGCCAGGAACGAGAGGACGATGACCGCGACCACCCATGGCACGGCCACCCGCCCGGCCCAGCCGAGGAGTTCGCCGCTGCTCGCGATGGCCCGGTGCCGCAGGGGCCGCAGGAAGCCCGCGGCGATCACCAGCGCTCCGGCGAGGGTCACGGAGAGGGGCAGGACCGAGATGTCGGCGTGCGTCCGGGCGAGGTCACCGGCGTTTCCGTCCAGTTCGACGGATCCGCCGGCCGCCATCACCACGACGGCGGCGACCACTCGGGGGAAGGCGCTCCCGGGCAGCCCGGCCGCACCCGCGGCCCACAGGCCGAGGGCGGCCGTGACCACCATGGCCACGAGCCCGGCGAGCACGGCCACGAGGGCCGCGGCCCAGCCGTGTTTCGCGCTGCGCCTGGTGCCGGTCGGGCCGTCGGATGCCTGTTCACTCACGGGGCCACGCTAGGCAGACGCCCGACGGTCCGCCCCTCGGGAGGGCCGACCGCGTCGGCTTGCGAGCGGTAGGCGTTCGGCTTGCGAGGCGTACGGGTTCGGCTTGCGAGCCGTCCGAGTACGGAACACACAATGTGGAGGTAACGGGACAGAGAGACCTGGCCCCCGGACCGAGAGGGCGGGTCCTCCCCATCCCACCCCATGCCTCCTACGGTGAGAAGAAGCGCCCGTGAGTGACCGACCGACGGAGCCCGGCCGCCCCACCGGCCCCCCATCCGGCCCACTCTCGGGCCCGACCCGGCCAGGGTCCGTACCCCCGCCACCTCCCGAGCACCCCAGTGACGGCGAACACCGGCCGTCCGGGGAAGGCACCGGCTCGGGCGCCGGCTCCGGCAGAACGGGCGGCGGTGGCCCCGGCGGGACGGGCGGCGGCGGTCCCGGCGACACTCCGCCCCCCGGCAGCCCGCCCCCGCCGAGTCAGACCCCGCGCCCCGAGGGACCGGGACCCGATCGCCCCTGGTGGCGGTTCACGCCCAAGAAGCTCGTGGGGCTCGGCGTCCTGATCGTCGCCGCGGTGGTCCTCACCATCGTCCTCACCAGCTCCGGCGGCGGTGGGGGCGGCGGAACCACGGCCGGCGGTGAGCTCTTCCTCCAGAGCGCCGACTCGTCCGGCCCCGACCCGTACACCGCGTCGAGCACCCACAAGGGTGCCACCGCGACGGCTCCGACCACGCTGCCGAGCCCGTCCGGGGACGCCTCGTCTCAGGGCGCGAACATCGTCCGGGGAGTCGAGGGCTCCGCCCCCGGTCTGTACGGCGGCACCCGCAACGTCTCCAGCTGTGACGTGGAGAAGCAGATCTCCGCGCTGGGGGCGGAGCCGGACAAGAACAAGGCGTTCGCCTCGGTCCTCGGTATCGACCCGTCCGGAGTCCCCGCCTATCTGCGGTCACTGACACCGGTTCAGCTCCGCCTCGACACACGGGTCACCAATCACGGCTTCCGCAACGGCGCCGCGACCACGTTCCAGTCGGTTCTCCAGTCCGGCACGGCCGTGCTCGTGAACGACCGCGGCGAGCCGCGCGTGCGGTGCTCGTGCGGGAATCCGCTGCTCGCGCCGGTGCCCCTGCAGGGGTCGGTGAAGCGTGAGGGCAAGGCCTGGTCCGGTTACAAGTCGTCGGACGCGGTCGTCGTGTCGCCGGCGGCGCAGCCGGTGAACAGGTTCGTGATGTACGACCCGGAGACCGAGGGCTGGTTCACGCGGAACGCGGGCACCACGGGCGCAGGCGACATGAGGACCACGCCGCGCACCCCGCCCTCTCCCTCGGCTGCCTCGAAAGCCCCGTCGTCCGGCTCGTCGCAGTCTCAGTCACAGCAGTCGTCCCCGTCCTCCGAGCCGTCCCAGTCGTCGCAACCACCCTCGTCCGGGGCGACCGGATCGTCTCCGGCCCCGCCGTCGGGCGCGAAGTCCCCGGCCCCGAAGTCACCCGCCTCACAACCGGCGAGCTAGTGCGGCCCTACCTGGGCAGACAGCGGCAGACGGCGACAATCAGCGACAGACGGCCTCACGCGCGAGCCACTCCGGCGCGAGCACCGACCACACCTCAAGATCCTGCTTGACGCCGTTGTGCGAGCCCGCCTCGCGCAGCACCCCGTCCCGCCGCATGCCGAGCCGGCGCGCCACGTTCAGGCTGGGCCCGTTCTCGGAGGAGGCGACCCATTCCACGCGGTGGATGCCGCGTTCGTGGACCGCCCAGTCGATGAGGACACGGGCGCCGCGCGTGACGAGGCCGCGTCCGGAGGCGGCAGGCTCGAGCCAGCAGCCGATCTCGCAGTTGCCGCCCTCCGCGTCGAAGATCCGGAAGAGCAGGCCGCCGACGAGCGTCCCGTCCAGCCAGAGCCCGTGCAGGCTTCCGCTGTCGGCGGCGCGCTTGTCGGCATAGGACTTGAGCAGGTCCCGGGCGGAGGCGACGTCCTTGATGTCCGAGCCGAACGCGATGTGCTGCCCGATGAACTCGCGCCCGCGCTCCAGATGGGCGAGGAACTGCTCGGCGTGCCACGTCTCAAGGGGCCGCAGCTCCGCGCCGTCGTCACCCAGGGAGATCGTGTACATCGCGCTTGTGCTCCTCGGCTCGGGCCTTCACCAGTACGTCCAGCAGCGCGTCGTCCGAGGCCGGGCGCTGTCCGGAAATACTCGCATGCGCCTCGCGGCGCTCGGGCAGCTCGATGCTGATGCGGGGCAGCCGGCGGTCCAGCCACTTCGGCAGCCACCAGTTGGCGCCGCCGAGCATGTGCATGAGAGCGGGCACCAGGAGCGTGCGCAGGACGAACGCGTCGAGGGCGACGGCGGCGGCCAGCGCGATGCCGAACATCGCGATGACGCGGTCACCGCTGAGGACGAAGGCCAGGAAGACCGAAATCATGATGACGGCCGCGGAGTTGATGACGCGGCTGGTCTCGGCGAGCCCGACGCGGACGGCCCGCCGGTTGTCGCGGCTCTCCAGCCACTCCTCGTACATGCGGCTGACCAGGAACACCTGGTAGTCCATCGAGAGCCCGAACAGCACCGACACCATGATCACGGGGAGGAAGGGCTCGATCGGGCCCGCTCTGCCGAGGCCGAGCATCTCGCCGCCCCAGCCCCACTGGAAGATCGCGACGACCACGCCGAAGGCCGAGGCGACCGCCGCGACGTTCATCGCGGCGGCCTTGAGGGGGATGCCGATCGAGCGGAAGGCCAGGAGCAGCAGGACGCAGCCGAGCCCGATGACGACGCCCACGAACAGCGGCAGTTTGCCGATGATGACGTCGGCGAAGTCGTCGTAGCTGGCGGTGACTCCGCCGAGCTGCACGTCGAGCGACGTGCCCTTCTCGGCCTCCGGGATGGTGTCGGTGCGCAGTCGGTCGACGAGCTCGCTGGTCTTCTGGGACTGCGGCGCGGACTTCGGCACGACGGTCAGGAAGGCGGCGGTGCCGCTGTCGTTGTACGTCGCCGGGGTCACGGAGGAGACGCCCTCGGCCGAGCCGATCATGGACTCGAGACGGCTCACGGCCACCTGGTCGCCGGCGCCGTCTATGGGGGTGACGAGGGTCAGCGGCCCGTTCACGCCCGGCCCGAAACCGTCGGCCAGGAGGTCGTAGGCCTGTCTGGTCGTGGACGACGACGCGTTGTTGCCCTGGTCGGACGTGCCCAGGTGCAGGAAGAACGTGGGCACCGAGAGCACAGTGATCACGCCGAGGGCGAGGCCGCCGAGGAGACGGGGGTGGCGCTCCACGAAGACGGCCCAGCGGGCGGCGAGTCCGGTCGGCAGCTCCGGTTCGGGCCCGTGTTCGGAGAGTCTGCGTCGCTGGCGCCCGCTGAGTGCGCGCATGCCGATGAACGACAGGAGCGCGGGCAGCAGGGTGACGGACGCGGCGACGGTGAGGAGCACGGTCAGGGACGCGGCGATCGCGACGCCGTTGAGGAAGCTGAGGCGCAGGATCAGCATGCCGAGGAGCGCGATGCAGACGGTTGCGCCGGCGAAGACGACGGCGCGTCCGGTGGTGGCGACGGCGCGCTCGGCGGCCTCGTTCACGGACAGGCCCTGTTTCAGGCCGCGCCGGTGCCTGGTCACGATGAACAGCGCGTAGTCGATCCCGACGCCGAGGCCGACGAGCATGCCGAGCATCGGGGCGAAGTCGGCGACGGTCATCACATGACCGAGGAGCACGATGGCGGAGGCAGCGGTGCCCACGCTGACGAGCGCCGTGGCGATCGGCAGGGCACTGGCCGCGAGGGAGCCGAAGGCGACGAGCAGCACGGCGGCGGCGACCACGACGCCGACGATCTCGGCGACATGGCCCTGGGCGGGCTCGGTCAGGGCCACGGCGCTGCCGCCGAGTTCGACCCGCAGTCCGTCGGGGGCGTTCCTCTCGGCGGCCCTGGCGGTGTCGACGAGGCGCTGCGCGTCCGACTTGGCGACGTCGTCGGACTGCTCGTGGAAGGTGACCGTGGCGTAGGCGGTGCGTCCGTCGGCGCTTATCTGTCCGGTGCCCTGCTGGTCGTACGGGCCGGTGACGGCGGCGATGCCGGGCAGGTGCTCGATCCTGTCGAGCGTGCGGGTCATGCGCTCTTTCACGTCGGCGGCGCGGACCATGCTGCCGTCCGTGTGCCACACGACGGTGTCGCTGTCGCCGCCGAGGCCGGGGAAGCCGTCGTTCAGGAGCTGGGCGGCGCGTCCCGACTCGGTGCCCGGCGCCTCGTAGTCGTTCGAGTACGAAGAGCCCGCGACGGCCGCTGCCGCGCTCGTGCCGCCGAGGGCGAGGAGCCACAGCAGGACGACTACGAGGCGGTGCCGTGCGCACCATCGTGCGAGTGCTGCCACGGACGTGCTCCCAGGGTTCGTGGATCTTCACCGGGAACGGCCCGCAAAGACACATGAGCAATGGCAAACCACTCTTACAGCAAGAAGTGATCTTTTGTCTCTTTCGTGGCCTTACTCACAAGCCGAGTGTCAGCTGAGTCAGCCGAGCACCTGAAGTCCCGCCCAGAGCGCGACCGTTGACACCACCAGCGTCGCCGGGACCGTGAGCACGCCGAGCCGCGTGAAGTCACCGAGCTCGGGATGCACGTCGTGGGCATGGACGATGCGGCGCCACAGGAGCGTGGCGAGCGAGCCCACATACGTGAGGTTGGGGCCGAGGTTGACGCCGATGAGCACCGCGAGAACCGGTCCCGGACCCGCGGCCGCCGCCACGGGGAGCAGCGCGAGGACGGCCGGAAGGTTGTTGATCAGGTTGGCGAGCAGGGCCGCGACCCCGGCGACGGCGAGCAGCGCGGGCAGCGACGAGCCCGCGGGAAGCAGCCGGTCGATGCCGTCCCCGAGCCCGTTGTCGACGACCGCCTTGACCACGATCCCGAGCGCGAGGACGAAGAGGCAGAAGTACGGGTGCGCCGACTTCACGAGCGCGAACGGGGTCGTGCGCCGCTGCCCGAGCGCCCGCGCCGCGAGGACGGCCGTGCCGGCGATCGCCGCCCACAGCGGGTCGATCCCGGCGAACGAGGTGACGACGAAGCCCACGAGTGTCAGGGCGAGGACGGTCAGGGTGAACACCGGCAGGCCCGGCGGTTCCTCGGCGTCCGGCTCGTGCGCGGGCGCCGCCAGGTCGGCGGCGAAGTACCGCCGGAACACCGCGTACTCGACGGCGATCGCGCCCAGCCACGGCAGGGCCATGAGCCCCGCGAACCGCGCGAAGGTGAGTCCGCTCGCGGTGAAGGCGAGCAGGTTGGTGAGGTTCGAGACCGGCAGGAGCAGCGAGGCGGAGTTGGCGAGGTGGGCGCTCGCGTAGACGTGCGGGCGCGGCCTCGCGCCGATCCGGCGGGCCGTGGCGAGGACGACCGGCGTGAGCAGCACGACGGTGGCGTCCAGGCTCAGTACGGCCGTGATCACGGCGGCCGCGGCGAAGACCCCGCCGAGCATGCGGCGCGGACTGCCCTTGCAGGCGCGCGCGATCGCGTCACCCGCGGCTTTGAACAGGCCCTCGTCGGCGCAGAGCTGAGCCAGCACCAGGACGGCCGCGAGGAATCCGACGACCGGCAGCAGCTCCCGCGTCTCGGCCCACGCGTGCGCGGGCGACACCGCGCCGACCGCCACGACGACCGCCGCGGCGGGCACGGCGACGACGGCCTCCGGCAGCTGCCGGGGACGCACCACGGCGAAGCCGAGGATGCACAGGAGGAGGGCGACGGAGAGGAATTCGGCGGGGATGGTGCTCAAGGTGCTGCTCCAGGATTCGTACTCCCCACGGCAAACGCCGGCCGGGCATCTCAGCCCGGCCGGCGTTTGAGGCCAAAGAACGCGGCGGTACGGGGGCGGAGCCCCCGCAGGAACCCCTCAGCCCCCGCAGGAACCCTCAGCCGTCGGAGACGCCCAGCTTCTCCAGGATGAGCTCCTTGACGCGCGCCGCGTCCGCCTGGCCACGGGTGGCCTTCATGACGGCGCCGACCAGCGCACCGACCGCCTGGACCTTGCCACCGCGGATCTTGTCCGCGATGCCCGCGTTGCCCGCGATCGCGTCATCCACGGCAGTGGACAGCGCGCCCTCGTCCGAGACGACCTTCAGGCCGCGCTTCTCGACGACCGTGTCCGGGTCACCCTCGCCCGCGAGGACACCCTCGATGACCTGGCGCGCCAGCTTGTCGTTGAGGTCACCGGCGGAGACGAGCGCCGCCACCCGGGCCACCTGGGCCGGGGTGATGGGCAGCTCGTCGAGCGCGGTGCCCGACTCGTTGGCGTTACGGGCGAGCTCGCCCATCCACCACTTGCGGGCGGAGGCGGAGTCCGCGCCCGCCTCGATCGTGGCGACGATCGGGTCGACCGCGCCGGCGTTGAGGATGGACTGCATGTCGTGCTCGGAGACGCCCCACTCCTCGCGCAGCCGGTTGCGGCGCACGCGCGGCATCTCGGGCAGCTCCGCGCGCAGCTCCTCCACCCAGGCGCGGGCGGGCGCCACCGGCACCAGGTCCGGCTCGGGGAAGTAGCGGTAGTCCTCGGCGTTGTCCTTGATGCGGCCCGCCGTGGTGGAGCCGTCCTCCTCGTGGAAGTGACGGGTCTCCTGCACGATCGTGCCGCCGGACGACAGGACAGCGGCGTGCCGCTGGATCTCGTAACGGGCGGCGCGCTCGACGGAACGCAGCGAGTTGACGTTCTTCGTCTCCGAGCGGGTACCGAAGGGCGCATCGGGGCTGGTGCGCAGCGACAGGTTCACGTCGCAGCGCATCTGGCCCTTGTCCATCCGGGCCTCGGAGACGTCGAGCGCCTTGATGACCTCGCGCAGTTCGGCGACGTACGCCTTCGCGACCTCCGGCGCACGCTCCCCGGCGCCCTCGATCGGCTTGGTGACGATCTCGATGAGGGGGATGCCGGCGCGGTTGTAGTCGAGCAGGGAGTGCGAGGCGCCGTGGATACGGCCCGTCGCGCCACCGACGTGCAGCGACTTGCCGGTGTCCTCCTCCATGTGGGCGCGCTCGATCTCCACGCGGAAGATCTCGCCGTCCTCCAGCTGTACGTCGAGGTAGCCGTCGAAGGCGATGGGCTCGTCGTACTGGGAGGTCTGAAAGTTCTTCGGCATGTCCGGATAGAAGTAGTTCTTCCGGGCGAAGCGGCACCAGTCGGCGATCTCGCAGTTGAGCGCGAGGCCGATCTTGATGGCCGACTCGACGCCGATCGCGTTGACGACCGGGAGCGAGCCGGGCAGGCCGAGACAGGTGGGGCAGGTCTGCGAGTTGGGCTCGGCGCCCAGCTCGGTGGAGCACCCGCAGAACATCTTCGTCTTCGTACCCAGCTCGACATGGACCTCGAGGCCCATGACGGGGTCGTACGTCGCGAGTGCCGCGTCGTACGGCATCAGTTCAGTGACGGTCACGGTGAGACTTTCCCTCTCAGCCCAGCAGGACGTCGTCGTCGCCCAGGCGCTTCAGCTCCCGGTAGAGGATCGCCAGGCCTGTAACGATGGCGGCGGCGGACACCGCGGCGTCGATGAGCCGCAGGGTGTCGTGATCGTTGCGGGCCAGCTTCGCCTGCTTCACGACACTGATCGCGCCGAAAGCGGTGCTCGCAATCGACACGTATGCGCCGGTCTTGGACTTCTTGAAGTTCTTGGCCTTCTTTGCCATGGCACTCACAGCGACGGAGCCTCCTCGAGCAGCGGGTGGCCCCACTTTTCCACGAAGGCTGCCTCGACGGCGGCGCCGACCTTGTACAGCCGGTCGTCCTTCATGGCGGGGGCGATGATCTGCAGCCCGACCGGCAGGCCGTCCTCCGGCGCGAGGCCGCAGGGCAGCGACATGGCTGCGTTGCCGGCCATGTTGGTCGGGATCGTGCACACGTCGGCCAGGTACATCGCCATCGGGTCGTCGGCGCGCTCGCCGATCGGGAAGGCGGTGGTCGGCGTCGTCGGCGAGACGATCACGTCGACCTGCTCGAAGGCCCGCTCGAACTCCTGGGTGATCAGGGTGCGGACCTTCTGGGCGCTGCCGTAGTACGCGTCGTAGTAGCCGGAGCTGAGCGCGTACGTGCCGAGGATGACGCGGCGCTTGACCTCGTCGCCGAAGCCGGCCTCACGGGTGAGGGCGGTGACGTCCTCCGCCGACTTCGTGCCGTCGTCGCCGACCCGCAGGCCGTAGCGCATGGCGTCGAAGCGGGCCAGGTTGGACGAGCACTCGGACGGCGCGATCAGGTAGTACGCCGACAGGGCCAGGTCGAAGGTCGGGCAGTCCAGCTCGACGATCTCGGCGCCGAGCGACGTGAGCAGCTCGACCGACTCGTTGAAGCGCTGGACGACTCCGGCCTGGTAGCCCTCGCCGGAGAACTGCTTGACGACGCCGACGCGCATGCCACGGACCGAGCCGTTGCGGGCGGCCTCGACGACCGGCGGGACCGGAGCGTCGATGGACGTCGAGTCGAGCGGGTCGTGGCCGGCGATGACCTCGTGCAGGAGCGCCGCGTCCAGGACCGTGCGGGCGCAGGGGCCGCCCTGGTCGAGGGAGCTGGAGAACGCCACCATGCCGTAGCGCGAGACGCCGCCGTAGGTCGGCTTGACGCCGACGGTGCCGGTGACGGCCGCGGGCTGGCGGATCGAACCGCCGGTGTCCGTGCCGATGGCGAGCGGGGCCTCGTAGGCGGCGAGGGCCGCGGAGGAACCGCCGCCGGAGCCGCCGGGGATGCGGGTGAGGTCCCACGGGTTGCCCGTCGGGCCGTACGCGCTGTTCTCGGTGGAGGACCCCATGGCGAACTCGTCCATGTTGGTCTTGCCGAGGATGACGACGTCGGCTTCCTTGAGCTTGCGCGTCAGGGTGGCGTCGTACGGCGGGATCCAGCCTTCGAGGATCTTCGAACCGACCGTGGTCGGGATGCCCTCGGTGGTGAAGATGTCCTTCAGCGCGAGCGGCACGCCGGCCAGCGGGCCGAGCTTCTCGCCCGCGGCGCGCTTGGCGTCGACGGCGCGGGCCTGCGCGAGCGCACCCTCACGGTCGACGTGCAGGAAGGCGTGCACCTTCTCGTCGACGGCCTCGATCCGGGCCAGGTGGGCCTCGGTGACCTCGACGGCCGTGAGCTCGCCCGCGGCGATCTTCGAGGCGATCTCGGCGGCGGTGAGCTTGATGATGTTGCTGTCCGTCATGGTGATTAGTCCTCCCCCAGGATCTGCGGCACCTTGAAACGCTGCTGCTCCTGGGCCGGGGCGCCGGAGAGCGCCTGCTCGGGGGTGAGCGACGGACGAACCTCGTCCGCCCGCATGACGTTCGTCAGCGGGAGCGGGTGGGAGGTCGGCGGTACGTCTTGGTCGGCGACCTCCGAGACGCGGGCGACCGCGCCGATGATGTCGTCGAGCTGTCCGGCGAAGTGGTCGAGCTCTTCGTCCTTCAGCTCCAGACGCGCCAGCCGTGCGAGGTGTGCGACCTCCTCGCGCGTGATGCCAGGCATGCAGCGATCCTCTGGGGTGAGTGAGTGTGGTTTGGGCCGGGGCCAGTCGTCCCATTCCCGTCGTCCGCCCGAAGGGCGGGTCGTGCGTCGTCTGGTGCGTGCGATCGCAAGGCGCCGGAGCGTCCTCGTGGCGGAGCCACGTGGACGATTCGGCAACGCGGCGAGCGTGCGTGCCGGGCGTCGCACGACAGACGGGAATGGGACGACTGGCACCAATCCTATGGGGCGGGGAGCCGTGCCTGTTAAACGGTTTCCCGTTCCACCCCTGCACGGCTCAGTTGACGGTCTGTCCCGACGACTGGTCCTCGGCCTCGGCGGCGAGGACGGAGGGCCGCTGCCATCCGCGGGACCCGCGCGCCCGCAGCCACGCCGTCGTCTCGTCCGGCGGCATCGCGGCGGCGACCAGCCAGCCCTGCACGGCGTCGCACCCGAGGTCACGCAGGCGCTCCCAGGTCTCGTCGTCCTCGACGCCCTCGGCGACGACGAGCAGGCCGAGCGAGTGCGCCAGGTCGACGGTGCAGCGGACGATCTCCGCGTCCTCGTTGTCCACGGCGAGGCGGGCCACGAAGGAGCGGTCGATCTTCAGCTCGCTGACGGGGAGGCGGCGCAGGTGGACGAGGGAGGAGTAGCCGGTGCCGAAGTCGTCGAGGGACATCTTCACGCCGTGCCCGGTGAGCCCGGCGAGGGTGTCGGCGGCGCGCTGGGGGTCCTCCAGCAGGACGTGCTCGGTTATCTCCAGCTGCAGGGCGCCCGGGGGGACGCCGTGCCGGGCGAGCCGCGCGGCGACCGCGCCGGCGAATCCCGGCGTGTGCACGTCCCTCGGCGACACGTTCACCGCGACCGGCACGCGCAGGCCCTGGGCGCGCCAGCGCGCGACCTGCGCGAGCGCCGTCTCCAGTACGTACTCCGTCAGATGGGGCATCAGTCCGGACGACTCGGCGATGGCGATGAACTCGTCCGGCGGAACCTTCCCGCGCTCGGGGTGCACCCAGCGCACCAGCGCCTCAAGGCCGGCGACCTGTCCGTCGAAGCGGACCTTCGGCTGGTAGTGCACCTCCACGTCGCCCGCGTCGAGCGCCCGGCGCAGATCGCCGAGGAGGCCCAGGCGGTCGGGGGTGTTGGAGTCCCGCTTGGATTCGTAGACCTCTACGCCCGTGCGGTCCCGCTTCGCCTGGTACATGGCGACGTCGGCGCGGCGCAGCAGGCCTTCGGCGTCGAGCGCGTGGTCGGGGAAGACGGCGAGCCCGGCGCTGGCCTCCAGGACCAGGGTGAGTCCGTCCAGGTCGAGCGGGGAGCCGAGGGCGGCGACCAGCGAGCGCGCCACGCGGGTGGCGGACGTCGTGGAGTCGGCCACGGGCAGGAGTACGGCGAACTCGTCGCCGCCGAGGCGTGCGACCTCCGCCCCGCGGGGCAGGGCCATCCGGAGCCGGTCGGCTATCTGGAGCAGGAGCCGGTCCCCGGCGAGGTGGCCGAGGGTGTCGTTGACCGAACGGAAGCGGTCGAGGTCGATCAGCATGAGGGCGCTGCGCGCGCCGATCCGCTCGGCGTCGTCGAGCGCGGTCCAGGTCCGCTCCAGGAGCCACTGCCGGTTGGGCAGCCCGGTGAGCGGGTCCCGCAGCTGCTCCTCGGCCCGGGCGCGGGCGATCCACAGCGTCGAGTCGAGGGCGATGAGCGGGACGGCGAACAGCGGCAGCAGCACGGGCAGGGCGATCGCGACCACGCAGATCAGCGGGGCGATGCCGAGCAGCGCGACGCCGACGAGGCCCTGCCGGAGCAGGGCGGTGCGGGCGACGGTCGGCAGTCCTGAGGTGCCCGGCGCGTGGACGGACCAGAGCAGGCTGCGGGTGACCGTGAGGTAGGCGGCCGCGACGAGCGCCACCTCGGGGGCGTTGAGGACCGTCCAGGTCTCGGGCTTCCAGGGGGACTCCACGGACGGGACCTGGCCGAACACGGCGAGCACGAGGGCCCCGGTGCCGATCCCGATGATGTCGACCGCACCGTGCAGGATGCCCTGGCGCCAGCGGTGCCGGCGGGCGATGCCGACGAGGACGACGACGGTGAGGCTGACCATGCCGGCGGGCACCCAGCCGTAGAGCAGCAGGACCGCGAGCGTTAAAGCCGCACCGGAGCCGGTGCCGCCCCACCAGCGGTCGCGGCCGAGCGCGACGAGGTGGCCGACGATGATGCCGGTCAGAACGGCGAGGGACCAGCCGGCGGCGCCGGACGGGAAGAGCGCGTGGCTGCCGGTGAAGGCGCGGTAGAAGCCGGTGCCGAGCACGGCGGCGGCGAGGGCCACGATGGCGAGGGGCAGCATGGGCAGCGCGCCGAGCCAGGAGCGCTCCCGGCCGTCCCCCTCCTCGCCGTAGGTCCCGCCGAAGGTCCCGTACGCGCGCGGCCAGCCGCCCGTGTCTGCCGGGTCGGCGCCCGTCCACCCGGAACCACCGTCAGCGGCGGGCCCGGTCCAGCCGGTCCCGCCGCTCACCGCCGCTCCGGACGCGGTACCGCCGATGGCACCGATGCCCGCCCCTCCGTTCGAACCCGGGGCGGACCAACCGGGCGCCGCCGCACCGGATCCGGTGACGCCGTAGGCGCCGATCCCCGCGCCGCCGTTCGAACCGGACGCGGGCCAGCCGGGCGCGGGCGCCCCGGATCCGTCCGGAGCGCCGGACGAGCCGCTCTCGGCCGCCGCAGCGCCGCGGCGCGTACGCCCCGCGCCGCGGATCGCGAACGCAGCGCGCCACCCACCGCTCCTGCTCACCGGACCACCGCGCTCGCTCCCGCTACCGCCACGGCCGTCGTCCGCGGGACGCCCGGCCCCCCGGCCCGTCTCACCGGTGGCGTCGTCCCTCTCGGCGGACTGGTCCGTCTCGTCCGGTCGCGGCATGCTGCGCGCGGGCGCCGTGCTCGCGGAGCCTCGCCACACGCGCCAGCGCGTGCGCAGCCGTGAGTCCGGAGCGGCGCTCTCGGTCGGTTCCATTCCCGTCCCTCTCACAGCCGGCGGTGCCCACGCCACGCGATCCGATGCGGACGACTTCCGTCAGCGGTATCGCGTCCTCGTTCTCTGCCCCGTGCCCGTCATGGGCACGGGATGCCCCATCCGCAGCCGGGCACGGCAGGCGCACCCCTCAACAGTAGGCCGCAGAAGGCTTCCAGGGGCAGCGGTCGCCCACGGTTGCCCGAATGCGCCCCGGCCACCCGTATGCATCTGGTATGCGCTGAACGGGTGGCCTTCAACCGCTACTCCTCGGTCGGAAGCGCCGCGTCCGCCGCCGCGTCCGGCCCCTGTTCGAGCAGCACGGCGAACCCGTCCTCGTTCAGAACCGGAACCTTCAACTGCATCGCCTTGTCGTACTTGGAGCCCGGGTTGTCCCCCACTACGACGAAGGAGGTCTTCTTGGAAACGGAGCCCGTCACCTTGGCCCCTCTGCTCTGCAGGGCCTCTTTCGCGCCATCTCGGGTGTGGTGCTCGAGGGTTCCGGTGACGACGACCGTGAGGCCTTCGAGCGGGCGCGGGCCCTCGTCCTCGCCGGCGCCCTCCTCCTCCATCCGGACCCCGGCGGCCCGCCACTTGCGCAGGATCTCGCGGTGCCAGTCCTCCGCGAACCACTGCTTGAGCGAGGCGGCGATGATCGACCCGACGCCGTCGGTGGCGGCGAGCTCCTCCTCGGTCGCCTGCTCGATGCGGTCGATGGAGCGGAACTCGCGGGCCAGCGCCTCGGCGGCGACGGGGCCCACATGGCGGACGGACAGGCCGGTGATGACGCGGGCGAGCGGCCGTTCCTTGGCCGCCGCGATGTTCTCCAGCATGGACAGGGCGTTCTTGCGGGGCTCGCCCTGCTGGTTGGCGAAGACCGTGGCGATCTTCTCCTCGCCGGTCTTCGGGTCCCGCTTGGGCAGGCCGCTGTCCTGGTCGAGGACGTACGCCCTGATGGGCAGGAGCTGCTCGATGGTGAGGTCGAACAGGTCGCCCTCGTCGGCGAGCACCGGCTCGGCCGGTTCCAGGGGCTTGGTCAGGGCAGCCGCCGCGACGTAACCGAAGTTCTCGATGTCGAGGGACTTGCGGCCCGCGAGGTAGAAGAGGCGCTCGCGCAACTGGGCCGGGCAGGAGCGGGCGTTCGGGCAGCGGAGGTCGATGTCGCCCTCCTTCATCGGCCGCAGCGGAGTGCCGCACTCGGGGCACTCGGCGGGCATGACGAACTCCCGCTCGCTGCCGTCCCGCAGATCGGTGACCGGGCCGAGGATCTCGGGGATGACGTCGCCGGCCTTGCGCAGGACGACGGTGTCCCCGATGAGGACGCCCTTCTTCTTGACGACGTCCTGGTTGTGCAGGGTCGCGAACTCGACCTCGGATCCGGCCACGGTGACCGGCTCGACCTGCGCGTACGGCGTGACGCGGCCGGTGCGGCCGACGCCCACGCGGATGTTGACCAGCTTGGTGTTGACCTCCTCCGGCGGGTACTTCCAGGCGATGGCCCAGCGCGGCGCGCGCGAGGTGGAGCCGAGACGGCCCTGGAGGGGGATCTCGTCGAGCTTGACGACGGCGCCGTCGATCTCGTGCTCGACGATGGAGTGGCGGTTCTCCCCGTAGTGGGCGATGAACTCCCGTACGTCCTCGATGCTGTCGACCACCCTGTTGTGCCGGGCGGTGGGCAGGCCCCATTCGTGCAGCAGCTCGTAGGCCTGGGAGAGGCGGTCGATGTCGAAGCCCTCGCGGGCGCCGATGCCGTGCACGACCATGTGGAGCGGGCGGGTCGCGGTGACGCGGGGGTCCTTCTGGCGCAGCGAACCCGCCGCCGCGTTGCGCGGGTTGGCGAAGGGCTTGTCGCCGGCCTCGACCAGGCGCGCGTTGAGCTCCTCGAACTTCTCCATGGGGAAGAAGACTTCGCCGCGGATCTCCACGAGTGCCGGGACGCGGTCGCCCTTGAGGCGGTGGGGGATCTCCGCGATCGTGCGCACGTTGGGCGTGATGTCCTCGCCGGTGCGGCCGTCCCCGCGGGTGGCGGCGCGGGTGAGCCTGCCGTCCTCGTACGTGAGGTTGACCGCGAGGCCGTCGATCTTGAGTTCGCACAGGAAGTGGTAGTCGGACGTGCCGACGTCCCGGGCGATGCGGTCCGCCCAGGCGGCCAACTCGGCGTCGTCGAAGGCGTTGTCGAGGGAGAGCATGCGCTCGCGGTGCTCGACGGCCGTGAACGACGTGGACACCGGCTCGTACGAGCCCGCGACCTTCTGGGTCGGCGAGTCGGGGGTGCGCAGCTCGGGGTACTGCTCCTCCAGCGCTTCCAGGGAGCGCAGGAGTTTGTCGAACTCGCCGTCGCTGACGACCGGCTGGTCCTTCACGTAGTACCTGAAGCGGTGCTCCTCGATCTGCTCGGCGAGCTGCGCGTGCTGCTCCCGTGCCGTCTTGGGCACCTCTGCGGGCTGTGCGTGCTGCTGTTCGCCGGCCACCGTCTCGTCCTCCCGTTTGTCCCTGTGCGGACCTCGACCCGTCACTCTGGGTTGTCCGCGAGTGATCTCGCCGCCCGGACGCAGTGGGCGAGCGCGGCGCGCGCGTACGCGGGAGAGGCCCCCGCGAGACCGCACGCCGGAGTGACCGTGACCGACTCCGCGAGGGAGCCGGGATTCAGCCCGAGCCTGCGCCACAGCGTCCTGACTCCCATGACGCTACCGGCAGGGTCTGACAACGGGCTGTCCGTGCCGGGCACGACACCGGCGAAGAGCCGCGTGCCGGCCTCGACGGCCTCACCGATCGCGTTGTCGTCACGTTCGGTGAGGAGCGAGAAGTCGAAGGAGATGGCGTCGGCGCCCGCGCGGCGCAGCAGGGCGAACGGGACGTCAGGAGCGCAGGAGTGCACGACGACGGGCCCGTCGTGGACCGAGACGACCTCGCGGAGCGCGCTCTCCACGAGCTGGCGGTCGACGGCGCGGTGGGTGCGGTAGCCGCTGGCGCTCTTGACCTGGCCGCGCAGTACGGAGACGAGGGACGGCTCGTCGAGCTGGAGCACGATCTCGGCGCCGGGGACGCGGCGGCGCAGGTCGTCGAGGTGGAGGCGCAGGCCCTCGGCGAGCGAGCCTGCGAGGTCGCGGCAGGCGCCCTCGTCGGAGAGGGCGGCCTCGCCGTTGCGCAGTTCCAGGGCGGCGGCGAGCGTCCAGGGCCCGACCGCCTGCACCTTCAACGGCCCCTGGTAGCCCTGGGTGAACTCCTCCAGGGCGTCCAGGTCCTCGCCCATCCAGGACCGGGCCCGCCGGGTGTCGCGGCCGGGCCGGTCCCCGAGCCGCCAGCCGCTGGGCTCCACGCGCGCGTACAGCTCGACGAGCAGTCCGGCGGTCCGGCCGATCATGTCGGCGCCGGGTCCGCGTGCGGGCAGTTCCGCCAGATACGGGAACTCCTCGACACTGCCGGTGACCGTCTTGGCCGCCTCGCGCGCGTCGCCACCGGGCATGGATCCGACCCCGGTGGCGGGCCCCGGCCTGAACTTGCTGTTTTCGCTCACCCGCGAAGCGTACGTAACAGGACCGGGACCGGCTCAAGCGCAGGTGGACCGAGACGGTCCGTCAGCGGCCCGGGCGCACCGTGAGGTCGTTGACCTCGGCGTCGCGCGGCAGGTCGAGGGCCATGACGATCGTCGTGGCGACCGACTCGGGGTCGATCCAGCGGGCGGCGTCGTACGGCTTGCCCTCCTGCTGGTGCACCTTGACCTGCATGGCGCTGGCCGTGCGGCCCGGGTAGACCGAGGTGACCCGCACTCCGTTGCCGTGCTCCTCCTGGCGCAGGGAGTCGGCGAGCGCCTTCAAGCCGTGCTTGGAGGCGGCGTACGCGGACCAGTCGGCGTGCGCGCTGAGGCCCGCACCGGAGTTGACGAAGATCACGTGGCCGTGGGCGACGCGGAGCTGGGGCAGGAAGTGGCGGGTCAGCTCGGCGGGGGCGACCAGGTTCACGTTCAGCTGGTGGCGCCACGACTTGGGGGTGAGCTCGCCGACGGGGCCGAGGTCGACGACGCCCGCGATGTGCAGCAGCGAGTCCACCCGGTCGGGCAGCGACTGGTGCGAGAACGCCCAGGAGAGCTTGTCCGGGTCGGCGAGGTCTCCTACGAGGGTGCCCGCGCCGGGGAACTGGGCCGCGAGTTCCTTCGCGCGGGCCGCGTCGCGCGCGTGGAGGACGAGTTCGTCCCCGCGTGCGTGCAGACGGCGCGCCACGGCCGCGCCGATACCTGATCCGGCCCCGGTGATCACATGTGTTGCCATACGGGCCATGCTCGCATTAGAGCGTGCCGACTTACTCGGCGGCAGCCGCCGACAGGTGCGTCTCCAGGTAGGCCAGCGCGCCGACCGGCTCCTCGGCGAAGAAGACGAGGTCGGTGAGCGGCAGCGGCAGGAACCCCTCTTCGTCCATGCGGCGGAACTGCTCCTTGAGGCCGTCGTAGAAACCCGCCGTGTTCAGCAGGACGACCGGCTTGGTGTGCTTGCCGTGCTTCTTCAGCTCCAGGATCTCGGTGGCCTCGTCGAGCGTGCCCGCGCCGCCCACCATGATCACGACGGCATCGGCCTTCTCCAGGAGCAGCGCCTTGCGTTCGGCGAGGTCACGGGCGATCACCATCTCGTCGGCGTCTTCGCGCGCCAAGGCGGCCATGAAGTCCACGGAAACGCCCACGAGGCGCCCTCCGGCCTCCTGCACGCCGTCAGCGACGACCTTCATCAGACCGCTCTCCGAACCGCCCCACACGAGCGTGTGCCCGCCCTTGCCGAGCAGTTCGGCGAACTCACGGGCGGGTCGGGTGTAGCGGTCGGCGAGGTCGGCGGCGGAGAGGAAGACGCAGATGTTCATACGTCCTACCGTACGGGGGGAAGAACGGCGCCCGTCCCGGTGCTGTCCCAGGTATGGCTGATGGACACACGATCACGATCGAGCAGGGCACCGGAGCCGTACGCGTCGTCCACGGCGGGGTGGTGCTGGCACAGAGCACCCGCCCGCTGCTGCTGCGCGAGACGGGCTGTCCCGTGCGCTACTACATCCCGCCGGAGGACGTCCGCACGGACCTGTTGACCCGCTCCGACACGCAGACGTACTGCCCCTTCAAGGGAACGGCGTCCTACTGGTCCCTGCCGGACGCCCCCGACCTGGTGTGGGCGTACCCGGACCCGAAGCCGGACGTGGCCGAGATCAAGGACCATCTCTGCTTCTACGAAGTGGCAGAGGTGGGGTAGAACCGGAGGAACACCAGAGGCGACCGGCCGGTCGGAAGTGAAGGGGCGGGGATGGATCAGGGATATGGCAGTGAGGCCGCCCCGGGCGGATTCGGACCACCACCTCCGACATACCTGCCCGCCCCCGCGGCTGGCCCCAAGTCCCTCGCAGCGGACGCCGGCAACGACCTCGTCGTCGACTCGGCCGGCGTGCATTTCGAGCAGGGGCCGCACACGGTCGAGCTGCCCTGGCCACGCATCCGGACCGTTCAGCTCTGGCCCATGGGCATGTACTTGTCCGTGGTCGCGGTGATGCTCGACGGCAGGGTCTTCGAATGCCGGGGGAAGGCCCGGCGCGTCTCCCGGCTGCTGGAGTGGTGCGCCGAGCTAAACACCGTGCTGCACCACTATCTGTCGCCCAGGGAGTCGTCCTAGAAGCTCACCGCCCAACCGTGACCTGTCAGGTCAGACGGCGCCCCGCCACAGATCAGGCTCAACCTCGGCAAAGCGGCGTTCCAGAGCCTCAAGGTCTCCGAGCACCATGCCCATCCTGTGCCGGAATGCCGCGCCGTGCGCGGGGACCTTCAGGTGGGTCAGCTCATGGACGAGGACCAGGTCCACCAGGTCCGGGGGCAACTGCATCAGCGCCCAGTGCAGGGCGATGGACCCGTCCGGCTCGCAGGCACCCCAGCGCCGCCCCAGATCCCGGACGGTCACCGCGCGAGGGGTGACCCCGGTGAGCTCGGCCAGGGGCGCCGCACGGGTCGCAGCCCATCGGGTGCCTCGTGCGGCGTACCACTGCCCGATCAGGTGGGCGCCCTGCCGAGGGGCTTCACCGTCCGGCAGCTCCAGCCAGCCCTGGTGCAGCCGCACTCCCCTGCCTTGCCGCGCGGGTACGACCTTCAGCCGGTGACGGCGCCCCAGGTAGGCGAAGCTCGCCCCGCCCACCAATTCCTTGACCGGCTCCCCTCCGCCGCGCCTGCGCCGCTCGACCTCGTCGGCGAGACGGGGCAGCCGGGACCGCACGGCCTCGGCGACGTCGTGGGGATCGGCGTCCGGTGGCACCGCGAAAAGAAGGTCGCCGTCCTCCTGGATCTCGATCCCCAGCGTCCGGCGCCGTGGCCGCACGACGACCTGCCACGTCCACTCTCCCGGCATGGGGAGGGACGCGAGGGCGGACTGGACGGAGTGGCTCACCAGGCATTCGTACCATCCGGCACCGACAGGGGCCGTCACCGCCGTCGGTGCCGCTCCTCAGTGACCGTCCTGCTGATGTGGTCCGGGGCGATAGCGCAGGAAGTCGCCGTGCCTCTCCACGGCAAGTTCCAGAAGTCCGGCCGCCAGGTCCGCCGTCTCCTCCCACTCCACGTGGAGGTGATCGGCCACGAGGAAGCGGAGCTCCCTACGTACGTCCATACGTGCCTCGGCTTGCGCCGGGAAGTGCGGCTGCCGTACCAGTCTGGCGATGTCCCCCGTGATACGGCAGGCCGCCCGGTGCACGTCGACTTCCAAGGGCGTTGGTCCCGCAGCAGATCGATCCAACTCCCGTACCAGCGCGCGGTACACCGGCCGTTCGGTCAAGGGGTCGAGGCGCGGACCCGCCTCATCGACGTCCTCGGTGACCTCGCCGATGAGCCGCGTCAGGTCGGCCGCGGCCTGGTCGAAGTCCTGCTGCATCCGCTGGACGATCTCCTCCAGGCGGCTGCTGAACCGTTCGTAGCGGGCCCGGTCCGTTCCGATCTTCGCTGTGATGTGCGTCCGCAGGCGGCTGACCATGTAGCGGGTCCTGGCGCGCGTGTCGTGGTTGGCCTCGACCCTCTCCATGAAGTCGGGCGCGGTCAACTCCACTGGCGGGATCCGCAGTTCGACACCCGTGACACGGATGTGATCGGCGATGAGCCTGCGCACCTTCGCCCCGTACCGGCGCGGGCTGAACTCGTCGCGTCCGTCCAGGTAGCTCTGGCGTGCGAGGTACTGGACCTCGCCGAGATGGCCCGCCAACTGCTCGTACGTGAGCGCGTACGGCCTGGGCAGGACTGCCCCGAGGGCGGTGAGGAAGTCGCGTGCCAACTCGTCGAACTCGCCGCGCGTCAGCGGGTCGGCCAGTAGCTCCAGCAGTGCTTCACGACGCTGCTCGTCGGCCAGCGAGAGCGTGCCGTGCGCGTCGTACGCCGCGAGATTCCGCGCTTCGAGGAAGCTCGCGACGCGGCCGTGCAGGTCCTTCAGGAGACGGTCAGCGGAGGCGTCCGCCTGGCGGAGCAGCCCGTCACCCGTGGGCTGCGTGCCCCTGAAGTCCCGGCTCAGGTGATCGACGGTCACGTCCTGGTAGCCGTACACCTCACGCAGGTGATGCTGCTCGTACGCGTGCAGGGACCGAGCCAGCTCGGGGCCGATTCCGATGAAGTCGACGACCGTCCCCCATTTCTTGCGCGGATAAGGCCGGTTGGTGCGTGCCACGGCCTGGAGGAGGCCTACTCCCGACAGGGCGCAGTCCAGGTAGAGAACCTGCTCGACAGGGGCGTCGAAGCCGGTGAGCAGCATCGACTGGACGACGAGGAAGGCGAGCGGTGCAGTGTCCTCCCGGTCGTCGTCGGCCTCGGCGCTGCCGCTCTCCTCGGCCTCCTGGGATACGTCTTCCTCCGCCTGCCAAACGTCACTCACGGGCGCCCCTGGCGCGTCCAGCCCCTGCCCCGGCGCGCCGTGCGGGTCGACGTCCCAGGAGGGGTCGACGGCGGAGGCGAGCGGATCACCAAGTCCGGCCTTGAAACGCGCGATGTTCGCGTCCTGCCGGGACTTCAGCGTCCAGTCCCGCCACTCCCTGGGATCGATCTGCGGGTTGCCGTGGACGATCACCGCGGCATCGATCGAGGCGAGCACGTCGCGGTGCGGCAGCATGGCGAGGAGTTCGCGGATCAGTGCGTCGGCACCGACGGCCGCCAGCGGGTCGTGGCGCAGGGCCGGGTCGAGCGCGTCGAGCCGGCCGAGCAGCCGGTCGCGGGCGACGAGCAGCGCGTCCCGGTAGCGCACGGCCGCGCGCCGGGACACCGCCACCAGTTGGGCGCCGAACCGGTCGGGCAGTGCGTTGACCGCCCAGTGCCGCAGCATGTAGTCGGCCTTGTCCGCGATCACGGAGGGCGATTCGAGGATCTCCTTCTGCCGCGCGAACTTCCGCAGCACGCGCTCGCGCTGCTGGGGATCCGCGGGCACCCGGGCGTCGAACTTGGCGTCCAGGGAGGCCTGTTCGACCACTTCCAGTGGCACGTCGTACGCCTCGTAGCGGACCGGGACGACAGACCTGTCCCGTTCGGCGTCGTGCAGGGTGTACGTGTCGACGAGCGATCCGAAGACGTCCTCGGTCTTCTTGCGCGCGTCGCTGATGATGGGAGTACCGGTGAAGCCGACGAGGACGGCGTTGGGCAGCAGGGCGCGCAGCCGGGCGTGCAGCCAGCTGTCCTGCCCACGGTGCGCCTCGTCGACGAGGACCACGATGTCCGATCCGGGGTTCGCGGCCCGGACCTGGAGGTGGGCCTCCTCGTCCCTGTCCTCCGCACCCAGGCTCTCCTCGCGCCCGTCGTACGCGGTGTCGTCGCGCTGCGCCTTCTGCAGCATCACGAGGACGACGTCGGGTACGGGCGCGGCAAGGTGGGCGCGCGCATCCAAGACCCCGTCGGCCCGGTGGACCGTCTCCTCGGCTGCGGCCATCGACCCGAGGACCTGTTTCTCCAGATCGATACGATCGGTAACGACGACGACCTTGTGCGCCTTCAGTTCGTGACTGCTTCTGAGGTGGCGTACGAGGAAGGCCATGGTGAGGCTCTTGCCGGACCCCTGGGTGTGCCAGACGACGCCGCCCCGCTGGGTGACGTCGTGCCGGGCCGCGATGGCCGCCTTCCGCAGGCGCAGGGCGTGGGCGAGCCGCCGCACGGCCCGGAACTGCTGCCAGCGGCCGATCACCTTGAGCGTACGGCCGCCTTGCCCGCGCTCGGTGGTGAAGTCCCGTACCAGGGTGAGGAGATGGTCCGGTGTGAGCACTCCCGCGACGAGGACGGCCATGTCCGTGTCGCAGCCGTCGGCGGACGCGGGCTCGGTGGTGCGCCACGGTGTGAAGTGCTCGGGGGTCGCGGTGACGGTGCCCAGCTCGGCGTAGGTCCGGTCGGTGCCGATCAGCACCTGCGCGTAGCGGGTGAACTCCGGTACAGGAGAGGCAGATTCAAGACTGGCGTAACGGCAGACCTGTCCGACAGCGCCGTCAAGGGCCGCCCTGCTGTCGCTGCCGGACGTGAGCGGGGCCTTGCATTCGATGACGGCCCAGGGCAGCCCGTTGACGAACAGCACCAGGTCCGGGGTGACGTGGGTCAGGCCCTTGCGGTCCACGCGGAACTGGCTGACGGCCAGCAGGTCGTTGCGCCCGCCGTTCTCCCCGTCCCAGTCGACGAGTTGGACATGCTCGGGGTCGCCTTTCCTCCACCCCGGCAGGGTGCGGGCGTTGACACCGCGACGCAGCAGCCGGGTCACCGCGAGGTTGGCGGCCACGCCGCGCTCGGCCGGCCCCTGCCCCGGCGCGGTACCTAGTACGAGGGCGAGGAGCCGGTCGAGCTGGGCGGAGGTCAGCCAGGTTCCGCCGCCGGCGCCGGGGGCTGGGTTGATGCGCGCCACGGCGTCCCGGAAACGGTCCTCGTAGACGACCTGCTCGTACGTCGCCCGCCCGGACGGCGCCGGACTGCCGACGGGCTTTCCTGGCGGGGCGCCTTCCAGGTGCTCCCACCCGAGCCGGACGAGCTGCTCGACCAGCGGCTTCTCGGTCTTGCGGTACTCGGGACCGCCAACCTCCGCCCGGTCGCGCTCTGGTTGGCTGTTCGTCGGCTCGTTGTCCGCCGGTAGGTCCTGCCGCCCACTCACCGCTGAACTCCCCGTCTCCACCGTCCGCTTCAGTGCTGTCCTGAGGCGTACGGGAAAGCCTACGTCCGGGGAAGGAATCGGCCAGAGCCGTTTCGGCCTTTGATCAAGCCGCGAGGGCGGGCGGCGACCCCTTGGGCAGGGCCAGCTCGAACCACATGGTCTTGCCGCCGGGCCCGTACGCCCCCTCGCCTATGGCACATCCGCCCCACCGGTCGGCGACGGTGTCGAGGATGAGCATGCCCCGACCGCTGTCGGCCTGCGCGGGCACGACGATCGGCGGGCCCACGACGGGCAGATCGGGACTGGGATCCCACACGCTGACCCTCAGCACTGGGCACAGCCACTGCTGCGCACGGAGGCCAGGCCCTTGGTGTGCCGTTCGAAGTTGGCGGCCAGCTCGCAAGCGACTTGGGAGACTTCACAGTAGGTCTGCGGCCTGCCCGCCGATCAGCCGCCGACTGGCACCCCCCGCCCCCACAGCTCCTCGGCATGCTCGGCAAAGCGGGAGAACATGCCTCCCTCGCCCTGCTGACGCAGGTGCAGCAACGGCGAATCGTGCCCGACCAGCCGCGCGAGATGAGGTGTCACCAGGGCGTCGTGGTCGAACTGGAAGACCGACAGCGAGACATGGTTCACGGCGTCGTCGGCGGCACTGAACCGCGTCTCCAAGCCGGAGACCGATCCGAGCCGTTCCAGGTTCTCCAGACTGATTCTGATCCGCGTGGACACACTCAGGGCCACATCCTCGATGACCTCGCGGTTCCGGGTCACTTCCCCTTCGGGGTCGCCCAGCAGGAACCGCACCCGGCACCCGGCCTCTGCCTTGCGGCGCAGCGTGTCGGCAAAGTGCGGCTGCTGCGTCCAGAAGAAATAGTTCGTGTACCCGGCGAGGAACAGCTCCTCGGTCGCACCGTCAAGAAGGTCGGTCCACACCGTCGAGGGGCATGCCGACCGGTAGGGATAGCTGTGGACCAGTTCGCGGTCGTGCCCCATCTTTACGCGCTCCTGAACAGCCCTCGGCCAGATCATCTCTTCATCCACTCCCAGCGCGCGGCAGGCGTCCGCACGGTTCCTAGCGTGTGGCGTCAATTCGGCGTCCGCCAGCCAGCGTTCCACCTGCTTCACACTCACCCCGATCCGGGCGGCGAGTTGCCGGGGTCTCACGCCAGCCTCGGCCATAGCTGATCGTAGGGCCTTGTTCAAGACTTCTCCCATGGACGTTTGGGCCTTCTCCGAGCGTAGCGGGCAACGTCCCAACTGTCCCTGGACAGAGGAGAGATACGTCCACGAGGGCGGTCCACGATCCAGGCATGGCCAAGCAGACAGCAACCAGCGAGCACCAGCACCCCCAAGACCTAATCCCTTCAGCTTCCGGGCCCGGATTGCGGCTCCTGCCGTGGCCGACTCCGGACGGCAGGCCGTGCTTCCTCTCCACCGACGGCAGCGGGTATCTGTCCCGCGTCGCGGACAATGTGGAGAGCCTGCAACTGGGCATGGCGAGCGAACTCCTCAACCACGTAGCCGACTTACTCGACGACCGGTCGGCAACGTGCGATCAGCTTCGTTTCTGCCTCGCGCGCATGACTGAGGCACTGCGCGACGTAAGGCGCATCGCGGACAGTCGGGGAGCGCGCCTTCCGGACGCGGACAACGACCCCGATCTGATCGCTCCGGACACCGACGACGATGACGATGACGATCCACATCTGCCCACCGAGCCATTCGCATAAGAACCGTGCTCGACCGAACTTCGCCGCGTTCCTCAGGGTGCACAGCCGTGCACTTAATCAAGCCACCGGCGCAGGAGGATCGGGGCGGGAGCGGCCATGGGACCAGAGAACAGGGCACCTGAGGGAGCAAGTTATCTCCGAGCTGCACTGGCTCAAGTTGTCCATCCGGGGACGGCGGCAACAACTGCGACAAAATCGCTGCAACGCGCAACGAGTGCGTCGCCCTCCGTGCGCGCGACAGCCCGGCCGACGTACTGATGACGGACCGGGCCGCGCTGGGGGCGTTGGTGCGGGGCGGGAAGGCCAGGTCGGTCAGGCCGCGTACGCCTTCGCGTGGCCGGTGAGCAGGTCTTCGACCACCGCTTGCTGTACGGCACGCAGCTTGGCAACTACAGCTGCCTGACGCTCAATCCGCTGGTCGAATGCGGCGCGGACGGCGACGATGCGCCGCTGTTCGTCCAGTGGTACGTCAGGAACGGACAGCTGCCGGATCTGCTCCTGCCCAATGTTCTTCATCCCTGCGCTCGTGCCGGTGGCCTGAGCCCTGACACTCTGCCGAACAGTCGCCCGTGCCAGAGCGAGCTCCAGGAAACGGGGATCCGCGACCGACTCATTCACGTGGAGTCGGAGCGTCTTGTCGCTGAGCAGAAGACGTGGCGGTGGATTCTCCGAGACACAGGCAAGCCCGACCAGCTCCTCCGTGTTCGCTCGCGTCATGAGCAAGTCACCATGCTTGACCTCATAGCGCGGATGGATCAGCGCCGGATCACGAATGACCTTGTTCTCCCGCGATGCGAACCAGCCAGCCTGAACCGCGCTGACCTTGAGCACACCCCACTCACCCTCGGCCGCAGGCATGTCCTCGGCAGAAGGGCTCTTCCCCGCCTCGATACGCGTCAGCAGCGAACCGAGCGAGACCTCACCGCTGATATGCAGCAGTTGCTCAACCAACACATCGACAAGTCGCACCGTCTTGGCCCGAACCGCTTCCAACATCCCAATCCGCCGCTCAAACGCGGCGTGCGCGGCGACGATGCGGCGCTGTTCGTCCAACGGGACGTCAGGAACGGCGAGCGCCCTGATATCGGTTTGCGAGATGTTGTTCTGCCCTGTGCCGCCGTTCAGCAGGTTGCCGATCTGCCGCCGCACCCCAGCCGAACGAAGCAGAATCGCAAGAAAGGTAGCCTCGGCGACCTCTCCGTCCGGAACAAGACGAAGGATCTTGTCCGACAGCATGAGCCTTCGACGAGTAGGCCCCACCTGGCACACGGCACCAACCAGCGAGCGAGCGCCGTTGGCCCGCGCAATCAGAACATCTCCGGTGCGAATCTCAAGTTGCCAGCGAGGCTGCAGACCTGATGGCAGCCGCTTCGCCTCCCCAGGCTGGAAATTCCCCGAAGTGACGGCGCTCACCTTGATGACGCCCCACTCATCACCAGCGGGTGGGTACGCATCGCAGGCCGGGCTCCAACCGGTTTCGACCCGCGCCAGCAACGAACCCAGCGTTACCTCACCGCCCATAACCCAACTCCTCCAACCAACGCCGCAGCTCCCCCTGAGCCGCCTCGCCGGCACCCTCCAGCTCACTCAATGACACCGCATACTTCTCAACCCACCGCCGGAACTCCGCCACCAGCTCGCGCCGCCCCACCGCGACCGCCGCGTCGAGCCGCCCGGACAGGTCCTCGTCCAGCACCGCCAGCACGACCTCGCGAGTGCGCTGATCGTCCGCGAGGACCAGATCCCGCTCCGCCGTCAGGTCCGCCAGGAAACGGTCGTCCAGCCCCTTGCGCCTCTTCGTCGCCGCCGTCCGCGTCTTACGGCACACCGCCAACTCGGCCTCCAGGAGGGACAGTTCCTCGGGTGAAACCGGCTCGGCGGCATCCGCCACAGAACCCTCGTCCTCGCCATCCTCCACCGACGACGGCTGCGCCGCAGCCAACGCGTCCACCGCCTCCTTGAACGCCGCGTCGGCCGCAGCGACCTCCGCCTCCACCACCGCGTACCGCTCAAGGAACTCGGGGATGAGGTGGCGTACGACCGGCTGGTCCATCGCGCGGCGGCGGTCGGCGGCCGTAACCGTCACCTTCGCCCGCTTCGTGGAACCGATGCTGCTCACCGCGCCCTCCGCGGGCTTCACGATCGCCTCCGTCGAGTCCACCCAGCCCGCAAGCACCCGACCGAAACCGCCCGCCGCCAGCGCCTTCATGTCGTAGCGCGCGTGCGTCCACCAGTCGGCGATGATGCCCGCCGTGCGGTACTCGTCGAGGACGCCCTCGGCCCCGATCGTCTCGATGAAGCCGACGATCAGCCCGGACCGCAGGTCCATCAGCTTCCGGTCCTGCGCCAGCTTGCCGAAGAGCTCCGAGCCGCCCTTCCACCACTTCTCGTACGCGACCCGCAGCGAGGCCTCCTTCGCCGCCGCCTGCTGCGCGATGCGGCCGACCGTCACCTCGGGGTCCTCGGCGAGGAAGTCGCAGTAGTCCGGGTCACCGTCCCGCAGCGCGAACAACGTCGACGCGTCGACTCCGTACGCTCCGAACAGGGCCTCCTGTGCCGCAATTTCGGTGACCGGGACACCGCCGTAGAGGTGCGCCCGTACGTCCTGCGGTTCGGCGGGAGGCGAATTGTCCACCCAGCGGCGGATGTTGAGGTTGGCTCCCTCGGCCAGGAGGGTGTCCCGCTCCACCCACCGCGAGTAGCCCGCGAGCTGCCGGCCCTCCTGGAACACCGTGACGATCTTCTCGACGTGCTCGGGACCCAGCTCGTTCTGGTTGCGCCCGACCGTGAACTCCCGGTCGGCGTTGATGAAGAGGACCCTCTTGCGCCGGTCCGACACCTTCTGGCGCGGTCGGCGAAGGATCAGGACGCAGGCCGGGATGCCGACGCCATAGAAGAGGTTCGGGCCGAGACCGATCACCGCTTCCACGCAGTCGTCCTGGAGCAATTCCTCCCGGATCTCCTTCTCCTTGCCACCCCTGAACAGGACACCGTGCGGCATGACAACGGCGACCACGCCCTTCTCCTCCAGCACCGACACCATGTGCTGGACGAACATCAGGTCGGCCTTCTTGCCCTTCTCGGGCGCCCACCCCCACTCCATGCGCTTGCCGTGGCGCGTGTCCGCGGCCTCCACCTGCTCCTTGTCGTACGGCTGGGAGAAGGGCGGGTTGGAGAGGACCTAGGTGAAATTGCGCAGGCGGCTATTGCCGTCGAGGTGGAGCGGCTCGGTGAGGGTGTCACCGTGCTGGAGGTCGAACTTGCGGATGCCGTGGAGCACCATGTTCATGCTCGCCATCGACCAGGACGCAGGGTTGCGGTCCTGCCCATTGATGCCGAGTTCGTCGGGGTTACCGCCGTGCTCCTCCACGTACTCACGGGCCGCGATGAGCATGCCGCCCGATCCCATGCAGGGGTCGTAGACGCTCTCCGTCGGCTGCGGGTCGAGGAGCCGTACGAGCATCCGCACCACCGAGCGCGGCGTGTAGAACTCGCCGCCGCTCTGCCCTGCGCTGTCCGCGAACCGGCCCAGCAGATACTCGTACGCCGCGCCCAGCATGTCGGGGAACTCGAAGTCCTCATTGCGCAGGCGATAGAGGCTGAAGTGCCGGATGAGGGAGAGCAGTTCACTGGGTGTGAAGCGAGACTTGGTGCCCGCGACCGCGTTGAACTCGATGTGCGAGGCGACGCCGCTGAGCCGACGGTTCCCCTCTTGGAGGGCTACGAGCGCCTTGTCCAGGTACTCGCCCACCTGCATCGGCCGCCCGTCGGGGCCCCGGGTCTCCGCGGTCAGCGCCTCGATACCCGGGACGGTCGTCTCCAGGTCCTGCGGATCGAGCACATGCGGGCCCGTCCACCAGCGGGCACGCGGCGGAACGTAGAAGACGTCGCGGTAGAACTCGGGGTCGTCAGCCCGCTGCAAGGCCTTCATCTCACTGCCTGTCGCTGCCAGACGCTCCTGGTACGTACGCTCCCACTTGGGCTGGAACTCATCCGATGCCCGCTTGAGGAACAGCATCCCGAAGATGTAGTCGCGGTAGTCGGAGGGCTCCATGCGTCCGCGCAGGATGTCGGCGGCGGCGAAGAGGTGCCGCTCCAGTTGAGGCAGGGTGATTCGGGCCACGCGCCGGTCCTTCGTGGGGTGTGAGTGGGTGGACAGTGAGCGGGTCGTGCCAGGGGGCAGCGTAGAGCGTAGACGCCTGGCAGCTTCCGGCAGAAACCGCCTGAAGCAAGTGTTGCGCGACGAACCGCGTCAGTCGTCCTCGATACCGAGACTGACGAGGAGACGCCACACATCAGTGGACGGGTCCCGGTCCAGGACCTTGCAGTCCAGGGCGTGACCGGAGCGGGCCGCCCACTTGCGGGGGGCCTGGGGCAGGTGGTCGGGGTTCTCGGGGCTGACCCGGTCGACGGGGGTGGCTTTGTGCTGGCTTCCCTTACAGCCCCCGTACTCGCAGCCGGAGACAAGCCCCTTGGCGTGTGCGATGGCGTCCTTGGCCTTGCCCTCGAGTGCTTTCCGGCGGAGCCCCTGAATGCTCTTGTCGTTCCTCTGGTCGAACCTCTTGAAGGCCGGATCGGCCTTGCGGAGCTTTTTCACGACATCCGTGCTCTTGCCACTCTGCCGCCCGCCGTACGCCTGAAAATGCAGGAGCAGCCACAGGTCGAAGGACGGATGGGAGAAACAGATCTCCGTAGCCTGCGTCGCGGCGTCCTCCACAGCCTGCACGATCCCCGTGTGCTCGTCCCGGTCGAACAGGGCCCACGTCTCGTCCGTCTCGGCATGCTCCCGTACGGCCTCCACCACCTGCTCGGGCAGCAGGCCATTCGCCTTGTAGACCGGGACAATCCGGAACGGCTGCCCCGTACGCTCACCGGATCCAAACCGCTTGACCAGGTAGTCGAGGTAGTCCGGCTCAGTGGACTCGCCCTCGCAGCCCACGTACAGGACTCGCTCCTGCTTGGACTGCGTGGGCTGAACGGGCACCAGCGGCCGTTCCTCGCCACCGCTCGCTCCGCGCCTCTTACGCTTCTTCGGCACCGTCCCGGGCCCGTGGCCACCCGATGCCTGCTCGTGCCCGCCCCGCCTGCTCACGCTGACGCCTTCGCCTCCCGTTCGCGTTCCCGTTCCTTCTCCCGCCACGTCAGCGCGCGGGCGATCTCCCCCACACTGACCCGTGGGGCCCCGCCGTACCGGCCGCGCAGATATCCGCGCTCCAGGTCCTCGTCGTCACCAGGCCCGGCCGCCGCCAGCGGATACAGCTCGGTCTCGCCGGACGTCTTCTTCGAAGTGATCCACACCTGCTCGCGGGTGAGCGGACGGTCCAGTACCGCACTGCCCAGAAGCGTCGCGTCGTGCGTGGTGAAGAGCAGTTGCGCACCGCGCGGATTGGACTTGGGGTCCTGGAAGAGCCGTACGACCTCGGCAGCCAGGGTGGGGTGGAGGCTGGAGTCCAGTTCGTCCACGAGCAGCACTGTGCCGGCGTCGAGGACAGCGAGCATGGGGCCGAGGAAGGCGAACCACGAGTGGGTGCCGAGCGATTCCTCGCCGACGAAGTCGAGGGCGATGTCATCGCCGTCCGCAGTGCGGTGCCGCAGGGCGATGTCGCCCGTCTTGCGGTCGACGTCGATCCCGCTGATACCCAGATCTGCGATGGAGAGCAGTTGGACCAGCCAGTCCCGGTAGTCCTTGCCGCGCTTCGGGTCAGCGAGCAGACGCTGAGTCCAGGCGCTTCTGGCTTTGACGTCGTGGCCGGGCGTCATCAGCCACAGGTTGTCGATGAACCACCTGTGCAAGGCGGAGAGTTGGGGGTCGTTCAGGGTGGCGCCGGTAGACAGGAACAGGGCGTTGGGGCGCGTGACCGGCACCAGGACTTCTCGCTGTCCCTGGAAGCCGGTCCCGGGTTCGGACTCGGGGAAATGGAACTCCCCGCCCTCGTTCTCGGGCCGGTCGGCCTCTCTGTCGAACCAGACGACACGCCTGCCCTCGGGGTAGGCGTGCAGCCATTCGGCCTCCACCCGCTCGTCCGAGAGCTCAAAACCGTAGGTGTACCGGACCGGGTTCACGCCCAGCATCAGGTCGACTTCATAGAGCGTCGTCTCATCCGCGGCGGCAGAATCAAGTTTGAAGGGCAGTCGCGGCACGCCCGCATGGGTCGCCCAGTCGGCAAACGAGGTGCGTACGGCGTCCCGCATGTCGAAGAGCGCACGCAGAAGGTTTGACTTACCTGAGGCGTTGGCGCCGAAGACCCCCACCACGGGCAGGACAGGCACCTCGCGGTCCCCGTAGCGCAAGCCCGTCGCACGCGCCACGCCGTTGCCCGCCTCCGCAGCGATCAGCGACAGCTCACACTCGTCACGAATCGAGCGGTGATTGGCCACCCGAAAGCGGAGGAGCACCCTCGACCTCCTGGAGGACGGGGAGGCGGCCCCGTCATGTACTCGAAAACCCTGCGGACGATCCGCAGGGGAAGCCTATGACGGCGGCCGGTCAGGGGCCAGCCCCGACCTCCGGGGCGGGCCCGCGCACACCATGACGGTCAGGCCGCCGCCGTCGCGCGCGTGGTCGTCGCGATCGTCGCCGAGCCGACCACGCGCGTGCCGTCGTAGAGCACGATGGCCTGGCCGGGGGCGACGCCGCGTACGGGCTCGTCGAAGGTGACGGTCAGGGTGCCGTCCACCAGCTCCGCCGTCGCCGGCGTCTCGTCGCCGTGGGCGCGCAGCTGCGCGGTGTACGTGCCCGGTCCCGAGGGGGCCGTGCCGCACCAGCGGGGCTTGATGGCCGTGAGGGCCGTGACGTCGAGGGAGTCGACGGGGCCGACCGTCACCGTGTTGTTCACCGGCGAGATGTCCAGGACGTAGCGCGGCTTGCCGTCGGGGGCCGGGGTGCCGATGCGCAGGCCCTTGCGCTGGCCGATCGTGAAGCCGTACGCGCCCTCGTGCGTGCCGACCTTGCTGCCCGTCTCGTCGACGATGTCGCCCTCGGCCTTGCCCAGGCGCGACGCCAGGAAGCCCTGGGTGTCGCCGTCCGCGATGAAACAGATGTCGTGCGAGTCGGGCTTCTTGGCGACGGCCAGGCCGCGCCGCTCGGCCTCCGCGCGGATCTCGTCCTTCGTCGTGACCGTGTCGCCGAGGGGGAACAGGGCGTGCGCGAGCTGGCGGTCGTCGAGCACTCCGAGGACGTACGACTGGTCCTTGGCCATGTCGGAGGCGCGGTGCAGCTCGCGGGTGCCGTCCGTGAGCTCGACCACCTTCGCGTAGTGGCCGGTGGCGACCGCGTCGAAGCCGAGGGCGAGCGCCTTGTCGAGGAGTGCGGCGAACTTGATCTTCTCGTTGCAGCGCAGGCACGGGTTCGGGGTGCGCCCGGCCTCGTACTCGGCGACGAAGTCGTCGACGACGTCCTCGCGGAACCGCTCGGCGAGGTCCCAGACGTAGAAGGGGATGCCGATGACGTCGGCGGCCCTGCGGGCGTCGCGGGAGTCCTCGATGGTGCAACAGCCGCGGGCTCCCGTGCGGAACGACTGCGGGTTCGCGGAGAGGGCGAGGTGGACGCCCGTCACGTCGTGGCCGGCTTCCGCCGCGCGGGCGGCGGCGACGGCGGAGTCCACGCCGCCCGACATGGCGGCGAGGACGCGGAGGGGACGGGTGCTCTGCGGGGTCTGCGAAGTCATAGCTCTAACAGGGTACGGGGCCGCGGGAACCGAATCCCGCGAGTATCCGTTGTGGATCTCGTACGACGTGAACGGGGGCGGGTCGTGGGAGCACAGGGAAAGTCTCGGCGGAAGGCCGAAGGCCGCGCGAAGCGCGACGGTGACCGGGGGGTCAGCCGGCGGACACTGCTGATCGGAGGCGCGGCGACAGCCGTCGGCGTGGGGCTGCTCGCGCGCAGCGACCTGGCGCACATGTGGTGGCAGATGCCCGGTGTCGACAAGCCGCGCAAGGCGGGCGAGGTCGACTTCAGGGGCGCGGAGTGGGTGGCCGCGGCGGCGGCGAACTGGCGCCGGGCGGACCGCCCGGCCGACTACACGATCGACCGCGTGATCATCCATGTCACGCAGGGCAGCTATCAGGGGACGCTGAAGGTCTTCAAGGACCCGTGGCACGGGGCGGCCGCGCACTACGTGGTGCGCAAGGACGGGCACATAGCGCAGATGATTCGCGAGCTGGACGTGGCGTTCCACGCGGGGAACAAGGACTTCAACGAGCGCAGTGTGGGGATCGAGCACGAGGGGTTCGTCGACCGCCCGGCCGACTTCACGGACGCCATGTACGCGTCCTCCGCGCGGCTCACGGCCGGGATATGCAGGCGCTACGGGATACCCGTCGACCGGAAGCACATCATCGGCCACGTCGAGGTGCCGGGCACGGACCACACCGATCCGGGCCCGCACTGGGACTGGGACCGGTACATGCGCCTGGTGAAGCGCGCCCATGAAGAGGGACGCACGGCCAAGGCGTAGGCCCGGGACGCAGGCCCTGGGCGCCCGGCATGATCCGAACGAGAGCCCCCTGTGGCCCTAGCTCAGCCCGGCCGTCCTGGCGCGCTCCACCGCCGGTCCGATCGCGCCCGCGACCGCCTCGATGTCCGCCTCGGTCGACGTGTGGCCGAGGGAGAAGCGCAGGGTGCCGCGGGCGAGGTCCGGGTCGGTGCCGGTGGCCAGCAGGACGTGGCTCGGCTGGGCCACACCGGCCGTGCACGCGGAGCCGGTGGAGCACTCGATGCCCTGCGCGTCCAGGAGCAGCAGCAGGGAGTCGCCCTCACAGCCGGGGAAGGTGAAGTGGGCGTTGGCGGGCAGCCTGCCTCCGGGGGCCGGGTCGCCGCCGAGGATCGCCTCGGGGACGGCCGCGCGCACGGCGTCGGCCAGGTCGTCCCGCAGGCCGCCGATCTCGCGGGCGAACCGCTCGCGCCGTTCGGCGGCGAGCCGCCCGGCGACGGCGAAGGCGGCGACGGCCGGCACGTCGAGCGTCCCGGAGCGCACATGCCGCTCCTGTCCGCCGCCGTGGAGCACGGGTACGGGGGTGTACTCGCGGCCCAGGAGTAGCGCCCCGATGCCGTACGGGCCGCCGACCTTGTGGCCGGAGACGGTCATCGCGGCGAGGCCGGAGGCGGCGAAGTCGACGGGGATCTGGCCGTAGGCCTGGACGGCGTCGGCGTGCAGCGGGACGCCGAACTCGGCGGCCACGTCGGCGAGTTCACGGACCGGCTGGATCGTGCCGATCTCGTTGTTCGCCCACATGACGGTGGCGAGGGCCACGTCGTCGGGGTTGCGGGAGATCGCCTCGCGCAGGGCGTCCGGGTGCACGCGGCCGTACGCGTCGACGGGCAGGTACTCGACGGTGGCGCCCTCGTGTTCGCCGAGCCAGTGCACGGCGTCGAGGACCGCGTGGTGTTCGACGGGGCTCGCGAGGACGCGGGTGCGGGCGGGGTCCGCGTCGCGGCGGGACCAGTACAGGCCCTTCACCGCGAGGTTGTCGGCCTCGGTGCCACCCGAGGTGAAGACGACCTCACTGGGGCGGGCGCCGAGGGATTCGGCGAGGGTCTCCCGGGACTCCTCGACGGTGCGTCGGGCGCGCCGGCCCGCTGCGTGCAGCGAGGACGCGTTGCCGGTGACGGCGAGCTGGGCGGTCATCACCTCGACGGCCTCCGGGAGCATCGGAGTGGTCGCGGCGTGGTCGAGGTAAGCCATGATGGGCTCGATTCTACGAGCCCCGGTCCCGGTGCTCCGCGCCGCGTGGGGTCCCGACCCACGGCGGGCGCCCAAGAGGTCAGCCCGTGAGGCTCCAGGACAGCGTGTGGTCGGTCGCGACGAACGCCGCGAGGACCGCCAGGTCGGCGACGCCGAGCCCGAGTCCGAGCAGCGCACGGCCACGGCGGGCGGTGCCGCGCATGAGGGCGAGGCCGGCGAGCACGATGGCGATGGGGCCGAGGAAGAGGTTGAGGACGAGTAGTCCGAGCAGCCCGAGGACGAACGAGGCGACGGCCATTCCGTCGGCGTCGCGCGCACCCGTGCGGGGCTGCTCCGCAGGGGCCGTCGCGGCCACGGCGTCGGTGTGGGTGCTGGTGCCGTTAGTGGTGTCAGCGGTGATGTTCATGGTGGTACCCCCTCTTGGTTCAGGCGTGCTCAGGCTGATGGATCAGTGCTGGTGGCGTCGCCGGGCGGTCCGCTCGCGCACGGCGAAGGCGACCAGCCAGACACCGATGACGGCGGCGGCGACGAGGGTGACGGGAAGAGGTGCGTGGGCCACGGAGCCCAGCGCGACGCCCAGTAGAAGCAGGGCGGCTACGAGGAACAGCATGAGTACCTCTCATGTCGGGTCGGTGACAGTTGGGATTACAACCGTTCACTGACTCCTGAGTCTAGCGCGCACACGGCTTCCGGATTACAGAGAACAAGTGTTAACTGCATGGCATGAGTCACACCCTCGGCATCCGGCAGGCCCAGAAGCAGAAGACCCGACAGGCGCTGCTCGACGCGGCGTTGGCGCTGCTCGAGGACCAGAGCCTGTCCAGCCTGGGGCTGCGCGAGGTCACCCGGGCCGTCGGGGTCGCGCCGACCGCGTTCTACCGCCACTTCGACTCGACGGCCGAGCTGGGCGTCGCGCTCGTCGAGGAGGCCCTCGGCAGCCTGCACGAGACGATCACCACGATGCTGACCACGACGGGCAGCAACGAGGAACGCCTGGGCCAGACAGTCGAGTTGATCGCCCGCCTGGTCCGCACGCACCCCTCCCACGTGCGTTTCATCGCCCGTGAGCGGCACGGCGGCGTCCAGCGCGTGCGGGACGCCATCGGCGGGCAGCTCGCGCGGTTCGCCGAGGAGGTGGCCGAGGGGCTGGCCGCGGACCCCGTGTCCGAAGGCTGGAGCCGCGACGACCTGCGGATGCTGGCATGGCACTACGTCGAGCACATGGTGATGACCGCGTCCGTCTTCCTGGAGACCCCGCCGGAGCGCATGGACGCGGCGATCGACGTCGCCACACGGCAGTTGCGCCTCGTCAACCTCGGCCGGGCGCACTGGCTGGACTGAACGCCGCCTGCCACAGGCCCCCACTCGACGGCGCCCTAGGTCGTGTCCGCAAAGTCCCGTCGTCCGCCAGGAGGGCGGGCCCTGCGGCGCCTGGTGCGTGCTCTCGGCGCGCCGGGTGCAAGCCCTCGTACTGGATGTACTTGGGCTTACGCCCGGTGCGGCGAGAGTGCGTGCCAGGCGTCGCGGGGCAGACGGGACTTCGTGGACACGACCTGGTCCCCGCGCCCCCCGGCCGGGACACGCCCTAGCCTGAAGGGCATGACCGCCGACTGGAATCCCGACCGCTCCTACGCCAGTTCGTCCGGTGACGTCGCCTGGGCAGCGCTCGGTCCGGCGGACGCGCCGCCGGTCGTCCTCGTCCACGGCACGCCCTTCTCCTCGTACGTCTGGCGCGGTCCCGCCCGCGCGCTCGCCGCCCGGCACCGCGTGTACGTGTGGGACCTGCCCGGGTACGGTGCCTCGGCCAAGTACGACGGGCAGGACGTCACCCTCGCCGCACAAGCCCGCGTCCTGACCGAGCTGCTCGGCCACTGGGGCCTGGACCGGCCCGGCGCCGAACCCGCCGTCGTCGCCCATGACTTCGGCGGCTGCGTCGCCCTGCGCGCCCGGCTGCTGCACGGCGCGCGCTACGAGCGGCTCGCGCTCGTCGACCCGGTGGCCCTCGCCCCGTGGGGCTCCCCCACGTACCGCCATCTCGGCGCCCACGCCGACGTGTTCGCCCAGCTCCCGCCGGCCCTGCACCAGGCGCTCGTGCGCGAGTACATCGGGTCGGCGAGCCACCGGGGCCTGCACCCGGACACCCTCGACCGGCTGGTCGCCCCCTGGTGCACACCCGAGGGGCAGCCCGCGTTCTACCGCCAGATCGAGCAGAACGACCAGCGCTTCACCGACGAGATCCAGGGCCGGTACGGGGAGTTGGACCTGCCCGCACTGATCTGCTGGGGCACGCAGGACACCTGGATCCCGGTCGCCCGCGGGCACGAGCTGGCCAAGCTGATCCCCGGCGCCGAGCTGCGGCTGATCGAGGGCGCGGGGCACCTCGTGCAGGAGGACGCCCCGGCCGAACTGACCGGTGCGCTGGGGGAGTTCCTGGGGGCGGACCGTACGCGCCGGTGATCGCGGCGGCGCAGTGGGCGAACACGGCCGATTCCGAGCCCCCGTGTACTCCCCTGACTCCTGCGTACTCCCATGGCCCCGTCAGACGAACCGGGGAAACAGCCTGAGCGCGTTGTCGCGTTCCACACCGTGGAGCTCGTCCTCGGTGAAGCCGTCGAAGCCGGTGAGGTTGTCGACGTTGCGTGCGACCGTGGGTTCCGGGGCCGCGGGCCAGTCGGTTCCGAAGAGGATGTGGTCCGCCGACGTCACCTCAAGCGTCGGCAGCAGGGAGTTGCGGCTTCCGGCGAGTGCCGTCTCGCAGCAGAGCCCGCGCGGCACCTCGGCGACGTGAGCGGGATCGATGTCCGCGTCGCCGAGGTGCTGCGTCCCATGACGGTGTGTTCGCCGATCCGCCACCCGAGGGTGGGCAGCGCTCCTCCGCAGTGCGCCTGGACCAGCCGTAGCCCGGGATGCCGCTGGAAGACGCCGGTGTACACGCGTTGGTGATGGTGCGCGCCGTGTCGAAGGGGAACTCGACGATCGAGCTCGGCCGGCCGAACCCGAGCGCGTCGTTGTACGGGCAGTCCTCCGGGTGGACGAAGACCGGCACTCCGCCGCGTGCGGCTCTACGCCGAAGGCGTGGCCGAAGTGATCCTCAACGGGCTTTCGCTGCCCGGCTGAACCGGCGGGCCGCCGGCGCCGGGCTCGGCCCACCCGGAACCGCCGCCCAGCCCCGCCCCGTTCAGCTCAGCTTCGCGCGTGCGAGCTGCCGGGACTGGGCCACCAGGCGGTCCTCGCTGTCCCAGACCTCGGCGTCCTCCTCCAGGAAACCGCCCGCGAGGTTGCGGGTGGTGATGGAGACGCGCAGCGGACCCGGGGCCGGGCGGCAGCGGACGTGGACGGTCAGTTCGACCGTCGGGACCCAGCCGGTCAGGCCCATCTCGAACGCGGTCGGCGGCAGCGCGTCCACCGCGAGGAGCAGGGAGAGCGGGTCCGCGTCACGCCCGTCCGCGAGGCCGAACCAGGCCCGCATCTCGCCCTTGCCGGAAGGCGAACCGATCGCCCAGCCGAGCGTGGCCGGGTCGAGCTTGAGAGCGAGCCGCTCGGTGATGGCGGAGCTGCCCTTGATCGGCGTGGGGCCGTCCTGTGCGCCGAAGCACTGCTCGACCGGCGGGAAGTGCGGGGGCTTCGCGGTGGTCCGGACGTCGTCCGGGAGCGCGTCGAGGTCGCCGTAGGAGGCGAGGACGCGGATCCGCTCGACCTCGGCGCCCTCGTCGTCGTACTGGAAGAGGGAGGCCTGGCCGGTGGAGAGGGTGCGGCCGGTGCGTACGACGTCGGTCCTGATCACGGCGGGGCCGGGACGGGACGCGGTCAGGTAGTGCGCGGAGATGGTGAACGGGTCGCTGTGCGGCAGCGCGTCACCGAGGGCGCGGCCGAGCACGGCCAGCAGATAGCCGCCGTTGACGGCGCTGATGATCGTCCAGCCGGCCGAGAGGTCGATGTCGTACACGCCGGGCTCGCGCCGGGTGACCGCGGTGTCGCGGTCGAACTCGCTGTCGCCGATGACCGCCTGCGCGGCGGACGATACCTGTGCCATGCAGGTACGGTACAACAGGAAACTACTAAGCGGTAGCTTTTGTTTCGAAGCACATAACAGCCCAGGTCAGGGCGTCTCCTCCGGCACCTCCGTCGCCGACGATCTGCGGTGCCAGGCCCGTGGCGCCCGCCAGTGATAGCGCATCGCGAGCAGCCGCAGCACGAACGCCGTGATGACCGCGGCGCCGCTGCTGAACGCGGACAGCACGTCGAAGCGGATGCACAGGACGATGATCGTCGACCCGACGATCGCCGGCACCGCGTACAGGTCGCGGTCCCAGCGGACCAGGGACGGGACCTCGTTGGCGATGATGTCGCGCAGCACACCGCCGCCCACGGCGGTCGTGAGGCCGAGTGCCGCGGAGGCCGTGAGCCCGAGGCCGTAGTCGTACGCCTTGACCGTGCCGGTGACGCAGAACAGGCCGAGGCCGGCCGCGTCGAAGATGTTCACCGCGACCTGGGTGCGCTCCACCTCGGGGTGCAGGAAGAACACGAGGCCCGCGGCGACCAGCGGGGTCAGGAAGTAGCCCAGGTCGGTGAACGCGGCCGGCGGGACGGCACCGATGATCACGTCGCGGAACAGCCCCCCGCCCAGCGCGGTGACCTCGGCGAGCACGGCGATGCCGAAGACATCGAAGTTCTTGCGGACCGCGAGGAGAGCACCGGAGATCGCGAAGACGAAGATCCCGATGAGGTCCAGCCAATGCTGGACGGAGGGGGTGAAGAGTTCCAGAAGCACCCGACATTGTTACGCACTGCCGGGTGCCCCCCGAGCCAGGTGTGACGCGTGGCCTACAGCGCGGGCTTGCCCTTCGTGTAGAGCCACGTCTGGAAGAGCCCGTCGAGGTCCTGCCCGGAGACCTTCTCGGCGAGACGGATGAAGTCGGCGGTCTGCGCGTTGCCGTAGCGGTGTGTGGAGGTCCAGGTGCGGAGGAGCTTGAAGAAGTCCTTGTCGCCGATCCGCTCGCGAAGGACCTGGAGCGTCATCGCGCCGCGGTTGTAGACGGCGCTGTTGAACATGGTGTCGCGCTGCGGGTCGGCGATGACGCTCTGCCAGAAGGACGAGGTGGCGGGGACGGAGTTGTACGCGGCGAGGAACGAGTCGTGGGCGCTGGTACGCCCCTTGTGCTCGTTCCACAGCCAGGGCCCGTAGCTCGCGAAGCCCTCGTTGAGCCAGATGTCCTTCCACTGCCGCACCGAGACGGAGTCGCCGAACCACTGGTGGGCCAGCTCGTGCACGATCGTGCCCTCGGAGCGGACGGCGGAGTAGCTCGGCTTGGACTGCGTCTCCAGGGAGAAGCCCGCCTGCGGCATGTCGTCGACGACCGCGCCGGTCTCCTCGAACGGGTAGGGGCCGAACACCTGCGACCAGTAGTCGGTGACCTCGGCGGTGACGCCGTACACGTCGACGTTGTTGCTGTTCTTCAGGACCGGGTCGATGGCGACGTAGATCGGGATGCCCGAGGGGGTCCGGCCGGTCTTGACGTCGAACTTCCCGATGGAGGCGGTCGCGAGGTAGGTCGCCATCGGCCGGGACTCGCGCCAGTGGTGCACGGTCTGCCCGCCCCGGACGTCGTACGTGTCGACGAGCCGGCCGTTGGAGACGCCGGTCAGGCCCTTGGGCGCCTTGATGCGGATGTCGTACGTCGCCTTGTCGGAGGGGTGGTCGCTGGAGGGGAACCAGGTGGAGGCGGCGTTGGGTTCGCAGGCGACGAAGACACCGTCGTCGGTCTTCATCCAGCCGTAGTCGGATCCGAAGACGATGGGGCCGTTGAGCGCCTCGGGGACACCGCCGTAGGTGACCGTGACGGAGAAGGTGCGGTGGTCGCGGATCGCGTCGCGTGGGGTGACGCGTATCTCGTCGCCGGAGCGCGTGAACTGGGCGCGTCTGCCGTTCACTTCGACGGATGTGACGGTCAGCTTCTGGAGGTCGAGGTCGAAGGAGGAGAGGTTCTGGGTGGCGCGCGCGGTGACGGTGGTGACGCCGTCGAGGCGGTCGGTCGCGGGGTCGTAGGCCACGTTCAGGTCGTAGTGGGTGGCGTCGAAGCCGCCGTTGCCGAGCTGCGGGAAGTACGGGTCACCGATGCCGTCCGAGCCGGGGGTGGGGGCCGGGGCCGCGGCGATCAGGCAGAACGAGGCGGCCGCTGTCACGACTGACGCCAGACGTGCCGAACGGGAGAGTGCCATGAGTCGTCCCTTCGCGCGTGTTCCGATGTGACGGACACGCAGACTCTGCACTCTCCCGTCAGGGCGTGTACATGACCTGCTCGGTCAAATCCCCGTTAACTGCCGGACGACTCCCGTGCGTCATCCGTCCCGTCCGCCTCACCGGCATCGTCCGACGGCTGTACGTCACCGTCGTCACCGGCGTCGGCGGACGCCTCAGGAGCCGTCTCGGAAGCCTCGGCAGCCGCCTCAGGAGCATCGGCAGTCACCTCAGCAGCCGGCTCAGGAGCATCGGCAGTCACCTCAGCAGCCGGCTCAGGAGCATCGGCAGACTCCGAAACCGACTCCTCGGCCGGCTCCTTCGTCAGCTCCTTCGGAGCCTCATCCGCCTCGGCCGGCGCCAGCGTCACCACCTCGATCGCCTCCTTGGCGACCGCGAGCAGCTTCGTGTCGTCCGGCGCCTGGTCCTCGGCGTTCTCCGGGTGGTGGCAGGCCACTTGACGTCCGGGAGCGAGCTGGAGCAGCGGCGGTTCGGCCGTCTTGCAGATCTCCGTCGCCTTCCAGCACCGCGTGTGGAAGCGGCAGCCGCTCGGCGGCGAGATCGGCGAGGGCACGTCGCCCTTGAGCAGGATCCGCTCGCTCTTGGCGCCCCGGCGCTTGGGGTCGGGGACGGGCACGGCCGACATCAGGGCCTTGGTGTACGGGTGCATCGGCGCCTCGTACAGCGAGGTGCGGTCGGCGAGTTCGACGATCTTGCCGAGGTACATCACCGCGATGCGGTCCGAGACATGGCGGACGACGGAGAGGTCGTGCGCGATGATCACGTACGTCAGGCCCAGCTCGGACTGCAGGTCGTCCATGAGGTTGACGACCTGCGCCTGGATCGACACGTCGAGCGCGGAGACCGGCTCGTCCGCCACGACCAGCTTCGGCTTGAGCGCGAGCGCGCGGGCGATGCCGATGCGCTGGCGCTGGCCGCCGGAGAACTCGTGCGGGTAGCGGTTGAAGTGCTCCGGGCTGAGGCCGACCAGCTCCAGGAGGCGCTGGACCTCCTTCTTCACCCCGCCCTCGGGCTCCACGCCCTGGAGCCGGAACGGCGCCGAGACGATCGAGCCGATGGTGTGCCGGGGGTTCAGGGAGCCGTACGGGTCCTGGAAGATCATCTGGATGTCCCGGCGCAGCGGGCGCATGCCCCGCGTGCCGAGGCGCGTGATGTCCTGGCCCTCGAACTCGATCCTGCCGCCGGTGGGTTCGATCAGCTTCGTGATGACCCGGCCCATGGTCGACTTGCCGCAGCCGGACTCGCCGACGACGCCCAGGGTCTCGCCCTTGCGGACCTCGAAGCCGATCCCGTCGACGGCCTTCACCGCGGCGACCTGCCGCTGGAGGATCCCCTTCTTGATCGGGAAGTGCTTGACCAGGCCCTCGACCTTGAGCAGCACCTCCCGGTCCTCGGGGGACGCCGCCTGCGCGGGGACCGTGGCCGTCCCGGTGGCCGCCGTGTCCCCTGCGGATGCCTTCTTCGTCTCGCTCACGGGCTCACTCACAGCTTCGGCGCAATCTCTTCGGTCCAGATCCGCGTGCGGTCCTCCGGGCTGAGGTGGCAGGCGGAGAAGTGGTCGCTGCCGACCTCGTGCAGCTCGGGCCGCTGGGTGCGGGTGATGCCGCCCTTGGGCAGGTCCGCGTACGGGCAGCGCGGGTGGAAGGCGCAGCCCGAGGGGACGTTGATGAGGGACGGCGGCTGGCCCTTGACGGGGATGAGCCGCTCGGTCTGCTCACGGTCGATGCGCGGCATCGATCCGAGCAGACCCCAGGTGTACGGGTGCTGCGGCTCGGCGAAGATCTTGTCGACGGGGCCGCGCTCGACGCAGCGTCCGCCGTACATGACCAGGACCTGGTCGGCGATCTCGGCGACGACACCCAGGTCGTGGGTGATGAGGACGACCGCGGACTCGAACTCCTTCTGCAGATCCCTGATCAGGTCGAGGATCTGCGCCTGGACAGTGACGTCGAGGGCGGTGGTGGGCTCGTCCGCGATGAGCAGCTGCGGGTTGTTCGCCAGCGACATCGCGATCATCGCGCGCTGGCGCATTCCGCCGGAGAACTCGTGCGGGTAGCTGTCGACGCGCTTGGCCGGCTCGGGGATGCCCACGCGGTCGAGCAGTTCGACGGCCCGCTGACGCGCGGCCTTCTTCGTCACGTCGTTGTGGACGCGGTACGCCTCCACGATCTGGTTGCCGACCGTGTAGTACGGGTGCATCGCGGACAGCGGATCCTGGAAGATCATCGCCATCTCGCGGCCGCGGAGCCGGCGCACGTCGTCCGGGGCGGCCCCGATCAGCTCCTTGCCCTCGAGCCAGATCTCACCGGACATCTGCACGTTCTTGCCGCGCGCGCCGAGCCGGTGCAGGCCCATGATCGCCAACGATGTCACGGACTTGCCGGACCCGGACTCGCCCACGATGGACAGGGTCTGGCCCTTCTCCAGCTTGAAGCTGAGCCCGTCGACGGACTTGACCAGACCGTCGTCGGTCGGGAAGTGCACCTTGAGGTCGCGCACTTCGAGGAAGGCCGTCGGGGGCTGTGCCGGGCCGGCGGCCACCGGCTCGCCCACGGCGGCACCGGTCTTGGACAGTTCGGTCACGAGAGCCTCACCCGCGGGTCGGCGGCGGCGTAGAGAAGGTCCACCAGGAGATTGCAGAAGACGACGAAGAACGCGGCGAGCAGCGTCACGCCGAGGACCTTGGGCAGGTCGTTGTCGGTGATGCCCTGGACGGCGTACTCACCGATGCCGTGCAGGGAGAACACGTTCTCGGTGATCACGGCGCCGCCGAGCAGCAGACCGACGTCCATACCGAACACGGTGATGATCGGGGTCAGCGCGGCACGCAGGCCGTGCCGGCCCACCACGGTGCGCTCGCGCAGACCCTTGGCGCGCGCGGTGCGGATGTAGTCCTCGTTCATCGTCTCCAGCATGCCCGCGCGGGTCAGGCGGGCGTAGATCGCTGAATACAGCAGAGCGAGTGAACACCAGGCTGGGAAGAGGGTGTTGGCCCACTGTGCCGGGTTTTCGGTGAGTGGTACGTAGGTACGGCCGAAGATCGGGATCTGGTAGGTGAAGACCAGGAGCGCCAGCTGGCCCGTGAAGAAGATCGGCAGCGAGACACCGGCGAGGGCGACACCCATGAACGCGCGGTCGAAGAACGATCCGGGCTTGAGCGCCGAGATCACACCCACCGTGACACCGGACAGCAGCCAGATGACCGCGGCGCCGGCGGCCAGGGACAGGGTGATGGGCAGCCGGTCGGTCAGCTCGGGCCACACCGCGACGTGGTTCTTGAAGGAGTAGCCGAAGCACGGCGCGTTGCAGTGGACCGTGGTGGGGCCGAGGTCGTAGGTGGACCCCGCGAAGATCCCCTTGATGAAGTGCCAGTACTGGAGATAAACGGGCTCGTCCAGGCCGAGGTTGTGCTTGACCGCCGCGATGTCCGCGGCCGAGGGACTCTTGCCGATGTACTGCTGCGCGAGCTGGTCGGCGGTCTGGCCGGCCATTCTCGGCAGCAGGAAAAAGATGCCAAACGTGACCGCGGTGACGACCAGCAACAGGATCACTGCCGCGATCAGCCGGCGGATGATGTACGAGATCACGGGGACCGGCGCTGGTGCCCGCGGACCGTGCGGCCCGCGGGCACCAATGCCTTCACCTGCCTTCCGGGGCTGCTACTTCTTCGTGGTGCCGATGTTGAGGTAGTCGTACTGCCCGCTGAAGGCGGCCGTGGACACCAGGTTGGTGGCGTACGGCGAGCGGTACAGCAGGACCTTGAAGTAGGTCAGCGGGACGAGCGCCGCGTCCTCCATGGCCTGCTTGTCGATCTGCGCGTACAGCTTGTTGCGGGTGGCCTCGTCGGGCGCCCCGATGGCCTCGGCGAGCAGCGAGTCGACCTTCTTGTCGTCGAGCTCCGACAGGGCGGTGTTGCCGGAGGCGCCGACCGCCTTGCTGTTCAGGATCTGCTGCAGGAAGCCGTAGCCGGAAGGCCAGTCGGCACCCCACTGCATCATCATGATGCCGACGTTGTTCTTCTGGTTGAACTTCGGGACACCGGCGTAGTCGGTGAAGTACTTGCCCGACGGGAACTGCTTCAGGCTGGCGTTGATGCCGACCTTCTTCAGCGACTCGATCAGCGCCTGCGCGCCGGAGACCTCTTCGTCACGGTCGCTGCGCGCCGTGATCGTCGTGTTGATCTTCTTCTCGCCGCAGGCCTTCAGGGCGTCCTTGGCCTTGGCCACGTCACCCTTGTTGCCGCTGGTGGCGTAGACGTCTTCCTTGGCGTAGCCCGTGATGTCCGGGGGCAGCACGGTCGTGGCGACGTCACCGCGGATGGGACCGCCCTGCGCGGTCTGCACCGAGACCTTGTCGATCGCGTACTCGACGGCCTTGCGGCAGTCGACGTTCGTGAACGGCTTCAGCTTGGTGTTGATCGCCGCGTAGACGAGACGGCCGCCGAAGGCGTTGTCCGTGTTCGCCATCTTCGACTTGTCGTTGACCAGCTGCGCCTGCGTCTGGGTGTCGACGCCCTTGCCCTGGAGGTCGATCAGGGTGTCGCCGGACTGCAGGTCCTTGTCGATCGTCTGCTGGTTGACCTTCAGGTTGACGACGATCTTGTTTGGGTACTGCTTGCGCAGCGGGTCGGACTTCGGGTCGAAGTTCTTGTTGCGGACCAGGACGGCCTGCTTGCCCTCCTGGTAGCTCTGGAACTGGTACGAGCCCGAGGACACGATGTGCTTGACGTAGTCGATGCCGTCGTCCTTGGCCTTCGGCACCGGCGCGGTCTGCGGGGTGGCGACCAGGTAGTCGAACTCCTGGAAGGCCCGGTCGAGATGGAAGACGATCGTGGTGTCGTCCGGCGTCTCGATGGACTTCAGGCCCTCGTCGCTCTTGTCCTTGTAGGGGCCCTTGTACTTGCTACCGCCCGCGAGGAACTGCTGGAAGTAGTTCGGGCCGAGGGAGAGCACGTCACGCGCGAAGTTCGAGCGCTCGACGGCGTACTTGACGTCCTTGGACGTGATCGGCGTGCCGTCCTGGTACTCAAGACCCTTGCGGATCGTGTACGTCCAGGTCTTGCCGCCGTCCGACGGCTTGCCGGGGGCCGAGGCGAGGTCGGGGACGAGCGTGTTGCCCTTCTCCCCCGCGTCGGGCTTGAACGTCATCAGCGGGCGGGCGTACAGCCGGCTGAAGTTGTACATGTACGCGTAGTACGTGTTGCCCGGGTCGAACGAGTCGGGGACGTCCGACATCGCGTAGGTGACCGTGCCGCCCTTCTTCGTCGAGGCGTTGACGAAATCCTTCGTGGCGGCGTTCGCACCGGCCGACTTGTTGTTGTCGCCCGAGCCGTCGTCGGCCTTGCTGCAGCCGGCGAGCAGCAGGCTCACGCTGCCGATGGCCGCGACCGCGGCGATAGATGACCTTCGCATGATGGTCGGAATCCCCTCCATTGTCGGAAACTTGTGGAGCTCTCGGTGCGGCCTAGTCAGCGGCTGCGCGGGTCGAGGGCGTCGCGGAGACCGTCACCGAGCAGGTTGAACGCGAGCACGGTGACGAAGATGGCGAGACCCGGAACGATCATGTACTGCGGATCGACCTGGAAGTAGTCGACGGCGTCCTTGAGCATGCCGCCCCAGGAGGCCTGCGGCGGCTGGATGCCGACGCCGAGGAAGCTGAGCGACGCCTCGAAGATGATGTTCGTCGGGATCAGCAGCGTCGAGTAGACGATGATCGGGCCGACCAGGTTGGGCATCAGTTCCCGGAACAGGATGTACGGGCCGCGTGCCCCCATACCGCGGGACGCGTCCACGAATTCCCGCTCGCGCAGCGCCAGTGTCTGGCCGCGCACGATCCGGCCCAGATACGGCCAGTTGAAGAATCCGATCACGAAGATCAGCACGGAGATGTGCAGCGGGAGCCCGTTCAGGCCGAACGCGCCGCCCTGCAGGGTCGCGGAGATCGAGATCGCGAACAGCAGCAGCGGGAACGCCAGGAACGTGTCCATCAAGCGGCTGATGATCGAGTCGACCCGGCCGCCGTAGTACCCGGCGACGACGCCGAGGACCGCTCCGATCACGTTCGACAGGACGGTCGCGCCGAAGGCGACGACGAGGGAGACCCACGAGCCTTCGAGGATGCGCGCCAGGATGTCGCGGCCGAACTTCGGTTCCACACCGAGGGGATGGTCACCGCTCATACCGCCCAGTCCGCCCTTGGGGAGCGAGGAGGTGGGGTCGATGAGGTCCTGGTGGAACGTGTTCGGGTCGAGGCCGAAGAGGTGCTGGAGGGGGCGCGCGCAGGCGGCGATGAGGATGAGCAGGACGACGATGACTCCGCCGGCGACGGCGACCTTGTCCTTCTTGAAGCGGTTCCAGGCGATACGCCCGAGGGAACGCCCCTCGATCTGCTGCCCCTTGGTGCCGGCGAGTACAGCCTCCGGCTGCACCTCGGCCTGGGCCCCAGTGGTCTCGATCGGTGCGGTCACGGTGTGGTTGACCCCTCTCGGCCGACTGTGGCCGGCCCACGCCCGCCGCGGTAGCGGCTTGATCCTGGTTCGCGCGCTGGACAGTCCGAGGGCATGGCCCCGTAGTTGACCGTTCAGCTCGTACACAGAGTCGAAACCCCGTGTCTGCAGGGAGTCTTCAATGCGCTCGTGACCAGCCGCCAGACTTCCCAGCGAAAGGTTGCGCAACCGTGATGAGGCGGCAGGCGTGCATTATGCGGACGTGGGAACCGGCTGAGCGGACAATTCGCTCCCGTCACCCGCCGCTCCCGCCGGTCCGGAATGTAACGCCGTGACCGATGTGGCGAGAATGCCCCGCGCGATGCGCCAACTGCCAAGAAAACGGGGCGCAATGGCGCTTTGTCCCGCAAGCGGCGGCGCGGGCGGGCCGGGCAGCAGGACGCGGATGTCGAAGGCCGCGTCCCGGGGGCGGAAGTGGAGCCGGGCGTCCGTGAAGTCGAGCCAGCTCCCCATGAGGGGGAACCACGCCTTGAAGACACTCTCCTTGGCGGAGAAGAGGAGGGTGTCCCAGTGGATCCCGGGATGCGTGCGCGCGAGACGGGCCAGTGCCGCGCGCTCGACCGGGTCGGCGACCAGGTCCAGGACGCCCGCCGGCAACGACTCGTGCGGTTCCGCGTCGATACCCAGGGAGAGCAGCCGCGTACGGGGCGCGACGGCGGCCGCGCGGTAGCCGGGGCAGTGGGTCATGCTCCCCACCACCCCCTCCGGCCAGCGCGGCGCCCGGTCCGCGCCCGGCACCAGCGGCAGCGCACGGATCCCGAGGGCGCCGAGGGCCCGGCGGGCGCAGTGGCGCACCTCGCCGAACTCCCGGCGCCGCGGCGCGGCCGCGCCCGCGACGTACGCGCGCTCCTCGGGGAACAGGACGGCGCCCGCCGCCTGGCCGAACGCGCCCGCCACCGCGACGAAAGGGGGCACGGTGCCCCGCACGGGCCCGTCGTCCCAGGTCATGACCAGGGCAGTCGCGCGGCCGCCGCGTCATCGGTGACCAGGGCGTGGATCGCGGCGAGCAGGCCCTCGACGAGGCGGACCGGCAGCTCCTCGCCGAAGCGGTGCACGTCCGCGGTGACGTGCAGGCTCAGCCCGCCGCCCTCGGGGTCGTCGAGCGCCTCGATCCGCACGGGCAGGCTCGTGTGGTCGCGCATGTCCTCGTCGGCGGCCAGGAGGCCGGCGGCGAGGAGTTCGTCGCGCGGGTGGAAGTGGACGTAGTTGAAGGTCACTTCGAACGGGTTGCGGCCGAGCAGCCGGCGCAGTTCCGAGTGCGGGAAGCGGCGGTGCGGCAGCAGGGCGTTCTCGGCGTCGAGGGCGCGGCGGGCCGCGGTGCGCCAGTCGGCGCCGCGCAGGTCGAGGCGCATGGGCAGCTGGTTGAGGAAGAGACCGAGGGTGACGTCCGCGCCCGTGCGCTCCGGCCGCCCGTTGAGGAGGAGGCCGACGGCCGGGGTCTCGGTCTCCCAGGCGGCGCCCACCGCCACGCAGTTGGCTGCGAGCAGCAGGCTCTTGACCGGCAGCCCCCATCGCGCGGACAGCTCGCCCAGGCGACGGGCGTCCTCGGCGGGCACATCGGCGCTCGCCTTGCGGTGCTCGGGCTCCGCCGACGACGCCTCCCGCTGCGGGGGCAGCTCCTCCTGAAGGTCGCGGAAGTGCCGTACGGACTGCTCGTCGCGCAGCGCCTCGCGCTCCAGGCGCACGAACTCCGCGTACGGGACGGGGTCGGCGAACTCGGGCCGGGTGCCGTCGAGGAGGGCCGCGTAGGCGACGACCAGCTCGTTGAAGAAGACCGACTCGCTCCAGCCGTCCAGGATCGCGTGGTGGAAGGAGTAGGAGAGCCGGAACGCGCCGGACTCCGACGACACCGCCGCCGCGTGGACGCGCAGCAGCGGGGCGCTCTCCGCGTCGTAGGGCTCGGCGAGCTCCGCCATCACCCGCTCGTACGCCTCCGTGGCCGCCGCCCCGGTCAGTTCCCGCCGGTCCTCGGTGACCAGCGGGATCGGCGCCTCCTTCTGCACGAGCTGCATCGGCTCGCTGAAGGTGCCCAGGTCGAAGCGGGTACGCAGGAGGGGGTGCCGGGCGGACAGCAGGTCGAGGGCCGCGCGCAGGACCGCCGGATCGAGCGGGCGCAGGACCGTGCGGGAGATGACGTCGAGGTAGAAGGCGCCGTCGCTCACCAGGCTCTCGTAGATCAGGCCGAGCTGGAGCCTGGCCGCCGGGTACGCGTCCTCGGCGTCGGCGGGCACGCGGGCCCGGTCCAGGACGGAGAGCTGGTCGAGGGCGCCGTGGGCCGGGCGGTCCGTGGCCCGGGTCAGGGACCGGCACGCGCCGCGCGGCGTCGGGTTCTTGAACAGGTCGAGGAGGGACAGGGAAAGGCCCTGCTCCTGAGCGGCGCCGATGACCTTCAGGGCCAGGAGCGAGTCCCCGCCGAGGGAGAAGAAGTCGTCGTCGGGACCGACCTCGCCGACGCCGAGGATCTCCTTCCAGATGTCCGCGAGCAGGGCCTCGGGCGCCACGGCCGTCGTGCTGTCGTTCACGGGTTTCTCCATTCGCTGTGCTGGGGCGTGGTCACAGGGCGCCCAGTTCCGCGCCGGTGACTTCGGTGGTCGTGGGGCGGGTGTCCGGGGTGCCGTCGGCGTCCGGGGTGTGGTCGGTGTTCGGGGTGTGGTCGGCGGCCGGGCTGTCGTCGTCGCCTTCGAACGCGAAGCGGTAGCGCAGCGTCGACTCGATGTCCTTGGCGAGCACCGCGAGTTCGCTCAGGTCGCGGGCCTCCCCCATCACGATGTCGAGCTCCAGGGTCTGCACCCCGCCGGGGAACCGGGTGCCGGGCCTGGCGTAGGGGCGGTGCAGGGTGACGCCCGGGATCCGTTTGACCTCGTCGGTGCCCTCGATGCCGAGGAGGGTGCCGGGGCGGCGGGGTGCCGGGTGGAAGAGCTGGAAGCAGGCACGGCCGGCGTAGAGATCCGGCAGCGGCGGGTGCTCGCCGAGGGCGGTACGGCCGGCGAGTTCGATGAGGTCGAGGCCCTGGGAGCGGACGGACAGCTCGTTGATCCCGCCTCCCAGCCGGCCGTTGACCTCGATGAGCCGGGGCCCGTCGGGGGTCAGTTTGATCTCGGTGTGGGTGAGACCCGTACGGATCCCCAGCGCCTCGACGGAGCGCCGCGCCAGGTCCCGAGCCTGCTCCTCCTCGGCCGGCTCCAGCGGGGAGGGCCAGAAGCGGCCGGTCTCCCGGAAGGGCGGCACCATCGGGAACTTGCCGGTCACGGCGATGTCGACGACGGTGCCCTCGCGTACGACGCTCTCGACCGACACGTAGTCGCCGAACGCTCCCGTGTCCCTGCCCGGCAGGTACTCCTCGAGGACCAGGGTGCCGCCGGCGACGAGTCCGGGCCGGTCCTCGGCGAGGAGGGTGCGGGCGAGCGCGAGGCCCGCCGCGGCGTCCTCCACGAAGAACGTGTTGCGGCTGCCGCCGCCGTGCGCGGGTTTGAGGACGGCGGGCAGGCCCGTCTCGGCGACCGCGTCCGCCCAGTCCTCGACGGCGTCGATCCGGCGGCACCGCACCGCGTCGACCCCGGCCGCCCGCAGCGCATCCCGCTGCTGCCACTTGTCGGTCAGCAGGCCGACGGTGCGCCGGTCGTGGAACGGCAGCCCGAGCGCCTCGGCCAGCTCGCCCGTGTACGCCAGGGCCCGCTCGCTGTAGGTGACGACGCCCTCGGGCTCGTACGTCCGCACCTTCGCGGCGGCCTGAGCCGGGGACTCGGCCGTCACGACGGGCCCGAACCCGGCGAGCAGCGGCTCCATGGACCGGGTGTGGTCGTCGGGGGCGGTGACGAAGACGCAGCGGGCCCAGTCGGCGAGGCCCACGGCGATGTCGCCGGGGTGGGCCGCGCCGTCCGCGTACACCACGATGAGGGTCTTGCGCATCATGCCTCCTGTCCGTGGGGCGGTCCGGCCGCCGGTACCCGGTCGGCGGCGGGGCGCAGGCAGTCCCTGACCGTCCGGCAGAAGTCGGCGGTGCGGTCCCGGTAGTAGAAGTGGCCGCCGGGCAGCAGCCGGCCGGTGAACGCGCCGGTCGTCCAGGTCTGCCAGGCGTCCAGGTAGTCGCGGGCCACCCAGGGGTCGTCGGCTCCCCCGGTGGCGAGCAGCGGGCACGCCACCGGTCTGCGGGGGCCGGGGTCGTAGCGGGCCAGGAGGAGGTAGTCGGCGCGCAGGACCGGGATCATCAGGTCGACGATGTCGGCGAGGGCGCTCTCACCGATGTCGGCGTTGCCGCCCGTGGCCAGCTCCGTCAGCCAGTCGTCCCGGGTCATGGCGAGGACGGCGGCCGGGTCGAGGCGCTGGAGGTCCGGGGGCCTGGCCGCCGAGACGGCGAGGAGTTCGAGGTCGCGGCCCGCCGCTTCGAGGCGGTGCGCGATCTCGTACGAGAGGACGCCACCCAGGCTGTGGCCGGCCAGGACCAGCGGCCCCTCGGTGTGGGCGTCGATCTCGCGGGCGGCCTGGGCGGCGAGTTCCGTCAGACGTTCGGCGGGCGGCTCGCCGGCCCTGGGGCCGCGGCCGGGGTACTGGAGCGCGAGCGCGCTCTCGCCCTCGGCCAGGAGCTCGGGCAGCCATTCCGCGAGGGCGTAGGCGCTGCCGCCGCCGAAGGGCGCGAGGACGAACGTGCGCGCCGGGGACGGCGCGTCCTCCCCGAACTGCCAGAGGGATGGGGTGAGTTGACGGCGCTTCATGTCGCCTCGCCCGGGGTGCGGCGCGGCCTGATGTCGGTCCGGTCGAGGGCGATGCGTTCCAGGCAGGCTTCCTCGGAGCCGCGGAAGCCGGTGGGGTGCCAGCCCTCGGGCGCGGGCCGGTCGGCCGGCCAGAGGGAGTGGGATCCCTCGTCGTTGACCACGATGGCGTGGGTCATGGGGCGGTCACCCTTCCTTCTCCTTGTCGCACATGTCGTACCTGGCCGTGCCTGCACCTGGCAGTGCCTGGCAGCACCTGTCGGACGGTCACAGCTCGACGACGGCCGGGGCGGCCGGTGCCGGCGTCGTGTCCGGCGCGCCGGTGCCGTCGAGTTCCGCGGCGAGCGCCGCGATCGTCGCGTGCGCGTAGAGCTGGGCGATGACGAGCTTCGGGTGGTGCTTGCGCAGGCGCGCGAAGACGGTGAGCGCCTTGAAGGAGTCGCCGCCGATCTCCAGGAACCGCTCGTGGCGGCCGATCGGGTCGCGGCCCAGCGCCTGTGCCCAGATGCCCGCTATCAGCTGCTCGGTGCCGGGGCGTGGCGGCTCCACGGGGGCGGCGCCCTCCGTGGCGGGGGCGGCCGCCACCGCGGCGCGCAGCGCGGCGAAGTCGGCCTTGCCGTTGAGGTTCACGGGGATGGCGGGCACCACGTGGAGCCGGCTGGGGACGAGAGCGGCGGACAGCGTGGCGCGCAGCTCCCGGGTCAGCTCGCGCGGCTCCGCCTCGCCCACGAGATAGGCGACGAGTTCCAACGGGGCTTCCGGCGTGGGCCGTTCGCCCGTGACGACGGCCTGCCGGACGCCGGGCAGGGCGAGCAGCGCGGTCTCCACCTCGCCGGGCTCGACGCGGTTGCCCCTGACCTTGAGCTGCCGGTCGGCGCGCCCCAGGTAGTCGAGGACGCCGCCGGGCTCCCTGACGACGAGGTCGTCGGTGCAGTAGAAGACGCCTTCCTCGGGCCCGTCCAGCGCCACGAACTTGGCCGCGGTGAGCTCGGGCTCGCCCAGGTACCCGGCCGCCGCGCAGGCACCGCCGAGGTACAGGATCCCCGGGGTGCCGTCCGGCACGGGGCGGCCGTCCTCGCCGACCACCCGGGCGCGGACCCCGGCGAGCGGGGTACCCACGGGGACGCGGGCGCGCCCGCCGTCGGCGAGCTGCACGCGGTGCGTGGTGGCGAGGATGGTGGCCTCGGAGGGCCCGTAGCCGTTGTGGACCTCCAGGTCGGGCCGTACGCGCAGGACCGCTTCCGCGAGCCGCGGCGGGAACGCCTCCCCCGCGACCACGAGCACCCGCTCGGGCAGCAGCGACGCGAGGTCCCCCTCGGCCGCGAGGGCCTCCAGCTGCGACGGCGTGTAGGTGAGGCAGTCCGCGGGGTGCGCCTTGAGGTCGGCGGCGAGCGCGGCCGGGTCGAGCGTCGTGTCGCGCGGATACACGTCGAGGCGGGCGCCCGACAGGAGCGCCCCGTACACGGACACCTTGCCGAGGTCGGCGGCGAACGTCGTGGCGAGGCCGAAGCTGTCGAGGGCGTCGGGGGTGACCCGCTCCCAGAACGCGTCGCTGTAGTTCAGGAGGGCGCTGTGCTGGACGACGACCGCCTTCGGCGTGCCGGTCGAGCCCGAGGTGCACACCAGGTAGGCGACGTCTGCGGGGTCCAGGTCCGGGTCGACCTCGTACGGGGCGCCCTGCGCCGCCTCGGGGACGGTGCGGGCGGGCCGGGCGCCCTGCCCGTGCGGGCCCAGGACGCGGGGCGCGTTGCGTTCGTCGGTGAGGACGGCGCGGGCTCCGGTCGTCGCGAGGAGCGTGGCGACGCGCGGGTCGGGGTCGGTGGCCTCCAGGTGGACGTAGGCGGCGCCGACGGCCCAGGCGCCGAGGACGGCGGCCATGCAGCGGGGCGAGCGGTCCATCAGCGTGGCCACGACGTCGCCCCGTCCGATGCCCTGTTCCCGCAGCCAGTTGGCCACGCCGCCCGCCGACCTGGCCAACTCCTCGTAGCTGTGGGTCACTTCGCCCTGGCGAAGCGCGGGGCGCGCCCCGGAGCGGGCCGCGACGGCGCGGAACCGGTGGGCCGCCGTGCCGGACGGTGTCCGCGGTGCGGTCTCGGGCGCCATGGTGAGTTCCTCCCTGAGTATGTCGGCGGTCATGACCGGCCTCCCGAGATGCCGGCCTCGATCATCCGCGCGAGGCCGTCCACGGTCTCGGTGGCGAGGTAGGCGCGCAGGTTCAGCCGTACGCCGAACGCGTCCTCGACGGCGGTGAGCAGGCGCAGCGCGGCGAGGCTGCTCCAGTTGTCCAGCTCGTCGAACCGGGAGGCACCGGTGAGGGTGCCGGCGGGGGCGTCGGTGACGTCCGAGATGACGCGCACCAGTTCAGCAGTGTGGGTGTCGGTCGTGGTCGGGTCGGTCATCGCGTGCGTCATCCTTCGGTGCGGGCCGGGGCGTGGCCGGCGGGGACGGGGCGTTCGTCGCGTACGCAGATCCATGCGGGGGCGAGCGCCGGGGCGGGGTCGAGCGGGAGTACGTGGCGGACGGTGCCGTCGGCCGCGGGCGCGTCCCGCGGGGTGAATCCGGCGTCGGCGAGGAAGCGGGCGGCGGGGCCGTTGCGTCCGCTGTCGCGGAAGTCGGCCTCGATCCGGGTGGCCCCGGCGGCGCGGGCCGCGTCGGCGACTACGGCGAGGACCGCGAACTCGATGCCGCGGGAGAAGACCCGGCAGCTCATCACCGCGTTCTGGACGGTCCAGTGGTCGGGGTGCCGGGCGATCCAGAGGGCGCCGACGACCCCCTCGTCGCCGAACCGGTCGCGGACGGCGAAGCCGAGCACCTCGTGGTCGTCGGACCGGGCCATGCGCCGCGTCTCCGCTTCGGCGTGTGCGCTTCCCGTGAGGTTGAACTGGTTGGTGCGGCCGCCCAGTTGGATGACTCGCGGCAGCAGATAGGCGTCGGCCGCGCGGACCGTGACCTCCAGTCCGAGGCCCTCCAGATAGTCGGCGGGCGAGGCCTGGCCCTGGCGCTCGGTCCACTCCTGGCGCTCCACCCTGGCGCGGTAGAGGTCGGTGCGCCGGGCGTCGGTGACGGTGGTGTCCAGGACGTCGAAGTGGCCGGCGGACAGCAGGGTGTTGACGTGCTGCGCGGGGTCACCGGCCGCCTGGACGACTTCGACCTGGGGCAGCGTGCTGCGCACGAGGTCGCATTCGAAGGGCGAGTCGTCGAGGAAGACCATGCTGTCGAGGCCGATGTTGAGCTCGTCGGCGATGGCCCTGATGCTGCCGTCCTTGGCGTCCCAGTTCGCGTGCACGGAGACGAAGTCCTCGCGGCGCAGGACGAGTTCGGGGTGTTCGGCCAGGACGCGCGTCACCAGGGCGGGGTCGTTCTTGCTGGCGACCGCGAGCAGGACGCCCTGGCGGCGCAGGGCGAGGGCGGTGCGCTGCAGGGCCGCGTAGGCGTTGCCGGGGTACATCGGTCCGATCTCGATGTTCTCCGGACCGTCGTCGCCGAGCACCCCTCCCCACAGCGTGTTGTCGAGGTCGAGGACCAGGCACTTCTTGCCGAGTCCGGCCAGCGCGCACCCGTATCCGGCGGCCTCGCGGGCGTACAGCAGCTCCACGGCCGGGGCCCACGCCATGCTCGCGAAGCGGAAGAGCCGTTCGTCGCGCAGGGGCGAGGGGCAGTCGGCGAGGAGGGTCTCCAGGTCGAGCGCGTCGACGGACGCGGTGCCCTCGGCGCACGCGAGGAGGCGCAGGTTCAGCTCGCGCCACAGCCTGCCGATCCTGGCCCGGGACCGGTGGGAGGTGACCGTGCGCGGCCAGGCGGACGGGAGCGGGACGGTGTGCAGGAGGACACTGCCGGTGGTCCGCCCGGCGAAGGCGGTGACGGCGGCGGTGTACCGATCCGCCCGCTCGCCGACGGCGGCCGTGAGGCCCGCGAGGTCCGTGGGGTCCCAGTCCCGCGGCAGGAAGACGTCCTCGTGGGTGAGGCACAGCGTGAGGTCGGGGGCGAAGTCGTCGAGCGCCGATCCGGGGCGGCCCAGGGCCATCAACTGCTGGTCGGGGGCGGTGAGATGGAATTCGGGGGCGATGCCGGCGGCGAGCAGGCCGACCCGCAGCAGCGGCACCACGTTGTCGGCCGTGAAGGAGGGGACGACGGCGACGCGCAGGGGGCGCGGGGTGCGGCCCGGCGGCAGCACGAGCCGGGGGTCGAGCGTGGCGAGGTGCCGTCCCGCCTCGCGGACAAGGGTGACGTCCTGGCAGCGGGCCAGCTCGGCGAGGAGGGCGGGGTCGGGGGCCGCTTCGGGTCCGGCTAGGCGCCGCACCCGCTGGAGCAGGTCGTCCACAGCCATCGTTTCCTTCCGGGTCGGTGGATCGGGTCGGTATCAGGTCGGCGGGGGTGCGCTCCGGGGGTCAGACACGCAGCAGGGTGCAGGTCCAGTGCATGCCGCTGCCCATGCTCAGGAGGGCGACCGTGTCACCGGTGACGAGCTCTCCGGCGGCCAGCAGCCGGTCCAGGCTGAGGAGTTGGTCGGCGGGGCCGAAGTGGCCGTACTCCATGGCGACATCGGCGTTGGTGCGGTCGAGGGGGATGCCGAGTTCCTTGGCGAGTTCCTCGAAGGCCTTGTGGTTGTCGTGCAGGTAGAGGACGCGTTCCACGGACCCGACGGGCGTCCCGGTGCGCGCGCAGACCCGTTCGAGGACCTCGCGGTTGCGCGTGTTCACGAGGGTGGCGAACGCGTACGTGGCCCTGCCGTCGCCCTCGAAGAAGGTGTCCATGCGGTCCATGACGCTCGCCACGGCCGGGCTCTCGGAACTCCCCGGCGTGAAGGGACGCGCCGCGCCCCCGGTCTCCATGCGCATGAAGTCGGCGTACCGGCCGTCGGTGAGGGTCTCGGTGGCCAGCCAGGAGCAGGCGTCGTGCCCGCGGCGCAGCACGACGGCCGCCGCGCCGTCCGAGGTCAGGGACGTCCCGCTGCCGGTGCGGTCCCAGTACGGCTCCGCCACCCGGCTCGCGGCGACGACGAGGGCCGTGCGGTGGTCGGGGTGGGTGGCGAACCGGCCGGCCACCGTGTCGAACGCGGTGACCCCGCCGCCGCACGCCTGGCTCAGGAGCACGGCCTCCGCGCGGTGCGCGCCGAGCCGCCCCTGGAGGGCCGCGGCGGCGTCCCAGTACAGGTACTCGGCGATGTCGGGGATGGCGAGGACGACCAGGTCGACCTCGTCGGCGGCCACGGCGGCCCGGCGCAGCGCGGCAGCCGCGGCGCGGGCCGCCAGGTCGGTGAGGCCCACGCCGTCGTCGGCGCGGTGGAAGCGGCGGTAGCCCCACGTCCTGAGCTTGCGGGCGTCCGCGCCCTCGTGGGCCACCAGGTCGTCCACGGTGACCGGGGCGCCCAGTGCGTGGCCCGCGGCCACGATCCCAAATGACATCCGTCGTTCCTCCCGGGAGGCGGACCGGGGCCTGCCCGAAGGCTCTGCTCGGGCGGCCCCGGTCCGGTGTGCTCGGTGAACTGCCGTACGTACGGCGGGTGTTACTGGCTCCTACTGCGACGCCGCCGCGCCGTTGACGTCGGACGTGTCGACGGCGAACCGGCCGATCGCCCAGGCCATCGAGCGGCCGTTCTGGTCGAAGATCGTCTTGTTGACGTTGGCGAGCGAGTCGCAGGCCTGGTGGTAGCAGGGGTCGAGCATCTCGCCGGCCGTCCCGCCGAACAGGTCGGCCCACTCCTGCGACTTCACGGTGTCCGAACCGGCGTTGACGCCGCCCGCGGCGATACCGGCCGCGATGAACGGGGAGTGGTCGGAGCGGCCGTCCAGGATGAGCGGCACGGTCGGCAGGTGACGGCCCGCGAAGTAGCCGTTGACGAGCTTGGAGATCTGCTCCGAGCCGGCCGGGGCGGGTCCGGTCGCGGTCTGGCCGTTGTAGACCTGGCGGGCGAAGTTCGGCGAGCCGATCATCTCCAGGTTCAGGTACAGCGCGGTCTGCTCACGCTGCTCGGGCGTCAGCTGGTCGACGTAGAACTGCGAGCCGGACAGGCCCTTCTCCTCCGCGGACCACCAGGCGAACCGCACCCGGTTCTTGACCTGGCCCCGGTGCGGGGCGAGCTTGAGCGCGGTCTCCAGGACCATCGCGGCGGCGGCCCCGTTGTCGTTCGCGCCCGCCGTGGTGTCCACGGTGTCGAGGTGCGCGCCCATGACCACGGTGTTGTCGGCCCGCCCGGTCGGGGTGTCGGCCAGCAGGTTGTAGGTCTTGGTCATCTTGTTGTTGCCGCGCAGGTCGAGGCTGAGCGAGACGGGGCCCTTGGCGGCGTCGGCGCGCAGCGCCTCGGACTCGGCGCGCGACAGGGTGCCGGTGGGGATCCTGGCGTCGGTCGGCGGGACCATCCGGTAGCGCAGATTGAGGTCCGGATTGGGCGAGTTGACGTTCATGAGCATGGCCGAAGCGCCCAGCTCCGAGAGGACCAGCTGCTTCTGCGTGATGAAGCAGTCGGTGCCCACGTCGACCAGGACGATCTTGCCCTTGACGTCGGTGCCCGCGTAGTCGTCGGCGCTGCAGCCGGTGCTCTTGCCTGACGGCTGCGCGAGGTCGGCCGTCAGGCCGCCGTCCGGCGTGGACACGGAGAACCGGGCGATGGTCGGGTGCAGGGTCCTGGCCTCGGGCGCCACGACGGAGCCCTGCTCGGCCAGGATGTCGTAGTCGAGGAACTCGAACTCCTGCTTCTTGACCTTGTATCCGGCCTTCGTGAGCTCGCGCGTGATGTAGGCGGCGCTCGCATCGTAGCCGGGGGTCCCCGAGACGCGGGTGCCGCCGTTGTCGAGGGTCGCCTTGTCGATCGCTTCGAGGTGACGCCAGGCGCCCTGCCCGGTGACCTGGTCGGCCATCTTCCGGGCGAGGACGTCCGCGGGCATGCCGTAGGCGTCCGCCGCGTGCGCGGGGCCGTTCACCCCGAGGGGCAGCAGGGCCGCGCCGAGGGCGAGGGCGGCCAGGGGCCTGAGCCGGAAGAATCTCTTCCGGGGTGTCGCGGTCATGGGATCGCTACTCCTAGCTGAATGGACGGAAGTTCCTGCACGGGCCTGATCCCGTACCGGACGGATGAGGGCGGTCAGGTGCCGAGGGCCGCGCCGAACGCGTCCGCCAGGTCCTGGATCCGCGCGGCGGTGAACAACTCGCCGCTGAAACGCCAGCGCACGCTCAGTCGGCCGTCGGTGAGGCTGGGGTAGACCTCGACCGGGCAGGGCCGCTCCATGTCGAACGGCCGGTCCCTGCCGACGAGTTCGGTGCGTACGTCAGTGAGGACACCTTCCTCGTCGCCGGCCTGTCCGGCGTCCAGGAAGGCCGGGCGGCCCCAGAAGGAGAAGAGCACCCCGGGCACCCCGATGGCGCCGAGCGCGCGCCGCGTTCCCGGGTCCGGGTGGTGGTGGCGCAGCGCCTCGAAGCCGAAGCCGGCCCGTGGCACGGACCGCAGCTCCCGCGCGACGTACGCGGTGTGGTCGGCGGCGGCGCGGCGTCCGGGCAGGGCGAGCGCGAAGGGGTAGGTCGTGTTGAAGTAGCCCACGGTGCGCCCGAGATCGAGCCCGTCCCCCGACCCGGGCGGGGCGCCCTCGGGGAGCAGGTCCTCCCGCCCGTGCCCGACGAGCTGCACGGCGACCTCTCCGCCGCGTACGCCCAGCCAGTCCTGGAAGGCGGCGCCGAGCGCCGCGAGCAGACGTTCGTACAGGGTGATGCCCTGTCCCGCGATGTCCGGCACGCCGAGGTCGGTGACCAGCTCCTGGGTGTTGCCCTCGACGCCGCGCGGGCCCTCGGGGACGGTCGCCCGTTGCGCGCCCTCGCCCCAGGTACGGTCCAGCCAGTACGAGCCGTCGAAGTCGTCGGGGCGGTCGGCGACGTGGCGGGCCAGGCGGCGCGCCCAGTGGAAGTAGGAGGGACCCGCCGGGGCGAGCGCACGGTCGTCGCCGTCGCGCAGGAGCGCCGACAGTTCCTCCGTGAGGATGTTCCACGAGTACAGATCGACCACGACGTGGTGGACGACGAGGACGAGTTCGTCGGGCAGCCCGGCCGGAAGGCGGAACAGGCCCGCGCGGCAGACGGGCCCCTCCCGCAGGTCGAGGGACTCGTGCAGTTCGGTGGCGCGCGCGTCGACGGTCTCGGCGATGCGTCCGGCGTCCGTGCCACGCAGGTCGAACTCGGTCACGGGCGGCGCCTCGGGCCCGGCCGACTGGCGCCACAGGCCCTCGTCCTCGCGCAGTCGGGCGCGCAGCACCGGGTGACGCCGCGCGAGCGTGCGCAGGGCACGCCCCACTTCGGCCGCGTCCAGGGGGCGGCGGGCGCGGTAGAGCACACCGTGGTTCCAGTGGTCGGGCCTGGCGGCGCCCCGCGCGAGGAACTCCAGCTGGGGCGGGGTGAGTTCGGCGGGATCGGTCTCGTCGGGGGTGCCGGCTGCGGTGTCGACGGCCTCTGCGTCAGGAAGCTCGGGGGCGGGCTCGGCGCGCGTCGTACGGGCCGCGGCCGCTTCGACCGTACGCAGCTCGAGGATGGTCCTCGGCCGCAGGGTGAGGCCGCGGCGGCCGGCCTCCGAGGCGATCGCGATGGCGGTGATCGAGTCGCCGCCGAGGTCGAAGAAGTCGTCGGTGACGCCGACCCGGTCCCGCTTGAGGAACTGGGCCCAGAGCGCGGCGAGTTCGCGCTCGACGTCCGTGCGCGGGACCACGTGGCCACCGGCCCCGGCTTCGTCCGCTGCTTCTGCGGGGAGGGTGCCGGCGTCGTCCGACGCCCGCACCGGCGCGGGGCCGCCCAGCAGGTCCCCCGTGCTCGCACCCGTGCCCTGTTCGGCGACGGCCTCCAGCAGCGACCGGTAGGCGTCGAGCCAGGCCTCGATCGTCGTGGCGCGGAAGCGGTCGGCCGCGTACTGGACACCGGCCCGCGTCTCCTCGCCGTATTCGAGGACGGCGACGCTCACGGGGAAGGTTGGCGCTCCCTGGCCCACGTCGAGGAGTTCGACGGCCGGCCCGTCGGGGCCGAGGCGCCGCAGTGGCGCGACGCCGCTGTTGAATCCGAACATCGTGGCGGCGAGCGGCTCGGCCGAGCCGGGCCGCGCGATCCGGCGGATGCGGTCGGTGGGCAGGTCCTGGTGGGCGAGCGTGGCCAGCGAGGCGTCGCGCACCGCGCCGAGCAGCGCGGAGAACGGCTCGTCGGGCCGCACCCGTACGCGCAGCACCAGGGTGTTGGCGTAGTTCCCGACCACGGGTTCGTCCACCGGCGCCCGCCCCGCCGCCGGTACGGCCACCGTCACGTCCGTCTCTCCGGTGATCTGCCACAGCAGGGCCGCCCAGGCCGCGAGGAACACCATGTTGGACGTGGAGCGTTCGTGCCGGGCGAGTTCGCGCAGCCGCCCGGCGAGCCGGGGCGCCACGGGCAGTTCACGGACGGCGCCGCCGGGGGCGGTCGCGTCCGCCGGGTCCTCGGGCAGCGGCGCGGGGCGGGAGCCGCTGAGATAGCCGGCCCAGAACGCCTCCAGGGTGCGCCCGGTTTCCTGTCCGAGGCGTTCGCGCTGCCCGGTCACGAAGTCGAGGTAGTGGCGGCCGGGCTCGGGGGCCGCTGGGGCCGTACCGGCCAGGTCCTCGAACAGGAGCCGCCACGACCAGCCGTCCACGAACAGGTGGTGGTACGTGAGCAGCAGGACGTGCCGCTCGCCGTCGGCGAAGCGCGCGCGGATCAGCTGGTGGCGGGCCGCGGGCCGGCCGTACGGCGAGAGGGGGGCCGCGACGAGCGCGCGCAGCCGGTCGAGCAGAACGCCTTCGCCGTCACCCAGGGTGTGGCCGGAGAGGTCGAACTCGACCTGTTCCAGGACGACTTCGAAGCGGTCGGCCGGCGCGACGCACTGCACCGGGCCGTCCGGGGTGTCCCGCAGAGAGGCCCGCAGCATCGGGTGCCGGCGCACCAGCGTGGTGAGCCGGGCCGCGAGAGACCGGGGGTCGGGCTCGCCGTCGAGGAGCAGCGCGGCCGGCACGTTGTACGCGCCCGACTCGGGATCGAGCTGCTGCGCGGCCCAGATGGCGGTCTGCTGCCCGGAGAGCGGGCCTTCGCGCACGTCTTCGCCCGCGACTCCCGGCGCCTCGCCCCGTTCTTGCCGGCCGTGCCCGGTATCCGATGTCGCCGTCTGAGGGGCCGCCTCGGCCACGGCGTCCGCGAGGGAGCGCAGGTCGGGCAGGTCGAAGAGGTCGAGGACCTCGATGTCGGTGCCGAAGTGCTCGTTGATCCTGGCCACCAGCTGGGTGCCGTTCAGCGAGTTCCCGCCCGCGTCGAAGAAGTCGTCGTCCTCGCCGAGCCCCGGCTCCTTGAGGACGTCCCGGGCGAAGCCGAGCACGATGTCCGTGACACTGCCCCCGGCCGCGGGTCCGGCCGTCTGTGCGCCGGCCTCGTCCGGAGCGTCGGGGGCGTCCTGCGGCGCATCCGGGACCGCTGCCATGGCGGGCCAGCAGTGCTCCTCCGCCAGGGCCGCGACGGGCAGCGGGACGCGGCGCACGGGCGTCCGTCCGAGAGCGGCCCGCCAGTCCACGGTGTGCCCGTGCGCGAAGGCCAGGGCCAGGGCCTGTACGGGGGTGGTGGCGACGGCCGTGGCGGGGTGTCCGGCGAGGAGCACGGACAGGGCTCCGCCGGGCGCCAGGTCGACGATCAGGGGGCGTGCGGCGAGCCCGGACAGGGCGCCGCGCAGGGCCTCGGGGTTGGGCGGCGCGGGCTCGGCGAGCGGGTCGCAGAGCGCGCCCATGGCCGTCGCGAGGTCCGTCTCGGCCCGCAGCACGCGGGCCGCGTGGGCGCCGACGCCGTGGGCGAGGACCAGGGCGGGCGCGAGACCGGCCCGCGCGAGCATCGCGTGCCCGCCGACCAGCCGCACCAGCGTGCGCTGCGCCGCGTTCCACTCGTCCGCGGACAGCGCCCGCCCGGCCTCCGCGTGGACGTCGGCGAACGCGGGGTGTTCGGCGGCACAGGCACGCAGCTCCGCGGCAGTGGTGGCGACCGTGTCGCCGAGTGCCACGACGAGGGGCGGCGTCGTGCCGGGCACGGGCGCCTGGGCGGGCCCGTGCAGTACGGCGTCCAGGTGGCCGAGGAGTTCGGTGGTGTCGCGCACGGTCCACGCGTGCCGCAGCGGGAAGTGTTCGCGCGCCGCCGTGAGGACCTCGCCGGCCGCGGCCAGGTCGAAGCCGGTGACGTCGGCGGCGATCAGGTCGCGCAGCCGCCGCACCTGGCGGTCGAGGCCCGACAGGTCGCGCGCGGAGAGCACGAAGGGGCGCTCGACGGCCGGGTACGGGGGCGCAGGCGTGGCGGCCGGTCCCTCCTCGACGACCATGTGGGCGTTGGTGCCGCTGAGGCCGAAGCTGCTGATGCCCGCGCGGCGGGGGCCACGGCCGGTGGGCCACGGCTCGGCGTCGCCGGCCGCGATCCGCAGGATGTCCTCAGGGAGGGCGAGCAGCGGGTTCGCCTCGCGGAAGTGCGCGGTGGGGAAGATCTCGCCGGCCCTGAACTGGGCGATGACGCGTATGAGTCCGGCGAACGAGGCCATGGAGCCGAGGTGCCCGAAGTTGCCCTTGACCGAGGACACGGGCCGTACGCCGACGCCGTCCCGCCCCGCGGCGAACGCGCCCGCGAGACCCTGGATCTCTATGGGGTCGCCGATCTTCGTGGCCGTGCCGTGTGCCTCGACGTAGCCGATGGTCGCCGGGTCGACGCCCGCGTCCTGCCAGGCGGCGGTGATGACCTCGCTCTGCGCGGCGGGGCTGGGCGCGGTGAGGCCGGTGCTGCGTCCTGCGTCCTGGTTGACGGCGCTGCCGCGCACGACCGCGGAGATCGTGTCGCCGTCGCGCACGGCGTCCTCGTACCGCTTGACCAGGACGAACCCGCCGCCCTCCCCGTAGGTCGTGCCGTCCGCCGCGGTGTCGAAGGGACGGCAGCGGTCGTCCGCCGACAGGACGCCGAGGCCGTCCGTGCCGGTGGTGCGGCGCGGCAGCGGGCCGAGGACGAGTTCGAAGCCGCCGACGAGGGCGAGGTCGCACTCGCCGCGCGCCAGCTTCCAGCGGGCCTCGTGCAGGGCGACCAGGAAGGAGGAGCAGGACGTGTCGATGACCTCGGCGGGACCGCGCAGGTCGAGGTGGTAGGCGACCCGGCCCGCCGCGTATGCGTGCAGACTGCCCGTCATCGCGGGCCCGGCGCCCTGCTGCCCGGCGGGCAGGAGGTTGTACAGGCTCGGATGCGGGGCGCCGTAGCCGGCCACGAGGACGGCGGTGTCGGTGCCCGCCAGCTCCTCGGGCGCGTATCCGGCCTCGCCGAGGGCGCGCACGGCGAGCTGGAGCATGCGGCGCTGGCGCGGGTCGGTCAGTTCGGCGTCGGCCTTGGAGATGCCGAAGTAGCGGTGGTCGAAGCCGGTGATGTCGTCGATCCAGCCGCCTTCGCGGTCGCCGGCGGTGCGTACGACGCCGGTGGCCTCGGCCCGCTTCTGCGGGAGCCCGCGCATCGCGTCGCGGCCCTCGCGCAGCAGCGCGGTCAGCGTGTCCCAGTCGGCGCACTGGGGGAATTCGAAAGCCGCGCCGACGACGGCGAGCGCGGCTCCCTCTTCGATCGTGCCCATGGGTCCTGCCCCCTGTGAGTGTGAGAGGTCGAGCGGTCCGGACGGATTCAGGCGACGCGCACGTCGGGCTCGGCGCGGTTCGTGATGGCGCGGGCGTCGGGCAGCGCGAGGCACGCCAGGTTGGCGACGGCGACGAGTGCCGCGGTGACGAGGAGCGGCGCGGCGGACCCGGTGAGGGCGGCGACCGGCGCGGCGACGGCGAGCCCGAGCGGTCTGGCCGCGAAGGACAGCAGGGCGTCGTACGAGTCGGCCCTGGCCAGCGCGTGCGGCGGGAAGTGGCGCTGCATGGTGGTCTGCCACAGCGTGTTGAGGACGCCGATGCCGAGCATGGCGATCCCGTAGGCGACCGCGTTCACCCAGACGGCCAGCGGCACCGCGAACGTGATCAGCGGGAGGGCGAACAGCGCGCCGCACACGGAGGTGACGATCAGGGGGCGCGTGGCCTTCAGGCGCGGGGCGACGAAGGCTCCCGCCAGCATGCCGGCCATGCCCGCCTGGTAGACGACGACCCAGGAGATCTCACCGCCGAGCCGCTCGATGGCGATGAGCGGTCCGAGCGTCATGAGCACCCCGGCCGCGAGGTTGGAGACCCCGTGCCCGACGAGGTTGGTCCAGAACCAGGGGCGGCTGCGCACCTCCTGCCAGCCTTCGGCGAGGTCCCTGAAGAACGTCGGGGTGTGCTCCTTCGCCTCCCTGGGCTCGGTCCGCAGGCCGCCCAGGGTGACGGCGCCGACGCCGAAGACCATCGCGGTGAACACGAAGGCCCAGCCCGCGCCGACGGCGACGACCAGGACCCCCGCGATGCCGGGCCCCGCCACGAGGGCGAAGCCGCGGGCCACGCCGAGGTGGGCGTTGGCGCGCAGCCGTGCCTCCTGCGGAACCGTGGCGGCGACCAGCGGGGACATGGTCGGCGTACCGAAGGCGATGGCGGCGCCGGTGACGGCGGAGAGCACCGCGAGGTCGCCGATCCGGACGGCACCGAGCAACAGCTCGGCGCCGATGGCGAGTTGGGCGACGCCGCGCACCAGGTCGGCGGCGAACGCCACCCGCTGGGCGGGGAAGCGGTCGGCGAGCACGCCGCCGACGGGCAGCAGTACGAGCTGGGGCACGAGTTCGGCGGCCAGCACGATCCCCAGGTCTGCGGCGCTGCCCGTCGCCCTGATCACCGCAAGGGTGAGCGCGGTCGGCACGAGCGCCGTGGCCAGGAAGGACAGGGTGCGCCCGACGAGGAGTCGCCGGAAGCCGGGCACGCGGAACACGTTCACGTCAGGCTGTGAAGGCATCGGCCAGCCGTTCCATCAGAGCGTCGGGGGCCTTCAGGAAGTCGTAGTGCCCGCCGTCGAGCACGGGGAAGGCGACGCCGTCGGCGTACGCGTCCCAGCCCTTGAGCTCGTCGTGGGTGACCTCGGGGTCGTCGGACCAGTGCAGGACGGTGATGTCGAACGGCACCCGTACGGGCCGCTCCATGCCGTACACCCGGTTCGCGCCGAGGTCCTCGCGCAGCACGGCGAGGCCGAGCTCGATGAGCGCGGGGTGGGCGGTGCCGCCGCGGGAGACGGCGAGGAACTCCAGCTCGGCCTTGAGTTCGTCGTCCGTCATGTCGAGGAAGCGGTCGTGCGGGCAGTCGTGCGGCGCGACCTGCGCCGAGACGAACACCGCCTCGGGCAGCGGCAGTTGACGCTTCGCGAGCAGCCGCGCCGTCTCGAAAGCCGGCAGTGATCCCGCGCAGTGCCCGAAGAACGCGAAGGGCCGGTCGAGGTAGGGGGTCAGGGCCTCGACGAGGTGCCCGGCGAGCTCCTCGTACGTGCCGTAGTGCGGCTCGCGCATCCGGTTCTCGCGGCCGGGCAGCTGGACGGCGCACACCTCGATGCCGTCGGCGGGGCCGAAGCGGGCGGGCCACGCGTTGAACATGGACGCGCCGACCCCGGAGTAGGGGAAGCAGAAGACGCGCGCCGCGGCGTCCTGCGACGGTTTCCTCAGCAGCCAGGGCGTGGTGGCCCTGACGCCGGCGGACACGGGATTCACAGACATACTCCACCTGTCTCGGTGTGCTTCGGGGGGGGGTGAGGCGGCTGGTTCCCGCGGGCGTCAGCGCGGCGCGGTCACGACGGGAAGGCTGGTCATCCCGGCGATGAAGACCGACTTCAAGTGCTGCGGCGGCCCGGCCGGTTCGACGGACCGGAACCCGGCGAGGAACTCCTCGAAGAGGATCCGGAAGGTGACGCGGGCGAGCGTGGCGCCCAGGCAGTAGTGCGGGCCGTGCCCGAAGGCGATGTGCCGGTTGTCGGCGCGCAGCAGGTCGAACCGGTACGGGTCGGTGAACACGTCCTCGTCACGGTTGGCCGAGCCGATCCACACGGCGACGGCCTCGCCCGCGGGCACCCGTCCGCCGCTGAGTTCGGTGTCCTCGACCGCGTAGCGCAGGAAGCTGCTCGCGGGGGACGTCCAGCGCAGCCCCTCCTCCACCAGGCCGGGGATCAGCGCGGGGTCCTCGGCGGCCTTGCGCAGCTGGTCCTCGTTCTCGGAGAGCGCGAGGAGCGTGCCCGAGACGGTGTGCGGTGTCGTCGCGTTGGCTCCCAGGAGGAGGCTGTAGCAGTTGTAGATGACCTCCGCGTCGCTCAGCTTCGCGCCGCCGGCGTCCATGGTCATCAGATGGCCGATGAGGTTCTCGCCGGGCCCTTCGGTGCGGCGCGTGCGCAGGGTCTGCGCGAAGAACTCGAAGAGCTGGTGGTGGGCGATGGCCAGCGTCGCGGCCCCGCTGGTGCCGACGCGGAAGGTCTCGTCGTCCGGCGCCGCCGCCATCGCGGTCCATCGCACGAGGTCGTCCCAGTCGGATTCCGGTACGCCCATCAATGCGCCGGCCACGGTCATCGGCAGGTCGTAGGCGCGCTGTGCGACGTCCCAGACGCCGCCGTCCCTGGCGGGGGCGAGGAAGTGCGTGACGGCCTGCCGGATCCGGCCCTCCCAGTCGGCGAGCGCGCGGGCCGTGAGCTTCCCGTTGAGAGGCCGGCGCAGTTCGCCGTGGCGCGGCGGGTCGGTGGAGACCAGCATCTGGCCGGCGGAGATGTCGTCGTGGCCGAGCTGGGTGAGGATGCTGCCGCGTTCGGAGGTGAAGGCGCGGTGGTCACCGAGGACGCGACAGGCGTCCGCGTAACGGGTGACCGACGTGAACGCGCGTCCGTTAGGCAGCACTTGGCGGTGCAGCGGCGCGTCGGCCCGCATGCGCGCCCACACGGCATGGGGGTCGCCGGCGGCGTGGAACGCGGGGTCGAAGAGGTCGGCGTCCGCGAGGTCCGCGGCCGACGCGGGAGTGCATCCTGCGGTGATCCTCACGCGGCGTCCCGCGCCTTGTCGACGGCCGCGGCGAGGCCCGCCGGCGTCGGGTCGAGGTAGAAGGCGACGGGGGATATCTCCACGCCGTACTCGCGCTGGAGGTCCGCGGTGATGCGGACGCCGATCAGGGAGTGGCCGCCGAGTTCGAAGAAGTCGTCGTCGGCGCCGATGCCGTCGATGCCGAGGCGGTCGCTCCACAGGCGGGCGACGGCCGTCTCGGTGCCGGGCGCCGGTTCCCGGTACGCCGCGGCGAGTTCGGGCCTGCCGGGCGAGCGCTCGGCGATGAGCGCGGCGCGGTCGACCTTTCCGTTCGCCGTCAGGGGCAGCGCGTCGACGATCCTGACCCGGGACGGGATCGTGTACTCCGGCAGCACGTCGGCGAGGCGCCTGCGCAGGTCGAGGGTGGAGGGCTCGTCGCCGGGCCGGCCCGTGACGAACGCGACGAGGCTCTTGCCGCCGGCCGGCTGCTCCTGCGCGACGACGGCCGCCTCGGCGACCCCGGGCAGGGCCGCGAGGGCGGACTCCACCTCGCCGGGTTCGATGCGGAAGCCGCGGATCTTCACCTGCTGGTCGGCGCGCCCGTGGTACTCGATGACGCCGTCGGGGCGCCTGCGCACCAGGTCGCCGGTGCGGTACATCCGGGCGCCCGGCAGGGTGGCGTACGGATCGGGCAGGAAGCGTGCGGCGGTCAGGGCCGGCGCGCCGAGGTAGCCGTGGGCCAGCCCCTCGCCCGTCGCGAAGAGTTCGCCGCTCTCCCCGTCGGGGACGGGACGCAGGTTCTCGTCGAGGACGTGGACGCCGGTTCCGCGGATCGGCCGGCCGATCGGCACGGCCCCGGTCACGGGCCCGGTGATGGTGTGGCAGCAGGTGAAGGTGGTGTTCTCGGTGGGGCCGTAGCCGTTGACGAGCGTAGTGCCCGGCAGCGCGGCGACGGCGCGGTTCACATGGGGCGGCGACAGGACGTCCCCGCCGGCGAGCAGGACGCGCAGCCCGCGCAGGTCGTCGAGGCCGGACTCGACGACCTGCTGGAAGAGGCCGGCGGTCAGCCAGAGCACGGTCGTGCCCGAGTGCCGCACCAGCTTGGTGAGTTCGCTGACGGACAGGTCGCGGTCGGGGGCGAGGTCGAGGCGCGCGCCGTTGAGCAGCGGCGCCCAGATCTCCAGGGTGGACGCGTCGAACGCCATCGGCGCGTACTGCAGGAACACGTCGTCGGCGGTGGTTTCGAGGAAGTCGGCGCCGAGCACGAGGCGCGACACGGCGCGGTGCGGAACGCAGACGCCCTTCGGCGCGCCTGTCGAACCGGATGTGTAGGCGAGGTACGCGGAGTCGGCGGGGGTCACGCCGGGATCGGCGGGCGCCCGCGCGGGCAGGTCCGCGTCGAGCGGCAGGGCCGTGCACCCGTCCGGCAGGTCCCCGTGTGCGCCGGGCGCGGTGAGGACGAACCGGGCGTCCGCGTCGTCGAGGATCAGCCGCCTCCGCTCCGACGGGTAGCGGCGCTCGAGCGCGAGGTAGGCGGCGCCCGCCTTGAGGATGCCGAGCAGGCCCACGACGGTGGCGACGGAGCGCGCGGCGTCCAGGGCGACCACGTCGCCGACGGCCACTCCGAGGTCCTGGAGGTGCCGGGCGAGACGGTCGGAGCGCTCGTCCAGTTCGCCGTAGGTCAGTTCGCCGTCGTCACCACGGACCGCGGCCTTGCCGGGCGTGCGGCGGGCCTGCCGGGCGAAGGTCGCCCCGATCGACAGGGCGTGCGAAGGGTACGGCGCGTCCACGGACCAGCCTCCATGCCCGGGGGTCGCCCGGACCTCGTCGGATAACGGCGCCTGGGTCGGCGCCGGGGAGTTCGAGGATCTGGCGGCCGACGCTGCTCCGGCCGCCGTCGCATCATCACCGTGCGCCCTACTGGTCCGCTGCTGCCGCGGACTCGGTCCGCCGTCGCCGCCGGGGCCGTCGCCGGTGGCGAAGCGATAGCTGAGTGATAGCGGCGTCACCTACGATCCACGGGCTGGGTCCGGGCAGAGGTCCGGGCCCGTATTCAAGGGAAAGCGGGAACACGTGCGTAGGACCACCACGTTCACCCTGGCAGCACTCGTCGCAGCGGCCGTCCTGCCCCTCACCCTGGGCCTGGGGGCGGCCATCGACGACACTCCGTGGCCCGGCCCACAGGCCGGCACCACCGCTGCCGCACAGAGCACCGTCACACCGTTCGACACCCCGTGGCCCGGCCCTGGCACCAACTCGGCCGAAGGCGCCGCCTAGTACCGGCCGAAGGCGGCCTAGCGCTCGTCCGGCAGACCGTCGCCCCGGGTCCGGCCCGGGCCGGCGGTGTTCGCCGGTCCACCGGTGCGGCAGACGACGCCGTGGTGGTCACCGAGGAGCATCCGGTCCTCGATGGCGACCTCCAACTGGGCCAGTTCGAGGCGCGCTTCGGCTGCGCCGACCCGGTCCATGATCCGCTCGCGGATCGCGATGGCCTCACGCAGCCGGGTCTGGGCGACCCCGGTGCGGCCGAGCCGGGCGTTGACCAGTCCGAGACCGTGCAGGATGCGCGACTCCCCCGCCATGTCCCGGCGCTCACGGACCTGCCCCAGGACGCCCGTGAGGATCTCCTCGGCCTCCGTGTAGCGGCCCTGGCGCTGGCGCAGCACGCTGAGTACGTAGCGGACCTGCACCTCCACCCGCTGGCTGCCGGTGGCACGGCAGATCGCCAGGGCCTCCGAGAGATGGGCGCCCGCGGCGTCCCGGTTGTCGCGGTCGATCTCCATGCTCGCCATGTGGACGAGGACACTCGCGGCGCCGACCGAGTCACCGGCCGAGCGGAACTCCTCCAGCGCGGGCCGGTACTGCGCGAGAGCCGCCTCATTGTTGCCGCGCCGCTGGTCGAGCAGGGCGAGGTTGCGCCGGGTCATGGCCTGCCCGTGCACGTCGCCGAGTTCGGCGAAGACGTCGCGGGCCACGCCGAGCCGCTGCCCGGCCGCGGTCAGCTGCGAGCGGCTGATGTGCAGGGAGCCCAGCGAGCACATGAGGGCGCCGTACCCGCGGCGCGCCCCGGCCTCGCGCACGCTGTCGAGGGCCCACAGATGGGTCTGCTCCCAGTCCTCGAAGTAGCAGCGGGCCTCGAAGAGCGAGACGAGGCTGACGGCCAGGTCCCAGCAGGCCTCGGCCTCACCGGCGTCGGCCGCGAGCCGGATCGCCGCACACGCGTTGGCGCGCTCGGACTCCAGCCAGCCGAGCGGATCGGCGAGCAGGCGGTCGAAGTACCCGGCGGGGAACCGCAGGCGCGGCGCCGTGCCGTGCAGCACCGTGAAGTGGCCGCCGTAGATGCGGCGATGGGCCTCCTCCACCGCGGCCAGCCAGCCGCCGACGACGCGGGCGACCGCCGCGCGCTGCCCCTCGGGCCCCTCGGTCCGGTCCAGCTCCTCACGGGCGAACAGGCGTATGAGCCCGTTGAGTTTGTAGCGGGGCGATCCGGTCGGGTCGGTCCCCTCGACGTGCAGGATCTGTGCGTCGACGAGGAGTTCCAGCAGGTCGGCGGCGTGGGGCAGGCCCGTGTCGAGCAGGGCGGCGGCCGTCCAGGCCGGGATCGACGTGCCGTCGAGGAGGCTGAGGAGCCGCAGCAGACGGCGCGCCTCCTCGTCGAGCCCGTTGTACATCAGGGCGAGGCTGGTCCTGATCGCCAGGTCGCCGTGCGCCAGTTCGTCAAGGGTGCGGTGCTGGTCGGAGAGGCGCTCCACCATCCAGGCGAGGGACCAGTGCGGGCGGGCGGCGAGGCGCGCGGCGACGATCCGCAGCGCCAGTGGCAGCCGCCCGACCATGTGCCCGAGGGTCTCGGCCGCGGCCGCCTCATCACGTACGCGCTGCGCCCCGATGACGCCTTCGAGCATCTCGAGGACCTCGGCGTTCTCGAACACGTCGACGTTGAACGCGCGGGCCCCGGCGAGCCCGGTGATCCGCGGGCCTCCCGTGATCAGTACGGCACAACTGGCGCTGCCGGGCAGCAGCATGCGCAGCTGGTGTTCGCTGCGAACGTTGTCAAGGACGACGAGGACCCGGCGGTCGGCGAGCAGATGCCGGAACATCTCGGCACGCTCGTCCACGTCGTCCGGCAGCGCGGCGCCGGGTACCCCGAGGGCGCGCAGGAACCGGCCGAGCACGGCGGCCGGGGTCAGCGGCTGGGCGCGGGTGCCGCCGACGTCGCAGTACAGCTGGCCGTGCGGGAAGCGGGCGGCGACGCGGTGGGCGACGTGGACGGCGAGGGTGCTCTTGCCCGCGCCCGGCGGCCCGGTCAGCGTCACGATGCGGGTGGCCTGGTTGCCGTCGTCGCGCAGGGCCTGGTCGATGCCCTCGATCAGGCAGGCCCGGCCGGTGAACCCGGCGGTGTCGGAGGGCAGTTGGAACGGCACGAGCGGTGGGACGGGCGCCGGTGCGACCGGCGCCGGCGGGACGGGGGCGGCCCGCACGGGCTCCGGCTCCCGTGGCGCGATGCCGGGCTCGGGGGGCAGCGCCGCCTCGCCCGACAGGACGGCGAGTTCCAGCCGCTTGAGTTCGTCGCTCGGTTCCAGGCCGAGCTCCTCGATCGCGAGGAGCCGTCCGGCGCGGTACGTCTCCAGGGCCTCCGCCTGCCGGCCGGAGCGGTAGAGGGCCAGCATCAGCTGGCCGCGTATTCGTTCCCGCAACGGGTGCTCGGCGACGAGCGCGCGCAGCGAGCCGACCAGCCGGCCGGGCCGTCCCGCCTTCAACTCGAGTTCTGTGTACGTCTCCAGAGCGACCAGCCGGTTTTCGTCGAGCTCCGACGCCTTCGACCGCAATTTGCTGCTGACAACTCCGCTCAGCGCGCGTCCACGCCACAGACCGAGCGCTTCGTCGAGCAATTCCGCGGCGTTCGCGGCCCCTTCGGCAATCAGGGAGTTGGCCTCGGCGACTTTCTTAGCGAAAACTTGACTGTCGATCTGCTGATCGCCGACCTGGATCACATATCCGGGATCCCTGGTCACGATCGCGTCGCCTTCATCGATTTCCCCGAGAGCGCTGCGCAGCGAGGAGATGCAGGCCTGTATCTGGGTGCGCGCCGTGGATGGCGGAAAATCGCCCCACACGGCTGCGATCAGGCTCTCCGCGCTGACCACGCGGTTGGCCTCCAGGAGCAGCATGCCCAGGATCACTTGCTGTCTGCCGCGCGCGATGCGGCATTCCCGCCGATCGCCGCCGATGACTTCGAGTGGCCCGAGAATTCGGTAACTCGCTGTTGCTTCTGCTGTCACGACGGCTCCCCCCTAAGGAGTGGACCGGACGCGGGCGTCCCATCCGCCCCCGTCGGCCACCGAATCGATGTGACTATACAGCGATGATCGTGTGTCGCGAGTCTCCACCAGTGCGCTCGACACCTGGTCAGGGCATTACTTAAGCCCTCTCACCTGGTCCTCACGTGAACTGAGGCAGGGCGGTTCATTTACGTTCAACCAACCGATCCGTAATGTCGCTTGAGGACCGAACAGTTCAGTACGTCCCGTGCGGCGGCGGGTACCCGTACCCCGCGGCGGGGGCGGGCGCGGCCGGGGCCGCGTGGGCCTCGCGGTCGTAGAACGGGCGGGCGTTGGCACGCAGCCACAGGGCTACGGGGTCGTGCTCGTCGGACATCGCGACCGTGGAGACGGGCAGCCCGTCGGGCACGGCGACGACCGACTGCTGCATCATGGCGCGCACCGCGTCCACGGACACCGGCGACGTGTCGTACACGTCGAGGCCGATCGCCAGATAGGGCGCGCCGAGTGTGGGCTGGACCCAGGCGCGGCGCAGCGAGCGGATCGCCGTGGTGCGGTGCGCGTTCTGCGTCAGCAGGGCGTAGAACTGCGGGATCTCGATGGCGGGGTCGCTCAGGCGCAGGGGTCCGGCGGGCTGGCGGTCGAGGCCGCCCGCGATCCGGCGCAGGTCGAGCCACGGGATGCCGACTCCGCCGCCGGGCGCGTGCGGGTTGAGCCAGAGGCCGTAGTGGTCGGGGTAGAGCGTGCGGGCCGCGTCGACACCGCCGACGACCTCGTAGGCGCGGCTCCAGCCGGAGGCGGACAGCTCCTGGGCGGAGGTGACACAGGGGGCGTACGAGAAGCCGCCGACCTCCATGTTCCCGTACTGCGCGTCGGGGGATCCGGCCTGGCCGTGCCAGAGCAGCATCCACACCTGGCCGGCGCCCGGGTCCGCGAGCGCGTTGAGCAGCGCCTCGTAGGCGTCGTAACGCCCCGGCGTCACCTGGCGCAGCATGTGCTCGACCTGACCGGCCGCGGCCGTGCCCGACGCACTCACCCGTAACCGCCCCTTCGTGACGTACTCGACGATTTCGACCCGCTCCCCGCGGCGGGACCGCCCAGACAGGTCATGAAACCAGCTTAAGCGGCGATCCTGACACCGACTTGACGTACGCGCGGTCGACCGCTTTCCCGTGCCGTCCTCGAACGGGGACCGGCGCCGGGGTTTCAGTGACCCTGCGTGTAGAACGGCCGCAGCGTGCCGCGCATCCAGTCGCCGACCGGATCCTGGGTGATGTCGAGCAGGACGAGGTTCACCGGCCAGGGCGCCGGGGCCCGGCCGAGCGCGCGGCCCAGGGCGTCCATGGGCAGGTTGCGCGCGGGGCCCTCCCACTGCGACAGCTCGACGCCGACGAAGAGGGTCGGGTCGCCGCCCTCGACGCTGGCGAGGCAGCGGCGGGCGGTGAGCACGACGCCGGCCGCCTCGAACTCCTCGCGCACGGCGGCCAGGAAGTCGACCGGGTCCTCCTGCCAGTCGGGTTCGTAGAGGCTGACCCGGCCGCCCGTGGCGGGCCCGTCCAGCGGCGTACGCCCCGACTTGCACAACTCGGCGACGGCGGGCGGGGGCAGCGGGACGCCGACGGCGCCGTCCGGGTTCACCGCGATGCCCACCTGCGGGGGCAGTCCGCGCGCGAACTCGACGGCCGGCGCGACCGTGCAGCCCATCCGGTCGCCGACGACCGCGAGGAACTGCTCCTCCGAGCTGAAGACGGGCACATAGGCCTGGCCCTGGATCTCCAGCGTCGGCAGGTCGAGGTTCGGGCTGCCGGGCCCGCCGCCCTGGGGCAGCGGTATCCACACCTGACTGCGCCCGAGGACCTCGACGATCCGTCCGCCCGCCGAGTCGACCCCGAGGGAAGCGGCGAGCACCTCCTCCAGCTCGTTGGCCGGCCACCCACCGTACGGGTGTGCGTGAGCCTGCGCCGGAATGTCCATGTGCCTACCACCCGCTCTGGAACCGCTCTGTCTGCGGCCGAACCCTAGCGCGTACCGATGACACGACACCCTCCGCATCCGCCCGCACACCGAGGGTCGCCGCCGGTCAACTCCCCTCGAACCCGATCCCGTTCAGCACATCCGTCGCGTCCCGGTCGAGCAGCACGGCGGAGGCGCAGCCCCACGGCAGGTCACCGCGCTCGGCCGACTCCACCAGGAATCCGACAGCGCGGCGGTGCCGGGCGAACGCGTAGCGCGAGACCCCGCGGCCGCGGTCCCGCTGGCCGGCGAGCGCCGTCTCCGCGTCGACGTCGAGCAGCATCAGGTGCAGATCCACGCCGCGCCGCCCGGCCTCCCTGGCCAGCCAGCGCCGCACCCAGGCCTGCGTGCCGCAGTCGTGCAGGACGACGCTGTCTCCCGAGCGCAGGGCCCGCCGCAGCCCGGCGAAGTGCGCGAGCCGCACGAGCGGGCGGTACACGGCGTACGGGAGCAGCCGCGGCAGCCGGGCCGCCCAGCGGTCACGGGTGTCCTGCGAATCGATACGCACGGCTCCCCCGGCGCCGACCACGCGGCGCATCAGCGTGGACTTGCCGCTGCCCGGGAGACCCGAGATCACGATCAGGTCGCCCCGCGCGAAGCCGAGACGGCGCGGGGTACGTCCGGCTCTGCCGCGCAGATCCCTGACGACGGGACCGCGCCCTGACAACTGCCTGGGACGGGACACCGCCCGCTGCGCGACCCCTGTCGCCGCGTACGCACCAGCCACTGCCTTGTGCACCGTGATCGTCCTCCCCGCTCCGGTCACGCCACCCTTGCCCGCCAAGTGTAAAGAGACGGTAATGCCGTACAAGTGGTTCCCCCGTCCGGTCGGCATGCAATGATGTGCGCGCCAAGAGCACGACCAACTGCATACCGGCCGCTTGAATCCGCGCGGGAGAGCTCCCCGGACGCCTACGCGTCCCCGGGGGCGCCGAAGGAGCAAGTTCCTCCCTTGAATCTCTCAGGCCCCGTACCGCGCGGGCGAGGCATATCTGAAAAGCGGGCGGCCCTCGGCCGCTCCACCCAAGGTGCAAGCCGCGACCACCAGTACGTGTGGCGCCGGCGAACCTCTCAGGTTCCGATGACAGATGGGGAGGGAGACCATCGCCCTCGTCTGTCATGCCTGGGATCCTGGAGCACCACTCATGAGCAACGTCCCCCGTAAGACCGCCCTCGACGCCCTGCACCGCTCGCTGGGCGCGACGATGACCGACTTCGCGGGCTGGGACATGCCGCTGCGGTACGGCAGCGAGCGCGACGAGCACCTCGCGGTCCGCACCAAGGCGGGCCTCTTCGACCTGTCGCACATGGGCGAGATCACCGTCACCGGGCCGCAGGCCGTCGACCTCCTGGACTACGCCCTCGTCGGCAACATGTCCACGATCGGCCCCGGCCGCGCCCGCTACACCATGATCTGCCAGGAGGACGGCGGGATCGTCGACGACCTGATCGTCTACCGCCTGGGCGAGGACGAGGCCGGTCTTCCGCAGTACATGGTCGTCGCCAACGCGGGCAACGCGCAGATCGTCCTCGACGCGATCACCGAGCGCGCCGCGGGCTTCGACGCCGAGGTCCGTGACGACCGCGACGCCTACGCGCTGATCGCCGTCCAGGGCCCCGAGTCCCCCGGCATCCTGAAGTCCCTCACGGACGCCGACCTGGACGGCCTCAAGTACTACGCGGGCCTGCCCGGCACCGTCGCCGGCGTCCCCGCCCTCATCGCCCGCACCGGCTACACCGGCGAGGACGGCTTCGAGCTGTTCGTCGCCCCGGAGCACGCCGAGAAGCTGTGGCAGGCGCTGACCGACGCGGGCGCGCCGGTCGGGCTCGTCCCGGCCGGCCTCTCCTGCCGTGACACGCTCCGCCTGGAGGCGGGCATGCCGCTGTACGGGCACGAGCTGACGACGGCGCTGACCCCCTTCGACGCCGGTCTCGGCCGCGTCGTGAAGTTCGAGAAGACGGGCAACGAGGGCCGATTCGTCGGCCGCGAGGCGCTCGAGGCCGCGGCCCTGCGCGCCGAGACCGCTCCGCCGCGCAAGCTCGTCGGCCTGATCGCCGAGGGCCGCCGGGTGCCGCGCGCCGGGATGTCCGTGGTCGCCGACGGCCAGGTGATCGGCGAGGTCACCTCCGGCGCCCCCTCCCCCACGCTCGGCAAGCCGATCGCCATCGCCTACGTGGACGCGGCGCACGCCGCCCCCGGCACCGAGGGCGTCGGCGTGGACATCCGCGGCGCCCACGAGCCGTACGAGGTCGTGGCGCTGCCGTTCTACAAGCGCCAGAAGTAGCCCGACCAGTCCTCACAGGGGCCGCCGGAAGTAACCCAGCGCACACCCCTCTCGTTCCGCAGCACCCACCCGCGTACAGGAGAATTCAGATCATGAGCAACCCCCAGCAGCTGCGCTACAGCAAGGAGCACGAGTGGCTGTCGGGCGCCGAGGACGGCGTCTCGACGGTCGGCATCACCGAGTTCGCGGCCAACGCGCTCGGCGATGTCGTCTACGCCCAGCTCCCCGAGGTCGGTGACACGGTGACCGCGGGCGAGACCTGCGGCGAGCTCGAGTCGACCAAGTCCGTCAGTGACCTGTACTCCCCGGTCACCGGCGAGGTCGTCGAGGCGAACCAGGACGTCGTGGACGACCCGTCGCTGGTGAACTCCGCCCCGTTCGAGGGCGGCTGGCTGTTCAAGGTCCGCACCTCGGAAGAGCCGAAGGACCTGCTCTCCGCGGACGAGTACGACGCGTTCTCCGGCTCCGGCAACTAGGGACACCACGACCATGTCGCTCATGAACACCCCCCTGCACGAGCTCGACCCGGACGTCGCCGCCGCGGTCGACGCCGAGCTGCTCCGTCAGCAGTCGACGCTGGAAATGATCGCGTCGGAGAACTTCGCCCCGGTCTCCGTCATGGAGGCCCAGGGTTCGGTCCTGACCAACAAGTACGCCGAGGGCTACCCCGGCCGCCGTTACTACGGCGGCTGCGAGCACGTCGACGTCACCGAGCAGATCGCCATCGACCGGGTCAAGGACCTCTTCGGCGCCGAGTACGCCAACGTCCAGCCCCACTCCGGCGCCTCCGCCAACCAGGCCGCCCTCTTCGCGCTCGCCAAGCCCGGCGACACGATCCTGGGCCTGGATCTCGCCCACGGCGGCCACCTCACCCACGGCATGCGCCTGAACTTCTCCGGCAAGCAGTTCGACGTGGTCGCGTACCACGTCGACGAGGCCGGTCTCGTGGACATGGCCGAGGTCGAGCGCCTCGCCAAGGAGCACCGCCCCAAGGTGATCATCGCGGGCTGGTCCGCCTACCCGCGCCAGCTGGACTTCGCCGCCTTCCGCCGTATCGCGGACGAGACCGGCGCCTACCTGTGGGTCGACATGGCCCACTTCGCCGGCCTCGTCGCCGCCGGGCTGCACCCCAACCCGGTCGAGTACGCGGACGTGGTCACCTCCACCACGCACAAGACGCTCGGCGGGCCGCGCGGCGGGATCATCCTCGCGAAGAAGGACTTCGCGAAGAAGCTGAACTCGTCCGTCTTCCCCGGCTTCCAGGGCGGCCCCCTGGAGCACGTGATCGCCGCCAAGGCCGTCTCCTTCAAGATCGCCGCGAGCGAGGACTTCAAGGAGCGCCAGCAGCGCACCATCGAGGGCGCCCAGATCCTCGCCGCCCGCCTGACCTCGGACGACGCCCGCGCCACCGGCGTGAACGTGCTGTCCGGCGGCACCGACGTGCACCTGGTCCTGGTCGACCTGCGCGAGTCCGAGCTGGACGGCCAGCAGGCCGAGGACCGCCTCCACGAGGTCGGCATCACGGTCAACCGCAACGCGGTCCCGAACGACCCGCGTCCCCCGATGGTCACCTCGGGCCTGCGGATCGGCACCCCGGCCCTGGCCACCCGCGGCTTCCAGGCCGAGGACTTCACCGAGGTCGCCGACATCATCGCCGAGGCCCTGAAGCCGGAGTACGACGCGGCGTCCCTCAAGGCCCGGGTCACCGCCCTCGCCGACAAGTACCCCCTGTACCCCGGCCTGAAGTAGTTTCGTACGCATTTGTACGTATGAAATTTCGGGGCACCGCGCACACTGGACAGTGAGAGCGGTGCCCCGCCCCGTGCACCGCCCTCCGTATCGCATTGCGCACCGCCCGGCGGACAACGGCGTCCGCCGAAACCCCACCAAGGAGTTCCCCGTGGCCATCTCGGTCTTCGACCTGTTCTCGATCGGCATCGGCCCGTCCAGCTCCCACACGGTCGGCCCGATGCGGGCGGCCCGCATGTTCGCGCGCCGCCTCAAGAACGAGGGCCTGCTCGCCCACACCGCCTCGATACGCGCCGAGCTCTACGGCTCCCTCGGCGCCACCGGACACGGCCACGGCACCCCCAAGGCGGTCCTGCTGGGCCTGGAGGGCGACTCGCCCCGCACCGTCGACGTGGAGAAGGCCGACGACCGCGTCGAGGCGATCAAGACCTCAGGGAAGATCAGCCTGCTCGGCGTCCACGAGATCCCGTTCAGCTTCGACGAGGACCTGGTCCTGCACCGCCGCAAGGCGCTCCCGTACCACGCCAACGGCATGACGATCTTCGCCTACGACCGCGAGGGCGCCCTCGTCCTGGAGAAGACGTACTACTCGGTGGGCGGCGGCTTCGTCATCGACGAGGATGCCGTGGCCGGCGAGAACCCGATCGTGCCCGAGGACACGGTCCTCAAGTACCCCTTCCGCACGGGCGACGAGCTGCTCCGCCTCACCAAGGAGACCGGCCTGTCCATCTCCGCGCTGATGCTGGAGAACGAGAAGGCCTGGCGCACCGAGGACGAGATCCGCTCCGGACTCCTCGACATCTGGCGCGTCATGCAGGCCTGCGTCTCGCGCGGCATGTCCCGCGAGGGCATCCTGCCCGGCGGCCTCAAGGTCCGCCGCCGCGCCGCGAACTCGGCCCGCCAGCTGCGCGCCGAGGGCGACCCGACGGCCCGCGCCATGGAGTGGATCACCCTCTACGCGATGGCCGTCAACGAGGAGAACGCCGCGGGCGGCCGCGTCGTGACCGCGCCCACCAACGGCGCCGCGGGCATCATCCCCGCGGTCCTGCACTACTACATCAACTTCGTGCCCGGCGCGGACGAGGAGGGCGTCGTCCGCTTCATGCTCTCCGCGGGTGCCATCGGCATGCTCTTCAAGGAGAACGCCTCCATCTCCGGCGCCGAGGTCGGCTGCCAGGGCGAGGTCGGCTCCGCCTGCTCGATGGCCGCGGGCGCGCTCGCCGAGGTCCTCGGCGGCACCCCCGAGCAGGTCGAGAACGCCGCCGAGATCGGCATGGAACACAACCTCGGCCTGACCTGCGACCCGGTCGGCGGCCTCGTGCAGATCCCCTGCATCGAGCGCAACGGCATGGCCGCCGCGAAGGCCGTCACCGCGGCCCGCATGGCCCTGCGCGGCGACGGCCGCCACCACGTCTCCCTCGACAAGGTCATCAAGACCATGAAGGAGACCGGCGCCGACATGTCCGTGAAGTACAAGGAGACGGCGCGGGGCGGCCTCGCCGTCAACATCATCGAGTGCTGACGATCAGCGGGGGGCTGAGGGCGGCGACGGTCACAGGGTCGCCGTCGTGCCCTCCCCCGACCCGCTCCCCGCGAGCCACTGGTCCCAGCTCAAGTTGAAGGCCGCGTAGCCGTTGTCGGCCGGGGCCTTGGCGCGCGGCGAACCCGTGATGGTGACGGGGTCGCCCTGCTTGACCTGGCCGTAGAACCACTTGGCGTCGGCCAGCGACAGGTGGACGCAGCCGTGGGAGCCGCGGGCGGAGCCGCTGCCCGGGTTCGGGTCACCGGTCGAGTAGTGGACGTACGTGCCGGACTGCGTCAGGTGGACGTCCCAGGGCAGCGTCAGGTCGTAGTAGTTGGCGCTGCCCTTGTCGCAGCTGATGCCGACGCTGCAGGAGGTCATGTGGACCTTCTCCTGCTTGTCGATGACGGCCATCGTGCCGTTCCACGTCGGGAACTCGGCGCTGCCCGCGTTGATCGACAGCGTCCGCACGGCCCGGCCGTTCTTGGTGACCTTCATGGTGTGGCCGGTGACGGAGACGTCGGCCCGGACGTCGTCGCCGACCGTGAACGAGTGCGTGTAACCGTGCACGCCGTATCGGCCGTTGCCGTTGCTGACGCCCTTCATGTCGGCTTCGACCTTCACCTTCGTACCGGAGGGCCAGTACGTCTTCGGCCGCCAGTCGGCGCGCTTGTCGCCGAACCAGTGCCAGGCGCCGGCCACCGGCTGCGAGGTGCTGACCTTCATGTGCTTCTCGACCGAGGCGCGCGCCTTGGCCGCCACCGGGTTGGTGAAGACCACCGAGATCGGCATCGCCACACCGACCTTGGCGTCGCTCAGCGGAGTGATCGTCTCCAGGAGCATCGGCGGGCCCTTGGGCTTCGCCGGTGCGGGCTTGGCGCTCGCGCCCGGCTTCCCCTCCTCCTTCCCGTCGTTGCCGCCCGCTGCCTTGTCGCCACTGCCGCCGCCGCAGGCGCTCGCGCCCACCAGCACCGCGACCGTCACGAGCGCGATCCCTATTCCGCCCTTGCGCCGTCCCACGACCTGCCCCACTCTCCGATTCACCCCTTGCCCCCCATCGGGCCCGACTCCCTGTCAGACATTCACACGGCTCCGGCAGTTCCGCGGCGCCATGTAAAGCGTGTTCCAAGACTGCGGCCACCGAAACGTCCTGGCGGCGGCTCACGCACAGACGGATCAACGTGCGAAAAGGGGTCCCCCGACGAGACCGGATCGGGGACGATGGTTTTCCGACCTCGTCGCCCCACCCACCAGTCGCCCCACCGACCAGGAGGCCAGCATGCTGCGCGGTATCGACGTCAGCTCGTACCAGTCCACGTTCGACACGGACGGCCTGTCGTTCGTCTTCATCAAGGCGACGGAGGGGCGTTCGTACGTCAATCCACGCCTGACCTCGCAGACGAAACTGGCCCGTGACGGTGGCTGTGTCGTCGGGTTCTATCACTTCCTGTGGCCGGGCAACCTCACGGCCCAGGCCGAATACTTCGTCAGCAAGGCCCCGGAGAAGTCGGGGGAACTGCTCGCCGTGGACTGGGAGACGACCGGGGAGGGCACCCACGCGAGCAACGCGGAGAAGGACCGCTTCATCCGCGAGGTGAAGCGCCTGCGCCCCCATCACCGGGTCCTGCTCTACACAAACAGGAATTTCTGGCTGAACGTGGACACGACGTCCTACGCGGGTGACGGGCTCTGGATCGCCGACTACACGACGGCGGGCAAGCCCCGCATCAAGGCGAAGTGGCGTTTCCACCAGTACACCGACAGCCCCCACGACAAGAACGTCGCCGATTTCACGAGCAAGGGCGCGCTGCGGGACTGGGCCACCCCGTGACGCGCCCTCGCACCCGGCGACTCAGGCGCGCCACTCCGCCGTACGCTCCGGGGACGCCTCGGAGAGGGCCTTCCTGACGGTGTCCGCGTCCGCCGCGAGTCCGTAGACGGGGGTGCCGGGCTGCTGGCGCCAGGACTCGTCGAGGCCGCCCGTGTCGACCGAGTCGAAGCCGATCCCGTCGAGAAGGCCGCGCACGACCGTCTTGGCCGCCTCGTCGTCGCCGGCGAGGGGCAGGGCGATGCGCTCGGCGTCGCCCTTGGGGCGCGGCCTGTCGAGGAGGTCCTGGGCGTAGGTGCCGTTGAAGACCTTGACGACCGGGTGGCCGATCTGGAGCTCGGTCCAGCGGCTCTCGGGCAGGCCCTCCTCGATGGCGGCGATGCGGCCGTCGCGCTGCTGCGGGTAGTAGTTGCCGGTGTCGATGACGGTGACGCCTTCGGGCGCGTCGTCCAGGAGTCCGTCGGGCAGGCCGGGGACCGCCTTCATGGGGACGGTGACCACGACGACGTCGGCGCCGCGGGCCGCCTCGGCGACGGTCACCGGCGTGGCACCGGTCTCCTCGGCGAGGTCGCGCAGGGTCTCGGGGCCGCGCGAGTTGGCCACGGACACGTCGTGGCCGACCGCGGTGAAACGGCGGGTGAGGTTGCCGCCGATGTTGCCGGCGCCGATGATGCCGATCTTCATGTCGTGCCCTTCCGGATGTGCGTGCGGGGTGACACGGCGGTCAACCGGTGCCTCCGGGGGCGTATTCCGGGCCGCAGCCATTCGGGTCAACCAGGCCACGAATGGGCGGCCAGGCCCTAGTCGTGGCGCGCCAACTTGCCCTGCATCATGGCGAGTTCCTCCCGGGCCGCGCGTTCCGCGGTGTCCTCGTCGCCCGACGCCACGGCGTCCACGAGCGCGGCGTGCGCCTCCTCGCCGTGGCCGGCCTCGGCGGCGCGGACGTCGACGAGGGCGAGCAGGTCGATGAGGCCCTGGCGCAGGGCGGGCGCGAACTCGGCGAAGAGGTCGGTGAGTACGGGGTTGTGCGCGGCGGCCACGACCGCCGCGTGGAGCGCGATGTCGGCGTCCACGAACGCGGCACCGCCCTCCCGCGCCGTCGCCCTGCGCGCGTCGAGCGCTGCGCGCATCGCCGCGACGTCCTCGGGGGTGCGGCGGCGAGCGGCGAGGCGCGCGGCCTGGACCTCCATCAGGGCGCGGACCTCGTAGACGTCGGCGACGGCCGCGGCGCGCAGCCGGGCGGGCCAGTCGTCGACGGGCCGGTCGGCGGTCACGAAGACGCCCGCGCCCTGGCGGGCCCGGACGAGTCCGGCGCCGGCGAGGGCGCGCAGGGCCTCGCGGACCGTGGAGCGGCCGACGCCGAGTTCCTTGGCGAGGGTCGTCTCGCCGGGCAGCTTGGTGCCGACCGGCCAGTGCCCCGACGCGATCTGCTCGCGCAGCCGCTCGGCGGCCTGTTCGACCAGGGGGCTTGGACGGAGCGCACCGAGCGCCACGGGAATCACCTGCTCTTCTTTGAACACCGCATGCGGCACCGCGTGTGGATACCGCATGTGAACACCGCTGCTCGTCTTGAGCACCGCGTGAACGCGGAGACTTTATCCCCCGGCCGCCCCGGACTTCCCCAAAGCACTTGTCTGAGGACCTGAGCTGTGACTAGCCTACTGCTCATGATCTTCCGCGGTCTCCTTCTTCTCGGCTGCCGCGGCGGGGCCTGACGCGACCGGCACCCCGCCGCGGGATGCCGTGCTGCCGGTCGTCGTCCGACCGAGCCGAAGGACACGTCACCTCATGACCACCGCCTACGACTGGAACCCGCAGCGGCCGGGCCCCATGCCGTACCACCGCTACCGCCCGCACCACGACCGCGTCGACGTCCCGGTGCGGGAGCGGAGCTGGCCGGGCGCCCGGATCGAGCGCGCGCCCCTGTGGGTCCCCGTCGATCTGCGCGACGGAAACCAGGCGCTCGCCGAACCGATGGACACCGGCCGCAAGCGCCGCTTCTTCGACCTGCTCGTCCGCACGGGGTTCAAGGAGATCGAGGTCGGCTACCCGTCCGCGAGCCGTACCGACTTCGACTTCGTACGCCACCTGGTGACGCCGGGCGCCGTCCCCGACGACGTCACGCCCGTCGTCTTCACGCCCGCGCGGCGCGATCTGATCGAGCGCACCTTCGCGTCGATCGAGGGCCTGCCGCGCGCGGTCGTCCATCTGTACATCCCGACCTCCCGCGTCTGGCGCGACGTCGTGCTCGGCCGGGACCGCGCGCAGGTGTGGGAGACCGTGCGGGACGCCGCCGCGCACATGGCGCGCCTCGCGGACGCCGGGCCCGGCGCGCACGTCCGCTTCCAGTTCGCCCCGGAGACCTTCAACGTCACCGAGCCGGACTTCGTCCTGGAGATCTGCGACGGCCTGACCGAGCTGTGGGACGCGAGCCCCGACCGGCCGGTCACGCACAACCTGCCCGCGACGGTCGAGATCGCGACACCAAACGTGTACGCGGACCAGATCGAGTACATGCACAGGAACCTGTCCCGCCGTGACTCGGTGATCCTTTCCGTGCATCCGCACAACGACCGCGGCACGGGCGTCGCCTGCGCCGAACTCGCGGTCCTCGCGGGCGCCCAGCGCGTCGAGGGCTGCCTCTTCGGCAACGGCGAGCGCACCGGCAACGTCGACCTGGTCACCCTGGCCATGAACCTGTACGCGCAGGGCGTCGACCCGATGCTCGACTTCTCCGACATCGACGCCGTACGGGAGGTGGTCGAGCACTGCAACCGGCTGCCCGTCCACCCCCGCCACCCCTACGGCGGCGACCTCGTCTACACGGCCTTCTCCGGGACGCACCAGGACGCGATCAGCAAGGGCCTCGCGCATCACGCGGCGTCCGCCGCCGCGGCCGGGGTCCCGGCGCGGGAGGCCCGCTGGGACGTGCCGTACCTGCCGATCGACCCGGCCGACGTGGGCCGCAGCTACGAGGCCGTCATCCGCGTCAACTCGCAGTCGGGCAAAGGCGGGATGGCGTATCTGCTCGCCACCCACCACGGCGTCGACCTGCCTGCGCGCATGCGGCCCGAGTACGCGCGCGTGGTCCAGGAGGCCACGGACGACAGCGGGCACGAGGCGAGTCCGAAGGACCTGTACGAGCTGTTCCGCGCGACCTATCTGGAGCCGGGGCGCGGCGCCGGGCACGTGTCCCTCACGGCGTGGTCCACGGACGGCGAGGGGCAGGCGCACCGGTTCGTGTGCACCCTCCAAGTGGGCGACCGGGCGGGCGACTTCGAGGGGCGGGGTGGCGGGACGCTCTCCGCGTTCGTGGACGCGCTCGGGGCGGCCGGGGTCGGCGTCGACATCGGCGTCGTCGACTTCACCGAGGACGCGCACGGCGAGGAGCCCACGGCGTACGCACAGTGCCGGGTCGACGGGGTGACGGCGTGGGGCGCGGGCCGTGACCCCGCACCGCTGGCGGCGTCGGTCCAGGCGGTCCTGGCGGCGGTCAACCGGGCGGTGGCGGCGCAATAGCACCGCGGGGGCGGTCGGGACGGGCTGCTCGCAGGTGCCCGCGAACGACTTCCGGGGCACGACATCGGTCGCCGCGGCGCTCGTGTCCAGCCACGCGATCCGCCGGCCGTCACCGAGTCGGTAGCCGAGGCGCTCATCGCCCGGCCGGGCGCCGTAGGACGGACAGGGCGGCCGGGTCGCTGTCCGGCCGGTCCACCAGAAGCGGGTGGACGGCGTCCTCCTCGGGGGCGAGTCCGAGCAGGGTGAGCAGCGAAACGTCCGCGCGTCCCGGCACCTCGGGCGCCGGGACGCGCGGACATGGCTGAGGTCTCGGCGCTCAGGCCTTGTTCAGGTTCGCCCAGAACTCGTCGAACGAGAGGACCTTGTCCCCGTTGGCGTCCTGCCGGGCGATGAGCGCCTCGGCGACCGACTCGGTGACGTGGAAGTCGCCCATCTGGGCCATCGCGCTCTTGTACTCGACCGCCGTGATGAAGCCGTCGCCGTCCGCGTCGAACCGCTGGAACGCCTTGCGTGCTTCCTCGATGTCCGCCACCGGGTCCACCCCTTCTTGCTGTAACACTGACGGGGTCAGATTAACTGCCGACCCGAGCGCGCAGTGCGGCGACCACCCAAGCGAACTCCTCGTTGTGCCGGGGCAGCGTTTCCAGGCCCCGCACCAGGGACACCAGGTCACGGAACCGGGCCACGTCGTCGTTGGCCGCGGCCTCCATGCGCTCCAGTACGGCGGCCAGGTCGGCGTCGGCGCCGAGCAGGCCCCGCAGCGCCTCATCCGCCGCGGGCGACTCGGGAGCGATGCCGCGCTCCCGCGCCTCCCCGGCGATCTGCACCAGGCGGCTCATGAACCACAGCGAGCTGCCCGGCGGCACGTCGGGCCCCCGGTCCGCGGCGTTGAACTCGATCATCCTGCGCATGTGCGCCCGGAAGTCCGGGTCCTGCATCAGCTCGGCCAGCTCGACCCACGCGTCGACCTGCCCGGCCGTCGGGTCGTCCGGCAGTTCGGGGACCATGACCCGCATCCGGGTGCGGATGTCCGGGTCGGCGGTGTCCAGGCCACCGAAGGTCTGCTCCATGAAGTCGTCGACGATGTGCTTGCGCTCGGCGGCGCTCAGCCGTGCCAGTTTGTTCATCAGGGCCATCTCCTCTGCGCTCGAGTTCCTCTTCGCGACGGTCGACAGGACGGCCCGGCTCAGCCGCAGCGAGCCGATCTGCGCGTCGAGTGCCGCCACGTGCGCGGCGGCCACGGTCGCGATGTCCGACTCCCCGTCCACCACCCGCCGTACGTCGTCCAGGCCGAGGCCCAACTCCCTGAGGGTGCGGATGAGTTCGAGCCGGGCGAGGGACTGGGCGTCGTACAGGCGGTAGCCGCCCGAACTGCGTCCGACGGGCGGCAGGGCGCCCACGTCGGACCAGTAGCGGATGGTGCGCACCGACAGGCCGGTGCGCCGGGACAGCTGCCCGATGGTGAGCAGCCGCGGGCGGTCGTCGGTCATGTGGAGGAGTCTGGACCTTCCAGTGGGTGGAGACTCAAGCGAGCCGAGGGGAACGTCATGGCGGGCACTGTGCGGGACATTCTGGACGCCGCGGCGCGGGGAGTCTTCCCTCCGCCGGACGGGGGCACGACGGTGGTGCCGCAGGCGGATGACCGCGATGCCGGGGTGCTGTCCTTCACCGCCCACTCCGTGGTGTTCACGGACGAGGACCCGGGGTGGGTGCACGAGACCCTGCGCGGCCTGGACTGCGATCCGCTGGCGGCGACGATGAATCCGCGGTTCCTCGGCGCGCTCCTGGAGCGGACGGGGCGCCGTCATGACACGACGGACCTGCTCACGGTGGCCCCGGCGCTGCCGGGCGGGCCACCGCTGGCCCTGAAGGAGATCGCGGACCCGGAGCATCCGCGGGTGGCGCGGGCGCGATCGCGCCGCGACGACGTGCGGATGTGGGCGGCGGACGGCGGGGTGCTGGTCCTCGGGCGCGGCGTCGCGGGCCGCTGGGAGACGGCGGTCGAGGTCGACGAGGAGGCGCGCCACCGGGGCCTCGGCCGGCTCCTCGCGGTGTCCGCCCGGCATCTGGTCCCGGGCGGCGGGCCGGTGTGGGCCCAGCAGTCCCCCGGGAACGCCCGCAGCGTGCGGGCGTTCCAGGCAGCGGGTTACCGTCCCGTCGGCGCGGAGGCGCTGTTCATCGCACCCCGGCATGATCCGAACGAGCGGCCCTAGCGGAAGATGCCGGTGTGGCCGAGCGAGTAGCGGCCGGGCTGCGGGTACACGGCCAGGCCGTGCGGGCCGGACTCGACGGGAATGCGGGCGATCTGCTTCCCCGTACGCGTGTCGATGGCGTACACCTCGGCGTTGTAACGGCCGGACAGCCAGAGGATCTTGCCGTCGGCGGAGACGCCGCCCATGTCGGGACTGCCGCCGCCGGGCAGCGTCCACTTCTTCGTCAGCTTGTTCTTCGTGAAGTCGAAGATGGAGATGGTGCCTTCGTCGCGGTTGGAGATGTACATCTCGCGGGAGTCCCTGCTGACGTAGAGCCCGTGGGCGCCCTTGCCGGTGGGCATGAGCCTGGGGGTGGTGAACTTCTTGCCGTCCAGGACCCAGACGCCGTTGGCCTTCATGTCGGCGATGTAGAAGGTCTTGCCGTCCGGGGAGATCTTGACGTCCTGCGGCATCGCGCCCTGGAACGGCAGCCGGTGCTGGGCGACGACCTTCATCGTCGCCGTGTCGACCTTGAGGAGGTCGCCGCTGAACTCGCAGGAGACGATGAAGTACCGGCCGTCGGCCGAGAAGTCGGCGTGGTTGACGCCGTAGCAGCTGACGGGCACGGTCTTGATCCGCTTCATGGTGTGCGCGTCACGGAAGACCAGCTCACGGTCGAGCGAGGCCATCACGATGGCGTACTTGCCGTCGGGCGTGAAGTAGAGGTTGTACGGGTCGTGCACGTCCACCCTCTTGCCCACCTTGCCGGTCTTCGGGTCGATCGGCGTGAGCGAGTTGCCCTTGTCGTTGTTGACCCACAGCGTCTTCATGTCCCAGGACGGCACGACGTGCTGCGGCTGGACACCGACCGGGATCGTCTCGATGACCTTGTACGTCCTGGGGTCGATGACGGAGACGGTGTCGGACTCGCTGTTGGGCACGTAGACGCGGGACGGGAAGCCCTTGACGGCCGGCGACAGCTTGTTGGGGCGGTCGGCGGCGTAGACGTCCTTGGGGTCGAGGACGGGCGGCATGCCGGGCAGGCTCTGCACGACCGGCTTCGGCTTCGGCTTCGGCTTGACGGCCTTGACGCCCTGCGTGCCGACCGCTTCGGTGGCCCGGTGCGCCTTGGGCTCGGCGCCGCAGCCCGCGAGGGCCGCGAGGGCCGTGGCGGCGGCGATCAGTACGGCGGTGGTGCGGGTGCGGCGGGGTGTCATGTCAGCAGCTCCGTGGTGGTCACCGCGGCAAGTCCGCGGCGGTCGAGGTCTTCCAGGAGGGCGGGGAGCGCAGCGACCGTGTCCGCGTAGCCGAAGTGCAGGCTCACGACCGAGCCTTCGCGGATCTCCGAGGTGACCTTCCGGGTCACCTCGGCGGCGCCCGGCGAGGTGAAGTCGAGGGAGTCGACGTCGTACGACAGGACGTGCGGGTAGCCGGCCGTGCGGGCCAGGCTCTCGACGAGCGGGGTCGCCCGCTGGGTGCGCGAGGGCCGGAACCAGGTGCCGATGGAGCCGGTGAGCCGGCGCAGGCGGTCCGCGCAGCCGGTGATCTCCGCGCGCGCCTCGGCCTCGGACATCGTGCTGATGTCGCGGTGGTTCAGGGTGTGGTTGCCCAGGTCGTGACCGCCGTCGAGGATGCGCCGGGCCACGGCGGGGTGCTCGTCGAGCCAGGTGCCCACGGCCAGGACGGTCACCCTGGCGTGGGCCCGCTCGGCCTCCTTGAGGAGCGCGTACGCGATGGCCGGGTCGCCCTGGCCGTGAAAGGTGAGGGCGACGCGGGGGTGGTCGCGGGGCCCGTGGTCGATCTGGGCGGGCTGCCCGGGGAAGCGGCGGGGGGCCGGGGCGGCGGGGGCCGCTCGGGCGGGGTGGGCCGGGCTCGCGGGGTGGGCCGGGGTAGCGGAGTGCCCGGCGGCCACCGGGTCGCCGGCGGTGGTGGAGCAGCCGGTGGTGAGGGCGGCGGCGGTGAGTCCGGCGCCGAAGCGGAGGGCTCCGCGGCGGTCGGTCGTGGTCACCCGCCCCATTTAAGGCCGATAAAGGACAAAAGGTACTTACCGACCCGGGCGTCTTAACAAATACTGGACGGGGGGATAAATAAATCTTTATTTGCCAGGCCCGTGGCTCACATCACCAAGGATTCATTTGGCCTGACGGGTCAAGATCTGCCATAGTCGGGAACACGACCCCCATTGACCCGGGCTCGGTCGTCGACAGCGGCCGTGGATAACACCCCCCACCTTCCACGGCGCTCCACGAAAGCCCCCGCGGCGCCCCACAAGGCGAAAACGGGGGCTTTCGTGCACCCCCGGAAACCGCACTCAGCGGTCGGCGACCCGCATCTCGAACCAGGTGGTCTTGCCGCGCGGCAGCAGATCCACACCCCAGCGATCGGAGAGCTTGTCGACCAGGCAGAGCCCGCGTCCGCTGATGTCGAGTTCATGGACGGGCATCAGACAGGGGAGGCCGCGCGAGGGGTCCCGCACCTCGACCCTGATCCAGCCGCGCCTGCGGACCATGCGTAGCCCGAAGATCCTGGCCCCCGTGTGCCGCACCGCGTTTCCGACGAGTTCGGAGACGAGCAGCACGACGTCCTCGGTCACCTTCGGGGAGAGTCCCCAGTGCCGCAGGACGACGACCTGGGCGAGCCTGCGCGCGGTCGCCGCCGACTCGGGCCGCGACGGCAGCGGCACCTCCGCCTCGGCCGGATTCCCGAACAACTCCAGTGCTTTCAGAGCCCGTTCGTCCTCGACCGCAGGCGACCAGCGCGCCGCGGTCGCACTCCCGTGCCTCCGCGGCTGTTCGATACCCTCCAGCCCCGCCATGCCCCCCATCATGGCTGCCCAGCGCGGGTTCCGGGGCCGTTCCTGCCGAATAAGCCCCCCGGAACCTTCCGTTCCGGGGGGCTGGTTTGGCATATGACGCTGGCAGTTAAGCCCTTGCCGCACACCCGCTGAGCTGCGGCGATCGCCCGATTCGGCCCGATCACCGACCGCCGCGGCCCCAACGGCCTTAAGGTTCCCTTAAGGCTGCGATAAACCGCTCCAACGAGGGACGGCGTTCAGACATCCCGTCAACTGCAAGTGGATCAGGGGAAGTTGATACGGGTCTCTCCGCGCGGTCGGCGCACCCGCGTACCGGTGCGCCGACGTATCCGCGTACCGGCTAGAGGAACTTGGCCTTGCCCGGGCCCTCCTCGACGAAGCTCCGCATCCCGCGCTCGCGGTCCTCGGTGGCGAACAGGCCCGCGAACCAGTTCCGCTCGACCGCGAGACCGGTGTCGATGTCCGTCTCCAGGCCCACGTCGATGGACTCCTTCGCGGCGCGCAGCGCGAGCGCCGGCCCCTTCGCCAGCTTCGCGGCCCAGGCGTGCGCCTGCTCGTAGACGTCCGCGGCGGGCACGACACGGTCCACCAGGCCGATGGCGAGGGCCTCTTCGGCCTTCACATGGCGGCCGGTGAAGATGAGGTCCTTCGCCTTGGAGGGGCCGACCAGGCGCGCGAGGCGCTGCGTGCCGCCCGCGCCGGGGATCAGGCCGAGCAGGATCTCGGGCTGGCCGAGCCGCGCGTCGTCGGCGGCGATGCGGAAGTCGGCGCACAGCGCGAGTTCGCAGCCGCCGCCGAGCGCGTAGCCGGTGACCGCGGCGACGACCGGCTTGGGGATGCGCGCGACGGCCGTGAAGGAGTCCTGCAGGGCGCGGGAGCGCACGATCATGGCCGCGTGGTCCATGGCCTGCATCTCTTTGATGTCCGCGCCGGCGGCGAACGCCTTGTCGCTGCCGCGGACGACCACGGCGCGTACGTCGTCGCGGCGCGCGGCCTCCTCGGCGAGTTCCTTGATGCGGTCCTGGGTGGCGACGTCCAGAGCGTTCATCGGCGGCCGGTCGAGCCGGATCGTGCCGACGCCTTCGGCGACTTCGAGGTGGGCAGTCATGGACAGCAGGTTAGTGCGCGTTAACGGGAGAGGCCCGGTGCACTTGGTCACAGTGCGCCGGGCCTCTCCACGTACAGGCGGATCAGGCCTTCCACTTCTCCCAGGACATGTTCCAGCCGTTGAAGCCGTTGTCCGGGGCCACCGTCCGGTCCTGCGAGTTCTTCACCTCGACGACGTCACCGATCATCGAGCTGTTGAAGAACCAGGCCGCCGGCACCTTGCTGTCGTAGCCGCCGCGCACGTCGCGCAGGCCCACGCAGCCGTGGCTGGCGTTGTAGTTGCCGAAGGCGCCGCCGCCCCAGTAGTTGCCGTGGATGAACGTCCCGGACGTCGTCAGGCGCATCGCGTGCGGCACGTCCTTGATGTCGTACTCGCCGCCGTAGCCGACCGTTTCGCCGTTCATCCGGGTCACCGTGAGCTTCTCGCTGATGACCATCTGGCCGTTCCACGTGGAGTAGCCCGGCTTGCCCGTGGTGATCGGGACCTTCTTGATGGTCTTGCCGTCGCGCTTCACGGTCATCATGTGCGTCTTGGCGTCGACCGTGGAGACCTGGCTGCGGCCGACCGTGAACTTCACGGTCTTGGCCTGCTTGCCGTAGACGCCCGGCCGGCCCTCGACGCCGTCGAGGTTGAGCTTGACCGTCACCTCGGTGCCCGCGGCCCAGTACTTCTCGGGGCGGAAGTCCAGGCGGTCGTTGCCGAACCAGTGGCCCTCGACCGGCACGGACGGCTCCGTCTTGATCTCGATGGCCTTCTCCACGTCCTCCGGGTGCGTGATGCCCCGCGTGAAGTGGACCGAGAACGGCATGCCGACGCCGACCTTCGAGCCGTCCTCCGGCGTGAACTGGCCGACGAACGTGTTCTTCGGGACCAGCGTCGTGAAGGCGGTGTCCTTCGCGGACGCGCGGCCCTCGGAGTCCTTCGCGACGGCGTGCACCTTGTACTTGGTGGAGGCGGCCAGGTGGTGGGCGGGGGTCCAGCCGGCCCCGCCGTCCACGATCTTGCCCTCGACCGGGTTGCCCTTGGTGTCGGCGACCTTCACCTCGGTCAACTTGCCCTTGTCGGCGGTGATCCGGAGGTCACCGCTGGTGGCCACGCCGTCCGCGCCGTCCTTGGGAGCGATGACGACGACGGCCTGGGACGGCTTGTTGGTGTCCGCCTTGCCCGAGTCGCCCTTGCCGTCGCTGCCCGAACCGCTGCCCCCTCCGCCGCAGGCCGTGGCCAGCAGCAGCGCGGCCCCCAGCAGGGCCCCCGATATCGGTCGTCGCCCGTTCACGATCTTGATCTCCCCTCGCGCAGGGCCGGTCAGGCCCCCACCCCAGCGCGCCCTGGCGCGCACTGCGAAAGATAACCACACGACCTGCGGTTATGGATCCCCACGTATGTCACCGTTCAGTCCCAACTGGTGGGGCTTTGAGGGGGCATGGGGCAGGGCGCCGGGCGGGGCGTGGGGCGGGGTGGCCGGCCGCGCGGGGATCAGTGGGCGGCCGAGCCCGCGGTCCAGTCCTTCCAGGTCATGTTCCAGCCGCCGAGCCCGTTGTCGGGAGCGACCGTCTTGTCGTCGCTGTTGACCACTTCGACCACGTCGCCGATGAGGGTGCGGTCGAAGAACCAGGCGGCGGGCGTGTCCGATGCGTCGGGGTCGCCGGCTTTCACATCGCGCAGCCCCACGCAGCCGTGGGTGATGTTGCTTTCGCCGAAGGCGTACTTCGTCCAGAAGTTGCCGTGCAGGAACGTGCCCGACGTCGTCAGCCGGATGGCGTGCGGCACCTCGGGGACGTTGTACTCGCCGCCGAACCCGACGGTGCGGCTGTCCATCCGGGTCACCTCGAGCATCTCGCTGACGACCATCTTCCCGTTGTACGTGGGAGTCTTGGGTGCCCCGGCGGTGATGGGGAGGGTGTCGAGGAGTTCACCGTCGCGGCGTACCTCCATGGTGTCGTCGGCCGCGTCCACCGTGCTGATCTGACTACGGCCGATGGTGAAGCCGATCTTCTTGTGCTGGATGCCGAACACGCCGGGGGCTCCCTCCACGTCGCGCAGCCCCAGATCGACCGTCACCTTCGTGCCCGGCTCCCAGTAGGCGCGCGGCCGGAAGTCGAGGCGGGACTTGCCGAACCAGTGCGGGGCGATGTCCACGGCGGGCTTCGCCGTGACGCGGATGGCGCGTTCGACGGCGGCACGGTTCTCGATGGGCCTGTTGAACTCGAGCGAGACAATCATGCCGGTGCCTACGGTGGAACGGTTCTCCGGCGTCATGTAGCCGACGAACCGCTTGTCCGGGACGGACGTCGTGAAGGTGGTGTGGCGGGCCGAACGGTGGTTGTCCTCGTCGACCGCCACCACGTCCACGGTGTACTTGGCGGCGCCCGCGAGCCGCTTCGCGGTCGGCCGCCATCGCGTGCCGTCCTCGTCGATCCGGCCGGGGACCGGGGCCTGCTGTCCGTCCTGGAACTTCATGACCTTGACCGATTCCAGGTGGCCGTCCGGCAACTTCACCTCCATCGGCCCATCGGTCCGTACGTTCTTGGCCTCGTTGGCCGGGACGACCTTGATCGCTTCCTCGGGGGATCGCGGCTTGCCGAACAGAGAGTCGGCGGCGCTGCATCCGGTGACTCCGGTCAGCACCACCGCCCAGGTCAGTACGGCGGCCAGCGCGGCCCCTGCGCGTCTCACATCAGTTCTCACGCCAGGCTCAACGACCGTCACCCCGCCGGGGAAACGTGAGTGCGACCCAAGCTCTGGGCAGAACACTGGGGAGGACGACGCGACGGGGAGCCGCGGCCGGGACGCCGCACGCCCTTCCCCTGCCGGTGGCGCCGGCCCGACCGAGCCGCGGGAGGCATGACAGGTGGCGAGCGCACCCGAGCAGGAGGCACCACAGGATGCCCTGGTGGAACGGCCCGCGGGGGTTCCGCAGGCGCGCTCCGCGACCGGAAGGAAGGGCCGCCGCACGAGGGAGCGGCCGCCGCCCGTCGAGCCGGTGTGGCCGGGCGCCCCGACCCCGCTGGGCGCGCGCTTCCGGGTCGGACCGGACGGCACGGCGGGCACCAACTTCGCGCTCTGGGCGGGCGGCGCTGAGTCGGTCGACCTCTGTCTCTTCGACGAGGCGGGCCGCGAGCGGCGCGCCCCGCTGACCGAGCTGACGCACGAGATCTGGCACGGCTTCGTACCCGGCGTGCTGCCGGGGCAGCGGTACGGGTTCCGGGTGCACGGCCGCTGGGACCCGTGGACCGGCGCCCGCTGGAACCCGGCGAAGCTGCTCCTCGACCCGTACGCGCGCGCCGTGGACGGCGACTTCACGCTGCCGCCCGAGGTGTACGGCCATGTGCGTGACTGGCCCGAGCAGCACGTGGCCGACACCGTGCGCGACGACCGGGACTCGGCGCCGTACGTCCCCAAGGGGGTGGTCGTCCACGACGACGCGCCCGACGACGAGTGGGCCGACGACCGCCGTCCGAAGACGCCGTGGGCGGACTCGGTGATCTACGAACTGCATGTGAAGGGTTTCACCAAGCTGCATCCGGGGATCCCGCGGGAGCTGCGGGGGACGTATGCGGGGCTCGCGCATCCCGCGGCCGTGGAGCATCTGGTGAAGCTGGGGGTGACGGCGGTCGAGCTGCTTCCCGTGCACCAGTTCGCCCACGAGGACCACCTGCTGCGACGGGGGCTGCGCAACTACTGGGGCTACAACTCGATCGGCTACTTCGCCCCGCACGCGGGGTACGCGGCGTCCGGGACCGGCGGGCAGCAGGTCGGTGAGTTCAAGCGGATGGTGCGGGCGCTGCACGAGGCCGGGATCGAGGTCATCCTCGACGTGGTCTACAACCACACGGCGGAGGCGGGCGAGCTGGGCCCGACGCTGTCCCTGAAGGGCATCGACAACCGCGGCTACTACCGCCTCCAGGACGACGCGCGCCGGTACGCGGACTACACGGGCTGCGGCAACACCCTGCACGTCGTGCAGCCGCACGTGCTGCGTCTGCTGACCGACTCCCTGCGCTACTGGGTGACGGAGATGGGTGTGGACGGGTTCCGCTTCGACCTGGCGGCGGCGCTCGCCCGCTCGATGCACGACGTGGACATGCTGTCGCCGTTCCTCGCGGTGATCGCGCAGGACCCGGTCCTGCGGCGGGTGAAGCTGATCGCGGAGCCCTGGGACGTCGGCTCGGGCGGCTACCAGGTCGGCGCCTTCCCGCCCCTGTGGACGGAGTGGAACGACCGCTACCGCAATGCCGTACGGGACTTCTGGCGCGGCGCCCTGCCGGACGTGCGGGACCTGGGCTATCGCCTGTCCGGGTCGAGCGACCTGTACGCGTGGGGCGGGCGGCGCCCGTACGCGTCGGTCAACTTCGTCACCGCCCACGACGGGTTCACGCTGCGCGACCTGGTGTCGTACGGCCGCAAGCACAACGAGGCCAACGGCGAGGGCAATCGCGACGGCACCGACGACAACCGTGCCTGGAACTGCGGCGCGGAGGGCGAGACGTCGGACGAGGACGTACTCGCCCTGCGCAGGCGGCAGTTGAGGAATCTGCTGACGACGCTGCTGCTGTCCACCGGGGTGCCGATGCTCGTCGCCGGTGACGAGCTGGGGCGCACGCAGAACGGCAACAACAACGCGTACTGCCAGGACAACGAGATGAGCTGGGTGGACTGGTCGCTTCTCGAAGAGCCGAGATGGCGGGCCCTGTTCGACCTCACCTCGCGGCTGATCGCGCTGCGGCACGCGCATCCGGTGCTGCGGCGGCGGGCGTTCTTCTCCGGGCGCGCGCACTCGGCGGACGGGCTGCGGGACCTCGCGTGGTTCACGGCCCGCGGCACGGAGATGACGGAGCGGGACTGGTACGCGCCGGCGGCGACGCTCGGGATGTACCTCTCCGGGCGCGACATCCCGGGCCGCGACGCGCTGGGGGCGCCCGTGACGGACGACAGCTTCCTCGCGGTCCTGCACGCCGGGGACCGCCCGGAGAGCTGTGTCCTGCCCGGCGGGCCGTGGGCGCGCGCGTACGAGGTCGTGGTGGACACGTCGCTGGAGGGGCAGGAGGACGCGCCGGCGGTGACGCACGCGGCGGGGGCGGTGATCACCGTGCCGGGCCGGACGGTCCTGCTGCTGCGGGTGCTTCCGATATCGCCCTCCGACAACGGGGAGGGCCCTGGCCGGTAACCGCTAGCCGAGGATCTTCCGGTCGTACGCGACGGCGACCGCCGCCGCGCGGTCCTTCACGCCCAACTTGCCGTAGACGTGGGTGAGATGGGTCTTCACGGTCGCCTCGCTGATGAACAGGACGCGGGCGATCTCCTTGTTCGACGTGCCCTTGGCGACCAGGGCGAGGACCTCGCGCTCGCGGGCCGAGAGGGGTTCGTCGGCCGGGGCGGCCGGGGTGCGGACCGCGGTGACCAGACGGGAGGCGACCGCCGGGGACAGCACGGTGCGGCCGTCGGCGGCGGCGCGCACGGCCGTGAACAGCTCCTCGCGCGGGGCGTCCTTGAGGAGGTAGCCGGTGGCGCCCGCCTCGATCGCGGGCAGCGTGTCCGAGTCCGTGTCGTACGTGGTGAGGACGAGGACGCGGGAGCGGGCGCCCCGGCGGGTGAGTTCCTTGATGGCGTCCACGCCGTTCCCGCCGGGCATGCGCAGGTCCATCAGGACGACGTCCGGGTCGAGGCGGTCGGTCAGTTCGACGGCCTCGACGCCGTTCGACGCCTCGCCGAGGACCGTGAAGTCACCGGCCGACTCGAACATGCCGCGCAGGCCGTCCCGTACGACGGGGTGGTCGTCGACGATCAGCAGGGAGATGACGGAGTCACTGGTCATGGCGCACCAACGGTACGCGAGCCGAGACGGCCGTGCCCCCGCCCGGCTCCGACTCGACCGTCAGCGCGCCCGCGATGCGTTCGGCCCGCGCCCGCATCCCGTCGAGGCCGAAGCCGCCGGTGCCGGTGCGGGCGGGCAGCTCCAGGGGGTCGAAGCCGCGGCCGTCGTCGCGTACGTCGAGGGTGACCTCGCCCGCCATGTAGGAGAGCGTGACGCCGAGCCGTCCGGCGTGGGCGTGCCGTGCCGCGTTCGACAGGGCCTCCTCGACGATGCGCAGGAGGGTCGCCTCGATCTCGTCGTGCAGCTGCTCCGTGGTGCCGGTGACGGTGAACTCGGCACGTACGCCGGTGCGCCGGGACCACCCGGCGACGGTCTTCTTCAGCGCCTCGGGCAGGGAGGCGTTCTCCAGGGCCGCCGGGGAGAGGTTGTGCACGGAGCGGCGGGCCTCGCCGAGGCTGTGCCGGGCGAGGTCGGCGGCGCGGTCCAGGTGCCGGCGGGCCTGTGCCGGGTCGGCGGTGCCCGCGACGACCTGGAGCTGGGCGATGATCCCCGTCAGGCCCTGCGCGATGGTGTCGTGGATCTCGGCGGCGAGGCGGCGGCGCTCGTCGGCGACGCCCGCTTCCCTTGCCTGGACGAGGAGTTGGGTGTGGAGCTGGGCGTTCTCGTCCAGGGCCTGCTGGAGCGCGGTGTTCGTGCGTTCCAGTTCGTCGATGGTCTCGATCTGGATGCGGGCCTGTTCCTTCTCCTTGTTGTTGATGTGGCCCATGAACCCGACCAGGACGGAGTTGACGGCCAGCAGCCCGCCGAACAGGACCCAGCCGGCCGAGTTGTCCGGCGGCAGGCCGCCGGACTGGGAACCCGCCACGACGACGATCGCGGCGAACAGGCCCGGCCTGACCTGGCGGCGCGGCAGCAGCCGCTCGACGTCGAAGTAGCCGCAGGCCGCGTAGAACACGTAGAACGGGTTGATCAGGGAGCCGACGAAGGCGATGGCCCAGCGGACCCAGTAGTAGAAGACGCCGGCGCGGGTCGGGCCCGGCCTGGTGCGCATGGCCCGGCTCCACCACAGCTGGAGGGCGAGCGCGCCGGCGGACAGGGGCCAGAAGACGTACCAGTCGGTCCGGTCCATGCCGACGACGTCGGCCGTCGCGACGGACAGGACGACACCGACGACGAGCAGGCCGAAGGGGCCGTAGCGGTGGAAGTTGGCCCAGCGCTCCGCGACCGTCCTGGCCGCCTCTGCGGCTGCGCCGCCCTGGTCCGTTCCCGTCGTCATGCACCCAGTCTGCACGGCCGCGCCTGTGGTCATCGGCTCACTCCCAGCGGAACCAGCGGGCGGCGGCACCCGACAGCAGCACCGCCCAGACGACCAGCACGGCCAGGTGCGACCAGGGCCAGCCACCGGTGGCGGCCTCGCTCATGGCCTGGGACGCGGCGCCGAACGGCGTGAGCTCGACGACGCTCGCCAGCGTGTGCGGCATCGACTGCACCGGGAGCCACACCCCTGCGCAGAACATGCTCGGGAAGAACACGGTGGAGCCGATGGCGCTCGCGACCTTCGCGGTGCGGGCGCGGGCGGCGACCAGCGCGCCGAGCGACAGGGCGACCACGATCGAGAGCAGGAGGGCGAGCGCGTACCCGACGGCCTGCTGCGGCAGCCGCACGTCGAACGCGAGCCGCCCGATGGCGAGCGAGACCAGCGACGAGGCGAGCGCCGCGACACCGTGGATGGTCATCTGCGCGCCGAGCAGCGCGGGCGGCTGCACCGGCGTGGTCGACATGCGGCGCAGGATGCCGCGCTCCCGGTAGCCGGCGATGACCGGCGCCATCGCCTGCAGGCCCGCGACGATCATCGGGAGCAGCACGGTGACGGGCACGTACGCGTCGATGAGGCGCAACCCGGCCGGGCCCGAGTCGGCCTCGCGGAAGGCGGGGATGGAGCCGAGGATCACCAGCAGCACGGGCGGGAAGACCATGACGCCGAAGAGGCTGCCGGGTTCGCGCAGGAACAGGCGGATCTCGCTCTTGAGGACGGCGGAGTTGGCCCCGCGCCCCCGTACAAGGGTGGTGGCAGTGGCGGTGGTCATGACTGGCCCGCTCCCGTCAGATCGAGGAACGCGTCGTCCAACGTGGCGTCGGCGACACGGAGTTGGTGGGCGGTGACGTGGTGCCGGGCGAGCAGCGTGATCACGGCGTTGACCGTCTCGTCGCTGCCGGTGAGGGTGACCCGGCCGTCCCGGTGGTCGGTGGAGGCGAGCCCCGGCAGGCCGGCCAGCTCGCGCTCGTCGAGCGGCGCGGACGGCGTGAAGGAGATGACGGTCGCCCCCGCGGCCTGGCGGATCAGCCCGGCCGGGGTGTCGAGCGCGGCGATCCTGCCCTGGTCGATCACGGCGATCCGGTCGCAGAGGCGCTGTGCCTCCTCCATGAAGTGGGTGACGAGCAGGACGGTGACGCCGCTGTCGCGGACGTCCTCGATGAGCTGCCAGGTGTCGCGGCGGGCGCGCGGGTCGAGGCCGGTCGTCAGCTCGTCGAGGACGACGACGCGCGGGTTCCCGATCAGCGCGAGCGCGATGAACAGGCGTTGTTTCTGGCCGCCGCTGAGCTTCGCGAACCGGGTGCCGAGCTTGTCGGTGAGACGCAGGCGCTCGGCCAGGGGGCGCCAGTCGGCGGGGTTCGGGTAGAACGCCGCGTACAGTTCGAGCGCCTCGCGGACGGTGAGTTTCGCCTGGAGTTCGCTCTCCTGGAGCTGGGCGCCGAGGATCTCGGTGACGCGGTCGTGGTCGGCGACGGGGTCGAGGCCCGCGACGCGGACGCGTCCGGCGTCGGGGACGCGCAGCCCCTCGACGCACTCGACCGCGGTCGTCTTGCCGGCGCCGTTCGGGCCGAGGATGCCGAAGATCTCGCCCTCCCCGACGGTGAACGACAGGTCGTCCACGACGGCCCGCCCGGCGTAGACCTTGCGGAGCCCGGCGACCTCGATCAGGGGCCGCTCGCCCCGTACTGCGCTGTGTGTCGTCGTCATGCTCCGAGAATCCCCGCGCGGGACCCTCCCGGGCATCGCCCAACGCGCTCGAAGGGGCATCAGCCGATCGGTTGATACGGCGCTACGACTCCTGTGGGGCCGGCCGAGGCGCGGGAGCCCGATCGCCGGAAAACCCGGTGGCGTTGTCAGTGCCGATCCGTAGTCTCACTCCTGATGCCCACTACACGTGCACCGGCCACGGACCCCGACCGACTCTCCCCGGCGGCGGAGCAGTCCGCCGTGCGCACGCTGCTGCGCCTGTGGCCTTACGTACGGCCGGTGCGGGCGCGCTGGGCCGGGGCCGCGGGGGTCGCCGTGGTCGCCTCCTGTCTGTCACTCGTCTTCCCCGTCGTCCTGAAGTGGATCGTGGACGGGCCGGTCACGGACCACGACCCGGGCGGGGTGTGGCTGGGCGCGGGCGTCCTGCTGGCGCTCGGGGTCGCCGAGGCGCTGCTGTTCGGGCTGAGGCGGTGGCTGGTGGCGCGACCGCTCGCGAGCGTCGAGGCGGCCATGCGGGCGGATCTGTACCGCCATCTCCAGCGGCTGCCCGTCGAGTTCCACGACCGGTGGGCCTCGGGGCAGCTGCTGTCACGCGGGACGACCGACCTCATGGTCGTACGGATGTTCCTGGCCTTTCCGCTGACGTTCCTGATCGTCAACGGCGTGACGATCGTCGCCGGGTTCGTGCTGCTCGTCGCGCAGGACTGGGGACTCGGGCTCATCCTGCTGGCGCCCGCGCTGCCGCTGATGATGCTCTGCTACCACTTCGAGTCGGCGTACGCGGCGGCATCGCGCAGCGCCCAGGACCAGGTCGGGGATCTGACCACCGTCGTCGAGGAGTCCGTTCTCGGGATCCGGATCATCAAGGGGTTCGGGCGGCACCGCAGTCAGGCACGGGCCTTTCGCGAGCTGTCGCGCACGCTGCGCGGGATCGAGCTCACCAAGGCGCGGCTGCTCGCCGGGATCCTCGCGGTGATCACGCTGCTTCCGGAGCTGGCGCTCGGGGCCGCGCTGGTGCTCGGCTCCGTGCAGGTCGCGGACGGGAAGCTGTCCGCCGGGACGCTGGTGGCCTTCCTGTCGACGGCGCTCGCCCTGCGCTGGCCGATCGACTCGATCGGGTTCCTGGTCGCCATGAGCCAGGAGGCGGCGACGGCGACCCGGCGGATCTTCGAGGTCATGGACGCGCCGCAGGAGAGCGAGGAGGTCTCGGCGGTGTCCTGCCCGGCGGGCGCCTCCGACGGGCAGGACACCGCGGGCGGGCTGCGGTTCGAAGGGGTCCGCTTCCGCTATCCGGACGCCCCCGACGCGTCCGAGCCCGTCCTCGATCGCATCGATCTGCAGGTGCGGTCCGGGGAGACCATGGCGCTCGTCGGGGCGACCGGCAGCGGCAAGACGACCCTGACCGCGCTCGTGCCCCGGCTGCACGAGCTCACCGGCGGGCGCATCACGCTCGACGGGCGGGACATCGTCTCGATGGAGCGCGAGGAGCTGCGCACCCTCGTCTCCGTGGCCTTCGAGGAGCCGACGCTGTTCTCGGCGTCCGTCGCGGAGAACGTGCTGATGGGGGCGGCCGGCGCGGACGCCGCGCAGCTCGACCGGGCGCTCGGGGTCGCGCAGGCGGGATTCGTGAAGGCGCTGCCGGGGGGGGCCGGTACGCAGGTCGGCGAGCAGGGGCTCAGCCTCTCCGGCGGGCAGCGGCAGCGGCTCGCACTCGCCCGCGCGGTCGTGGGGAGTCCGCGTTTCCTCGTGCTCGACGATCCGCTGTCCGCGCTCGACGTGCACACGGAGGCCCGGGTGGAGGCGGCCCTGCGGGAGGTGCTCGCCGCGAGCACGGCGCTCGTCGTCGCGCACCGGCCGTCGACGGTGCTGCTCGCGGACCGTGTCGCGCTGCTGTCGGGCGGCCGGATCACCGCCGTGGGCACGCACCAGGAACTGCTGCGCGCGAACGCCGAGTACCGGCATCTCATGTCCGGTGCGGACCCGGAGACCGGGACGGAAACGGAAGAGGACGGGCCGGACGGGCCGGAGGGGAAGGGCACGCGATGACCACGACGACCAAGCCGGACCGCACGCCGCGGGATCCGGCGGCCGAGGACGGCGACGGCGGCGAGGAACTGCGCCTCCCCTCCCCCGGGGACCCGTTCGACCAGGACGACCTGCCCACCCCCAAGGGCGCGACCGGCGCACTCCTGCTCTCCCTGCTCGCGCCGAGCCGGCGCACGGTGTGGCTGGCCGTGCTGTGTCTGCTGGTCCAGCAGGCCGCCGTGCAGGCGGGGCCGCTCCTCGTCGCGTACGCCATCGACAGCGCAGTGCCCGCCTTCCGCGCGAGCGACCACGGCCCGCTGATCGCGGTGGCGGTCGGCTATCTCCTGGCGGCGTGCTGCTCCAGCCTCTTCCAGTTCGCGTTCGTGCAGGTGTCGGCGCGGGTGAACCAGGACGTGCTGCTCGACCTGCGCGGCCGGATCTTCCGGCACGCGCAGGCCCTGAGCGTCGACTTCCACGACCGCTACACGTCGGGGCGGCTCATCTCCCGGGCGACGACGGACGTCGAGTCCCTGCGCGAGCTGCTCGCCGAGGGGCTCCAGGAGCTCATCAACATCATCCTGGCGTCTGTGTACATCACGGCCATGCTGCTCTGGCTCGACGTCGGCATCGGTGCCGTCGCCGCCCTGTCCTTCCTGCCGCTCGCCGTACTGATCCAGCTGTACCGTCGGCGCGCGGCCCGGGTGTACGCGGAGCGGTCCTCCGCGATCGCGCGCGTCATCGTGAAGTTCGCCGAGACGATGAACGGGATCAGGCCGGTGCGTGCCTTCCGCCGCGAGCGCGCCAACGACGCGGACTTCGCCGGGCTGAACCACCGCCACGAGCGGGTCAACGGTGACGCGCTGCTCGAAATGGCGCGCTACGTCGTCGGCTCCCGCCTCCTCGCGAACACCGCGGTGGCCGGAATGGTCCTGTGGGGCGCCTACCGCGTCGCCGACGGCACGCTCGAACTGGGTGTCCTGGCGGCCGCGGTGCTGTTCATCCGCCGTCTGTACGACCCCATCGACCGCCTCGCGATGTTCCTCAACTCCTATGAGTCCGCGGCCGCTTCACTCCGCAAGATCGCCGGTCTGCTGCACCAGACGCCGACCGTTCCGGAGCCGTCGTCGCCGGGCGCACTGCCCGAGCTCGCCGGTGACCGTCCGGGCCGCGAGGTCGTCTTCGAGCAGGTCTCCTTCGGCTACCGCACCGGCGGCGAGGTGCTCCCCCGCTTCGATCTCACGCTGCCCGCGGGGCAGATGGTCGCCGTCGTCGGCACGACGGGCGCGGGAAAGTCGACGCTCGCCAAGCTCCTGGCCCGCTTCTACGACCCCTCGGCGGGCCGGGTCCTGCTCGACGGCGTCGACCTGCGCGACCTGGGAACGGCCGAGCTGCGGCGAGGCGTGGTGATGGTGACGCAGGAGGCGTTCCTGTTCTCCGGCACGGTCGCCGACAACATCGCGATCGGGCGGCCCGAGGCGAGCCGCGAGGAGATCGAGCGCGCGGCCAAGGCGATCGGCGCGCACGACTTCATCACGGCGCTCCCGGACGGCTACGACACGGATGTGCGCAAACGCGGGGGTCGAATTTCGGCCGGGCAGCGGCAGTTGGTGGCGTTCGCACGCGCGCTGCTCGCCGACCCGGCGGTCCTGATCCTCGACGAGGCGACGAGCTCCCTTGACATCCCCGGCGAGCGGGCGGTGCAGCGCGCGATGCACACGGTGCTGCGCGGCCGTACCGCGGTCGTCATCGCGCACCGGCTGTCGACGGTGGAGATCGCCGACCGTGTTCTGGTCATGGAACACGGGCAGATCGCCGAAGACGGCACACCGGACCAACTGATCTGCGGTACAGGAGCGTTCGCGGATCTGCATCGTGCCTGGCGGGAGAGCGTGGTCGGCTGAGCGGCGGCCCGGACGCGACCCCTCCGCACCCGGGCAACGGCTCCGTATATCGAACGTGAACCTCCGGGCAACGGACCGTTTCCGGCCAACCTCCTGACGCGCTCCTGACAGACAACGCTCTCTGCTGCCACTCTTCCCTCGGCCTCGCACAGCTGTCCCACAGCCGAACTGGCGCGGCCCGTTGGTGAGCTGCAGCACGACCTGTTGTGCCCGCTGTGCCCAGTTGTGCTGAGTTCCACCTGGTTCCACCTCGTTCCACCCTGTTCTGCCTTGTTCTGCCTTGTTCTGCCCGGACGGTCATTCGCCGTCCGGTCTCTCCCGGCCGTGCGATCCGCGGCCCGCAGAAGGAGTCAGCCTTGAGAACGTCCGACACCTCCCACAGATCCGCCTCCCGCAAGAGGGCGACCGCCTACGGCGCCCTCGCCGCGGTCACCGCCCTGCTCGCCGCCGCCGTCCAGGCGGGCGGCATGGCCTCGGCGGACGTCCAGCCGGCCGCGGCGGTCGCCAAGGCCGTCGCGAAGGGCGCCGACCCCGGCGCACTCCCCGTGAAGCTCTCCCCCGCCAAGCGCGCGGAGCTGCTGCGCGACGCCAACTCCACCAAGGCGGACACCGCCAAGGACCTCGGCCTCGGCGCCAAGGAGAAGCTCGTCGTACGGGACGTCCTCCAGGACCGTGACGGCACCACGCACACCCGCTACGAGCGCACCTACGACGGTCTGCCGGTCCTCGGCGGTGACCTGGTCGTCGACACGGCCAAGTCCGGGAAGACCGAGGGCGTCACGCGCGCCGCGAAGTCCGCGCTCAAGGGCATCGCCACCACCGCCGCGGTCAAGCCGGCCACGGCGGAGCGGCAGGCGGTCAAGGCCGCCACGGCGGACGGATCGAAGAAGACCGAGGCGGACCGCGCGCCGCGCAAGGTCGTGTGGATGGCGCAGGGCAAGCCGACCCTCGCCTACGAGACCGTGGTCGGCGGTCTCCAGGACGACGGCACGCCGAACCAGCTGCACGTCGTCACGGACGCGGCGACCGGCAAGAAGCTGTACGAGTGGCAGGGCATCGAGAACGGCACGGGCAACACGCAGTACAGCGGCAGCGTGACGCTCGGCACGGCCCTGTCCGGATCGTCGTACACGCTCAACGACACCGGGCGCGGCGGGCACAAGACGTACAACCTGAACCACGGCTCGTCCGGGACCGGGACGCTCTACTCGGGCGCGGACGACGTGTGGGGCAACGGCAGCGCCTCGAACACCGAGACCGCGGCCGCGGACGCGCACTACGGCGCGGCGGAGACCTGGGACTACTACAAGAACGTGCAGGGCCGCACCGGCATCAACGGCGACGGTGTCGCCGCGTACTCGCGGGTGCACTACGGCAACGCGTACGTCAACGCGTTCTGGGACGACAGCTGCTTCTGCATGACGTACGGCGACGGCGAGGGCAACCTCAAGCCCCTCACCGCGATCGACGTGGCGGGCCACGAGATGACCCACGGCGTCACCGCCGCGACGGCCGGTCTCAACTACAGCGGTGAGTCCGGCGGTCTGAACGAGGCCACGTCCGACATCTTCGGCACCGCGGTCGAGTTCTACGCCAACAACACCAAGGACGTCGGCGACTACCTCATCGGCGAGAAGATCGACATCAACGGCGACGGCACCCCGCTGCGCTACCAGGACAAGCCCAGCAGGGACGGCACGTCCCCGGACAACTGGTACTCCGGGCTCGGCAACCTCGACGTGCACTACTCGTCGGGTCCCGCCAACCACTTCTTCTACCTGCTCAGCGAGGGCAGCGGCGCCAAGGTCATCAACGGCGTCAGCTACAACTCGCCGACGGCGGACGGTCTTCCGGTCACCGGCATAGGCCGCGCCAAGGCCGAGCTGATCTGGTTCAAGGCGCTCACCACGAAGTTCACCTCGACCACGAACTACGCGGCCGCGCGCACCGGCACGCTCGCGGTCGCCGGTGAGCTCTACGGCACCACCAGCGCCGAGTACAAGGCCGTGCAGGACGCCTGGGCCGGCATAGCCGTCGGCTCGCGCTCCGGTGGCGGCGGCGGTGGTACGTCGTTCGAGAACACGGCCGACGTCGCGATACCGGACGCCGGCGCCGCGGTCACCTCGTCGATCGCCGTGACCGGCCGTACGGGCAACGCGCCGAGCAACCTCTCGGTCGCCGTGGACATCGTGCACACCTGGCGCGGCGACCTGGTCGTCGACCTGGTGGCCCCGGACGGGTCCACGTACCGCCTGAAGAACTCCAGCGGCAGCGACTCGGCGGACAACGTCAACGCGACCTACACGGTCAACGCGTCCTCCGAGGTGGCCAACGGCACCTGGAAGCTGAAGGTCCAGGACGTGGCCGCACAGGACACCGGCTACATCAACAGCTGGAAGCTCACCTTCCCGTAAACCGCACACAGAGGTAACCCAAGGCCGATCGAGAGCTGTTCGGCCCGCACGGTCTGGGCGCGTCGCCCCGGGTGAGTGAACTCCCCGGGACGGCGCGCCCGTTCATGTTCCGTTCGCAATACGTACAAGGAGCATCGCTCAACGGACGATTTCCAGCCAACCTCCGATTGCCCTCCTGACATGTACAAGCCTCAACTGGCACGCTTCCCCACGCAACACCAGCAATTCCAGTACCACACGGCTTTTCAGCACCACACAGCTCTCTTACCCCACACACAAGGAGCTTGCGTGTCCCCCCACATATCGCGCTTCACCAAGAAGCGTTCGACTCTGGCCATCGCCACCGCTGTTGCCGCCGGAGCGTTGCTGACCGCCGGAATGACCACCGGCGCGTCCGCGCAGCCCGTGGCCGACGCGACGCCCGGCGCCGCGCCCATGAAGCTCTCGGGCGCCGCCCGCGCCGGCCTCCTCCAGGACGCCGACGCGAAGAAGGCCGAGACGGCGAAGGAGCTGAACCTCGGCTCCAAGGAGAAGCTCGTCGTGCGTGACGTGGTCAAGGACCGCGACGGCGCGACGCACACCCGCTACGAGCGCACCTACGACGGACTCCCGGTCCTCGGCGGCGACCTGGTCGTCCACGAGTCCAAGGCCGGCAAGTCCGAGGGCGTCACCCGCGCGACCTCGAAGAGAATCGCCGTGTCGACGGCCTCCGCCTCGCTCAAAGCCGCCCCCGAGGGCGCCCGCAAGGTGGTCTGGGCGGCGTCGGGCACCCCGCGCCTCGCCTACGAGAAGGTCGTCACCGGCAAGCAGAAGGACGGCACGCCGCGCAAGCTGCACGTCGTCACGGACGCCGCGACCGGCAAGAAGATCTTCGAGTGGGACGCGATCCACACCGGTGCCGGCGAGAGCCAGTACAGCGGCAGCGTGACCGTCGGCTCCACCAAGTCCGGTTCCTCGTACGCCCTCACGGACGCGGAGCGCGGCGGCCACAGCACGTACGACCTCAAGCACGGGTCGTCCGGCAAGGGCACGCTGTTCACCGACGCCGACGACAAGTGGGGCGACGGCACCACCAACGACGCGGCCACGGCCGCGGTCGACGCCGCCTACGGCGCCCAGGTCACGTGGGACTACTACAAGGACGTCCACGGCCGCAGCGGCATCAACGGCGACGGCAAGGGCGCGTACTCGCGGGTCCACTACGGCAACGCGTACGTCAACGCGTTCTGGGACGACAGCTGCTTCTGCATGACGTACGGCGACGGCGAGGGCGACAAGAAGCCGCTGACGTCGATCGACGTGGCGGGCCACGAGATGTCGCACGGCGTCACCGCGGCGACCGCGGGCCTCATCTACAGCGGTGAGTCCGGCGGCCTGAACGAGGCCACGTCCGACATCTTCGGCACCGCGGTCGAGTTCCACGCGAACAACCCCAAGGACGTCGGCGACTACCTCATCGGCGAGAAGATCGACATCAACGGCGACGGCTCCCCGCTGCGCTACATGGACAAGCCGAGCAAGGACGGCGCGTCTCTGGACAACTGGAAGAGCGGCGCGGGCAACGTCGACGTCCACTACTCGTCGGGCATCGCCAACCACTTCTTCTACCTCCTGTCGGAGGGCAGCGGCGCCAAGGTCATCAACGGGGTCTCGTACGACTCCCCGACCGCGGACGGCCAGCCGGCCGCGGGCATCGGCCGCGACAAGGCCGAGAAGATCTGGTTCAAGGCCCTGACGTCGTACTTCACGACGAACACGGACTACGCGAACGCGCGCAAGGGCACACTGAGCGCGGCGTCCGACCTGTACGGCGCCGACTCGGCGGAGTACAAGGCGGTCGACCGGGCGTGGGCCGCGGTCAACGTCAAGTGACGTAAGGCGTAAGCAGGCTGGGGGGCGGCACCGCCGGGTGCCGCCCCCTCGCGCGTCGGGCCTCAGCCTTCGTACTCCGTGAGGTCGATCGCGTGCACCTGGAGCGCGAAGCCGTGCTTCGGGTGCGTGAACTCGTGTTCCTCCGTCATGCCGAGCTTGCGGGCGACGTTCTCCGAGCCCGTGTCGCCCGGGCGGATCAGGGCGACGACCCGGTCGATGCCGCGGTCCTGGAGGGCGAACTCCAAGGTGGCCTGGGCGGCCTCGGAGGCGTAGCCCTGGCCCCAGAACTGGCGGCCGAGCCACCAGTTGATCTCGATGCCGGGCGCGAGCTCGGACACCGAGAGGCCGACGACGCCGGCCAGTTCGCCGGAGGCGAGGAGTTCGACGGCGAAGGGGCCGAAGCCCTCCTCGTCCCACTCCTCCTCCCAGCGCTCGATGTCCTCGGCAGTCCGCTCCAGGTCGCGCGGGCCGCCGTCGCCGACCTGGCGCATGACGTCCGGGTCCGCCTGGATCTCGGAGAGGGGCACGAGGTCGTCTTCGGACCAGCGGCGGAGCAGGAGGCGGGGCGTCTGGATCTCGGTCATGGGTCCATCTTCGCCGAGACCCGCGACGCCGCCGACCATCCGGTCGCCCCTCGGCGCATCTTCGGCGCGACCTCAGCGCGCCCTCACCGCAAGAGCACCCCCGCCGCTTCCGCCGCCGTCTCCGCCGGGACGGTCACCAGGCCCGTCTCCGCCGGTGAGGCGAGCAGCCGGTGGGCGGGCAGGATGCGGACCGTGTAGCCGTAGGGGCCCGTGCGGTCGAGGGAGAGCGGGCCCTCGTACGCCCAGCGGCCGTCCAGGTCCGGGCCGCCGGCCGGCTTCAGGGCCACCGCCGTCGCGTCGGTGATCCGGTCGCCGGAGTCGACGCGGCCGGCCACCGCCTGCACCTCGACGTCTTCGGGACCGAGCTCGTCGAGCGCCACCCGCACGCGCAGCAGCAGCGTCGCGCCGAGCTCGGCCGTGGCCGTGGACGCCTCCACGTGGTCGACCGCCACCCGGGGCCAGGACGCGCGGACGCGGGACTTCCACTGGGCCAGCTCGCGCGCCACCTCGGGAGTGAGGGCACGGCCCGAGCGGGCCGCGGGGGCGTACAGCTTCTCGACGTACTCGCGGACCATGCGCCCGGCGAGGACCTTCGGGCCCAGATGGGTGAGGGTGCGGCGGACCATCCCGATCCAGCGGTCGGGCAGCCCTTCGGGTCCGCGCTCGTAGAAGCGGGGCGCGACCCTGCGCTCGACGAGGTCGTAGAGGGCCGCGGCCTCCAGGTCGTCGCGCCGCTGCTCGTCGGTCGCGGTGCCGTCCGCGGTGGGGATCGCCCAGCCGAAGTCGGGCGTGAACCATTCGTCCCACCAGCCGTCGAGGACGGAGAGGTTGAGACAGCCGTTCAGGGCGGCCTTCATACCGGACGTCCCGCAGGCCTCCAGGGGACGCAGCGGGTTGTTGAGCCAGATGTCGCAGCCGGGGTAGAGCTTCTGCGCCATGGCCATGCCGTAGTCCGGCAGGAACACGATGCGGTGGCGCACGCGCGGGTCGTCGGTGAAGCGCACCAGCTCCTGCACCAGGCGCTTGCCGCCGTCGTCGGCCGGGTGCGCCTTGCCCGCGACGACGATCTGGACGGGCCGGTCCTTGTCGAGGAGGAGGCGCCTGAGCCGGTCCGGGTCGCGCAGCATCAGGGTGAGCCGCTTGTAGGAGGGGACGCGGCGGGCAAAGCCGATGGTGAGGACGTCGGGGTCGAGCACCCCGTCGATCCAGCCCAGTTCCGCCGCGCCCGCGCCGCGCTGGCGCCAGGACGCGGCGAGGCGCTCGCGGACCTCCTCCACGAGGCGGCCGCGCAGCTCGCGCCGCAGGTCCCAGATGTCCCGGTCGGCGATGTCGGCGACGGCGTCCCAGCGGTCGGATCCTCCGGCAGCCAGCGCGTCCAGGGTGCGCTGTTCGCCGAGGTGGCGCGCGCCGAGCCGCAGGACCTCGGGGGCCACCCAGGTCGGGGCGTGCACGCCGTTCGTGACGGAGGTGATGGGGACCTCCTCCGGGTCGAAGCCCGGCCACAGGCCCGAGAACATCTCGCGGCTGACCCTGCCGTGCAGGGTGGAGACGCCGTTGGCGCGCTGGGCGAGGCGCAGTCCCATGACGGCCATGTTGAAGACGTTCGGGTCGCCGCCCGCGTACGTCTCCATGCCGAGGCCGATGATGCGCGCGGCGTCGATGCCGGGGAGTTCGGCGCCGGGGCCGAACTGGCGGGCGACGAGTTCCCGGTCGAAGCGGTCGATGCCGGCGGGGACGGGGGTGTGCGTGGTGAAGACGGTCCCGGCGCGTACGGCTTCGATGGCGGCGTCGAAGTCCACGCCGCGTCCGGCCAGCTCATGGATCCGCTCGACCCCGAGGAAACCGGCGTGCCCCTCGTTCGTGTGGAACACCTCGGGCGCGGGATGGCCGGTGAGCCGGCAGTACGCGCGCACGGCCCGCACCCCGCCGATGCCGAGCAGCATCTCCTGGAGGAGCCGGTGCTCGCTGCCGCCGCCGTAGAGCCGGTCGGTGACGTCGCGTTCGCGGGGGCCGTTCTCCTCGACGTCCGAGTCGAGCAGCAGCAGGGGCACGCGGCCGACCTGCGCCTGCCAGACACGGGCGAGCAGCCGGCCGCCGCCGGGCAGGGCGAGCGCGACGCGGCAGTCGGTGCCGTCCGGTTCGCGCAGCGGGGTCAGCGGCAGTTCGTGCGGGTCGAGGACGGGATAGTGCTCCTGCTGCCAGCCGTCCCTGGACAGGGACTGCCGGAAGTAGCCGTGCCGGTAGAGGAGTCCTACGCCGATCAGCGGCACCCCGAGGTCGCTGGCCGCCTTGAGGTGGTCGCCGGCGAGGATGCCGAGGCCGCCGGAGTACTGGGGCAGGGCGGCGGTGATGCCGAACTCGGGGGAGAAGTATCCGATGGCGGCGGGCAGGCCGCCGATCTGGGTCTGTGTCTGGTACCAGCGGTCGCCCTCGACATAGGACCTGAGGTCCTCCGCGGCCTCGCCGAGCTGGCGCAGGAATCCCTCGTCGGTCGCGAGTTCGGCGAGACGCGCGTGCGGCACGGCGCCGAGGAGTCTCACCGGGTCCCCGTCGGACGCGGCCCAGCGCGCCGGGTCCACGGCCTGGAAGAGGTCACGCGTCCCGGTGTGCCAGGACCAGCGCAGGTTGCGGGCCAGCTCTTGGAGGGGGGCGAGGGGCTCGGGCAGGACGGGACGGACGGTGAATCGACGGATGGCCTTCACGTTCTCACCTCTGTAGGGGGACGCGGCGGGCATACGCGCACACGTGCGAGGAGGACGCGCTCCGTCGAGCGGCCCCCGGCTGTCACTCCCGACGGTACGGCCACCGGGCTCCGGCTACCACGGCGCACGGGGTCGCGTCGGCACCCGGTTCACGGGCATCTCGCCGCGTCGTGGGGGTCCTTGACGGGGAGCGGGCCGGTGCGCCGGTCGTACGCCATGAGGATGACCCGGTACGTCGAGGCCCTCCCCGTCGCGCCGCGCCGCCGCCCGCGTACCGGCCGGAGGAAGTCCGGTTTCCGCCGCGACCTTCTCCGCAACCGCCACCGCTCCCCCACGGGCGATATGGCCGATTCCGCCCCCGCATGCGGTCTTGTAGGGCCTGACACCGCACGAGAGGCTGCCAAGCGGTGTGCGTGACTTCCCGGCCGTCAGGACCGGCGGCCGTGCAACTCCGGTCCTCGCGCGCCGAGTCGAGGAGGGGAACTCACGACATGACTCTGACGCGCAAGAGGCGTCTGCGCCGGTCGGGCGGGCTCATCGCCGCGACCGCGGCGGCGGCGCACTCTGCGGTCACACCGCCCGCGCATGCCGCGCCCCCGCCGGGGCGGATACTCGGCGCCGGTGAGCCCGGCGCCGTCGCAGGCAGTTACATCGTGACGCTCAAGGGGGGAACGGCACCGTCCGGCACGGGCAAGGGCCTCGCCGAGAAGTACGGGGCGAAAATACGCCACACGTACAGCACGGCGCTGAACGGGTACGGCGTACAGGCGGGCGAGACGCAGGCCAGAAGGCTCGCGGCCGATCCGTCGGTCGCCGCGGTCGTCCAGGACTCACGGGTCTCGCTCGACCACACGCGGAAGAACCCGCCGTCCTGGGGGCTCGACCGCATCGACCGGGGCGACCTGCCGCTCGACACGTCCTGCACCTGGCCCGAGTCCGCGGGCTCGGGCGTGACGGCGTACGTCATCGACACCGGCATCCGGATCTCGCACCGGGACTTCGGCGGCCGGGCGCGGTACGGCTCGGACTTCGTCGACGGCGACGCCACCGCCCAGGACGGCGACGGCCACGGCACGCATGTGGCCGGAACCGTCGCCGGGGCGGGCCACGGCGTCGCGAAGAAGGCGCACGTGGTCGCGGTCCGCGTGCTCGACGACGCGGGCTCCGGGACGACCGCCCAGGTCATCGCGGGCATCGACTGGGTGACGAAGAACGCGCGCAGACCGGCCGTCGCGAATCTGAGCCTCGGCGGCTACGCCAACGCCCAGCTGGACGCGGCGGTGCGGAACTCCATCGCCTCCGGGGTCACGTACACGGTCGCCGCCGGCAACGACGGCCTGCCGGCCAGCCTGTACTCGCCGGCCCGCGTGAAGGAGGCCATCACGGTCGGCGCGACCGACCGCACGGACCGGCGCGCCGACTTCTCGAACTGGGGCACCCGGGTCGACCTGTTCGCACCCGGCGTCGACATCACCTCGGCGGGGTACGCGAGCGATACGGGGAAAGCGACCTTCTCCGGTACGTCGATGGCGTCGCCGCACGCGGCCGGCGCCGCCGCACTGTACCTGTCCGACCTCACCTCGGCCGGGCCGGCCGAGGTGAGCCGGGCGCTGACGGTGCGCGCGGCGACGGGCCGGATCACGGGCACCCAGCCCGGTTCGCCGAACAATCTTCTCCAGGTCAACAATCCTTAAGGGAAAGGTGAGTTCATGGTCCGGTCCTGTCGTGCGCGGCGGGGCCGGACTTGTCTGTGTGCTTACGCGCGAGTAGTTAACAAAGCGCCGGATTGCCCGCCCTGCGACCGTGGAAGGCTCCTCCGGTACACACTGCGCGACCCGCGTCGTCACCCCCGTTTCCGCAAACCGAACCCCCGCGGTCAGGAGCGGTCATGCCCGCACAGAGTCCCTCGCCGAAGCCGCACACGGACCCGGCGAAGCAGTCGGCCAGAAGCACGAAATCGCAGAAACCACCGGGCCGCCGGCGCCCACCGGTCACCTCCTCCGCCACCACGCTCGGACGGATCCCCGTCCTGGACGTCCAGCCCCTCGTGGACCACGGCCGCAGGCCCGCCAAGGCGGTGGCGGGCGAGTCCTTCCAGGTCAGCGCCACCGTCTTCCGCGAGGGCCACGACGCGGTCGCCGCGAACGTGGTGCTGCGCTCGCCGCGCGGCCACAAGGGCCCGTGGACCCCGATGCGCGAGCTGGCCCCCGGCACCGACCGCTGGGGCGCGCAGGTCACGCCCACGTCGGAGGGCCGCTGGACCTACTTCGTCGAGGCCTGGGGCGACCCGGTCACCACTTGGCGCCGCCACGCGCGGATCAAGGTCCCGGCAGGCATCGACACCGAACTCGTCCTGGAGGAGGGGGCGTTGCTGTACGAGCGCGCGGCCGCAGGCGTGCCGCAGCGCAAAGGGCAGCGCGAGACGGTGCTGCGCGCCGCCGCCGCGCTCCGGGACACCGGGCGCCCGGCCGCGGCCCGCCTGGCCGCAGCGCTCACCCCGCAGGTCGACGAGGTCCTGACCCGCCACCCGCTGCGCGAGCTGGTCACCAGCACCGACCCGCTGCCGCTCCTCGTGGAGCGCGAGCGCGCGCTGTACGGCGCGTGGTACGAGTTCTTCCCGCGCTCGGAGGGTGCGATCGTGCGCGAGGGGGAACCGCCGGTCTCCGGCACGTTCCACACCGCCGCGAAGCGCCTGCCGGCCATCGCCGCGATGGGCTTCGACGTCCTCTATCTGCCGCCGATCCACCCCATCGGCACCACATACCGCAAGGGCCCCGACAACTCGCTCTCCCCCGGGCCGCACGACGTGGGTGTCCCCTGGGCGATCGGCTCGCCCGAGGGCGGTCACGACGCGATCCACCCGGATCTCGGCACGCTCGACGACTTCGACGCGTTCGTGAGCCGGGCCGCGGACCTGGGCCTGGAGATCGCGCTGGACTTCGCGCTCCAGTGCTCGCCCGACCACCCATGGGTGGACAAGCACCCCGAGTGGTTCCACCACCGGCCGGACGGCACGATCGCGTACGCCGAGAACCCGCCGAAGAAGTACCAGGACATCTACCCGATCGCCTTCGACCAGGACATGCCGGGCCTGATCGCGGAGACGACCCGCGTCCTGCGCTTCTGGATGGACCACGGCGTGCGCATCTTCCGCGTCGACAACCCGCACACCAAGCCCGTCGTCTTCTGGGAGCGGGTCATCAAGGGGATCAACCGCACCGACCCCGACGTGATCTTCCTGGCCGAGGCGTTCACGCGCCCCGCGATGATGCGCACCCTCGCGCAGGCCGGCTTCCAGCAGTCGTACACCTACTTCACGTGGCGCAACTCGAAGCAGGAACTCACCGAGTACGCCACGGAGTTGGCCAGGGACACGGCCGCGTACATGCGTCCCAACTTCTTCGTGAACACGCCGGACATCCTGCACGCCTACCTCCAGAACGGCGGGCGCCCCGCGTTCGAGGTGCGCGCGGTCCTGGCCGCCACGCTCTCCCCGACCTGGGGCGTCTACAGCGGCTACGAACTGTGCGAAAACGCCCCGCTACGCCCCGGTAGCGAGGAGTATCTGCATTCGGAGAAGTACGAACTGCGGCCGCGCGACTGGGAGTCGGCCGAGCACGAGGGGCGTTCGATCGCACCCCTCATCACCCGGCTCAACGACATCAGGCGCCGCAATCCGGCCCTGCGCCGGCTGCGTGACGTGCACTTCCACCACACCGACCAGGACACGGTGATCGCGTACTCCAAGTCGGTCGCGGGCCCGCACGGCTCGAACACGGTTCTGGTGGTCGCCAACCTCGACCCCCACCACACCCAGGAGGCGACGGTGTCGTTGGACATGCCGCAACTGGGACTCGGCTGGCACGAGTCCGCACCGGTGCGCGACGAGCTCACCGGTGAGACCTATCACTGGGGCAGGGCCAACTATGTGCGCCTCGAGCCGGGCCGTGCGCCCGCGCACATCCTCACCGTCCTGCGACCGTCCTCACCGTTGATCGGAGGGTCACCCACACCATGACCGTCAATGAACCCGTCCCTGACACCTTCGAGGACACCCCCGCCAAGGACAGGGATCCCGACTGGTTCAAACGTGCCGTCTTCTACGAGGTCCTCGTCCGTTCCTTCCAGGACAGCAACGGCGACGGAGTCGGCGACCTCAAGGGCATCACCGCGAAACTGGACTACCTCCAGTGGCTCGGCGTGGACTGCCTGTGGCTGCCACCGTTCTTCAAGTCCCCACTGCGGGACGGTGGTTACGACGTGTCCGACTACACGGCGGTCCTGCCCGAGTTCGGGGACCTGGCCGACTTCGTGGAGTTCGTCGACGCCGCGCACCAGCGCGGGATGCGCGTGATCATCGACTTCGTCATGAACCACACGAGCGATCAGCACGAGTGGTTCCAGGAGTCCCGCAAGGACCCGGACGGTCCGTACGGCGACTACTACGTCTGGGCGGACGACGACAAGAGTTACGAGGACGCGCGGATCATCTTCGTCGACACCGAGGCGTCGAACTGGACCTTCGACCCGGTGCGCAAGCAGTACTTCTGGCACCGCTTCTTCTCCCACCAGCCGGATCTCAACTACGAGAACCCGCGCGTCCAGGAGGAGATCGTCTCGGCCCTGCGCTTCTGGCTGGACCTCGGCATCGACGGCTTCCGCCTCGACGCGGTGCCCTACCTCTACGCCGAGGAAGGGACGAACTGCGAGAACCTGCCGGCCACGCACGAACTCCTCAAGCGGGTCCGCAAGGAGATCGACGCGCACTATCCGGACACAGTGCTGCTGGCCGAGGCCAACCAGTGGCCCGAGGACGTCGTCGACTACTTCGGCGACTACGCCTCCGGCGGCGACGAGTGCCACATGGCGTTCCACTTCCCGGTCATGCCGCGCATCTTCATGGCCGTGCGCCGCGAGTCGCGCTATCCGGTCTCGGAAATTCTCGCCAAGACCCCTGCCATTCC
>NZ_JBIVFF010000008.1:276581-424674 GCF_044748025.1 Streptomyces sp. NPDC090032 | reverse complement strand
GGACCCTGTGGGAGAGTAGGACGCCGCCGAACTAATTTTGAAGAAAACCCCCGTAACGGATGAGAATCCTGTTACGGGGGTTTTCTGCGTTGTGCACCTAGTTGTGCGGCAATGCTTGTGCACCCCTCTGCGCGGCCCCATGTGGGCTGAGGGTAAGGTCAGGGGGCATCGTTGGCTCGTTTCCCCACAGGAGGCCCCCGGGTGGAGGTCCAGGAGACCCGTGTCCAGACGGACCGGGTGCTCACCATCCCGAACATCCTCAGCATGGCGCGGCTCCTTGGCGTACCGCTGTTCCTGTGGCTCATCCTCAGGCCCGAGTTCGGCGGGCCCAAAAGCGATGGCTGGGCCCTTCTGGTCCTGATGCTGAGCGGCGTCAGCGACTATCTCGACGGGAAGCTCGCCCGGCGCTGGAATCAGATCAGCAACCTCGGCCGGCTCCTCGATCCTGCCGCCGACCGGCTCTACATTCTGTCCACGCTGGTGGGACTCACCTGGCGCGAGATTCTGCCGATCTGGTTGACGGCCATACTGCTTGCCCGGGAACTCGTTCTCCTGGTGATGGTGGGCATCCTCCGCCGGCACGGCTATCCGCCGCCGCAGGTGAACTTCCTCGGCAAGGCCGCGACGTTCAACCTCATGTATGCGTTCCCCCTGTTGCTCCTGAGCGACGGAAGTGGCTGGATCAACACGCTCGCTGCTATTTTCGGATGGGCGTTCGCAGGATGGGGTACAACGCTCTATTGGTGGGCAGGGATCCTCTACGTAGTACAGGTCCGCCGACTGGTCAAGGCGGACTCCACGGCCGATTGAGCTCGCCATGTGGCGGTATTCGAGGCCAGGTTGGCCCGCACTCTGAGATCAGCGGGCCCATCCGGACGGGCGAAGTCGGCTAGACAGTCGTCTCTTCAAGGAGGACGCTTCCGACATGAAGGCCGTCGTAATGGCTGGAGGCGAAGGTACACGCCTTCGCCCCATGACCTCGAGTATGCCCAAGCCGCTCCTGCCGGTCGTGAACCGGCCGATCATGGAGCATGTGCTGCGGTTGCTCAAGCGGCATGGGCTCACCGAGACCGTAGTCACCGTGCAGTTCCTGGCGTCGCTCGTCAGGAACTACTTCGGGGACGGCGAAGAGCTCGGAATGGAGCTCACCTATGCCAATGAGGAGAAGCCACTCGGCACAGCCGGCAGCGTGAAGAACGCAGAGGAAGCACTTAAGGACGACGCTTTCGTTGTGATCTCCGGTGACGCTCTGACCGATTTCGACCTCACCGACCTCATCAATTTCCACAAGGAAAAGGGCGCGCTGGTCACGGTCTGCCTGACCCGCGTTCCCAACCCCCTTGAATTCGGCATCACCATCGTCGACGAACAGGGCAAGGTGGAGCGTTTCCTGGAGAAGCCCACCTGGGGCCAGGTCTTCTCCGACACCGTGAACACGGGCATCTACGTCATGGAGCCCGAGGTATTCGACTATGTCGAGGCCGATGTGTCGGTCGACTGGTCCGGTGATGTCTTCCCGCAGCTCATGAAGGAAGGCAAGCCGGTCTACGGCTATATCGCCGAGGGCTACTGGGAGGATGTCGGCACGCACGAGAGCTACGTCAAGGCGCAGGCCGACGTACTCGAAGGCAAGGTCGACGTCGAGATCGACGGATTCGAGATCTCGCCCGGCGTGTGGGTCGCGGAAGGGGCCGAGGTCCATCCGGACGCCGTGCTCCGTGGTCCGCTGTACATCGGCGACTACGCGAAGGTCGAAGCCGGCGTCGAGCTGCGCGAGCACACCGTGATCGGCTCCAACGTCGTCGTGAAGAGCGGCGCCTTTCTGCACAAGGCCGTCGTCCACGACAACGTGTACATCGGGCCGCACAGCAATCTCCGCGGCTGCGTGATCGGCAAGAACACCGACATCATGCGGGCCGCCCGCGTCGAGGACGGCGCCGTCATCGGCGATGAGTGCCTCGTCGGCGAGGAATCGATTATCCAGGGCAACGTCCGGGTCTATCCGTTCAAGACCATCGAGGCCGGCGCCTTCGTCAACACCTCGGTGATCTGGGAGTCCAGGGGCCAGGCCCATCTCTTCGGAGCCCGCGGTGTCTCCGGCATCATCAATGTGGAGATCACTCCCGAACTTGCCGTGCGGCTCGCGGGGGCGTACGCCACGACGCTCAAGAAGGGCTCGACCGTCACCACGGCCCGTGACCACTCGCGTGGTGCGCGAGCTCTGAAGCGTGCGGTCATCTCCGCGTTGCAGGCGAGCGCCATCGACGTACGAGACCTGGAGAACGTGCCGCTGCCTGTCGCACGGCAGCAGACCGCACGGGGCAGCGCCGGCGGGATCATGATCCGTACGACACCAGGAGTGCCGGACTCCGTCGACATCATGTTCTTCGACGAGCGGGGAGCGGACCTCTCGCAGGCCAGCCAGCGGAAGCTGGACCGGGTGTACGCGCGGCAGGAGTACCGGCGGGCGTTCCCCGGAGAGATCGGCGATCTGCACTTCCCGTCGAGCGTCTTCGACTCGTACACCGGTTCCCTGCTGCGGAATGTCGACACGACGGGGATTGCGGAGGCGGGGCTCAAGGTCGTCGTCGACGCGTCGAACGGCAGCGCCGGTCTGGTGCTGCCCAGCCTCCTCGGGCGGCTCGGCGTGGACTCGCTGACGATCAACCCGGGCCTCGACGAGTCCCGGCCCACCGAGACGCTGGACGCGCGCCGTTCCGGGCTTGTGCGTCTCGGGGAGATCGTGGCGTCCGCGCGGGCCGCGTTCGGCGTCCGGTTCGACCCGGTCGGCGAGCGGCTGTCGCTGGTCGACGAGAAGGGCCGGATCGTCGAGGACGACCGTGCGCTGCTCGTCATGCTCGACCTGGTGGCCGCCGAGCGGCGCAGTGGCCGGGTCGCGCTGCCGGTGACGACGACGCGTATCGCCGAGCAGGTGGCCGCGTACCACGGGACGCAGGTGGAGTGGACGACCACGTCGCCCGACGACCTCACACGCGTCGGGCGGGACGAGGGAACGATCTTCGGTGGTGACGGTCGCGGCGGGTTCATCATTCCGGAGTTCAGCTCCGTCTTCGACGGTGCCGCCGCCTTTGTCCGGCTGATCGGGCTCGTGGCGCGGACGCAGCTGACCTTGAGTCAGATCGATGCGCGGATCCCGCGGGCGCATGTGCTCAAGCGGGACCTCGCGACTCCGTGGGCGGTGAAGGGGCTCGTGATGCGGCGGGTCGTCGAGGAGGCCGGCGACCGGTCCGTCGACACGACCGACGGTGTGCGGGTCGTCGAGGCGGACGGGCGCTGGGTGATGGTGCTGCCCGACCCGGCCGAGGCCGTCACCCATTTGTGGGCCGAGGGGCCCGACGACGCGTCCGCCCAGCAGCTGCTCGACGAGTGGGCGGCAGTCGTCGACAGCGCTGGTCACTGAGCCGTCGCAGGCGCCGGTCGGTGCCCGTCACGGGCGCCGACCGGCACACCGGTGGGGCCATTCGGAGGTAGAGGCCACCACGTGCGACGATGTGCGGCATGCCGCAGCAGCCCCCCGATCGGAGCAGTCCCTCACGGCCCGTGAGCCCGAGGCGCCCCGATGCCTCCATGTCGCTGCTGACGAACGTGATGGACCACAGCCTCGACGACGGATATGCGGAGGCGGCGGCTCGTAAGAAGGCCGAGGGCAGCGGCGGCATGCCGCGTACTCTGCGGGCCAAACTCGGGCTCGCTGCGGGGCTCGTCCTCGCGGCGCTGGTGGTGACGGTGGGCGCGGCGCAGGCGCGGGTCGCGGCGCCGGTCGTGGCGAAGGAGCGCGAGGAGCTCATCGCCCGTATCGACCGGGAGACGGACGCCGCGGACAAGCTCGAGCGTCAGGTGGACACGCTCCGCAACGACGTGAGCGACCGCCAGCGTGAGGCGCTGAAGAAACACGGCGGCGACAAAGGCGAGTTGGTCGGTCTGCTCTCCGGGGCCACGGCGGTGCACGGCCCGGGAGTGAAGCTGGTCGTCGACGACGCCAAGGAAGCCGACCAGGGCGGCGGAGGGCCGCGCGAGAGCGCCGGCTTCTCGGACACCGGGCGGGTGCGCGACCGGGACATGCAGCGGGTCGTCAACGGGCTATGGCAGTCCGGTGCCGAGGCCGTCGCCATCAACGGACAGCGGCTGACGGCCCTGTCCGCGATCCGCGCGGCGGGTGACGCGATACTGGTCGACAACAGACCGCTCGTGCCGCCGTACACGGTGCTCGCGGTGGGGGACGGCCAGCGGCTGAGCACCCGGTTCCAGAACAGCCCTGACGGCCTGTACCTGCACGCGCTGCAGGAGAACTTCGGGATCCGGACCAGCATTTCCGCCCAGGACGACGTCCGCCTGCCCGCAGCGCCGAGCGTGACCGTACGTACAGCACAGCCGAGAACAGAGAAGGGCACATCGTGATCGCCGTACTGGGCCTCGTCGTGGGAGTCGTGGTCGGACTGTTCGTCCGGCCCGAGGTTCCGGCGGTGGTCGAGCCCTACCTTCCGATCGCCGTGGTGGCGGCCCTCGACGCGGTGTTCGGCGGCCTGCGGGCGATGCTCGACGGGATCTTCGACGACAAGGTCTTCGTCGTGTCGTTCCTGTCGAACGTCGTCGTGGCGGCCCTGATCGTGTTCCTGGGAGACAAGCTGGGCGTGGGCGCGCAGCTGTCCACCGGCGTCGTCGTGGTGCTCGGTATCCGCATCTTCTCCAACGCGGCCGCCATCCGACGGCACATCTTCCGGGCGTGAGGCAGATGTCCGAGGACGAGAACAAGAACAAGAACAACGACGAGCAGCACCGCCTGCGCAAGGAACTGCCGGACGAGGTGACCGCCGAAGCGGTGGACGGCGCGGCCGGCGGGGACGACTCGGACGGCGCGGAAGCGCCGGCCGCGGAGACGAAGGCCCCGTCACTGACCGGACGTCAGCGACTGGCGAAGGGGCTGTGGCCGCCGCGAGTCTCCCGCGCGCAACTCATCGTCGCCCTCCTGCTGTTCGTCCTGGGCCTGGGTCTGGCCATCCAGGTGCGGTCCAACAGCGACAGCAGCGCGCTGCGCGGCGCACGTCAGGAAGATCTCGTACGCATTCTCGATGAACTGGATGACCGTACTCAGCGTCTGGGAGATGAGAAGCAGCGTCTCGAGGGGCAGCGCACCGAGTTGGAGAACAGCTCGGACCAGGCCGAGGAGGCCCGCAAACAGACGGTCGAGAGGGAACGGCAACTCGGCATTCTGGCGGGTACCGTGGCGGCGCAGGGCCCCGGGATCACGCTGACGATCAGCGACAAGAAGGGCGCGGTGCAGGCGGACATGCTGCTCGATGCGATCCAGGAACTGCGCGCCGCGGGTGCCGAGGCGATCCAGGTGAACGATGTCCGGGTCGTGGCCGACACGTATTTGACGGACGCGAGCGGCGGACGGGTGAGTGTGGACGGTCACAAGATCGGCGAGCCGTTCGTCTTCAAGGTCATCGGCAAGCCGCAGGACCTGGAGCCGGCGCTCAACATCCCTGGTGGGGTGGTCCAGACTCTGGAGAAGGAGCAGGCCACCGTTACCGTGGCACAGGCGCAGAAGATCGTCGTGGACGCCTTGCGACCGGCGAAGCGGCCTGACTACGCTCAGTCGTCGTCCCAGTGAGGCGGGGGCGTATGAGGGTGGTCCGGCAAGGGCATGAGGTTGCGGGGGGTCGGCGCACTGTAAGTGGGGTGCGTGGTGGAAACTGTTTGGCGGATACGGACGTTGTGAGGGTGTCTGTGTCGCCGAGGTACGGCGGTGTGTGCAATCAGGGTTCGTCCTGCCCCACGGGCGGGTCTGTTTCGGTCAAGGGGAATCGCCCGTGAAGTTGTTTGCGAAGTTGTTCGGCAAGAGCGCACGTGAGGACAGCGGCAATGCCAATGCCACTGCCCGTCATCGTGCACCGCGTAGCCAGGACGCGGAGGTGCAGGGGACGGAGCGTCCGCTGTTCCGTGATCAGGTCGGTCCGCAGGGTGGTGACATTTCGGGCGGACAGGGCGCGTCGGCTGTTGACCCTGCCGCGTCCGGCCGCATAGGTTTCGGGGATCCGTCAACCTCAAGTGCGGGTGGAGGGTTTGCCCCCGATCCGTATGCGTCCCATGCCCCCGCGGGGCAGCCGCGGCAGGAGGATCCGTCCATGTCGGCACAGGTGTGTACGAGGTGCGGAAACCGCAACGCCGAGGCGAGTCGGTTCTGCTCCAACTGCGGTGCGCCTCTGCGCGCCGGAGCCGAGCGTCCGTCCGAGACGACCTCGACGATTTCCATTTCGGGCCTTGAGGCCTACGACGCTGAAGTCACCGGTCAGACGCTGTCGCCGGCGCTCTCCCCGGAGGCTCAGGCCGCCGTCGACGCCCTGCCGCTCGGCTCGGCGCTCCTGGTGGTGCGACGCGGTCCGAACTCGGGCAGCCGCTTCCTCCTCGATGGCGAACTGACCACGGCGGGGCGGCACCCGCAGAGCGACATCTTCCTTGACGACGTGACTGTTTCGCGCCGTCACGTGGAGTTCCGTCGCGGGGCTGACGGCGCCTTCACCGTCAGCGACGTGGGCAGCCTCAACGGCACGTACGTCAATCGGGAGCGGATCGACTCGGTCGTGCTGTCGAACGGCGACGAGGTCCAGATCGGCAAGTACCGGCTGGTCTTCTACGCGAGCCAGCGGGGCATCTGACCTGTCAGGAAGGTCCATGCTTCAAACACCGAAGGGCGGTGCCGGTCACGGCATCGCCCTCACGGACAGTCGGCTGATGAGCATCGGCACCGTGCTGAACGTGCTGCGCGACGAGTTCCCCGAAGTCACCATCTCCAAGATCAGGTTCCTGGAGTCGGAGGGGCTGATCGAGCCGCAGCGCACCCCCTCGGGGTACCGCAAGTTCAGCCCGGACGACGTCGAGCGACTCGCGCACGTACTGCGCATGCAGCGGGACCACTACCTGCCGCTGAAGGTCATCAAGGAACAGCTCGACGCCCTGGAGCGGGGGGAAGCGATCACGCTGCCCTCTCCGGGGCGGCCGGGTGGTGGTGAGGACGGCGGGGCCCCGGAGGGCGGCGAAGGGCCGACAGTGGCCCGTGTGGGCCGTGACGAGCTGCTTGCCGCCGCCGGGATCGAGTCTCCCGAGCTCGACGAGTGGGAGTCGTACGGCCTGATCGCGCCCCTGCCCGACGGTGGATACGACGCGGAGGCGGTCACGGTCGCCGAGCTGGTCATGGAACTGGGCCGCTTCGGGATCGAGCCGCGGCATCTGCGGGCCATGAAGGCCGCGGCCGACCGGGAGGCCGGTCTGGTCGACCAGGTCGTCGCGCCGCTGCGACGGCACCGCAATCCCCAGACGAGGGCGCACGCCCAGGCCCGCGCGAAGGAGCTGGCGGGGCTGACCGTGAAGCTCCACGGGGCTCTTGTGCAGACCGCGCTCGGCGTACGTCTGCCCTGATCCGAGGGGCGCTCGCGCGGTGTGTGACCGGCGATCGACGGGTGCCCGACTACCCAAACCTGCCGGGCACGTCCTAGGGTTGCTGTGTGAACGAGCTCGACGTCGTAGGTGTCCGGGTCGAAATGCCCTCCAACCAACCGATCGTGCTCCTGCGTGAAGTGGGAGGCGACCGCTACCTCCCCATCTGGATCGGACCGGGGGAGGCGACGGCCATCGCCTTCGCACAGCAGGGCATGGCCCCCGCACGCCCGCTGACGCACGACCTTTTCAAGGACGTGCTGGAGGCGGTCGGGCAGGAGCTCACGGAAGTACGCATCACGGACCTGCGCGAAGGCGTCTTCTACGCGGAACTGGTGTTCTCGAGCGGGGTCGAGGTCAGTGCCCGCCCGTCGGACGCCATAGCGCTGGCGCTGCGCACCGGCACGCCGATCTACGGCAGTGACGGTGTGCTCGATGATGCCGGGATCGCGATCCCGGACGAGCAGGAGGACGAGGTGGAGAAGTTCCGCGAATTCCTCGACCAGATCTCGCCCGAGGACTTCGGGACCAACAGTCAGTGACGCGAGCGGTCGTCGGAAGGCGGCCGCCGCCGCGCCGGGGGCACGGCCGGACCATTCGGCTAGCCTTTCCCCGCGGTGAGGTACGGGAAACCACTCGTAGGGTGATTATCACTCGGCGTGCCGAGTGTGGCGATCGTTGACGCACCCCTGGTGACTGCCTACCGTCGAGAAGGCAGGTCAAAGAGGAGGTCGGCGTGAGAAGCAGCGGCGACGGTACGGCTGGGGGCGTCGGACACAGTCCGGCGGAGAGCGGCCCGTACTCGCTTCACGGCCACGCGGCCGATCACATCCCGCGTCGGCCGACGGTGTTGCCGGTGATCGCCCAGAGGGCTGATGAGGCGACGCCCGAGCAGGTCGGATACCGGGGACCCACCGCGTGCGCGGCGGCCGGTATCACCTATCGGCAGCTGGACTACTGGGCGAGGACCGGACTGGTCGAGCCGAGTGTGCGCCCAGCTCACGGGTCGGGGACCCAGCGGCTCTACAGCTTCCGGGACGTCGTGGTCCTGAAGATCGTGAAGCGGTTCCTGGACACCGGTGTCTCACTGCAGAACATCCGCACCGCGGTGCAGCATCTGAGGGAGCGCGGCTTCAGCGATCTGGATCGGCTGACCCTCATGAGCGACGGCGCCACGGTCTACGAGTGCAGCTCGCCGGCGGAGGTCCACGATCTGCTCCAGGGCGGTCAGGGGATCTTCGGCATCGCCGTCGGTGTGGTGTGGCGGGACGTCGAGAGCGCCCTGTCGCAGCTGCACGGGGAGCGCATCGACACCGGCGAGACCCTCCACGGGAACAACCCGGCTGACGAGCTGGCGAGACGGCGCAACCGCGCGGTGTGAGCCGGGCCGCTGCGCCCGCCGGGGGATTGTCAGTGCTGTAGGGCAGCATCGGACATGTGAGAACCGCGCCCACGATCCTGCATCTCGACATGGATGCCTTCTACGCCTCGGCGGAGCAGGCGTCGAAGCCGAGTCTGCGCGGGAAAGCCGTGGTCGTGGGCGGGATCGGGCCTCGTGGGGTGGTGGCCACCGCCTCGTACGAGGCCCGTGTGTTCGGGGTGCACTCGGCGATGCCGATCGGGCAGGCGCGCAGGCTCGCGCCCAATGCCGCCTATCTCGTGCCGCGCTTCCGGCTCTACCGGGAGGTCAGCGAGCAGGTGATGGGGCTGCTGCGGGAGCTGTCGCCGCTGGTGGAGCCGCTGAGCCTTGACGAGGCCTTCGTCGATCTGGAGGCCGGTGAGGTGGCCTGGGACGCCGCTTCGGCGCGGCTCGTCGGTGAGCGGCTGCGGGAGGAGATCCGGGCCGTGACCGGGCTGACCGGGTCGGTGGGGATCGCGGCGTCGAAGATGCTGGCGAAGATCGCGTCCGAGGAGGCGAAGCCGGACGGGCTGGTGCTGATCGCGCCCGGCACCGAGCGCGCGATGCTCGGGCCCATGTCCGTGCGCACGCTGCCCGGCGTGGGGCCCGCGACCGGCGACCATCTCAGACGCGCCGGCATCATCACCGTCGAGGAGATCGCCGAGGCCGGCGAGGACGAGATGGTACGGCTGCTGGGGAAGTCGCACGGGGCGTCGCTCTACGCCATGGCCCTCGCGCACGACGACCGGCCTGTGGTGGCCGAGCGGGACGCCAAGTCGGTGTCGGTCGAGGACACGTACGACGTGGACATCCATGACCGGGTGCGGGTGCGGACGGAGGTGCAGCGGCTTGCCGAGCGGTGCGTGCAGCGGCTGCGGGGGGCGGAGCGGTCCGGGCGGACCGTGGTCCTCAAAGTGCGGCGTTACGACTTCTCCACGCTGACGAGATCCGAGACCCTGCGCGGGCCCACCGACGACCCCGCCGTGGTGCGGGAGGCGGCGGCCCGGCTCCTGGAGTCCGTGGACACGACGGGCGGGGTGCGGCTGCTCGGCGTGGGGGTGACCGGTCTGGCCGACTACACACAGGAGGACCTGTTCGCGCAGGCGCGGGCGCAGGCCGAGGCCGATGCGCACGCGGCCGAGCGTGAGGGTGAGGGTGAGGCGGAAGGGGCGGCTGGTGCGGGGGAAGAGGGGCAGTCGGCCGCGGAAGAGGTCGTGGAAGCCGCGGACCGGCGCTGGGTGGCCGGGCACGACGTACGGCACGAGGGGTTCGGGCACGGGTGGGTGCAGGGCAGCGGGCTCGGGCGGGTGACGGTGCGCTTCGAGACGCCGTACTCGCGGCCGGGGCGGGTGCGTACGTTCCGCACCGACGACCCCGCGCTCGTCCCCGCGGAGCCGCTGCCGCTGGTAGAGGACGGGGCCGAGCGCATCCCGGCACGGGAGCCGGATGCCGGGTCAGGTGTCGTCTGAGTTGCCGGCGATCTTGCCGAAGTCGCGGTCCTGAGGGGGCTCGGGGTCGTTCGGGCCCGTGATGTCGAGACCGTAGTGGTGGTAGAGCTGCAGCTCCTGTTCGGGGGAGAGATGACGGCCGACCCCGAAGTCAGGGGCGTCCTTGATCAAGGAGCGTTCGAAGGGGATCCGCAGGGTGCCCTCCACCAGCTCGCTCGGCTCCAGGGGGACGAAGGCGTCCCGGCTGAACAGGCCTGTGCGTATCGCCGCCCACTCCGGGACGCCGGTCGCGTCGTCGAGGTAGACCTCGTCGACGGTCCCGATCTTGGCTCCGTTGCGGTCGAACGCCTTGCGGCCGATCAGGTTGCGCGGATCGACATCGGTCTGCACGGGGCCCTCCAGCTGCTCGCAACTCATCCGTAAGCACTACCAAAGTGCACATTGGGGAAGGCGGCCACTCGAAGCTGGGGGCATTGTTGCCGCTGGTACGCTGGCGATGGCTGCTGACCCCGTGCGGGAGAGTCCTCCGGATGACACCGGAGGCGCCGAAGGAGCAACTCCTCCCCGGAATCTCTCAGGCCCCTGTACCGCACGGACGAGGTCACTCTGGAAAGCAGGGCGGGCGTTCAGGCCTCCGCTCTCACCGACGGTGAAAGTCGGCATGCCCTTCGTGATGGGGGGCACGCCGGTGAAGCTCTCAGGTTGAGATGACAGAGGGGGAGGCCGTTCGGGCACCCGCGCCGTGGTGCCCCTCGCAGGTCGCAATGACCAGGAGGCCTCCGCCATGACCGCCAACCGTATTCCGCTCTCCCAGCTGGAGCAGGGAATCCCCTTCGAGCAGCGCCATATCGGTCCGGATGAAGCAGCGCAGGCCAAGATGCTCGCGCAGGTCGGGTACGGCTCGCTCGACGAGCTGACGGCGGCCGCGGTGCCGGACGTGATCAAGAGCGCCGAGGCACTCGATCTTCCCGGGGCCCGCACCGAGGCCGAGGTGCTCGCCGAGCTCCGCTCCCTCGCGGACCGCAACCAGGTCCTCGACTCGATGGTCGGACTCGGCTACTACGGCACGTTCACGCCGCCCGTCATCCTGCGCAACGTCATGGAGAACCCGGCCTGGTACACGGCGTACACGCCCTACCAGCCGGAGATCTCGCAGGGCCGGCTCGAGGCGCTGCTCAACTTCCAGACGATGGTCGCCGAGCTGACCGGTCTGCCGACCTCTGGCGCCTCGCTGCTCGACGAGGGCACGGCCGCCGCCGAGGCCATGGCACTGTCCCGGCGCATCGGCAAGGTCAAGAACGGCGCCTTCGTGGTCGACGCGGACGCGCTGCCGCAGACCATCGCCGTGATCCAGACGCGCGCCGAGCCGACCGGTGTCGAGGTCGTCGTCGCGGACCTGTCCGAGGGCATCCCGGCCGAGGTCGCCGAGCGCGGCGTCGTCGGCGTCCTGATCCAGTACCCGGGCGCCTCGGGCGCTGTGCGCGACATCAAGCCGGTCATAGAGCAGGCCCACGAGCTGGGTGCCGTCGTCACGGTCGCCGCCGACCTGCTCGCCCTCACGCTACTGACCTCGCCCGGCGAGCTCGGCGCCGACATCGCCGTCGGTACGACGCAGCGCTTCGGTGTCCCGATGGGCTTCGGCGGTCCGCACGCCGGCTACATGGCCGTCCGCGAGAAGTTCGCCCGCAGCCTGCCCGGTCGCCTCGTGGGCGTCTCCGTCGACGCCGACGGCAACAAGGCGTACCGCCTCGCCCTGCAGACCCGTGAGCAGCACATCCGGCGCGAGAAGGCCACCAGCAACATCTGTACCGCTCAGGTGCTGCTCGCCGTCATGGCCGGCATGTACGCCGTCTACCACGGGCCCGACGGCCTCAAGGGCATCGCGCGGCGCACGCACCGGTACGCGACGCTGCTCGCCGAGGGCCTCAAGGCCGGTGGGGTCGAGGTCGTCCACGGTGCGTACTTCGACACCCTGACCGTGAAGGTCGCGGGCCGGGCCGCCGAGATCGTGGGCGCCGCGCGCGAAGGGGGCGTCAACCTCCACCTCGTGGACGCCGACCACGTGTCGATCTCGTGCGACGAGACCACGACGCGTACCCAACTGGGCGCCGTCTGGACCGCGTTCGGTGTCGACGCCGATGTCGAGGCGCTCGACGCCGCGGCCGAGGACACGCTGCCCGCGCGCCTTCTGCGGGGTGACGACTACCTGACGCACCCCGTGTTCCACGCGCACCGCTCCGAGACCTCGATGCTGCGCTACCTGCGCAAGCTGGCCGACCGTGACTACGCGCTCGACCGCGGCATGATCCCGCTGGGCTCCTGCACGATGAAGCTCAACGCGACGACGGAGATGGAGCCGGTCACCTGGCCCGAATTCGGCCAGCTGCACCCCTTCGCGCCCGCCGAGCAGGCGCAGGGCTACCTCACGCTCATCCGTGAGCTGGAGGAGCGCCTCGCGGAGGTCACCGGCTACGACAACGTGTCACTCCAGCCGAACGCGGGTTCGCAGGGCGAGCTGGCCGGTCTGCTCGCCGTCCGCGGCTACCACCGCGCCAACGGCGACGACCAGCGCACCGTCTGCCTCATCCCGTCGTCCGCGCACGGCACGAACGCCGCGAGCGCCGTGATGGCCGGCATGAAGGTGGTCGTCGTGAAGACGGCCGACGACGGCGAGATCGACGTCGTGGACCTGCGCGCCAAGATCGAGCAGTACGCCGACGAACTCGCCGTCCTGATGATCACCTACCCGTCGACGCACGGCGTGTTCGAGGAGCACGTCGCCGACATCTGCGCGCAGGTGCACGACGCCGGCGGTCAGGTCTACGTCGACGGCGCCAACCTGAACGCCCTGGTGGGCCTTGCCAAGCCGGGCCACTTCGGCGGCGACGTCTCGCACCTCAACCTGCACAAGACGTTCTGCATCCCGCACGGCGGCGGCGGTCCGGGCGTCGGCCCGGTCGGTGTCCGCGCGCACCTCGCGCCGTACCTGCCCAACCACCCGATGCAGCCCGCAGCCGGTCCCGAGACCGGCGTCGGTCCGATCTCCGCGGCGCCGTGGGGCTCCGCGGGCATCCTGCCGATCTCGTGGGCGTACGTGCGTCTCATGGGCGGCGAGGGCCTCAAGCGGGCCACGCAGGTCGCGGTGCTCAGCGCCAACTACATCGCCAAGCGTCTCGAGGCGCACTTCCCGGTGCTGTACACGGGCCCCGGCGGCCTCGTCGCGCACGAGTGCATCATCGATCTGCGCCCGATCTCGAAGGCGACCGGAGTCAGCGTCGACGACATCGCCAAGCGCCTCATCGACTACGGGTTCCACGCGCCGACCATGTCGTTCCCGGTGGCCGGGACGCTCATGATCGAGCCGACCGAGAGCGAGGACCTGACCGAGCTGGACCGGTTCTGCGAGGCGATGATCGCCATTCGCGGGGAGATCGAGAAGGTCGGTTCGGGCCGGTGGCCCGCCGAGGACAACCCGCTGCGCAACGCCCCGCACACCGCGGCCGCGCTCGGCGGCGAGTGGGAGCACGCGTACACCCGCGAGGAGGCCGTCTTCCCCGCCGGTGTCGTGGCCGCCGACAAGTACTGGCCGCCGGTGCGCCGCATCGACCAGGCGTACGGCGACCGGAATCTCGTCTGCTCGTGCCCGCCCATGGACGCGTACGAGGACTGATACACACGCTGACATGCGTCAGGGCCGGTTCCGGGTTCTCCCGGGGCCGGCCCTTTCGTACTGGGGACGCCGTCGGCGTCCGGATCCGCTCAGGCCGCGGTCACGTGCACCGGGCGGTGCGGAGCGATGATCTGGCCGTTGGGCAGCAGCTCACCGGTGTCCTCGAAGAGCAGGACGCCGTTGCAGAGCAGGCTCCAGCCCTGTTCGGGGTGGTGGGCCACAGGGAGCGCGGCCTCCCGGTCGGCGGAGTCTGCGGACGGGCACGGCGGCTGGTGCTGGCACATTGATGGGATCTTTCCCTGTGGAGTGATGTCGGTGATAGGTGCGATGTCGCGGTCTGTCCTGCGGCTCGAAGCGTTGTTCATGGCCGCCCCCCGTTTGTCGGTCGGTCCGGAACCCAGTGTTGCCCCACGGGCGTGAATCCGCAGGTATTTCGTCGCAGCGGTCCTCACTGGATGAGGACGCGTCACCCGTGCGGACGGTTCACCCCAACTCCACTGTCCCTTCGGGTGGTTCGAGGTGGCCTGACCGGGCTAGTCCGGACGGGCGGGCGAGGGCACGGCTGCGCCCCGCGACCGGTTGGCGTCGGCAGCGGGGCGCGGGCGCGTCAGACGACCCGGTTGCGTCAGGCGGGTGAGCCCAGGAGGGGCGCCGGGGTCAGTCGATGGGTGAGAACGGGCAGCAGTTCGGCGACCCGGTGCGGGCGGTGGGCGGCGATGCCGGGCGGCGCGGGCGCGAGCGGGACCAGGAGGTCACTGGCCGCGGGATGTCCCGTGGAGGCGTCGGCGTTGCAGTCCCCGTGCAGCCACAGCGTGAGCATGTACAGCTCCGGGACCGAGAGCAGGCGCGGCTGGTAGGCAGCGGGCAGGGACTCGGCCTGACGCAGCGCGCGTTCGGTGGCCGCGACGTAGGGGCCCTCGAAGAAGTGCGAGAACGCCCAGCCGTCGGCGGTCAGGATCGTGTCGGCGGCGGCGACCGCCCGCTCTCCGCAGCGGATCAGGAAGCGCCAGCCGGCGAGCCGGGTCGGTGAGGGGCCCGCGCTGCCCGTGACCCGGTCCAGTACGTGGACGGGCAACGGGAGTTCGGGGCTCGCCGGTCCTTGGGCGGAGCGCAGGGAAGGGGTGCGGGCCTCGCGGACTGCGGTGGGGGAACCGAGGGCCGTGAGGACGGTGCGCAGGGCAGGCGCGGGAGCAGGAGGGACATGCAGCGGCATGGTGGGTCGCCTCTCATTCGACAGGCACAGTGGATCGAGAGCGTGGCGGGACGAGCGGACGGCGCTGTCTGCTGACCGGGCCAGAGGGGGCGGGGCAGGTACCGCGAGCGCCAACTCTCTGCCTCGTTCGCGGAGTTTATACGACACGTGTTCACGCAGTGTTTCGGCTAGCGGTCGCCAAAATGCTCGGCAAGGCGTTATTCGGTCGCCGAGATGAGGTGAATCTACCGATTTTTTGCGCGGCCCGATCCGTGACCTCGTAATCTTCACGGCGAGCGGACGGCCGATTCTCATCGGTGTTTATCACCAGGCTAGGTGGAACCTGGTCTTCGACATGCCGCATGCCTCGTGAATGTGCCCCGTGACAACTGCTGTGAGCCTACTCGCCGACGGCGGGGAGCGGGGCGTTATCGATCACATTGCCTGGGCATCATCCACCGAGACACAGCGGCCGGGTGGCCGGGCCGCCCAAGCGAGGAGGGATGCTTCCATGGGGGAGAAGGTCGTGGCGGGCGCGTTCGACCTGTCCGATCGACGGCACTACCGCAGGAAGTTGCAGCAGTGTCTGGCGGGGCTCGCGAGGCTCCTGGAAGAGCAGCGGTTCGACCGTCCGAGGAATCTGATGGGCCTGGAGATCGAGTTGAATCTCGCTGGGCCCGACGGCATGCCGAAAATGATGAATGCGCAAGTTCTCGAGCGCATCGCGAGCCGCGATTTCCAGACCGAACTCGGTATGTTCAATCTGGAAGTGAACATTGCCCCTCACCGATTGGAGGGCCGCGTTCTCGACCGGCTCGCCGAGGAGCTCAGGACGGGCCTCGCCTATGCCCACCGGAAAGCGAACGAGGTGGACGCCGGGATCGTGATGATCGGTATTCTCCCGACACTCGTGCCCGATGATCTCGTCTCCGCGAACCTGTCGGACGTAGACCGCTACACCCTCCTCAACGACCAGATCGTGGCCGCGCGCGGCGAGGACTTCGTGCTCGACATCGACGGGGTGGAGCACCTGCGCTGCAGCTCGAGGTCCATAGCGACCGAAGCGGCGTGCACCTCCGTGCAGTTGCACCTCCAGGTCACGCCCGCCCGCTTCGCCGATGTGTGGAACGCCGCGCAGGCGGTGGCCGCCGTGCAGGTCGCGGTCGGCGCCAACTCGCCGTTCCTGTTCGGACATGAGCTGTGGAGTGAATCGCGGCCGCCCCTGTTCGAGCAGTCGACCGACACCCGCCCGCCCGAGCTCCAGGCCCAGGGGGTGCGGCCGCGCACCTGGTTCGGCGAGCGCTGGATCAGCGGCGCGTACGACCTCTTCGAGGAGAACCTGCGCTACTTCCCGCCGCTGCTGCCCCTGTGCGACGAGGAGGAGCCGCTGCGCGTCATCGACGACGGCGGAGTGCCGGCGCTGGGGGAGCTCGTCCTGCACAACGGCACCGTCTACCGCTGGAACCGGCCCGTGTACGGCGTTGCCGACGGAAAGCCGCACCTGCGCGTGGAGAACCGCGTCCTGCCCGCGGGCCCCACCGTCACCGACGTCATCGCGAACGTCGCCTTCTACTACGGCGTCGTACGCGCCCTCGCCGAGGACGCCCGCCCGGTCTGGACCCGGCTGCCCTTCGACGCCGCGGCCCGCAACTTCGACGAGGCGTGCCGGCACGGGATCGACGCGCGCCTGGACTGGCCGCGCCGGGGCCGCTTCGGCGGGGTCGAGAAGGTGCCCGCCGTGACACTCGTAAGGGACGAGCTGCTGCCGCTGGCCGCCGCCGGGCTCGACGCCTGGGGGGTCGAGGCGGCCGACCGTGACTTCTACCTCGGGGTGATCGAGGAGCGCTGCCGGCGACGGGTCAACGGGGCCTCGTGGCAGGCGGCGACCTTCCACCGCGCGCTGGAGAGCGGCCTGGAGCGCGACGCGGCGCTCGCGGCGACCACCCGGCGCTACTGCGAGCTGATGCACGTCGGGGACCCGGTGCACACCTGGCCGGTGGGACTCCCGGCGCCGGCGGTGCAACTGGGCTGACGGGTATGACGGTTGAGCCCAGCCAGCCAGCCAGCCAGCCCAGCCAGCTCTGTCAGCCCTTGGCGCCCGCCTCCACGATCGCCTTGAGGATCACCGCGTGGATCTGGGCCGGGTCGCTGACCTGGTGACCGGAGCCGCCGGTGGCCCCCGAGATCTGCTCGACCTCGTCCTTGTCCGCGTCCGGGCCGACCGCGATGGCGATGAGCGGTACCGGGTGCTGCGGGTCGGCGAGGCTCTGGAGCCGCGAGACGAGGCTGCTGCGTGAGATCGAGCCGGGGTCCTGGTTCGCACCGTCGGTCACGACCACGAGAGCGTTGAACTTGCCGCTCCGGTAGGACGAGGTGGCCTCCTTGTAGGCGGCCAGCGTCGTGTCGTAGAGACCTGTGGCGCCGCCCGGGACGGGCTGGAGGCCGCTGAAGGCCTCGGAAAGTTTGTCGCGCTGGGTGCCGCCGCCCTTGCGGTCGCCGAGGCGTCCGGTGGGTACGAGCTTGCGGTAGTCGCGGTTCCCGTCGAGGAGGGTGGCGAACTCCCACAGGCCGATCTCGTCCTCGGGTGTGAACGTGGCGAGCGCCTGGAGCATCGACGCCTTCGTGACCTCCATGCGGGACTGGTCGCGGCCCGGCACGTGGTTCGCCATCGAGGCGGAGGCGTCCACGACCACGGTGATCCGTGCGCTCTGCACCGTGATCGTCCACATGCCGAGGGTCTCCTGGAGCTCCTGGTCCGTGGGCGGCTCGGAGTCCGGCGTCGCGTACGGCTGCGGACTGCGGCCGCCCGCCCCGGCGACCAGCGCGTCCGAGGGCTCCTCGTCGTCCGTCCTGAAGCCGTGCCCGTCCAGAATCCGGAGGCCGGCGTCCTCGCCGAGCAGGGTCATGAGGCGGATCGCCGCCCGCCGCTCGTCCGTCGTCTCGGTGCCTTCGTCGACCAGGGCGAACGGGTAGTCGAGCTGCGGCGAGCCGTCCTTCGGGTAGAAGAGGTCGAGCCCGTCCTTGTCGCCCGCGGTCGCGTTGTACCGGAACGAGGACTGCTCGGAGAGGATCAGCGCCTGGTTGCGGCGCGGATTGCCCTGCTCGGTGCCGGAGGAGTCGCGCGCGAGGGTGTCGGTCAGCCGGCCGTCGCTGTCGGTGGTGCGCTGCGAGAGCGCCTTGGCCATGGCGGCGGCCTGCGTGTCGTCCCCCGACCCGGACTTCTTGGCGGAGGCGCCCAGCTGCGTCAGGGCGAGGAGACCGGTCGCGCTCCGCGCGGGGTCGGCCGTCCCCAGCCGCAGCTTGTCGCCCTCCATGGCCGCGCCGGTCAACTGCGCCCAGGTGTACTGCTTCGCGGGCCAGCCCATGCTCTTCGCGGACGACGGCACCATGCTGATGCCGATGGGGGAGGAGGCTATGTTGCCCATCGCCGTGACCGGGGTGGCGTTTCCGCCGAGGCCGGCGCGCTGGATCCACAGACTCGAATCCGGCACCCAGGCCTCGTACTGCGCGGTGCTCTTCCCGCCCTTCCGCAGGGAATCGGCGATCTTGTACGAGTCGCCTGCCTGCACACGGGTGTCGAGGCACTGTCCGTCGGAGGTCAGATGCTTCTTGCGGGCGAGGTCCGCGGCGTCGCGCAGCGCGGGTGCGACGTCGGGCGAGGCGACGACGTCGAGGTGGACCGTCCTGCCGTCGCAGGTCCCGCCGAAGGAGAGCAGGCCGCTCCTGGCCGCCAGAGCCGTGCCCCCGGCGACCACGAGGACCAGCGCCGTGGCAATGGCCATGGTCCGGCCGCGCGTGCGTGTGCGGGGGCCGACCGCGTCCGTCCCATACTCGTCGGGCAAGCTGTGACGTCCCATGCGGTGGTGCCCTTCCTTCGGCCCGGCCCGACGGAAGGGGAGAGGTACACCAAAGAACGGCCTTCGTCCCCCCGGCCTGTCGCGCGCGATCTTCGTACCTGTATTCGAGACCCTAGCGGGGCGGCGTGGGGGATGAGGCGGGATTACTCAACTGGAGGCAGGTGTGCAGGCGGAGGCGGGTGCGGTGGCTGATTCTTTTCCGAGAGAGCGGCTCTCGCGACGGATTCTCCGGAACGAGACACTGCTCGTTCTGGCGCTCTCACTCGGTGCGAGCGGAGTGTCCGCGCTGATCAGCTTCGTCGGGTCGGTCACCAAACCGGGGGGTCTGAAGGACCAGGCGGCGACCCTGAACGCCTCGGCGGCTCCCGGGCGGCCGTGGCTCGATCTGGCATGGCAGTTGTTCGGGATCGCGAGCGCGCTCGTCCCGGTCGCGCTCGTCGCGCATCTGCTGCTGCGCGAGGGCGCCGGGATGCGGACGATCGGCTTCGACCGTACGAGACCGGTCTTCGACGCGACCCGCGGTGCGGTGATCGCGGCGGTCATCGGCAGCACGGGCATCGCCTTCTACCTGGCGGCCCGGGGCCTCGGCTTCAACCTCACGGTGGTGCCGGAGGCGCTGCCCGACGTGTGGTGGAAGTACCCGGTCCTGGTCCTCTCGGCGATCCAGAACTCCGTCCTGGAAGAAGTGATCGTCGTCGGCTATCTGCTGCGCAGGCTGGGGCAGTTGGGCTGGACGCCGGGCACGGCGATCGTGGCCAGTTCGGTGCTGCGCGGCTCGTACCACCTCTACCAGGGCATCGGTGGCTTCTTCGGGAACCTCGCGATGGGCCTGGTCTTCGCGTATCTGTACCGGCGGTGGGGGCGGGTCGGGCCGCTGGTGGTGGCGCACTCGCTGCTCGACATCGGTGCGTTCGTCGGATACGCGCTGCTCGCGGGGAAGGTGGGGTGGCTGCCCACGGCGTGAGGTCGGGGCGGTGCCTGGTGCAGGGTGCCGGACACAGGGGGCGTACGAGATCTTCGTACGCCCCCTGCGGCGTGCTAGGCGAGCAGGTCGCCCTCGATGACCGTGACGGCGCGGCCGGTCAGCAGGGTGCGGGGGCCGCGCAGTTCGGTGCGGACGAGGCCCGTGCGGGCGGAGGCCTGGAGGCCGGTGAGTTCGGCGCGGCCGAGGCGTGCTGACCAGAACGGCGCGAGAGCCGTGTGGGCACTGCCGGTGACCGGGTCCTCGTCGATGCCGAGGCGCGGGAAGAAGCAGCGGGAGACGAAGTCGTAGCCGCCGTCGGGGTCCGCGGCGCGGGCGGTGGCGATGACGCCGGCCTCAGAAAGGGCGGCGAGTGCCTTCAGGTCGGGCGTGAGGGCGCGCACGGTCTTCTCGTCCGCGAGCTCGACGAGCAGGTCGCCGACCTGTCGGCCGGGGTCGTGGACCGAGAGAGGCTCGGCGCCCAGGGCGGCCGCGACGCCCTCGGGGCTGTCGACACGGGTCAGGGGCGCGGTGGGGAAGTCGAGTGTGATCGTGCCGTCCTCGCGCGGGGTCGCGACGAGCACGCCGCTTCGGGTGGCGAAGCGGACCGGCTCGTCGGCCGCGCCGGTGCTGTGCAGCACGTGCGCGGTGGCCAGGGTGCCGTGGCCGCACATGTCGACCTCGGTCTTGGGGGTGAACCAGCGCAGCGCCCAGTCGGCGTCGCCGCCGGGGGGCAGCGGGTGGGCGAAGGCCGTCTCGGCGTGGTTGACCTCGGCGGCGATGTCCTGGAGCCGGGCGTCGTCAGGGAAGGCGTCGAGGAGCAGCACGCCGGCCGGATTGCCGGCGAAGGGGCGGTCGGTGAAGGCGTCCACGATTCGAATGCGCATGGGCTGACGCTATGGGGACGGCGAACGCGCGGGCCAAGGCCAATTCGGGAGAGCTGGACCGGCAGGGGGTTGCCAGCCGAACAGTCCCGATATATCGTTGACGCATCGCGACCGATCAACGATGGAAGGAATGATTGCGATGCGTTCCCATGGCTACGAGCATGAACACGGACACGGACATGGACAGTGCGGGCCCGGCCATCCCGGTCGGGGCGGCTTCGAAGGACGGCGCGCCGCCTTCGGCCCCTTCGGGCCGGGCTTCGGCCCCGGACCCTGGGGCGGCGGGCGTGGCGGCCGGGGCGGCGGACCTCGCGGAAGGGCACGGCGCGGCGACGTACGCGCGTCGATCCTGGCCCTCCTGAAGGACCGTCCGATGCACGGCTACGAGATGATCCAGGAGATCGCCGAGCGCAGCGGCGGGGCATGGAAGCCCAGCCCGGGTTCGGTGTATCCGACCCTCCAGCTGCTCGAGGACGAGGGGCTGATCGTCAGCGAGAGCGAGGGCGGCAAGAAGCTGTTCTCGCTCACCGAGTCGGGCCGTTCCGCGGCCGACGAGGGACCCGACGCCCCTTGGGAAGAGGCCGGGCGCGGGGTCGACTGGGACACCCTGAACGAGATCCGGCAGGCCGGTTTCGGTCTGATGGAGGCGTTCGGGCAGGTCTGGAAGACCGGCAGCAAGGAGCAGCGCGAGAAGGCGCTGACCGTCATCAACGACGCCCGCAAGAAGCTGTACCTGATCCTTGCCGACGAGGACTGAGGTCCGCCGGGGCCGATGCCCCGTACCGGCAGACGAAGGCGCCCCGCACGAGCGTGCGGGGCGTCTTCGCGTGTTCGCCCGCGTCTCAGGCGACGAGGCCGGCCAGCTTTCGCAGTGACTCGTTGAGCGCGGCCGTCGCCGAGTCCTTGAGCTTGCCCGCCATCAGGGACATCGCGGCGCCGGTGAACTCACCGTCGATGCGGACCGTCGTGGCGTCGCCGTCCGCGGTCAGGGTGTAGCGCGTGCCGACGTTGACGCCCATCGGCCCCTTGCCCCGGATGGCGAGGGTGCGGGTGGTCTCCAGGTCCTCGACGGTCCAGGTCACCTCCGCGGGGAAGCCCATGAGCTTCATGTTCTCCTCGAAGGTGCCCCCCACTTCGAGCGCCGTGGGGGCGCCCTTCGGGAAGCTCGTGTGCGTGGCGTTCCACTCCCCGTACGCGGTGAAGTCGGTGAGCTGGGCCCAGACCTTCTCCGCGGGTGCTCCGATCCGTGCTTCCGCGCTGACTTCGGCCATGCGGCCACCCCTTCTCGACGAGAGCTGCGGCGGGCGCAGCCGTGGTGTCGCGGAAAGTAGCCTCAGGGCCGCGAACATTCAATACTGATGAACTGTCAGAAAGTGGCGGGAGTGCACGGGGTCAGTCGAGCTTCTCGATGACGGCCGCGTCGAAGAGGTCCGACGCCCGCGGGAACGGCCCCTCGTCGTGGCAGTGCCAGGCGTCCCAGAACAGGTCGGCGAGCAGCGCGTCGTCGGGTGCGTACACCCGGTACACGTACTGCCTGCCGTCGATCGCTGGCAGGGCCACGAGCCAGCACCTGCTCTCCATACTTGTGAAGGACGAGTTCCGGTATGTCTGCGGTTGCGTGAAGGGCGCGATGCAAGGCGGCGCGCCCCTGCGGGTAAAAAGGGCGCGATCTCATCCGTAAGGAGGAGAACCCGGTCAGGCGTGCCCACCTTGTGTCGGACGTGGAAATGCTTCCCGCCGGGGATGCCCGGCCGGACAGGGGCTGATGAGGTGGGAGATGTGCAAAGCCCTACCCCGTCCGAGGCCGCGGCAAGCGGCCACAGTCGTACAGATGTTGACGCCAGGCTCAGTCCCGAGCTCGCCTCGGTGGTGGCCGGCGCGCGCCGCAGAGCCGTGCGTGACGGGGACCGTCAGATCGACACCGCGCACCTCCTGCACTCGCTCCTGGAGACCGACCCGCAGGTGCGCGAGGCGTTCGACGGCGGACCGCAGCTCGCCCGGCTCCTCGGCTATCTCGTGCAGCGGAGCATCGGGTACGGGCTCCAGTGGCAGGGCACGGTCGAGGACTCGGGCGCCGTGCCCGTCGTGACGGGGCTCGGCTGGTCGCCCGCCGCGGCGGCCGCGATGGAAGCCGCGCTCGACCGCGCCGAGCGTCGCGGCGACCCGCGTGCGCGCGGGATCGATCTCCTCACCGCGCTCGCGGCGGACCGCGAATGCCGTGCGGTCGAGGTGCTCGGACGGGCCGGTGTCGATGCGGAGGGCCTCCGGCGGCATGTCGAGGCCGGGTGCTGAGGCGGGCGGTCACTGGTTGAGGCCTGGCTTCGCGCTGAGGTTCGGCTCGGTGTTGAGGGTGGTCCTGTTCGAGGCGGGGCCTTCGAGTTGATGCTCGGCTCTGTTCGGGGCGCGGCTCTTGAGGCCGCGCCCCCGTTCGTCATGCCCGTCGCGTCCGGCACGTGAGACAGGGGTCATCGGGGATGACGGTCATGACGTCGGCTGTCATGATGTGCCGGTGCATGCGTCTCAGGGGATTCAGGCGAACCGCGGGCGAGGTGTCGGACTGGGGCTCGCCCTTGTCTCGGCGCTCGCCTTCGGCGGTTCGGGAGTGGCGGCGAAGCCGCTGATCGAGGCGGGTCTCGACCCGCTCCACGTGGTGTGGCTGCGCGTCGCGGGCGCCGCGCTCGTCATGCTGCCCGTCGCCTGGCGGCACCGCTCCCTGGTCGTCCAGCGGCCCGCGCTGCTCGCCGGTTTCGGCCTGCTGGCCGTCGCCGGTGTCCAGGCCTGCTACTTCGCCGCGATCTCCCGTATCCCCGTCGGCGTCGCGCTCCTCATCGAGTACCTCGCCCCCGCGCTCGTCCTCGGCTGGGTGCGGTTCGTGCAGCGCAGGCCCGTGACGCGCGCCGCCGCGCTCGGCGTGGTCCTCGCCGTGGGCGGTCTCGCCTGCGTCGTCGAGGTGTGGGCGGGCCTCAGCGTCGACCTGATCGGCCTGCTGCTCGCGCTCGCCGCCGCCTGCTGCCAGGTCGGCTACTTCGTCCTGTCCGACCAGGGCACCGACGCGGGGGACCGGGCGCCGGACCCGCTCGGTGTGATCGCGTACGGGCTGCTCGTCGGCGCCCTCGTCCTGACGGTCGTGGCGCGCCCCTGGGGCATGGACTGGTCCGTGCTCGCCGGCAGCGCCTCGATGAACGGCACTTCCGTGCCCGCGTGGCTGCTGCTCTGCTGGATCGTCCTGATCGCGACGGTCATCGCCTACGTCACCGGAGTCCTCTCCGTACGCCGGCTCTCGCCCCAGGTGGCCGGGGTCGTGGCCTGCCTGGAAGCGGTCATCGCGACCGTGCTGGCCTGGGTGCTCCTGGGCGAGCACCTGTCGGCGCCGCAGATCGTGGGCGGTGCGGTCGTCCTGGTCGGAGCGTTCATCGCGCAGTCGTCGGCTCCGGCGAAGCCCGAGGTCGTCGCCGTCGCCGGCGCCGGTGAGGCCTTCCAGGACAAGGCCGCCTCGGACGAGGCGGCGCAGCAGTCCGCCGACTCCCCGCAGACCCCGGACGAGGCGTTGTCGCGTCGCGGCAGCGCGAACTAAGGTGTTGATCATGCTCATGCATTCGCGCGCACTCGTGCTTCCGCCCCCGGCCGCGTAACGCGGGCGGTGGCCGCCCGGAGCATCGCCCTCCGGCGGCCCATCTGACGAAGATCCGGCTCGGGACGCCCCGAGCGGGTCACGGCTGCCCGCAGACGACAGTCCGTGTCCCTGCCCCGCCCCCGTCCATGGGGCGCGGAGGCCATTCTTCGTGGAGAACCACGTGTCGCACACTGTCGCGGCTGACTCAGCCGACCGCTCGTCCATCACGTCGCCCGCAGGGGCAGCGCCGCTGCTGCCCCTAGGGCGCGGGCTCCTTTACCTCGTCGTCGCAGGCGCCGCCTGGGGCACCGCGGGCGCGGCCGCCTCGCTGGTCTTCCGGGCCAGCGACCTCGGCCCCGCCGCCCTGTCGTTCTGGCGCTGCGCGGGCGGTCTCGCCCTGCTGCTCGTGGCGCGGACCCTGCGACCGCGCCGGACCCGGCCCGTGGCCGAACCGCGCCGGCGCAGAGCGGTGCGGATCGCCGTCACCGGGATCGCCCTGAGCGTCTTCCAGACCGCGTACTTCGCGGGGGTCCAGGCGACCGGACTCGCCGTCGCCACCGTGGTCACTCTCGGCGCGGGACCCGTACTCATCGCCCTCGGCGCGCGCCTGCTCATGGGCGAACGACTCGGTGGCGGCGGGCTGCTGGCCGTCCTGGGCGCGCTCGCCGGCCTCGCCGTGCTCGTGCTGGGCGGCGGGGGCGCGGCCGTGCGTCCCGCCGGGGTCGCCTGGGCCCTGGTCTCCGCGGCCGGGTACGCCGTGATGACACTGCTGACGCGGTGGTTCGGGCGGGACGGCCGCTCCGGCGATCAACTCGACACGTCCGTCCTGACGTTCGCCGTCGCCGCGGCGAGTCTGCTGCCGCTCGGCGCCCTGGAGGGCCTGGTGCCGCACACCTCCCAGCCGCTCCAGGTGCTGGGGATGCTGGTCTACATCGCGTCAGTACCTACTGCGCTCGCCTACGCCCTGTACTTCTCGGGCGCCGCGGTCGTCAGGTCCGCGACCGTCTCGGTGATCATGCTGCTCGAACCGGTGAGCGCCGCCGTCATCGCCGTCGCGCTCCTCGGCGAGCGGCTGACCGTGCCGACGGTGGCGGGCACACTCCTGATGCTGGCCGCGGTGACCGGGCTCGCCGTGGCCGAGGCGCGAGCGAGGTAGCCGGACCGGGGCTCCCCGGTGCGCGTGCCGACGCTCACCGGGGAAGGTCCGCCCTGAAAATGCCGTAGGAGCGCGCCCTACAGAACCGTCAGGTAGTCCGGCACCGCGATGCCCGGGGCGAGGTCGTCGGCCGGGATCGGTGCGCCGTGGCCCTTGGTCAGCGGGACGACGCCGGTCCAGTAGGGCAGGCCGAGGTCCTCGTCGTCGTCGTTCGGGCCGCCGGCACGGACCCGCGCGGAGACCTCCGCGAGGTCGAGGCGCAGGACGGACGTCGCCGCGAGTTCCTTGTCGTTCCCGGGACGCGAGTCCTGGGAACGGCCCGGCACCACGTGGTCGACGATCGCGTCGAGCGCCGTGCGCTTCTCGTCGCGGTCGGTCACCTGGTGGGCGAGGCCGTGCACCACCACGGAGCGGTAGTTGAGCGAGTGGTGGAAGGCGGAGCGCGCGAGCACCAGACCGTCGACATGGGTGACCGTCAGGCACACCTGGAGACCGGGGTCGGCGACGCCCGCCATGCGCTGGACACGCGCCCCCGTCGAACCGTGCACGTAGAGGCTCTCGCCGACGCGGCCGTACAGGGTCGGAAGGACGACGGGGGAGTCGTCACGGACGAACCCGAGGTGGCAGATGTACGCCTCGTCGAGTATCGAGTGGACCAGCTCACGGTCGTAGTACGTCCGCTCGCGCATGCGGGCCGGGACGGTGCGGTCGGTCGCCGGGTAGGAGGCGGAGGCGTCCCCGGAAGCGACGGTGCCGGGCTCGGATGCCACGCTCATTGCAATCTCCATTGCACTAGTGCATAATCTGCTTTGTGCTAGGAGAGTATCCGATCGAAGGACGGCGTGCAGCGGATATCGCCGCCAGCGTGGAGCGAGCGGTGGGCGGAGGTGACCTGCAGCCAGGGGAACTTCTGCCGCCGATGAGGGAGTTGGCCCAGCGCCTCGGGGTCAATCCCAATACGGTCGCGGCCGCCTATCGCACGCTGCGTGAGCGCGGAGTGATCGAGACCGCCGGGCGCCGCGGCAGCCGCGTGCGGTCCAAGCCGGCCACGACGGCCCGCGAGCGGATCCGCGTCGATGTGCCGGCCGGGGTGCGCGACGTCTCGAACGGCAACCCCGATACGGCCCTGCTGCCTCCGCTCGCCGAGGCCTTCGCCTGGGCGGCGGCGCAGGGCGACAAGGCGCCCGTCCTCTACGGAGACGGGCCTCTGGAGCCGGAGCTGGCACGCCACGCGCGCGTGGCCTTCGACGAGGACGGGGTCCCCGAGGGTCCTGTCGCCGCCGCGTCGGGCTCCCTCGACGCCATCGAGCGGGTCCTTGCCGCGCACCTGAAGCCGGGCGACGCCGTCGCCGTCGAGGATCCGGGCTGGGGCAGCCTGCTCGACCTGGTCCCGGCGCTCGGGCTGCGCACGGTGCCGGTCGGCGTGGACGACGACGGGCCGCTGCCCGACGAGGTGGAGCGTGCCCTGAGCGCCGGGGCGCGGGCCCTCGTGGTCACCGATCGCGCCCAGAACCCCACCGGCGCCGCCGTCACCGCGCCACGCGCGCGTGCGCTGCGCAAAGTCCTGGCTGCCCACAAGGACGTACTGCTCATCGAGGACGACCACGGCCACGGGATCGTCGACCTGCCCCTGCATCCGCTGGCCGGTGTGACGCGGCACTGGGCGTTCGTCCGTTCCGCCGCCAAGGCCCACGGGCCCGACCTGCGGATCGCCGTGCTGACGGGTGACGCCGTCACGGTCGACCGGGTCCAGGGGCGCCAGCGCCTCGGCCCCGGCTGGGTGAGCCGCATCCTTCAGCGGGCCGTCGCGCGGCTGTGGACCGAGGGGGCGGTGGACACCGGTGCCGTCGCCGCGTCGTACGGGCGACGGCGCGACGCGCTCATCGCGGCCCTCGCCGAGCGCGGGGTCGAGGCACACGGGCGCAGCGGCATGAACGTGTGGGTGCCCGTGCCGGACGAGACGGGGGCGGTCGCGCGGCTGCTGCACGCCGGGTGGGCCGTCGCGCCCGGGGCGCGCTTCCGGATGGGGGCGGCACCCGGGGTGCGGATCACCGTGTCCACGCTCGGCTCGGACGACATCGGCCCGGTGGCCGACGCCGTCGCGTCCGCCACCGGGCCGGCTCCCGCGCGCCGTTACGGCTGAGCGCCAGGGTCTTTCGTTCGGATCAGGCCAGGCCCCGCGAGCCCGGCCTGATCCGAACGGGAGCCCCTAAGGCCGAGGGGCGCGCGCACGGGACTGGGTGAGCGCCGCGCCCGCGAGCACGATCACCGCGCCGATCGGCGTGGACCAGGTCAGGGACTCGCCGAGCAGAGCGACTCCCGCGGCCGTCGCGATCACCGGGATGAAGTACGTGACCATCTGCGCCGTGGTCGGGCCGACCTCTGCCACCAGGCCGTACTGGATGAGGAAGGCGAGTCCGGTGCCGAGCGCGCCCAGGGCGACGATCGCGAGCAGGGGAACGATCGGGAAGTGAGCCGGGAGCGTCGTGAACACCGGTGTGACGACGGCCAGTTGGATCGTGGCCATCAGGAGCTGCGCGCCGGAGAGCGAGAGGTTCGAGTGGCCGGTCCCCGCCAGCGTGCGGCGCAGGTAGATCCAGCCGACGGGATAGCTCAGCGAGGCGAGCAGGGCCATCGCCGTGCCGCCCAGGTCCAGGCCGTGGAAGCCCTGCCACACCCCGAGGACCGTGAGCACACCCAGGAAGCCGATGCCGAGCCCGGCGACCCGGCGGCGCGTGGGCCGGTCCTCGGAGAGCGCCACCAGCGACAGGGCCATACCCCACAGCGGTGACGTCGCGTTGCAGATGCCGGCGAGTGTCGACGGGATCGTCTGCTCGGAGAATGCGAACAGCGAGAACGGCAGGGAGTTCAGCAGGAGCGCCGCCACCGTGATGTGCCCCCACGTCCGGATGCCGCGCGGCAGCCGCTGACGCTTCACGGCCATGGCCACGGCGAGCACCGCCGTACCGAACGCGAGCCGGCCCAGCGTCACCTGGAACGGCGCATAGCCCTCGGTGCCGACCTTGATGAGGAGAAAACTGAAGCCCCAGATCAGCGACAGGACGCCGAAGCGGACCCGCCAGTCGAGAGCGCGGCGCGGCCGCGCGACGGCACGGGACTCGGCAGAGGTCTCGGGAGACGTGGCGGCAGGGGGCTGGGCAGAGGTCTCGGCAAAGCTCTCGGAAGATGTGGCGGCAGGGGACTCGGACGGGATGCCGGAAGGCGCGGGGGACGGAGTCGCAGGAGGCGACGAGGAGGCGACGGTGCTCATGGGCGTAACGATGCCGCCCCACAACCTCTTAGTACAAGCGAGATCTGTTGCCTGATATCGCTTAGCATCGCTTACATGTTGAACCTGGAGCGCCTGCGCACCCTCGACGCACTCGCCCGCCACGGGTCCGTCAGCGGCGCCGCGGCAGGTCTGCACGTCACGACGTCCGCCGTCTCGCAGCAGATGGCCAAGCTGGAACGCGAGGTCGGGCAGCAGCTGCTCGCCAAGAACGGCAGGGGAGTGCGCCTCACCGACGCCGGGCGGCTGCTCGCCGAGCACGCAGGGCGGATCCTGTCCCAGGTCGAACTCGCGCAGTCCGACCTGGAGGCGCACCGCGGGCAGGTCGTGGGGGAGCTGCGGATCTCCGCGTTCCCGACGGCGGCCCGCGGACTCTTCCCGCGCGCCCTCGCCGCCCTGCGCGCGAAGCACCCGGGGCTGCGGCTGCGCTCGCAGGAGCTGGAGCCGGAACTGGCGGTCGCCGCGGTCGTGCGCGGCGACCTCGACCTGGCGGTCGTGCTCGACTGGTACAACAAGCCGATGCCGCTCCCCGACGGCCTCGTCAAGGCGGCGATCCTCGACGACCCCGCCGATGTCGCGATGCCGGCGGACCACCCCCACGCCGGGCGCCGCGAGGTGGGCCTGGAGGACTTCGCCGACGACGAGTGGATCACGTGGGGCGAGGGCGAGTTCTGCCACGAGTGGCTGCTCTTCACGCTGCGCGCCAAGGGCGTCGAGCCCCGCATCGCCCATCGCGCCGCCGAGACCCACACCCAGCTCGCTCTCGTCGCCGCCGGGCTCGGTGTGTGCGTGGCCCCGCTTCTCGGGCGCGATCCGGTGCCGGACGGGGTGGTGACCGTGCCGGTGCGCCGGCGCGTACGCCGCCACGTCTACGTCGTGTGGCGGGCCGACGCGGACCGACGGCCGTCGATCAGGGCGGCGGTGAAGGAACTCCGGAGCGTGGGCGCGAGCCTGGGCGGGGACGTCGCCCCAGGAGGAGGCTCCCCGAGTGAGAGCTAGAGCGACGCCAGCTTCCTGAAGTCCCACGACGCGATCTTGTCCGGTGTGAGCCGGGCCCAGGCGTGCCGGCCGTCGTGGACCATCTCGTCCATCGCGAAGTTCTTCCGGGCGAACAGCCGCTCGGGGACGTCGAGTTCGGGTACGGGCTCGCCGGTGCGCGGGCTCTCCCCGACGAACTCCACCGTGCCGGACAGCTCGGCGCCGCGCAGCTCCCCGTACTCCTCGCCCGCGTCGATCACGACGGCGATCCGCGGGTCCTTGAGGAGATCGGCCCAGCGGCGGCTGCGCGTGATCGAGTACAGCCACAGGCAGGCGCCGTCCCATACGAACCACAGGGTGCTGGCGTGCGGGGAGCCGTCGCGCGAGACCGTGGCGACGCGGCAGGTGCGCTGGGACTGCAGGAACTCGTCCAGCTCGGCCGGCGTCATCATGATCCTGCGGCCCCGACGCTGTGTGACGGCCATGCGTACTCCCCTTCGCGGGCTTGTGGCTGACGGTATGTCAGATCAGAAGCATGCGGTGTCTTCCCCCATGGCGCAATGGTGGCTAATCTCTCGCCGCTCAGGACGCCTGCGACAGGGGGACCCCGTGCCGTCGTACGAAGAGCTCGCCGAACTGCTCGATCCTGCCACCACGGTGCTGCTGACCGTGGAGTGCCAGCAGGGGGTCGTCGGACCGGACAGCGCCCTGCCCCAACTCGCCGAGGAGGTCAGGTCGTCCGGGGCGCTCGGCAATGTGGCACGACTCGTCTCGGGCGCCCACGAGAGCGGCGTGCAGGTCCTGCACGCGGTGGCGGAGCGGCGGCCCGACGGGCGTGGTGCCAACCTCAACGGACGGCTGTTCCGTGCCGCCGCGCGGCTGCCCGTGCAGCAGATCTCCGGCACCGAATCCGTCAGGATCGCGCCACCCGTCGAGGTGGCGGACGAGGACATCGTCGTACGCCGGCTGCACGGCCTCTCGCCCATCGCGGGCACCGACGTGGACGCCCTGCTGCGCAACCTCGGCTGCCGGACGCTGATCGTCACCGGAGTCTCGGCGAACGTCGCCATACCGAACGCCGTCTTCGACGCGGTGAACCGCGGCTACACCGTCGCCGTGCCCGCCGACGCCATCGCGGGGGTGCCTGCCGACTACACCCCCGCGATGATCCGCAACACGCTCGCCCTCGTCGCCACCGTGACATCCACACAGGACGTGCTCACCTGCTGGAAGCGCCCGCGCCGAGGCCGGTGAGCCTGCGTCGCTACGCGAGCGTGATCGAGTCGCCCGAGACGGTGATCTCCTTGGCGGCCAGGGGCTGCGCGGCGGGCGGGTGCTTCACGCTGCCGTCCTCGATGGAGAACTTGCTGCCGTGGCAGGGGCAGTTGATCGTGCCGCCGTCGATCGCGGAGACCGGGCACTGCTTGTGGGTGCAGATGTTCGTGAACGCCTTGAACTCGCCCTTCTTCGGCTGCGTGACCACCACGCCGGCGTCACCGAAGATCTTTCCGCCGCCGACGGGGATGTCCGAGGTCTTGGCGAGTTCCTTTCCTGCCCCGTCCTTTCCGGCCTCGTCCTTGGCCGCGCCGTCCTTGGCCCCGTTCCCCGCCGGCTCGGTGGACGACGAGTCGTCCGAGCTCCCGCACGCGGTGAGCGCGGCGGCGATGCCCGCGGCTCCCACGGCCGCGACGACGGTGCGGCGGGTCGGGGCGGACACGGACTCCTGCGAAGCGGTCATTACTGGTGTTTCCCTTCGGTTCAAGAGGGGGTGGCCCAAACTCGTACGGGCCGCGAGGCCGGAACGTTCAAGGCCGGACGGACTTTCGTACGGCGATGATGCGTCGCCCAACCTGGGGCAATGCATACCGGGCAGCGGTGACACGAAGGCGACCGCTGTCCATCGCACGCTGAGTGATCCAGCGTGGACGGTTGCTCTGAAACGGCCGGCTCCGCCATGGTCAGTTGTCGCCGAGGAGACCAGCGAACCCGGTGACCTGCCGTAACGGGTGGCTCCAAGCTGCTGACCTGCATTGATGTCCTCGCTTCGACGAACTGGTGGAGCAGGTCGTCGGTCACGAGCACTCGGCGCAACGGGGTTGAGCTCAGCCGAGGTTGTTCTTGAGCGCGGCGATGTATTTGAGGATCGAGTGGTCGCGGACGCCGTCGCCGGCCGGGGCGAACGGGTCGGCCGTCAGTCCCTTGGCCCGGTCCGTCAGTCCCGCCAGGAGCGTCATGGGCTCCCGTACCTTTCCGGAGGCGTCGATGTAGCGCAACGTGTCGACGTGGGTGTAGGCGGGCTCGGGTGGGAGCTGGGGGACGATGTCGTTGTTGTTGACGAAGCGGTGGATGCGTTTGGCCAGGCCCTTGTTGCAGGCCGCGGCGAGGAGACGGTCGCAGGTGCGGGGCTGGCCGTAGGTGTAGATGCCGTCGGCGGTCAGCTTCGGGTCTTCGAGGTGGAGGCGGGCGCCGGCGAGCATGGCCAGGGCGCCGCCGAGGCTGTGGCCGGTCAGCCACACGCTCTGCCCGTTGGTACGGAACTCGGCGAGAGTGTCCTGCACGGCCGGGTAGACGGATTGAAGCGCCTCACCGAAGCCGTAGTGGACGTAGCCGGTCTTCGCCGGCCCCGGCCACGGCGGGGTCGTGGCATCGGAGAGCCAGTCGCGGATCTGGGCCGGTTCGGTTCCCCGGAACGCGATGATGATCATGTGGTCGCCGGCCACGGTGAAAGCCTGCGTGTCCTGCAACGGGAACGGCGGTGTGAACCGGGTGTGGTGATGACGTACCCGGTCGAAACCCCACTGCCGGGCCGTCTCCTCGATGACGGGCTCGCTCTTGTAGGCCAGATCCGCCAACTGGGCCAGGGAGTAGGCGTGCGCGAGGCTGTAGCCGGTGGCGTGGTGGTCGATCGTGGAAGGTACGGGCACTTGGGGTTCCTTTCACAACTGCGCGGTTCCGGGGGTGGGGCCTCAACAGTTCTGCGCCCGCGCGGCCGCCACCTGTGAAGCGTTCAGTCGTAGAACTACCGCCGCGGGAGCCCGCTCTGCGGGATGGTCACCCGGACGTCGGCGTTTCCGGGGTGTGGCGGTGTGTGAACGGGCGTCCGGGGCTCTGGCTCGTCGACGCGAGGAGTGGCGAGGCGCGGACGCGGTCGAAGGGGGCACCGCAGCAACCGGCCCGAGCGCGCAGTCCACGGGGCCGTCGTCATGCAGTCGTAGGGCTGCTACGAGCCGTTCGGGTCCTCAAGGCGAGTTGACCGCACGATGTGTTCGGCCCCCCGTCATTTTCTGCCTAATGGCGACAAAACATGCATGGTAATGTTCTAAGATGGTTGGTCATATTGCCAGGAAGGAGTCTCCTGGTGGGCAGAAGGAGTGTGCGTGAGGAGATCGTCAACGCGGCGGTCGAGCAGTTCCACGCGCGCGGGTTCAACGCAGCGGGCGTCAAGGACATCACCGACAGCGCGGGTGTCCCGAAGGGGTCGTTCTACAACCACTTCGTGAGCAAGGAGGCGCTGGCCGTGGTGGCCCTGGAGCGGTACGGTGAGAGCCGCCGACTCTCGGAACTCACCGACGCGTCGGTCGATCCGCTGCTCCGGCTGCGACAGCACTTCGAATTCCTCCGTGACGAGAACACCGGCCGGGATTTCTCGCGCGGCTGCCTCATCGGCGGCTTCGGCACAGAGATGGCCGACCACAGCGCTGTGATCCGCGAGGCGGTACGGGTCAGCCTGGAGCGCTGGGCGCAGGCTCTCACGGTTGCGATCGCCCAGGCGCAGGAGTCGGGCCAGGTCGCGGCGACCACAGACGCGAAGGCGCTCGCCCGGTTCATCCTCAACGCCTGGGAGGGGACGCTCATCTCCGCCCGGTCCGAGCATTCGGAAGACTCCTACGAGGTCTTCTTCGACACGGCGTTCGGCACCCTGCTCGCCTGAGCGTGCGGGGTACTTCTTCGGTTCCACGACCCGAGAGTGCGACCACCGAGCACCCTGCCGCGATTGAGTCCTAGCGGTCGAGGCCGCCATGTGTGGCGATGGTCAGACCCTTGAGGTCACCGTTCCCATTCATTGTCGGACCGCTACATTCAGGACGATACGGAAACGGGCTTCGCCGGACATCATGCGCTCGTACGCCTCGGGCGCCTGGGTGAGCGGCATGACTTCGGTCATCGGGCGGACATCTCGGGCCTTGGCGAACCGGAGGCTGTCCTCGTTGTCGATGGAACTGCCGGTCAGGCTTCCGGTGACCGTGCGGGTGCCGAAGATCAAGTCCGTGGTCTGCACCTGGACCGGGTCGACGGCGGCACCGACGACCACCATGCGGCCGCGCGGCGCCAGTCCGGTGACCAGCGGCGACATCGAGGCACCGCTCGCGGCAGTCGCGACGACCGCGGCCGCGCCGCCCAGCTTCTGCAACTGCGCGCCGGCGTCCTCGGTGGAGCTGTCGATGTAGTGGTCGGCGCCGAGCCGCTTGGCCAACTCCGCCTTCCCCGTGCCCCGGGCGATCGCGGCGACGCGGAACCCGAGCTTGTTCGCGTACTGCACGCCCAGGTGCCCAAGGCCGCCGATTCCCTGCACGGCCACCAGCGCGCCCGGGACGGATTCGATCTGCCGGAGCGCACTGAACATCGTCAGTCCCGCGCACAGCAGCGGCGCCGCGTCGATCGAGCCGATCCCCTCAGGAATCCGGACCAGGCCGCTGGCCCTGGCGATCATCGACTCCGCATACCCGCCGTCGACGTCACTGCCCGTCTGCGGCTGGTCCGCGCAGTTGACGAAGTCGCCACGCCGGCAGAACTCGCACACGCCACACTGGCCGCCCAGGAATCCCACGCCCACCCGCTCACCGACCCGCCATGTCGTCACCCCGGGACCGACCGCGTCGATCACGCCGACGACCTCGTGCCCGGGAACCACCGGCGAGGACGGGTCGGGCCGCATCCCCTCGACGGCCACCACATCGGAGTGGCAGACGCCGCATGCCTCGACCCGCAGGCGCACATGCCCCAGCGGTGGCTCCTGCTTCTCACGCTCCACCAGTTCGAACTTCCGCGCCCCCGTGACCTCGAACGCTCGGTACGTGGACATGGCACTCCTTGCTCGTAGGTGGCTCGCACGCCGGATCCGCCCGCGAATGCCGTCCGCGAATGCCGTCCGCGAGCAGACGTCACATTCGGTCAATATGACCGGTCGTCTTAGTCCACAATGGCTGGTTTTCCTGGTGTCGTCAAGCCAACCGGGCGCACCGCGAGCTCCGCCAACTCGTCGATGAGCGACTTCTCGGCGCTCACCTGACCCACCGCTCTGCAGAGGGGCAAGCTGAGCGCCCCACGCGTGAGAGGTCGCTGGTTTCCAGAGCCTTCAGCATGTAGAGAACCACCCGGCGCGATCGGGAAGGTCGCGGATCGCGCGAAGCAGCCGGCCGGGGTGATGGCGTTCGCGTCGAAGCCGCTGTGGCGACGTGTTCCACGGTGTGATCTCTGGACCGCCGACCAGGACCAATCGGGCAACGGTGTCCGGGTGTTCAGCGGCAATCCGTGCCGCCGCAATCGCCTCGAGGGAGTGGCCGCACAGATGGGCCGGGTTGATGACCACGCATCGCACCCGCCCCCCATGGGCAACCCACACTCCCGAGTTGCACGATTACTCCAAGCTAGGTACCGTTACTTAAAGTGACGATCGTATCGCGTGAGTGACCCCGGGGCACGCGACTTCAGAGCTGAGATCCCGCGGGCATCGATCCTCGTTCAGACCGACGAGCAGACCGGTCGTGGAGGATGCAGCCCTTTCGCGCACTCGGCGCCTCCGGAATCGATGGGATGCACCAAGGAGATCCGTCATGCCCGAATTCCTCCGTGCCCACTCTCGCCGAACGTTCATCTCCGCAACGGCCGCCGCCGTCACCGCGGCAGCGACAGGGTCTCTGGGGCTGCAGAGCCGGCCGTACACCGGGAAGGAAAACATCGGAAAGCCGGCCACCGCGGGCGAGCGGCAGAGCATCCGTCCCTTCCGCGTGAACATTCCGGAGAGGGATCTCGCCGAATTGCGTCGGCGTGTCATCGCGACACGGTGGCCCGACCGGGAAACGGTTCGCGATCAGTCCCAGGGTGTCCAGTTGGCCACCATGAAGGAACTCGCCCACTACTGGGCGACGACCTACAACTGGCGGAACATCGAGGAGAAACTCAACTCGTTGCCGCAGTACATGACGGAGATAGACGGACTGGACATACATTTCATCCACGTCCGCTCCCGCCATCCGAACGCGCTCCCCATCATCCTGACCCACGGCTGGCCCGGCTCCATCCTGGAATTCCTGAAGGTCATCGAGCCGCTCAGCAACCCGACGGCCCACGGGGGACGCGCCGAGGACGCCTTTCACCTCGTCATACCGTCGATGCCCGGCTACGGCTTCTCGGAAAGGCCGACCACCACGGGGTGGAACCCCGACCGCATCGCCCGCGCCTGGGCCGTGCTGATGGAGCGACTGGGATACGAGCGCTACGTGTCCCAGGGTGGCGACTGGGGCGCCGTGATATCGGACAAGATGGCCGTACAGCGGCCTCCGGGACTGCTCGGCATCCATGTGAACTTCCCGGCCACCGTCCCGCCGGACATAGCCGAGAAACTAGCCTGCGGCGACCCGGTACCGGGCGGTCTGAGCCCGGAGGAGAAGGCCGCGTACGAGAAGCTGGCCGCCTTCTACAAGACCGGGTCCGGTTACTCGGCCATGATGGTCACCCGTCCCCAGACCGAGGGCTACGGACTGACGGATTCTCCGACGGGACTGGCCGCCTGGATGTACGACAAGTTCGCCGCCTGGACCTACAGCGGCGGCCAACCGGAGCGCGTCCTGACCAAGGACGAGATGCTCGACGACATCACGCTCTACTGGGTCACGAACACCGCGGTCTCCTCCTCGCGCCTGTACTGGGAGAACAACGCCAACAACTTCAATGCCGTGTCGGTGTCCCTCCCCGCCGCCATCACGGTGTTTCCCGGCGAGATCTACCAGGCGCCGCGGAGTTGGGCCTCGCGCGCCTACCACAAGCTGTTCTACTACCACCAGGTCGGCAACGGCGGCCACTTCGCGGCCTGGGAGGTCCCTGACCTCTTCACGGACGAACTCCGCGCCGCGTTCCGCTCCTTGCGCGGCTCACAGGCAAGCGCAGGAAAGTGAACCGTTCGGCCCCGACGACGCAGGCTCCCACCGCCCGCCACGCGCCGAGGCGCGAAGCCTTGACGGTGGGAGGCAGCGCCGAATGACGGCTTCCATGTGCTGCGGCACACCTACGCCTCGGTCATGCTCGAGGCGGGGAGAGTCCGTCGTGACGTCGGCGCAGTGGCTCGGGCACTCCTCGTCGGCCATCACGCTCGGTTACTATGCTCATTTCACGCCGGAGGCAGGAAATGAGGGGCGCACCGTCATTGGCGGACTGCTGGGAAGGCAGGGGGAGGGGCATGCCGGCCCGAACTCCCCAGATTCTCCCCAGGGTTGGTCGCGGTCGGCTCCGGTGGGATGTGCACGTCGGGAGTTGGCCGTTGATTACAAGGCTAGCGGGCTGTAGAGGCTGGAAAATTGCTGAGTGAAGTCACCGTGACCCGCTATGTCACCCCCATGAGGGAGGGCGGATCGCTCCCCGGGCTCGTCGAGGCCGACGATCTCGCCCCGTACGTCATGAAGTTCACCGGTGCGGGACAGGGCCGCAAGACGCTCGTCGCGGAGGTGATCTGCGGGGGGCTCGCGCGAAGGCTCGGACTCCGGGTACCCGGGCTCGTACGGATCGGACTCGATCCCGTGATCGGCCTCGGCGAGCCCGACCAGGAGGTGCAGGGCCTCCTCAAGTCGAGCGGCGGTGTCAACCTCGGGATGCGCTACCTTTCCGGCGCGCTCGGCTTCGACCCGCTCGCCTACGAGGTCGCTCCCGCTGAGGCGGGACGAGTCGTCTGGTTCGACGCCCTGATCAACAACGTCGACCGGTCCTGGCGCAACCCCAACATGCTGGTCTGGCACGGCGACCTGTGGCTCATCGACCACGGTGCGAGCATGATCTGGCACCACAACTGGCGCGGGGCCGAGGCCGCGGCGGCCCGCCCGTACGACGCCTCCGACCACGCCCTCGCTCCCTTCGCGCCCGATGTCGCGGCAGCAGCGGCGGAGTTCGCGCCCCGGCTCACCGAGGAACTCCTCGCCGAAGTCACCGCCGACGTCCCCGACGCCTGGCTCGCCGACGAGCCGGGCTTCGACGACCCGGACGCGGTGCGGCGCGCGTACGCCGCCGTGCTGCTGCCCCGCGCGGCGACCATCCATGAGCGGATCGGCCTGCCCGCACCGGACCCCGGCCGCGTCCCGCGCACCCCGGGCTGGCTGACCGGCGCGGCGAACGTGAAGGGCGGTACCCGGTGACCACGACCACCAGAGACGTCTTCGAGTACGCGCTGCTGCGCGTCGTCCCGCGCGTCGAGCGCGGGGAGCAGATCAACGCCGGTGTGGTCGTCTACTGCCGGGCCAAGTCCTACGTCCGCGCGCTCACTCACCTCGACGAGGCGAAGCTGCGCGCCCTCGACCCCGAGGCGGACGTGAGCGGCGTCCGCGCCTCGCTCGCCGCCGTCGAGAGCCACTGCCGAGGGGGCGGCGACGCGGGGCAGGCGGCGGACGACGACGCGGGCCGGCGCTTCCGCTGGCTGGTCGCGCCGCGCTCCACGGTCGTGCAGCCCGGACCCGTGCACACCGGTCTCACCGAGGACCCCGAGGCCGAGGTCAACAGGCTTCTCGACCTCCTCGTGAGGTGACCTCGTGGTGGGCTCTTCGCGGTGAGTGATCAGTGGCACCCGGTGGGTACGTTGACACCGGGTGCCAGGACTTCTAGCGTCACGTCCACAGGGTACTAAGCGGTCGCTCACCGAGTTGGGACGTGAGGACCGCACTCTAGGGCGAGGAGACCGAAGAGCATGTCCACCACTGAGCAGCGCGTCGCGATCGTCACCGGTGCCGCACGTGGCATCGGCGCCGCTACCGCCGTACGTCTGGCCGCCGAAGGTCGCGCCGTAGCCGTGATCGACCTCGACGAGGCCGCCTGCAAGGACACCGTCGAGAAGATCACTGACGCCGGTGGCAAGGCCCTCGCGGTCGGCTGCGACGTCGCCGACGAGGCGCAGGTCGAGGCCGCGGTCGCGCGCATCGCCGAGGAGCTCGGCGCGCCGACGATCCTCGTCAACAACGCGGGCGTGCTCCGCGACAACCTGCTGTTCAAGATGAGCGCCCTGGACTGGGACACCGTCATGAACGTGCACCTGCGCGGCGCGTTCCTGATGTCGAAGGCCGTCCAGAAGCACATGGTGGACGCCAAGTTCGGCCGCATCGTCAACCTGTCCTCGTCGTCGGCGCTCGGCAACCGCGGCCAGGTCAACTACTCGGCGGCCAAGGCCGGCCTGCAGGGCTTCACCAAGACCCTCGCCAAGGAGCTCGGCAAGTTCGGCGTCACCGCGAACGCCGTCGCCCCCGGCTTCATCGTCACCGAGATGACGGCCGCCACCGCCGCGCGCGTCGGCATGGGCTTCGAGGAGTTCCAGGCCGCCGCCGCCACGCAGATCCCCGTCCAGCGCGTGGGCAAGCCCGACGACATCGCCAACGCCATCGCCTTCTTCACCGGTGAGGCGGCCGGCTTCGTCTCCGGCCAGGTCATGTACGTCGCCGGCGGACCGCTCAACTAGGGCCGGGGGAAACGGACATGACTTCATCCCAGCTCCCGGAGCTCTCCGGCAAGGTCGCCCTCGTCACCGGCGCGAGCCGCGGCATCGGCTACGGCGTCGCCGAGGCGCTCGTCGCCCGCGGTGACCGCGTGTGCATCACCGGACGTGGCGAGGACGCCCTCAAGGAGGCCGTCGAGAATCTCGGCGCCGACCGCGTCATCTACGTCGCCGGCAAGGCCCACGACGAGGCGCACCAGGCCGCCGCCGTCGAGCGCACCATGGAGGCTTTCGGCCGCGTCGACTTCCTGGTCAACAACGCCGGTACGAACCCGGTGTTCGGCCCCATCGCCGAACTCGACCTGAACGTGGCGCGCAAGGTCTTCGAGACCAACGTCGTCTCCGCGCTCGGCTTCGCCCAGCAGACGTGGAAGGCCTGGCAGGGCGAGAACGGCGGCGCGATCGTCAACATCGCCTCCGTCGCGGGCCTCGCCCCGTCCCCGTTCATCGGCGCGTACGGCATGAGCAAGGCGGCGATGATCAACCTGACCGTCCAGCTCGCGCACGAGTTCGCGCCCAAGGTGCGGGTCAACGCCATCGCCCCGGCGGTCGTCAAGACGAAGTTCGCGCAGGCCCTCTACGAGGGGCGCGAGGAGGAGGCCGCGGCCGCCTACCCGCTGGCCCGGCTCGGTGTGCCCGAGGACATCGGCGGTGCCGCCGCCTTCCTGACCTCGCAGCAGTCCGACTGGATCACCGGGCAGACCCTCGTCGTGGACGGCGGGATCTTCCTCAACGCGGGCGTCAGCTGACAAAGCCTCCACGTCAAGTGCCCTGCCGGGAGCGCCTCGTCGGCCCGGCGGGGCACTGCGGTATGGTCTGCCGATCCGTGGCATGGCCGATCGAGGAGCGCGCACGTGTTCAACTGGATCCAGGGCCCCCGTCAACTGGCGGCGATAACGTGCATATCGCTCCTCGCCGGATGCGGACTGGTGTCCTCAGGAGAGTCCGACGACACCGACCCCATCGTCGTGGGGACCACCAGCGCGCCGAGCACCCTCGACCCGGCCGCGTCCTGGGACGGTTCCTGGGAGCTGTTCAGGAACGTCTACCAGACCCTCGTCAGCTTCCCCTCCGGCGCCTTCGAGCCGAAGCCCGACGCCGCCGAGCGCTGCGAGTTCACCGATTCCTCCAACCGCGTCTACCACTGCAAGCTGCGCGAGGGCATGAAGTTCTCGAACGGCGACAAACTCGACGCGGCGGCCGTCAAGTTCTCCATCGACCGCATCAGCAGGATCGACGTCAAGGGCGGCCCCAAGGGGCTCCTCGGCAGCCTGAAGTCGGTCGAGACCGAGGGCGACCGGGACGTCACCTTCAACCTGAACAAGCCCGACGCGACCTTCCCCTTCGTGCTCGCGACACCGGCGATGTCCATCGTGGACCCGGCCGAGTACCCGGCCGACGCGGTCCGCGACGACGGCAAGATCGCCGGCTCGGGGCCGTACGCACTCGACGCGTACACCGACGGCAACAAGGCGGTCCTCGTCAAGAACGACCACTACGACGGGTTCGCCGAGCGGAAGAACAGCGCCGTCACCATCCGCTACTTCAAGGACTCGGCCTCGATGGTCGGTGCCCTGCGCGCCAAGAAGATCGACGCCACGTTCCGCGGGCTCGCCGCGTCGGACGTCGTGGGACTTCAGGGCAAGCAGGCCAAGGACGGCATCCAGCTCGTCGAGGGCGCGGGCATGGAGATCAGCTACCTGGTCTTCAACCCCAAGGACCCCTGGGCCCGAAAGCCGGCCGTCCGCAAGGCCCTCGCCCAGGTCGTCGACCGGGGCGCGATCGCCCACAAGGTCTACCAGGACACCGTCGAACCGCTCTACTCGATGGTCCCGAGGGGCCTGACCGGGCACACGACCGGCTTCTTCGACGACTTCGGCAACCCGGACGCGGCCAAGGCCAGGGACATCCTCACCAAGGCGGGCATCACCGACCCGGTCCCGCTCACCCTCTGGTACGCCACCGACCGCTACGGGTCCGCGACCGGCGCCGAGTTCACCGAGCTCAAGCGGCAGTTGGACGCGTCCGGCCTCTTCGACGTCACAGTCAAGGGACGCCCCTGGAAGACGTTCGAGGCCGGGTACCGCAAGGGCGAGTACCCCGTCTTCGGACGCGGCTGGTTCCCCGACTTCCCGGACGCGGAGAACTTCATCGCGCCCTTCGTCGGTCAGCAGAACGCGCTCGGTACGCCGTATGCGTCCAAGGAGATCACCGACGACCTGCTGCCGCAGTCACGTCGCGAGGCCGACCGTGCCGCCGTGGTGAGCCAGTTCAGGCGCGCCCAGCAGATCCTCGTCGACGACGCCCGGCTGCTGCCACTGTGGCAGGGCAAGCAGTACGTCGCGGCGAGCGAGGAGATCGCGGGCGGCGAGCGGGCCCTCGACCCGTCGACGATCATGATGATGTGGGAGCTGCATCGTAAGACCAGCTGGTAGGCGGGCCGCCGGGGCCCGTTGTCAGTGGCCGCGGGTAGGTTCTGGGGTGTGCATCGGCCGTGCCTCGTACGGCCGTGAAGTGACCGTACCCCGGAGGTTGTTGACGTGACCGACACCGCGATGCTGCCCGAGTCCTGGCGCGGCGTCCTCGGCGAGGAGCTGCAGAAGCCCTACTTCAAGGAGCTCACCGAGTTCGTCGAGGAGGAGCGCGCGAAGGGTCCCGTCTACCCGCCGCGCGAGGAGGTCTTCGCGGCGCTCGAAGCGACCCCGTACGACCAGGTCAAGGTCCTTGTCCTCGGCCAGGACCCGTACCACGGGGAGGGCCAGGGGCACGGTCTGTGCTTCTCCGTGCGGCCCGGCGTGAAGACGCCGCCCTCCCTGCGGAACATCTACAAGGAGATGAAGGAGGAACTCGGCCACCCGGTCCCTGACAACGGATATCTGATGCCGTGGGCCGAGCAGGGCGTCCTCCTGCTGAACGCGGTGCTGACGGTGCGGGCCGGCGAGGCCAACTCGCACAAGGGCAAGGGCTGGGAGAAGTTCACCGACGCCGTGATCCGCGCGGTGGCCGACCGGCCCGACCCGGCCGTGTTCGTCCTGTGGGGGAACTACGCGCAGAAGAAGCTCCCTCTGATCGACGAGGAGCGCCACATCGTCGTGAAGGGCGCGCACCCCTCGCCGCTCTCCGCGAAGAAGTTCTTCGGCTCGCATCCCTTCACGCAGATCGACAAGGCGGTGGCCGTGCAGGGTCACACGCCGATCGACTGGCGCATTCCGAACCTGGGCTGACGTTCTTGGGCGGACGTTCCTCGGCGGACGTTCCTGGGCGCGCGCCTCTCCAAGTGCGCGTCCCTCCGGGGCCGTGAGCGCCCGGTCCCCGGAGGGACCCCCGCCCGCGCCTGACCTGGATTGTCAGTGGCTGCCTATAGCGTCGGAATCGTTATCAGCTTGGACGATCGGCATACGAGCGTGGAGGACCTGTGGCTGAGCAGCGGGAGCAGGCGGCGGATGACGCCATGATGACCCGGATCGGGCAGGTGATCATGCTCCATCACGCCGGTGACCGCGAGGAGGCCAGGGACCGGTACCTGGGCCTGTGGGCGGAGATCGGGGAGGACGGCGACGCCCTCCACCGGTGCACGCTCGCGCACTACATGGCGGACACTCAGGACGACCCGGACCACGAGCTGGCGTGGGACCTGCGGGCCCTGTCCGCCGCCGAGGGCCTGAGCGAGGCCCGGCTCGCACGCCACGAGCAGTCGCTCGCGGTCCGCGCGCTCTACCCCTCGCTGCATCTCAATCTGGCGGCGGACTACGTGAAGCTGGGCCGAGGCGATGCGGCCCGCAGCCATCTGACGCAGGCGCGCGCCGTGGTGGGCGCGCTCGGGGACGACGGTTACGGGGACGGCGTACGGGCGGCCATCGCCCGGCTGGAACAGCGGGTCGCGGCGATGCCGCCCGGGGGTGGCGAGGGTCCGGGGCGCGGTCCCGCGGGGGGCGAGCCGCTGGGGCCGCCGAGACGGAGTTCGTAGGCGGCCAGCTCCTCAGCGGCCGCCGCCTGATGCCTCACCGGCCTCCGCTTGATTCGCCGCCCCGCGTCATCCGCCTCCACGCCTCACGTCCTCCGTCCGCCTCATCCTCCGTACGTCTCCCGGCAGATACGGGCCTCTGGGCTGTCCGGGTTCCACTTGCCGTACTGGTTGCCCAGTGCGCACACATCGCCCGGCACTTCCGGTGCCGCGGGGGCCGCCGTGTGCGGGTGGCGCGGCGGAGGTGCTGCCGGGCGGGCCGCGCGGTCGGGGCCGGGCCGCTGGGGTGCCTCCTGGCGTGGGGGCTGGGGCGGGCGTGGTGGACGCGTGGGTTCGGGCGAGGGTGAGTGGGGCGGTGGCGTCCGGCCCATCCTGTCCAGTGCCTCCCGCACCGGCGCCTGCACGACCTGGGGCTTCGCCCGACCGTCGGGGCGGGGCGCCGCCGGGACGGCCGACGGGCCGGAGGAAGCGGCCGGAGGCTCCGGCTGCCGTACGCTCACGCAACCGGACACCGCGGCGGCCGTGGCCGCCACCGTGAGCAGAAGCGCTGCTGAGGTCGTCGATCGATGCACCCGCGTCACTCTGGCGGCTGCGGAGCCCCCTGGCGGGCCCGTCGGCCGATGATGCCCCGCACGGGTGACGCGCAGGTCAGGACGGCGACGCGTCGAGCATCCCGCGCAGCAGCTCCGCGAACCCCTCCCGCAGTCCCGCCAGGTCCGGGGCCGACGCGTGGAACGCCCCGGCCACGCACGAGAACATGATCCCCTCGGACCAGGCCACCAGGGACAGCGTGTGCCGCTCGGGATCCCGGGACCCCGCGGCCCGCAGCAGCGCGGTCAGTGGTTCGTGGAACTGCGCTCCCGTCGCGTCGAAGAATGCCCGCAGCTCCGGCCGCCGCGTCGCCTCCAGCGCCAACTCGTAACGGCAGATGAGCAGTTGAGGGTGGTTCGTCAGATAGCGGTGCAGCGCGAGCGCCATACCGTCGACGAGCGAGTCGATCCCGCCGGCCGGATCCGGCAGTTCGTCCACGGCGAGCACCCGTGACTCGCGCACGGCGAGGCGCCGGACCGTCGCCTCCAGGAGGGCGAGCCTGGTCCGGGCGTAGTTCGACGTCGATCCCTGCGGCAGGCCCGCCGCCTCGTCGACCGCGCGGTGCGTCAGGCCCCGCATCCCGCGCTCGGCGAGCAGATCGAGCGCGGCGTCGGCGATGACTTCGGCGCGAGGTGCGCCGGTGGCGCCGGTGGGGCCAACGGTGCTGGTGCGTACGGACATGGTCACAACCTACCGCCGTAACTACAGGTGTAGTACCGTCGAGGCCAAGCGCACTACAGGTGTAGTGAGCGTTGACAGGCCGAGCCGGGCGTTGTGGACGTGACGTAAGGGGCGCGAAGCATGACTGCCGAACCGACGGAATCAACGGTTCCCACCGAACCGACCGACTCGACGGGCAAGACGCCGACGCGATCGGCAGCGCCCGCGCGACCGACAGCACGGAGCGCCGCCGCCGGCCGCGGGCGGCGCCCCCGCGCCGTCGTCGTGGGCGGCGGCATCGGCGGCCTCACCGCGGCCGTCGCGCTCCACCTGCGCGGCTGGCACGTCACCGTCCTGGAGCGGGCCGCCGAGCTGAAGCCCGTCGGGTCGGGGATCTCCCTCGCCCCCAACGCGCAGCGGGCCCTGGACGTCATCGGCCTCGGCGACGAGATCCGGTCCCTCGCCGCCTGGGAGGGCGAGGGCGGCCTGCGCACCCCGAACGGCCGCTGGCTCTCCCGCTCCGACGCGAAAGCCGCCGCCGAGCGTTTCGGCGGCTCCCTCGTGCTCCTGCACCGGGCGACCCTGATCGACAAGCTGGCGTCCCGGCTCCCCGACGGAGTCGTACGCACCGCGTCCGCGGCGGCCCTCGCCGACCCCGGCGTCGCGGGCGACCCGGCCCGCCCCGCCCGGGTGACCACCCCGGAAGGCGCGTGCGAGGCCGAACTCGTCGTCGGCGCCGACGGCATCAGGTCCGCCGTGCGCACGGCCCTCTTCCCCGCCCACCCCGGCGCGGTCTACGCCGGGTTCACCACCTGGCGCCTCCTCGTCCCGCCCCTCGGCAGGCCCTTCGCCCAGCACGAGACCTGGGGACGCGGCCGGATCTGGGGCACGCACCCTTTCGCGGACGGCACGGTCTACGCCTACGGTGCCGCCGTCGCCCCGGCCGGCGAACACGCCCCCGACGGCGAGAAGGCCGAGCTGCTGCGCCGCTTCGGAGACTGGCACGACCCGATCCCGGCGATCATCGGCGCGGCCGCGCCCGACGAGATCCTGCGTCACGACGTCCACCACATCACCGAACCCCTGCCGGCCTTCCACCGCGGCCGGATCGCACTCCTCGGTGACGCGGCCCACGCCATGCCCCCGACCCTCGGCCAGGGCGGCAACCAGGCCATCGAGGACGCCGTCGTCCTCGCCCACCACGCCGACCCCGAGCACCCCGACGCCCTCGGCCTGGCCGCCTACACCGCAGCACGCAGGCCGCGTACGACCGCCATCGCCCGCAAGGCCGTCGGCGTCGGCCGGGTGAACCTGCTCAGGAACCGGCCGGCGATGGCGCTGCGCAACACACTCATCGCCGCCCTCGACAAGACCGGACCCGCCGTCATGCTGCGCGGATTCGACGAGATCGCGGACTGGCGGCCCCCGCAGCGGCCGTATGCTGCCCAGACACGGAGGGCCTAGCCGGACACAGGCGGCCCGGGGCGAGGAGAACACGGACGTGAAGGTCGGCTGCATCGGACTCGGAGACATCGCGGAGAAGGCGTACCTGCCGGTGCTCACCACTTTGCCGGGGGTCGAGCTGCACCTCCAGACCCGTACACCCGCGACGCTCCAGCGGGTCGGGGACACGCACCACATCCCAGCCGAGCAGCGGCACACCGACCTGGACGCGCTGCTCGCGCAGGGGCTCGACGCGGCGTTCGTGCACGCGCCGACCGCCGTCCACCCCGAGATCGTGACCCGGCTGCTCGAAGCGGGCGTCGCCACCTATGTCGACAAGCCGCTCGCCTACGAACTCGCCGACTCGCAACGCCTCGTGCAGCTCGCCGAGGAGCGCGGGGTCAGCCTTGCCGTCGGCTTCAACCGCCGTCACGCGCCGGGCTACACGCAGTGCGCCGAGCACCCGCGCGAGCTGATCCTGATGCAGAAGAACCGGATCGGGCTGCCCGAGGAACCGCGCACGCTCGTCCTCGACGACTTCATCCACGTCGTCGACACCCTGCGCTACCTCGTGCCCGGACCGATCGACGACGTGTCCGTGCGCGCCCGGGTCGAGGACGGCCTGCTGCACCACGTGGTGCTCCAGCTCGGCGGGGACGGCTTCACGGCGATCGGCGTGATGAACCGGCTCAGCGGCTCGACCGAGGAGATCCTCGAGGTCTCAGGGCAGGACACCAAGCGGCAGGTCGTCAACCTCTCCGAAGTCATCGACCACAAGGGCCAGCCGACCGTGCGCCGCCGCGGCGACTGGGTGCCGGTGGCCCGCCAGCGCGGCATCGAGCAGGTGGTCCTGGGCTTCCTCGACGGCGTGCGCGCGGGCAAGATCCTCAGTGCCAAGGACGCGCTGGAGACGCATGTGCTGTGCGAGCAGGTTGTACGTGAGGTGCAGCGGTTCGCCGCCTGAACTGGCGGACGGCCTCGGACGCGCCCAGCAGGGCGAGCACGGTGACGGCCGCGTGCACCGGCCAGTCCCCGAACCGCACGTACAGCGTCGTCCCGTGCGCCGTCGGCACCTGGTAGACGCGGGCCGCGCTCGCCGACGTGCCGAGCCAGGGGCCGACGCGTGAACCGTCCGGGCCGTACACGGCGGACACCCCGGTCAGCGTCGCGTGCACCATCGGACGGCCCGTCTCCGCGGCGCGGACGGCCGCGAGCGACGCGTGCTGTTCGGGCGCCCAGCTGTGCTGGAACGTCGACGTCGAGGACTGCGCGAGCAGCACCTGCGCCCCGTCGCGCGTGAGGCTCCGCGTCATGTCGGGGAACGCCGACTCGAAGCACACGAGCGGGCCGATCCGCAGGTCGCTGTCCCGTGCGGACCGCGCGTCCATCACGACCTGCCGGGTCCCGCTCACCCGGTCCTCGCCCGCGGCCTTGCCGACCGACGTGGCCCAGCCGAGCAGGGCACGTGCCGGGATGTACTCGCCGAAGGGGACGAGCCGCATCTTGTCGTAGCGCTGCCCCGTGGGGCCGTCCGGGCCCACCAGGACCGAGCTCTTGAAGATGCCGGGGGCACCGCCGGGGGAGACGCGCCGCGCGTCCACGTTCACCAGGATGTCCGCGCCCACCTCGCGGGAGAGCACCGCGATCCGGCGTGCCAGGTCCGGCCGCTGAGTGAAGTCGAAGCCGACACTGCTCTCGCCCCAGACCACCAGGTCGACGCCCTGCCCGGCCAGACCACGGGTCAGCTGTTCCTCCCGGTCGAAGCGCTTCTCCGCGCTGTCGGCGCCGCCTATGGGGCCCGGCTGGACGACGGCGACGCCGACCCGGCCCGCCGGTTCGGGGCGCGGGGCCCAGGCCCAGGAGACCGTCGTCACCGTGGCCGTCACCAAGAGCCCCGCCACGGCGGGGGTACGGGAACCGCGCGCCACGAGGAGGACCGTGACGGCGGTGTTCACCGCCACGACGAGCAGGCTGACCAGCCACACCCCGCCCACCGACGCGACCCGCAGGGCGGGCTGCACCTGCCACTGGCTCGACCCGATGAGCCCCCACGGCCCGCCCAACCCCTGCCAGGACCTGACCAGTTCGACCATCACCCACGCCGACGGCACCGCGACCAGAGCGGCCGCCACCTGCCCGCGCGTGGGCGTGCCGCCGAGCAGCCGCCGCAGCAACCTGCCCCAGGGCGCCCACAGCGCGCCGAGCAGCGCCGCGATCACGACGGTGAACACATGCAGGCTCGGCAGCAGCCAGTGGTGCACCGACAGCATGAACCCGAGCCCGCCGAGCCAGCCGTCGAGGGCCGAGCGGCGCGGTGTAGGGGCCGAACGGGCCAGCAGCATCCACGGCACCAGCGCGACGTACGCGAGCCACCACAGCGACGGCGCGGGGAACGCCAGGGCGGGCAGAGCGCCCGCGGACACGGCGGCGACACCGCGCCACCAAGAGGACGCCGCGAGACGGGGAGCGATGTCCTTCCACGACACGGCGGGCGCCACCCACGACGCCGGCACCGCCGACACCGGCCATAACTGCCACGCCTGCGTCGTACTCGACGAGTGCGACCGACCGTTCTCGTCCGACCCGTCCATGCGTCGCCTCCCTCGTCGTCCGACGCCCGGTACGTACGTTCAGTGTGCGCGCCGGGGACGATCTTTGACAGTGGGCATCGGTGGGCGCACGGTGCACGGCTCGGTGGACCGCGGGCGCCGGAAGGGCACGCGCGTCAGGAAGCGGTGGCCGCCGCGGCGCCCTCGGTGCGGCGCCATTTCTCGTGCACCGTCACCCCGTGCAGCCGCCAGCCGGCGTGCGTCCGCACCAGGGCGAAGGCATAGCGGCCGCCGCACACGAAGTCGGGTGCGCCGGAGGGTGCATCCGACGCGGTACCGGCGCCGGCGCCGGCGAAGCGCATCGGATTGATGTAGTCCGCCTGCACGTCGGCCGTGTCGCCGGTGTCGTTGTCGAGGCGGCCGAAGCGCAGGCGCCGGTTGACGATCAGATGCTGGCGCATCGGGAACAGCTCCATCGTCCGGGTCAGCCACTCGGTGATCTCGGCCGCGCTGCCCTCGATGCCGCCGGCCCGCCGGTAGTCGGCGCGCCCGTCCGGACCGAAGAGTCCGCGGTACGCCGTCCAGTCCCCGTCGTCCACGGACACCGCGTAGTCGGTGATCAGCTCCTCGATGGCGAGTCGGTCCATCACGGTGGCGAGTTCTACGCGCTGTGTCATTGAGTCAGTCTTGGGTACCGGCACCGCAGATCCAAGGGGCGCGACGGGGGAGAGGCCGCGACAGTGATCATTGATACCTTCTCGGCATGTCCCCGCAGAGCACCTCACAGACCGCCGCCGACGACCTCGCGCACTCCGTGCGACTCGCGGTCGACACCTTCGGCCGGGCCCCGGCCGCCGACTGGAGCGCCAAGGCCGGCTCGCTGGAGTGGGACTGCTGGGAGACGGCCGAGCATCTGGCCGACGACCTGTTCGCGTACGCGGCCCAACTCGGCCCGTCGAAGCCGCCGTTGGACACCGAGGTGCCGTTCGACTGGACGCGCCGCAGGCCGGGCGGTCCCGCGAACGTCATCTTCGCGAACCGCGACGCGGGCCCGGCGGGACTGCTCCAGGTGCTCGACGCGAGCGGCGCCCTGCTGGTCGCGATGGTGCGGACGGCTGAGCCCGACACCCGTTCCCACCACGTGTTCGGCCTCTCGGACCCCGCGGGCTTCGGCGCGATGGGCGTCGTGGAGACACTCGTCCACACACAGGACATCGCCGAGGGCCTCGGCCTCGACTGGAACCCGCCCGCCGGCCTCTGCGCCCGGGCGCTCGCCCGCCTGTTCCCCGACGCACCGCAGGGCGACGACCCCTGGCGTACGTTGCTGTGGGCGACGGGGCGCGGTGAACTGCCCGGCAGGGAGCGGCTCACCTCCTGGCGCTGGAACGCCGAAGTCCGCTGACCGGCCGACACGGACCGGCAAACCGGTAGGGCAGGGGATTGACAGGTCGTCAGGCCGCGGCCTCGACGACCTCCGTACGGACCGCGATCGCCCACTCGGTGACGAGCCGTGCGTACTGTGCGCGCTGCTCGGTGGAGAGCCGGCCACCCGCGCGCAACCACAACCCGCGGATCTGCTCGTTGACTTCCTCAGCAGACCGCGCGGAATCCGAACACTTAAGCGGCATGCGGTAAGGCTAGGGTGCGTGCCGCCTACTGGGAACCCTAAGCGACGGAACATATTCTCCAAGTGATCGTAAACATCGATCACTTGGCCGTCGGTCACCGGCAAGTGCCCTCTGGGGGGATCGTGTTCGGACCGGCCCGGCGAAAAAACCAGGTGGCGGCGTCGTGTCCCGTCACTACAGTTGCAGCATGCCCAGGTGCGAAGGAGCGGGTTACTTCCACTGTCAATGGGGTGGTCGCGGGTTCGAGTCCCGTCGTCGGCTTCGGGTCGGCGTAGCTCAGTCGGTAGAGCACCTTGTACCTGCACCGATCTTGATCTCTGGGCAGCACACGTCACGCACCTCCCGGTGCGCAGGTCCGCGGCTACTTCTTGTGGTGAACGCACGCCGCGGACCGACTTGATCTCGGGAGGCACCCAGCAGGGCCGCGCCCCGATTCGGCATGCCCGCACGCGGTGCCTCCCCTCCACGGAGAGGGGCCGCCTCATGGCACGCTTCAACACCCGCGGCACCCGCCCGGTGGGCCGGTCGCCGATCGCCACCGTGACGGGCGAGCGGGCGCGCACGTACGAGGGCGCGAGCGGGTACTTGCGCGACGCGCACAGTGAACTGTTCCTCCTCGCCGTCTCGAATCTCGTCGCCACCGACGCCTTCTACGAGTCCGCGGCCGACCGCGACGACCGGTACAGCACCCTCGTACGGCAGCTCGCCGTGGAGGACCCCGAGTGGACCGCGGGCCTGCTCGGCTGGCTGCGCGGCGAGGGGAACATGCGGACCGCCGCGCTCGTCGGCGCCGCCGAATTCGTCAGGGCCCGCATCGACGCGGGCGAGCCCGGCCACTCCCGGCAGGTCGTCGACGCCGTCCTCCAGCGCGCCGACGAGCCGGGGGAACTGCTCGGCTACTGGACCGGGCGCTACGGCCGGCGCCTGCCGAAGCCCGTCAAGCGCGGCATCGCCGACGCCGTCCAGCGGCTCTACAACGAGCGCTCCCTCCTCAAGTACGACACCGACTCCAAGGGCTACCGGTTCGGTGACGTCCTCAACCTCACGCACCCGGCCCCCGCCGCCGACAAGCCGTGGCAGGGCGACCTGTTCCAGCACGCCCTCGACCGCCGGCACGGCAGCGCCGAGGAGATCCCGGAGCGGCTGGGCACCCTGCGCGCCCGCGAGCGGCTGATGCGCGTACCGGTTCAGGAGCGCCACACGCTGCTCACCACGGACACCAGCCGGCTCGCCGAGGCGGGCATGACGTGGGAGTCCGTGGCGGGCTGGCTGCAGCGGCCGATGGACGCGGCGGCGTGGGAGGCGATCATCCCGTCCATGGGCCTGATGGCTCTCGCCCGGAACCTGCGCAACTTCGACGAGGCCGGTGTCTCGGACGAGGTCGCGCAGCGGGTGGCGGCGCGGTTCGCCGACCCGGACGAGGTGCGCCGCTCGCGTATGTTCCCGTTCCGCTTCTGGGCCGCGTACAAGCACGCCCCGTCGCTGCGCTGGGGGCACGCTCTGGAGAGGGCGCTCGCTCACTCGCTGGCCGGTGTGCCCGCGCTGCCCGGCCGCTCGCTGATCCTGGTGGACCGGTCGCCGTCGATGTTCCCCGGCTACGGATTCTCGACGCCGTACCGCTCGGACATCCCGCTCGCGGAGCAGGCGGCGGTGTTCGGCGCCGCCCTCGCGATGCGCGCGGAGGTGCCGACGCTCGTCGAGTTCGGGATGGAGAGCCGGCGCCTGGACCACCCGCGCGAGGGCAGCGTGCTGCGGCTCGTCGAGAAGTTCGGGCAGATCTCCGGGACGGACATCCCGACCGCGGTGAAGAAGCACTTCACCGGGCACGACCGGGTGATCGTCGTCACCGACGAACAGACCCGGCCGGGCTGGTTCCCGTCGAACGCCCAGGGCCACGGCGGCATGGCCGAGACCGAGATCGACGCGCTCGTCCCGAGGGACGTGCCCGTCTACATGTGGAACATGGCCGGATACAAGGTGGGTGCGACCCCTTCGGGCGGCGCACACCGGCACGCGTTCGGCGGCCTCACCGACCAGGCGTTCCGCCTGATTCCGCTCATCGAGCGGGGCGGCGACGCGCGCTGGCCGTGGGAGAAGGCGCGGGAGAAGTGAGCGAGGGGTGGTCCCGTCCGGCTCCGGCCGGGCGGGGTCAGCCCGCCGACTCCCCGGCGTGCGGGCTCAGGACGCCCGCCGTCACCAGCGCGATCAGCACGATGCCGAGCAGGATCCGGTAGTAGACGAACGGCATGAAGCTCTTGCTCGAGATGAACTTCATGAACCATGCGATGACGGCATACCCGACCCCGAAAGCGATGATCGTCGCGAAGATGGTCGGGCCCCAGGAGACGGAACCGTCCGCCCCGGCGTCCTTCACCTCGAAGAGCCCGGATGCGAGGACCGCGGGGATCGCGAGGAGGAACGAGTATCGGGCCGCGGCCTCACGGGTGTACCCCATGAGGAGGCCGCCGCTGATGGTCGCTCCGGAGCGCGAGACTCCGGGGATCAGGGCCAGGGCCTGGCAGAGGCCGTAGATCAGGCCGTCCTTGACGCTCAGGTCCTTGAGGCCCTTGCGCTCCCGCACCGCGCGGTGCTTGCCGCCGACCTCGTCGCGGGCGGCGAGACGGTCCGCGACACCGAGGATGACACCCATCACGATGAGGGTCGTCGCGGTCAGGCGCAGATCGCGGAAAGGGCCCTCGATCTGGTCCTTGAACGTGACACCGAGCACGCCGATCGGAATCGAGCCCACGATCACGAGCCAGCCCATCTGCGCGTCGTGGTCGCTGCGCAGTGCCTTGTTCGTGAGGGAGCGGAACCACGCGGAGATGATCCGCACGATGTCCTTGCGGAAGTAGATCACCACCGCCGTCTCCGTGCCGAGCTGGGTGATCGCCGTGAACGCGGCTCCCGGGTCGTGCCAGCCCGCGAACGCCGCGGTCAGCCGCAGATGCGCGCTCGACGAGATGGGCAGGAACTCGGTCAGCCCCTGGACGAGTCCGAGGATGAATGATTCGAACCAAGACATGAAGTTACGCGATCCAAGTGCTGACGTGAGCTGACCGCAGACGCGCAGGCCAGGGGGCGGACACGGAGGAAGGACGGACGGGCGGGCGAGGCCGTACGGATCAAAGGGGTACGGGGGTGCAAGGGCGCCCGCCGTGGGGCAGCGTAGCGCCCTTGTGTGAAGAGACGACCACAGGGCCTCTTCACTCGGGCGGCGGCTACGCCGCGGCCGGGCCCGCCTTGGTCCAGCCCGGGACCTGCGGATGGGCGCTCAGATCCTCGTGGTGGACGGGGTCGCCGCACGCGGAGCACGTCACGACGGGGACCAGTTCGCTGCCGCAGGTGTGCTCGATCACCATGGGGCGGTCGCCGTCGTCGCGCAGATGACGGTCGCCCCACGCCATGAGGGTCATGAGGACCGGCTCCAGTTCGAGCCCCGCCGTGGTGGGCCGGTACTCGAAGCGCTGCGGGCGCTCCTGGTAGGCGACCTTCTTGAGGATGCCCGCGTCGACGAGGCGGCGCAGGCGCGTCGCCAGGATGTCGCGCGGCGCCCCGATGTTGCGCACCAGCTGGTCGAAGCGTCCGTTGCCGAGGCAGACCTCGCGCAGGACCAGGAGGGAGTGCTTCTCGCCGACCACGGCCAGCGTGTCGGCGATCGAGCAGGGGCGCGGGTCCTTGGCAGCTGGCATGCGCATCAGTGTAAAGGAGGGTTTGCTTTTCCAACCTGCGGAGCTATGGTGAGTTCAGTTTTCCTACTCACCGGTAATCGGTGCCGGGCACCGACCCGTCGGCCAAGGAGGCCCGCACCATGCGTGACGCAGTCATCGTCGAAGCCGTACGCACCCCCGTCGGCAAGGGCAAGCCGAACGGGACGCTCGCTCACGTCCACCCCGTCGAACTGCTCGCCCACACCCTGCGCACCCTCGTCCACCGGGCCGGTATCGACCCCGCCCAGATCGACGACGTCATCGGCGGGACGGTCGACCAGGTCGCGGAGCAGGCCATGAACACCACCCGGTACGCCGTCCTGTCGGCGGGCTTCCCGGAGTCCGTGCCCGCCACGACCGTCGACCGGCAGTGCGGCTCGTCCCAGCAGGCCGTGCACTTCGCCGCGCAGGGCGTCATCTCCGGCGCCTACGACATGGTGATCGCCGGTGGAGTGGAGTCCATGAGCCGCGTACCGATGTGGTCGAACGTGCCCGAGGGCGCCGACCCGTTCGGCCCCGGCGTCGCCGAGCGCTACCCGGAAGGGCTGGTCCCGCAGGGCGTCAGCGCCGAACTGATCGCCGCCAAGTGGTCGCTGTCCCGCGACATGATGGACGCCTACGCCGTCGAATCGCACCGCAAGGCCGCCCAGGCCTGGGCGAGCGGGCTCTTCGACGCAGAGGTCGCACCCCTCGAAGGCGTCACCCGCGACGAGTCCGTGCGCCCCGGCACCACCGCCGAGATCCTCGCCGGGCTCAAGCCCGCCTACTACGACCCGCACTTCGGCGAGCGCTTCCCGCAGATCGACTGGTCGGTGACCGCGGGCAACGCGAGCCCGATCAACGACGGCGCCTCCGCCGTCCTCATCACCACGAGCGAGAACGCGGCCCGGCTCGGCCTGCGCCCGCTCGCCCGCCTCCACAGCTTCGCCGTCACGGGCTCGGACCCGCTCCTGATGCTGACCGGCGTCATCCCCGCCACCGAGAAGGTGCTGCGCAAGGCGGGTCTCGACCTGGGCGACATCGACCTGTTCGAGGTCAACGAGGCGTTCGCGGCCGTCGTCCTCGCCTGGCTCCAGGAGACCGGCGCCGACCCGGCGAAACTGAACGTGCACGGCGGCGCCATCGCGCTCGGCCACCCGCTCGGTGCGAGCGGCACCCGTCTGATGACGACCCTCGTCCACGCGATGCGCGCCCGCGGCGCACGCTACGCACTCCAGACGATGTGCGAGGCCGGCGGACTCGCCAACGCGACCGTCCTGGAAGCGCTCTGAGACGTCAGGCGCCCTGAGTCTTCGAGGGCCTGAGTTTTCAGGGGCACGTCAGCCGCGGAGGCTGTGGCGCTTGCACCACGCGACCACCGCCGCCGCGAGCCCGGTCAGCGCGATGAACCCCATCGCGATCAGGAACGCGGGCGACGTCGGCGTCGAGGCCCTGGCCCCGGCGACGACGTACGCCGCCGTATTGGGGACCGAGCCGATCGCCGTGGCCAGCAGGAACGGTGCCCACCGCATGCGCGAGACCGCGGCGCAGTAGTTGGCCGCCCAGAACGGCACCCCAGGGAAGAGCCGCGCGGCCAGCATCGACCGGAAGCCGTGGCGGCTGAGCTGCCCGTCCGCCGCCTTCAGCCAGCGGCCACGCACGAGAGGGCGCAGCGCCTCCTGGCCGAGCACCCGGCCGAGCCCGAACGCCACGCCGGCGCCGAGCACCGTCCCGCCGAGCGACGCCAGGGTGCCGAGCTGCGAACCGAACAGCGCGCCCGCCGCGAGATTCAGCAGCGGCCGCGGGACGAAAGCCACCGTGCACAGCCCGTACGCCACACCGAACAGGACGACCGCGGCGGTGCCGGTCATATGGGGCGGCCAGCCGTCCGCGAGCAGTTTCTGCGGCTGGAGGAGCAGCACCGTGGCCCCGCCCGCGGCGAGCAGCGCCACCAGGAGCGACAGACGCGACCATGGCGAGAGCAGAACTCTGGTGCAGCGCAGGGCAAGGCCCGCCGGCCGGGCGGCGGCGAGTCCCTCGGGACGGGTCGCGACGGTGTCGGGCATTCGGGGAGACTAACCGACCAATATGTACGGTCGCCGTAGGGTTGTGTCGCATGACCGTCACAGTCCCGCGCAGCGCGCTGGCCGACACCCTGCTGGAGCGGCTCACCGCCGTGTACCCCACGGCGGCCGACCCCGAGCGGGCCGGGCAGATGCGCGCGTACATGAAGGACGTGGCCCCCTTCCTCGGTCTCACCACTCCCGTCCGCCGCGCCCTGTCGCGCACCGTCCTGGCCGGGACCCCGCGCCCCGACGAGACAGACTGCGCCGCGCTCGCGCTGCGCTGCTGGGAGCTGCCCGAGCGCGAGTACGCGTACTTCGCGGCCGACTATCTGCGCCGGTACGCGGGCCGCTGCTCATCCGGCTTCCTGCCCGTCGCGCGGCACCTCGTGTCGACGGTCCCGTGGTGGGACACCGTCGACCTGCTCGCCGCGCACGTCGTCGGCGCGCTCGTCGCGGCCGACCCGCGCCTGGCGAACGACATGGACGCGTGGATCGAGGACGACGACCTGTGGATCGCCCGCACCGCGCTCCTGCACCAGCTCCGCCGCAAGGAGACGACCGACACGGAGCGCCTCTTCGGCTACTGCCTGCGGCAGGCCCCGCACCCCGACTTCTTCATCCGCAAGGCCGTCGGCTGGTGCCTGCGTGAGTACGCGAAGACCGACCCGGACGCCGTACGCGCCTTCGTCGCCGCCCACCGGGACCGCCTCGCCCCCCTGTCGGTCCGCGAGGCGCTGAAGAACATCGGCCCCTGAGGCCCCTGCCAAGGCCCCTGAACTCCCGTACGCCTCAACGGAGACCGGGCCGCGCCGCCCGCCGGAAAACCATTCGACCTGCGCCGTTCGGTAGGCCATGATCGGCGTCATGTTCCGGTACGCCTTCCCCGCAGCCACGTCCGCAGTCGCGGACGCTGCGAAGGCTGCCGTCTTCCTGGCCGCCGCAGCAGACGGCGCCCGAAGCTGACCCTCTCCGGACATTCCGGCGGACCCCGCAGGGGGAGGGTCGGTAGCACTCCGGGGTCCCCGCCTCATCAAGGAGGCCATCACACCCTGTTCCGCTGAGGAACACGTTCCGGGAGGAACCACCCAGCCATGCCCAAGACGGCATACGTGCGCACCAAGCCGCACCTCAACATCGGCACCATGGGGCACGTCGACCACGGCAAGACGACCCTCACCGCCGCCATCACCAAGGTCCTCGCCGAGCGCGGCGCCGGCACGTTCGTGCCCTTCGACCGCATCGACCGCGCCCCGGAGGAGGCCGCCCGCGGCATCACCATCAACATCGCGCACGTCGAGTACGAGACCGACACCCGCCACTACGCGCACGTCGACATGCCCGGCCACGCCGACTACGTCAAGAACATGGTCACCGGGGCCGCGCAGCTCGACGGGGCGATCCTCGTCGTCTCCGCGCTCGACGGGATCATGCCGCAGACCGCCGAGCACGTCCTGCTCGCCCGCCAGGTCGGCGTCGACCACATCGTCGTCGCGCTGAACAAGGCGGACGCGGGGGACGAGGAGCTCACCGACCTCGTCGAGCTGGAGGTCCGCGAGCTGCTCTCCGCGCACGGATACGGCGGCGACTCCGTCCCCGTGGTGCGGGTCTCGGGGCTCAAGGCCCTTGAGGGCGACCCCCGTTGGACCGGGGCGATCGACGCGCTGCTCGACGCCGTGGACACGTACGTGCCCATGCCCGAGCGGTATGTGGACGCGCCGTTCCTGTTGCCGGTGGAGAACGTACTCACCATCACCGGGCGCGGCACGGTCGTCACCGGGGCCGTCGAGCGCGGCAGGGTGCGCGTCGGCGACCGCGTCGAGATCTTCGGCGCGGACACCGACGCGGCGGCGACCGTGGTCACCGGCCTGGAGACCTTCGGCAAGCCCATGGAGGAGGCGCAGGCCGGGGACAACGTGGCGCTCCTGCTGCGCGGAGTGCCCCGCGACGCGGTCCGCCGCGGCGACGTCGTCGCGGCGCCCGCCAGCGTCAGCCCGAGCCGCCGCTTCACGGCCCAGGTGTACGTCCTCTCGGCGGCCGAGGGAGGCCGCACGACACCGGTCGCGACCGGCTACCGCCCGCAGTTCTACCTGCGGACCGCGGACGTCGTCGGTGACGTCGACCTCGGCGAGAGCGCCGTCGCCCGGCCCGGGGACACCGTCACGATGACGGTCGAGCTCGGCCGTGACATGCCCCTGGAGGCGGGCCTCGGCTTCGCGATCCGCGAGGGCGGGCGCACGGTCGGCGCGGGCACCGTCAGCTCCGTCGGCTGAACCGCACCGCCCGCCTCCCGCACCCCGCGGGAGGCGGGCGGTCGCACGTCGGCCACACTGGACGCCGGCGTCGTTGTGGAGGTCTCAAGTGGCGGGCAGGGCACTCGTACTCGGGGGCGGCGGCCTCTCCGGCATCGGCTGGATCTCCGGAATCCTGTACGGACTCGCCGAGGCCGGCGCCGGTCTGTGGGACGCCGACACCGTGATCGGCACCTCCGCGGGCTCCGTCGTCGGCGCCCAGCTCACCTCCGGCCGGCTGACCCCCGCCGAGCTGTACGAACGCCAACTCGCCGCGCCCGTCGGGGAGATCACCGGACACCTGGGTCCCGCCGCCACCCTCCGTCACGCCCGTGCCGCGCTCACCTCCCGCACCCCTGAGGACTTCGGCCGCAAGGCGGGGCACATCGCGCTGGCCGCCGACACCCCGGACGAGGCGACGCGCCGCGAGGTCATCGCGGGGCGGCTCGTCTCCCACAGCTGGCCCGAGCGGCCGTTCCTGGTGACGGCGGTACGGGCGACGACCGGCGAGTTCCGTGTCCTCGACCGGGGCAGCGGCGTCGGCCTGGTCGACGCCGTCGCGGCCAGCTGCGCCGTGCCGGGCGTCTGGCCGCCGGTCACGATCGACGACGCCCGCTGGATCGACGGCGGCGTCCGCTCCCCGGCCAACGCACACCTCGCCGAAGGCCACGACCGCATCGTGATCATCGCTCCGGTCGCAGCGGGCGGCGGCACCCTCGAATCGGCCCGCTCTCAGGCCGAACGCCTCAGCGCTGGCGGGGCGAGGGTCACCCTCATCACCCCGAACCGCACCACGAGGAAGGCGATGGGACACAACAGCCTCGACCCGTCCCACCGTGCACCGTCGGCCCGAGCAGGGCGGGAACAGGCAGCGGCGCATGTGGCGGAGGTGGCGGAGGTGTGGGGCTGAGGAAGGCGGTGGCGAACGTCGTGCGGCGTCCGATGCCCCGGCCACCCGGCACAATGGACGCGTGGACGAGCCGATACCCGTGACCAGGACCGTCGATCACGGCACTGCCAAGCTGATGCCCGACGTGGACCGGCGCAGGGCCTGGCTGCTCACGGTCGACGGGGCCCCGCAGTCGTACGTCGACCTGGACGCGCCCGAGCACCTCGAATTCGAGTACGCGCGCCGGCTCGGCCACGTCCTCGACTGTGTGGCCGAACCCGGCAAGCCGCTCGACGTGCTGCACCTCGGCGGTGGCGCGCTCACCCTGCCGCGCTATGTGACGGCGACGCGGCCGGGCTCGCGCCAGGACGTGGTCGAGTCGGACAGCGGGCTGCTCGCCCTGGTCGCCGAGCACCTGCCCGTCCCCGACGGCGCGGCGATCACCGTCCACGGGGCCGACGCCCGCACCTGGCTGGAGTCGGCCGACGCGGACAGCGCCGACGTGCTGGTGGCGGATGTCTTCGGCGGCTCCCGCGTCCCGGCCCACCTGACCACCGTGGCCTACGCCGAGGCCGCCGAGCGGGTCCTGCGCCCCACGGGCGTCTACGCGGCGAACCTCGCGGACGGCACGCCCTTCGGCTTCCTCCGCTCCCAACTCGCCACGTTCTCCCTGGTGTTCGAGCATCTCGCGCTGATCGCGGAGCCCGCCGTGCTGCGCGGCAGGCGCTTCGGGAACACCGTTCTCGTGGCCTCCCACGAGGAGCTCGACATCGCGGCGCTCGCCCGCAGCGCCGCGGCCGACGCGTTCCCGGCCCGCGTCGAGCACGGCTCTCAGCTGCGCCGCTTCACCGGCAGCGCGAAGCCCGTACGGGACGAGGACGCGGTGCCGTCACCCCAGCCGCCCGGCGGCTCCTTCGGCATCGGCTGAGACGAGCTCCGGCGCGGGCTGTGCGGCGGCGTCGGGGCGGCGCGTCAGCCGGCGTACCTCCGGCACGAACAGCACCGCGCCCGTGGCCACGACGACGAGCGCCGCGCAGCCCCACAGCGCGGGCGCCAGGCCGAAGGCCGCCTCCGCGGGTCCCGCGAGCGCCGTGGCGACCGGCACCATCGCGACGGAGCCGAACCAGTCGTACGCGGAGACCCGGGAGAGCTTGTCCTCCGGGATCTCCTGGTGCAGCGCCGTCATCCACGAGACGCTGAACACCTCGATCGTCACGCCGCTCACGAACATCACGCAGATGAGCACTTCGAGCGGCACGGGTACCGCGAGCGCCGCCGAGGGCAGAGCCAGCGGGAACACGCACAGGGTCCCGGCGAGCAGCAGCCGCCGCGGCCTCCACCGCATCATCAGGAACGCCCCGGCGACGGTTCCGACGCCGAAGGCGCCGAGGGCGAGCCCCCAGGGGCCGGGTCCGCCGAGGGAGTCGCGGGCGACGAGCGGGCCGAAGACCGCGTCGGCGGCGCCGACCACCGCCACCACGACGGAGAACTGCGCGACGATGCTCCACAGCCACGGCCGGCCGATGAACTCCTGCCAGCCGTCCCGCATATCGGCGAGCAGGCCTCCGCCGGGTTCACGTGGCGCGATATGGCTGACGTCGAGGAACGAGCGCAGAGCTCCCGCCACGGCGAACGCGACCGCGTCCACGGCGAGCACCCAGCCGGGTCCGATGGCCGCGACCATGGCGCCGCCGAGCGCCGCGCCGCCCACGGCCGCGCCCGACATCGCCATGCGGAAGAGGGCGAAGGCGCGGCTCGCCTGATCCTTGGTGACCGACGACATCAGCATGCCTTCGGCCGCGGGGTTGAAGAAGGCCTGCCCGGTGCCGCCCAGCGCGCTGAGCAGCATCATCTGCCACAGCTCGGGCCTGCCGGTCAGGACGAGCAGCGCGAAGGCGCCCTGGGACAGGAAGTTGAGCGCGTTGGCCGCGACCATCACGTGGTGGCGCGGCAGCCGGTCGGCGACGGCTCCGCCGACGAGCAGGAACAGCACGAGCGTCAGAGTGCGTGACGCGGCGACGAGGCCGACGTCCCCACCGTCGCCCCCCGTCTCGAGCACCGCGAACGCGGACGCGATCAGCGCCCCATTGCTGCCGAGTGTCGTCACGAACGCCGCCACCGCCAGCAGGCTGTAGTTGCGGCCCGCCCACGCGGGTCGGCGGGGTCTGAGTGGGGAGGCGGCGGGAGAGGTCACTGAGGGACTATCGCCGCAGCGGGTCCGACTTGCCAAACGAGATTCTTTCCGCCTCGCCGAACGTGATTGTTACTGGCGGGTCGCTCCGCTAGATTGATCATGAATTTCGTGTCATGTTCACGATAAATCTGCCCCGGGAACCTGTTGGTTCTCGAGGAAAGGGATGAAATGCGGAAGTACTTCTCGTCTCTGCTGGCCGCGGCCGCGCTCGCCGGCGCCGCCGCCCTCCCCGTCGTGGCGGCGACGCCCGCTTCGGCGGCCGCGACCACGTGCGCACCGGCGAGCCACGACTACACGGTCGCCGAGGAGAAGGTGCCGGTCCACTCCTCTATCTCCGCGAACGCGGCCGTGATCGACTACGTGTACAAGAACAACTCGGTGCACGCCTACTGGGCCTGCACCAACAGCTCCGGCAACCCGTGGGTGTGTATCGGCAGTTGCAAGGTGACCGAGGACGCGATCTCCGGCCGATGGGTCTACCGGGTCTACCTGCGCTGACCGAATCATGCTGCTCCACAGCGCCCGGCCCGCCCTTCACGGGGCGGGCCGGGCGCTGTGCTGTGTGCCGCTCAGTCCACGCTGGGCTCGCCCTGGAGGCGGACGGTGCTGAGGATCTTTTGCACCGTGGCCTCCGGGACCTCGTCCTTCACGCCCTTGGCGCCGTAGAACGTCCAGGAGACGAAGTCGCCCTGGGAGTTCTTGAAGGCGAACACGGTGGCCTTGCCGTCCGTGTCGCACTTGCCCGTCTTCGGCACGCCGGACGACGTGGTCGTCGCCACGCTGCCCTTGACGCCGGAGTCGGTCGTGAAGTCCTTCGGCTTACCGATCGTCAGGAGCTTCTTCGAGGAGTTCTTCTGGTCGGTGTAGCCGCCGAACACCCACCACGCCGAGTCGTTGCGCGCGACGTCCTGAGTGTTCTTCGCGCCGTTCTGCCCCTTGGTGCCCGCCCCGGCGAGGGCGCTGTCGTCCACGGTGCCGTCCTTGTCGTCGTCGGACGTGCACCACTTCTCCTTGAGGAACGCGGGTGCGGACATCGTGATGAGGGGCTTGCCGGTCTCGTCCTTCGCGTCCTCGAAGCCGGTGATCAGGCCGTCCGACTTGACGACCCAGTCCGCCGGTACGTCGAACGCGGTCCCGTACTTCGGGTTCACGACGACCTGCCAGCCCGGAATCGTCGCCTTCGGCGCGTTCGACGGGTCGCGCGGGTTGACGTCGTCGCTCGCGTCGGGGCTCGGGTCCTTGGAGGCGGACTTCGTGGGGGGCTTGGACGGCTTCGAGTCCGCCTTGTCCTGCTTGTCGCCCCCGATCACGAGGAACGCGGTCACGCCGGCGGCGACCACGACGGCCGCGGCCGCGACGATCGCGGTGATCTTCGTCTTGTTGCCGCCGCCGTTGCCGCTCGGCGGCTGGGGAGCGCCCATCGGGACCGTCGGGGCACCCCACTGCCCGGGAGGCTGCTGCCCGGGCTGCTGCTGGTACGGATTGGGCTGCTGCTGGTAGCCCGGCTGCTGATAGGGGTTGGGCTGTTGCTGGTACCCCGGCTGCTGGTACGGGTTCTGGTCCTGCGGGTTCTGCTCGCCCCCGGGCGGCTGCTGTCCTGGCCACATGGCGCACAACAATAGAGGGCCGGAGAACCGCCGGCACCGTCGCCCTGTACCGGACGTGCAACGGTTCGCCGGCGGCCTCGTCACCGCGCCGCGTGTCAGGAGTCGCTGACGTCCACGAGCCGCACGGTGCTGAGGATCTTCCTGACCGTGGAGTCGGGCACCTCGCCCTTGACGCCCGTGGGCCCGACGAACGACCAGGACGTGAAGTCGCCGTCGGCGTCCTTGAAGGCGAACACGGTGGCCTTGCCGTCGGAGGAGCACTTGCCGTGCTTCTTCTGCGTCACGCCCGTCGAAGAGGCGGTCACCAGGCTGCCGTTGAGGCCGGACGCAGTGGTGTACGACTCCGCCGGCTTCGTGGTGATGCTCTTCTTGTCGGGCTGCGTGTACGCGCCGTAGACCCACGTCGTGGCGTCCGCGGTGGCGGCGTCCTGCGTGCTCTTGGCCCCGTTGTTCCCCCGCGACCCGGTCGCGCCGAGGGAGGTCTCCTCCTCGTTGCCGTCCTTGTCGTCGTCGGACACGCACCACTTCTCGTTGAGGAACGCCGGGTTGCTCATGGCGATGAGCGGCTTCTCCTCCGGGTCGCCGTCCTTGGAGACCCAGTTGACCCAGCCGTTCGACTTCACCAGCCATGTGGCGGGAACGTCGAACGCCAGGCCGTGGTCGCTGTTCAGCACCGTCTTCCAGCCGTCCACGGTGGGCTCGACCGCGCCGCCCGCGCGCGGATTCCCGGTCGCGCTCGACGCGGCTGCCGAGGGCTTCGTGGGGCCGGGTCCGGCCTCGTCGTCCTTCTTGTCCTTGTCGCCGCCGAGGACGAGCACCGCGGTCACCGCGGACGCGACGACGACCACGGCCGCGACCACGACGGCGATGAGAGCCGTCCGGCTCCGCTTCGGGGGGTCGGGCGACGGCTGGGGTGAACCCGCGGGAATCGTGGGCGCGTTCCAGACCTCCTGTCCGGACTGCTGCGGATACGGGTTCGGCTGCTGGTACGGATTCGGTTGGCGGCCCTGCGGGTTCTGCTCGCCCCCGGGACCCTGCTCTCCTGGCCACATGGCGAGCAACGATAGAGCCACTGCCGGGCCGAGGATGGCCAAGGTCGCTACTCGTGGGTAACATCTCGGGCCATGAGCGCTGACCAGATGTCGATCGGCGAGATGCTCGCCGCCACCGTGCCGATGGCCCGGACCCTGAACATCGAATTCCTCGAGACCACGCCGGAGAAGGCCGTAGTGGCCCTGCCGGACCAGAGCGAGTACCACAACCACGTCGGCGGACCCCACGCCGGAGCCATGTTCACGCTCGGCGAGTCCGCGAGCGGCGCGATCGTCCTCGCCGCCTTCGGGGACCAGCTGTCGCGGGCGGTGCCACTCGCGGTACGCGCCGACATCGCGTACAAGAAGCTCGCCATGGGCCCCGTCACGGCGACGGCCACGCTCGGGCGTCCGGCCGAAGACGTGGTCGCCGAGCTCGACGCGGGGGAGCGTCCCGAGTTCCCGGTGACGGTCGCGATCCAGCGCGCCGACGGTGCGGTGACCGGGGAAATGACGGTCGTCTGGACCCTGCGCCCCAACAGCTGAGCCGGACATCTCCGTTTCCCCTGAACGGGTAGGCTGCCCGGCGTGCGCACCCGGGGGAGCGCGCGCCGGGCACACGCCCACCGACACGGGAGGAATCGGCGTTGCACGTCCAGGAGTGGCTCGACACGGTACCGGCGGTCGCCGTCTACGCACTGGTGGCCGGGGTCATCGGCCTCGAGAGCCTCGGCATCCCGCTGCCGGGCGAGATCGTCCTCGTCTCGGCGGCCCTGTTGTCCTCCCAGAACGGTGACGTCAACCCGATCGTCCTCGGCGCCTGCGCCAGTGCGGGAGCCGTCATCGGCGACTCCATCGGCTACGCCATCGGCCGCAAGGGCGGACGCCCCCTGCTGGCCTGGCTCGGCAAGAAGTTCCCGCGCCACTTCGGCGAGGCGCATGTCGCGACCGCCGAGCGCTCCTTCGAGAAGTGGGGCATGTGGGCCGTCTTCTTCGGCCGCTTCGTCGCCCTGCTGCGCATCTTCGCGGGCCCGCTCGCGGGCGTGCTGCACATGCCGTACTGGAAGTTCCTCACTGCGAACCTGCTCGGCGGTGTCATCTGGGCCGGCGGCACGACCGCCGTCATCTACTACATCGGCGTGGTCGCCGAGGACTGGCTCAAGCGGTTCTCGTACTACGGGCTGGGCGCGGCCGTGCTGATCGGCGTGGCCTCCATGCTGATCGTCAGGCGCAAGGCGAAGAAGGCGGCGGCCGAGGCGGAGCCGGTCCCGGCCGCCGACTGACCGGACCGGTCAGCTGTCCTCGTGCGCCGCGCGGTGGGCCTTCGCCAGGTCCACGTAGAGCGTGCCGTTCAGGGTGATGCCCGCCCGCTCCTCGTCCGTCAGTGGCCGCTTCACCTTGGCGGGCACGCCGGCGACGAGTGAACCCGGCGGGACCTGCATCCCCTGTGGGACAAGGGCCTGCGCGGCGACCAGGGACCCCGCGCCGATCACCGCTCCGTTGAGGACCGTGGCGCCCATGCCGACGAGGCAGTCGTCCTCGACGGTGCAGCCGTGCAGGACCGCGTTGTGTCCCACGGAGACCCGCTCGCCGACCGTCACCGGGAAGCCGGGATCGACGTGCACGGTGCAGTTGTCCTGGATGTTGCTGTCGGCGCCGAGCACGATGGGGCCGCAGTCCGCGCGCAGCACCGCGCCGTACCAGACACTCGCCCCGGCGTGCAGGGTGACCTCGCCGATCACGACGGAGGTCGGCGCGGCGAACGCCTCGTCGTCAAGCTCCGGATCCTTGCCGCCGATCCCGGTGATGAGTGCCTGCTGGCCCATCGCTGTGTCTCCTCTTACGTCTTCCGCACCGACTGTGCCACGCCAGAGCGAACCGTACGGGACGGCCCTGAGCAGGTGCCGCGTGGGGCGAAGATCACAGGCCAGGGCTCTGCACGGGGGCGTACGGCTGAGTAACGTGAGGCTGTGCCGAAGAACTGGAACGCGTTCTCATCCCGCGACTTCACCGGACGCCTGGCCCATCGCGCGGTGCAGGCGGGCTGGCGCCTGGCGCAGCGCGCGGGCGCGGTGACCGCCGCGCATCCCGGCCGCTACCGCTTCGGATCCCTCGGACACGGCACCAAGCTGGCCTTCCCGCAGGGCACGGTCTTCGGTGAGCCCTGGATCCATCTCGGCGCGCACTGCATCATCGCCGAACAGGTCACTCTCACCGCCGGCCTGATGCCCGACCTCGACCTCGGGGCCGAGCCGATCCTGCGCATAGGCGACGGCGTCGTCCTCGGCCGCGGCAGCCATGTCATCGCCGACACGACGGTCACGATCGGCAGCGACTGCTACTTCGGGCCGTACGTCTACGTGACCTCGACCAACCACTCGTACGACGACCCGCATCAGCCCATCGGCAAGCAGTGGCCACGGATGGAGCCCGTGGAGATCGGGCCCGGCTGCTGGATCGGGACCGGCGCGGTGATCCTGCCGGGGGCGCGGCTCGGCCGGAACGTCGTGGTGGCCGCCGGTGCCGTCGTACGAGGCGAGGTGCCGGACCACGTGGTGGTGGCCGGCGCGCCCGCCAGGGTCGTACGGAGCTGGGACGAGAGGAACGGGTGGCAGCCGCCGCTGCGCACGCCCGCCCCCGCCCCGATCCCCGAAGGGGTCACCTCCGAGCAGCTCCTCGCGCTCGCCGGCCTGGAAGAGAGCGAGGAGGTCGCAGAGGGCGTACAGCCGGGCACCGCCTAACCCGTCGCCAGCAGCACCGTGCCCACCAGCGCGAGGCCCGCCCCCGCGGCCTGCACCCCGCGCAGCCGCTCCCCGAGGAAGCCGCGCGCGGCCAGCGCCGTGACGACGGGGTAGAGCGAGGCGAGCACGGCGGCCACGGTGACCGGGCCCTGCTGCGCGGCCATCGCGTACGTGCCGTTGGCCGCCACGTCGGCGAGGCCCACGAACGCCAGTGCCGGGAGCGCCGAACGGACGACCGCCATTCCGCCGTCCTCGGGAAGGGCGCGGCCGCCGCGCCGCACGGACACGTACAGGGCCGTGCCACCCGCCGCCACGTTGGTCACCCGCTGCACGAAGAGCGCCAGGAACAGACCCGACACGGTCGTCGAGGCCTCCGCGATCAGGGCCATCACCGCACCGAAGCCGAACGCCGCGAGCAGCGTGAGCAGGACGGCCTGGCGCTGCACGGGCGCGCCTCTGAACTGCGGCCCGCCGGCCAGGACCACCCCTGCGACGGCCACGCCGATGCCCGCGAACCGGAGCAGTCCCGGACGCTCCCCGAGCACCAGGCCGACGGCCACGGGGACGGTGACGCCGAGCGAGCCGAGGGGCGAGACGACGCCCATCGGGCCGAGGGCGAGTGCCTTGTAGAAGGCGAGCATGGCGACCGGGCCGACGAGACCGGCCGCGACGGCGAACCAGAGCTGCGATCCCGCCTCGCTCCAGGCGCCGGTCGCGGCCACGATCGCGCCGAGCACGGCGACGGCGATGCCCTGCGAGACCACCACGACCGTGAGCGCGGGTGTGCGTCGGGTGAGGAGCCCTCCGCCGAAGTCGGCCAGGCCCCACAGGAGGCTGGTGGCCAGGGCGAAGAGTGCTGTCATGGTCGGCCTCGCAGTACAGTGTGGTGAACATCGGTGAATGCTTTGTTGCACCACACGTTAGTTCAATCAATTGAACGCTGTCATCCAAAATATTGGACGGAATGTGTCGGACCTCGATCTGCTGACCCAGTCCCTCGGCCGCAACGTCAAGCGCTGGCGCACCGAGCGGGGCTTCACCCTCGACGGTCTCGCCACCCGAGCCGGAGTCAGTCGCGGCATGCTCATCCAGATCGAGCAGGCCCGCACCAACCCGAGCATCGGCACCGTCGTCAAGATCGGTGACGCGCTCGGCATCAGCATCACCACCCTGCTCGACTACGAACAGGGCCCGAAGGTCCGCATCGTCCCGCCCGAGCAGGCCGTACGCCTGTGGAGCACGGACGGCGGCAGCTACAACCGCCTCCTCGCCGGGACCGAGGCGCCCGGCCCTCTGGAGATGTGGGACTGGCACCTGGAACCGGGCGACGGCAGCGGCTCCGACCCGCACCCCGCCGGCACGGTGGAGCTGCTCCATGTGACGGCCGGGGAGCTGACCCTGGTCGTGGACGGAGCCGAGTACCGCGTGCCGGCCGGATCCAGCGTCTCGTTCGAGGCCGACGCCTCGCACTTCTACCGCAACGACGGCGCGGAGGCGATGGAGATGACCATGGCCGTGTCGGTGCCGCCCGTACGCTGAGACGCCCGGATCCCCCGTCCCGGACGGCTGTTAGCGTGCGGCCATGCGCGCACCCATCGGAGATTTCGACCACGTCCGCCCCGCTGTCGAGGCGCTCGACCTGCTGACAGGCCCGGTGGCCGACGCCGTACGTAACTGGCACGGCACGGTCCCGGCGGAGCAGCTGCTCCACGTCGACACCGAGCCCGAGTGGGCGGACACGGCCACGTTCGTCGAGCGGTACGGCCCCGAGCTGCTCGAAGATTCGGCGAACTGTGTCGTCGTCGCCGGTAAGCGCGGCGGCGAGACGACACTCGCCGCGTGCCTGGTGTTCTCCGGGACCAGGGTCGACGTCAACGGAGCCGTGCGCCGTCAACTGGGCGTTCGCAAGGCGTCGTTCGCCCCCATGGAGACGGCCACCGGAGTCACGGGCATGGAGTACGGCGGCATCACCCCGATCGGGCTGCCCGCAGACTGGCCGCTCCTCGTGGACGCGGCCGTCGTCGACCGGCCGCATGTCCTGATCGGCAGCGGAACGCGCCGCGGCAAGCTCATCGTGCCCGGCAAGGCATTCCTCGACCTGCCCGGCGCGGTGGTCCTCGAAGGGCTCGGCGTGAACTGACCCCGCCCCCGGTGAACGAACCCGGAGGCCGCCGCGTCTGAGGAGCGGCTCCGCGCAGCGGCGCGGGGCAGGGGCGGGGAAACGGGTGGGGCGAGGCATGAGAATCCGGACGGTGGCCGTGCTGGCCGCGGCGTCGGTGTCGCTGGTGTCGACTGCGGCCTGCGGCACGGCAGTTCCCGAGGGTCTGGTGGTGACCGGCTCCTCACCGGCCGCCCCCTACCGCGGCCCTCTCAAGGCGAAGGCGCCCGACATCGACGGTGACGAGGACAACGTCCAGGGCGGGGGCGCCGCCGTCCTCGCCCTCGAATGCGCGGGCCGGCCCTATCAGGGCGGCGGCGGGGACGACGGCTGGGGCGCGTCGGACGGCGCGGACTCGCCGGACCAGGCCCTGAACGCGCTGGTGACCGACGAGTTCTCCCGGTCCCTGCCGCGGCGCGGCTATCGCGTCGAGCGCGAGGCGGGCCGCCGTGTCCTGTACTCGTACGACGTGGCCGGCCGCACCCGTGTGGCCGTGATCGTCGCCAAGGACCTGCCGCGCAGGCCGGGCTGGGGTATGGAGACGTACGCCCAGTGCGATCCGTCCGAGTTCGCCCGCCGGGACCGCGCCCACCTCGACATCCGGGTGTGGGCGGACCGCGACGGGCGCGCCGTTCCCGCCTCCGAGATCTTCAGCGCGACCGGACCGGAGCACTGCGACTGGCAGTCCGCGGAGTTCCTCCACCTCGGGGACCGCCAGTACCTGCGGGACCCCGAACACGCGCTGCCCCGCGAACTCCTGCACTCCTCGTACGCGCCGAGGACGCGGCTGCCGGACGGGGCCACGGACACCGGATACCGCGACGGGCGGCGCCAACTGTGGCTCTCCGCCGACAAGTCCGACGCGTATGTGCGGACCGGGGGCGGCGTGGAGCGATGGCCGGGGGCGATCGAGCCGATCGCGTGCCGGTGAGGACCGGGGCGCTTAGGCTCCCTCCCAAGGGCAAGCGCTTTCCCGCCCTGTGTCACACCGCCCCGACCGGCCTGGATGAGGAGCCCCCAGATGCTCTCCGAACCCGCCCTCCCGTCGACCGACTTCCCGCATCCCCTGCCCGGCGCCATCGGCCTCTCCCACCTGAACGCCTACGAATGGGAAGCCGCCGACGGTGTGTGCGGCGGCACCCCGCATCTGCACCTCGTGTGCACGGAGGCCTACGTCGTCACCGGCGGCCGCGGCGCCGTCCAGACGCTCAGCCCCGGCGGCTACCGCGAAGTCCCTCTGGAGGCGGGCTCGGTGGCGTGGTTCACGCCGGGCACCGTGCACCGGATGGTGCAGGGCGGCGACCTGCGCATCACCGTCCTGATGCAGAACAGCAGTCTGCCGGAGGCCGGGGACGCGGTCTTCACCTTTCCGCCCGACGTGCTCGCCGATCCGGAGCGGTATGCCGCCGCAGCGGCACTTCCGGCGCGGACGGGACCCCTGGCGGCGGCGGCTGCGCGGCGGCGGCGTGACCTCGCCGTGGAGGGCTATCTGCCCCTGCGCGAGGCGCTGTTGGCCGGCGACGCAGGCCCTTACCTGGAATTCCAGCGCGCCGCCGCCCGCCTCGTCCGGGACAAGGTGCCCGCCTGGCGCGAGCTGTGGCGGGCCGGCGCACTGGCCACCGCCGAGCGCACCGGCACCCAGCTCGCGGCCCTCGAATCCGGCGACCCCGCCTACCTCACGGGATCGTCCTCGTACGACACGGGTCCCACCCGGCGCGGTGGCTACGGCATGTGCGGCCGCCGCGACGAGTACGAGCTGCCAGGGACCACGCTGCCGCAGCGCGACGCGTAACCGGCGCTTCGCGCGCGGCAGTCACCGGGATGTGGCGGTCAGCCCAGGCGGGGAATCTCGATCGCCGGGCACTTGTCCATGACCATCGCAAGTCCCGCCTCGCGCGTGCGGTCGTACGCCGCCTCGTCGATCACGCCGAGCTGGAACCAGACCGCCTCCGCGCCGATCGCGCGGGCCTCGTCCGCGACCTGGCCCGCGAGGTGGGAGTTGACGAAGACGTCGACCACGTCGACCTTGAACGGGATCTCGTCGAGGGACGCGTAGCCCTGCTCGCCGTGGACCGTCTCGGCCTTCGGGTGGACCGGGACGACGCGCTTGCCGAAGTGCTGGAGGACCTCGGCGACGCCGTACGCGGCGCGCGCCCGGTTCGAGGAGAGGCCCACGACCGCCCAGGTGTCACCGAGCTCCGTGAGGATCCTGCGGACCGTCTCCTGATCGCCGTACATGCGCTGCCTCCTGGGGTCGACGGGCTTTCTCCGTGGTCAACAGGGCGGTGCGCTGCGGGATTCCCCGGTCAGTGGCGCTTCAGACCTCGCGTGGGACCGGGGCTTCGTCCGGCCGGGCGTCCCGTCGGTCGGGAAGTCCGAGGAGATCCCGCAGCAGTTGTCCGTCGCCGGGCGGCAGGGCGGAGACGAAGCGGGCGAGGACTGCCTCGCGGTTCGTCTCGCCGTCGAGCACCTTGCGCATCCGCAGAGCGGCGAGCGCCGCCCCGTCGGCGGCCGGTGTCCACAGGAACGAGCGGCCGTCCCGGGCGCGGGTCACCGCGCTCTTCGCGAGGAGCCGCGTCAGGATCGTCACCACGGTCGTGTAGGCGAGGCCGCCGCCGACCCGCTCCTGGACCCAGGCCGCCGTCACGGGACCCGGCGCCTCGCGCAGCGCCGCGAGGACCTGGGCCTCCAGCTCGCCCTGCCCCCGGCGCCGCGGCCGCCGGCCGTCGTGTACGTCCCGCGTCATGTCCCGTCGCCTCCGTCCCGCACGCTGGGCGCCACATCCTATTCCGGAGCGATGGGCGCTCAGGTCAGCCCACGTGGACGCGGGGCCGCAGGGTGGTGTCGGGCTCGGCGCGGCGCAGCACCTCGCGGGTGACCGGCGCGACCTCGCCGTCCCCGAACACCAGGAAGCGCAGCAGATGGCTGACGGGGTGCCCCTCGGTCCAGTTGAAGTACGCGTGCGGCACCTCGCCCGTGCGGGCCCGCAGGGTCATCAGGACGGCCGCGATGGTGTTCGGCACGCCCGCACCCTGGACGCGCAGGCGGCGTACGCCGTGTTTCTCGTCGCCATGGACCTCCACCGGCGCGGTGAAGTCCGACGAGTCGTGGACGAAGACCTCCAGGAACAGGACGGGCCGTCCGTCCGGGATGTGGGTCTGCTCGCGCTGGCTGTACTCCTTGACGCGGTACTCGGCCGTGGAGTGCTCGTCGGGCTCGTTCGCGATGATGCGCAGCGGACCGTGGCCCGCGGCCTCGTCGACGATCCGCGCCGCCGTCTCGTCGAACGTGACATCGCCCGCGCGCAGTTCGAAGGCGCGGTGCACGCGCGACGCGAAGGAGGTGAGGAGGATCCCGACGATGAACAGGAGAGCGATCTTGATGCCGTCGGGCCGCTCGATGACGTTCGTGACGAGCGTGTACCCGAACACGGCGGTGATCGCCCCGAAGCCGACGGTCGCGGCCTTGCGCCCGCGCGAACGCACCGCGACCGTCGAGGCGAACGATGCCGACAGCATCAGGACCAGGACACCGGTCGCGTACGCGCCGCTCTGGTCGTCCACGTTCGCGTTGAACCAGAGCGTGATGAAGACCGCGATCGTCATGAACAGCAGCACCAGCGGGCGGACCGCGCGCGTCCACTCCGGGGCCATGCCGTAGCGCGGCAGGTAGCGCGGCACGAGGTTGAGGAGCCCCGCGAGCGCGGAGGCTCCGGCGAACCACAGGATCGCGATGGTCGAGACGTCGTACACCGTGCCGAAGCCCTCGCCCAGGTACTGGTGCGCGAGGAACGCGAGGGCTCGCCCGTTGGCCGGGCCGCCGCTCTCGAACGCGGACTGGGGGATGAGGATCGTCGTCGCGAGGCTGGAGAGCAGCAGGAAACCGCTCATGATCAGCGCGGCCGTCGTGAGCAGCTTGCGGGTGTCGCGCACCCGGCCCGCGGGCCGCTCGTACGTGTCCGTGGCGTCGCCCCGCACCTGCGGCATCACGGCGACGCCCGTCTCGAAGCCGGACATGCCGAGCGCCAGCTTCGGGAAGACGAGGAGGGCCACGCCGATCATCGCGAGGGGCGAGGAGTGCGCGGCGGTCATGGCGTCCCACCAGTTGCCGATCTTCACCGGCTCGGTCAGGACGTGCCACGCGGCGGTGATGAGGACGACCACGTTCAGTACGAGATAGAGGGCGACGAGCACGACCGCCACCCGTATCGCCTCACGGAATCCCTTGAGGAACACCGCGCCGAGACCCGCCACCAGGAACAGCGTGATCCAGGTGTTCGCGCCGTCGAGCGAGGCGGGCGCGAAGGGGTTCTCGACGACGTGCGCCGCGGCGTCCGCCGCCGACAGCGTGATCGTGATCATGAAGTCCGTGGCGGCGAACCCGAGCAGCACGAGGACGAACAGCTTCCCCGCCCACCACGGAAGGAGCCGCTCCAGCATCGCGATGGAACCCTCGCCGTGCGGGGACTCCTTGGCGACGCGGCGGTAGACCGGCAGCGCGCCGCCGAGCGTGAGCGCGATCAGGACGAGGGTGGCCAGCGGGGAAAGGAGTCCCGCGGCGAGCGCAGCGATGCCCGGCTGGTAGCCCAGGGTCGAGAAGTAGTCGACACCCGTCAGGCACATCACCCGCCACCAGGTGTGGCCCTTGTGTTCGTCCGGCGGTGTGCCGTGCGGGCCCGGATGCCGGGCCGTCGTCTCGCTCAGACCTTCGAGGAGCCAGGACCGCCATCGTGGGGACGGCGGCCGGACAGCCGTGCTTTCGGCGCGATCGGTCTGCGTGCCGGTCATGGGCGGAACTGCTTTCTGTCGTGCCGGTACGGACCCGGGGGTGCATGCGCGCGGGAAGCCGCGGGGCGTTCGCCCCGCGGCTTCCCGCGACGACGAGCGAGTATTCACCACCGCGTGACCCGGGCGACGGGCGGGGGCGAGCGAACCCCGGCACGCGGCATACGCTGGCCGGATGCAGGACGAGTACCGCACCGTGGCCCGTGAGGGCGTGCACGAGACCGAGATCAACCGCTCCCGGTTCCTGTGCGCGCTCGCGCCCGCGGCCACCGAGCGCGAGGCCCAGGACTTCGTGGCGCGCATCCGCAAGGAGCACCCCACCGCGTCCCACAACTGCTACGCGTACGTGATCGGCGCCGACGCCTCCGTGCAGAAGGCGAGCGACGACGGCGAACCGGGCGGCACGGCGGGCGTCCCCATGCTCCAGATGCTCACCCGCCGCGAGATGCGCTACGTCGTCGCCGTCGTGACCCGCTACTACGGAGGCGTGAAGCTCGGCGCGGGCGGCCTCATCCGCGCCTACGGAGGAGCGGTCGGCGAGGCGCTCGACGCGCTGGGCACGCTCACCCGGCGCCGCTTCCGGCTCGCCACCGTCACCGTCGACCACCAGCGCGCCGGCAAGGTGCAGAACGACCTTCGGTCCACGGGACGTGAGGTGCGTGACGTCCACTACGGGGAGGCGGTCATGATCGAGATCGGTCTGCCGGACGCCGACGTGGACGCGTTCCGCGCGTGGCTGGCCGATGTCACCGCCGGCACCGCGGAGTTCGAGCTCGGGGGAGAGGCGTACGGGGACGCGTGAGCGGCTCCGGCGGGCGGGGCGCGTGAGCGGCGGAGCAGGTGTCGAGACGCGAGTAGCCGGCCGTCATGTCCGACGGTCCGTGGAACGGGGCGCAGATCAGGTTTCCTGCGTACCGGTGCCTGTCCCTTCCCCCCGTGTTTCTTGTCGAAGGCCGCTGTCGCTGAGGTATCTCGCACACCGCCGACGGGCCTATGTGCACGATGCGGTACTGGTAACGGGTTCGCTCCTGCCGCCGTTGCTGGTCGACGCTGATTACCTCACTGGAGAACACCCAGAAATCTACGCTCGCTGGAGTAGACATTGGCCAGTGTGCTGATTATGGTTTCTCACGTACCCAGGGAGACAGCAGGGCCTGGCAGATACGAACTGCCGGGAAGCAGTACACGCAAGTGCCGTTCGCAGGACGGTGCGGTGGTGGAGTTCCGAAGCCGGAGCGGTTGCAGTACGGGCGACGGGGCTGACGACCGGACCGGGTGGCCCGCAGTGATCAGGGGCTGCCGGGTGCAGTAGCCCAGTGGCAGTGCCCAGCAGTGAAGTCAGTGAGCAGTACCTCGGTGAAGGCGTCGGCTGCGGGCGCGCGCACCGGGAAGTTCGACAGCGGGGTTCCGAGCCGGGGCAGATGCATGAGCGGCGACGGGGCTGGCTGTCGGATAGTGGCGCTGTCGCAGGCCACCGCAGTGCGTAGTACCAGCGGTACGCAGTACCAAATCGACAAGTAAGTGATCCCAGAGGGAAGAACGGAGGAGCCAGGCGCCATCAGGATCGCCCGGGCGCAAGTCTTGAGCCCGGGTACCGCAGGACATCGAAAGTGAGGTGGTCTCCGGTCAAGCAAACGCGATCCCCGCAGTTCCCGCCCCCTCCCGGGTGGGCACGCGGAAACAGAAGGCCGGCGCAGTATCAGGGCCGGCAGATGGTGTAGCAGTTCCTTCGGGGCCCTGGTGCCAAAAGGCATCGGGGCCCCTCCACGCGTTCCATGAGAGAGGTGCAAATGACCGCAGACGACTCGTTCGGCCGTCTCGATGACGACGACTACCCCGCCTACACGATGGGCCGGGCCGCCGAGATGATCGGCTCCACCCAGGGCTTCCTGCGAGCCCTCGGCGAAGCGCGCCTGATCACCCCGCTCCGTTCCGAGGGTGGCCGCCGCCGCTACTCCCGCTACCAGCTGCGCATCGCGGCCCGTGCCCGGGAACTCGTAGACCAAGGCACCGCGATCGAGGCTGCCTGCCGCATCGTCATCCTCGAGGACCAGCTCGAAGAAGCCCAGCGCATCAACGCCGAATACCGGCGCGCCGCGGAAGCAGCGAGCCCCACGGCCCCGGCCGCAGACGGTTAGCAGGCCGCAACGGCCCAGGGACTTCGAGGCTTCCGCCGCGCTGGGGGTGCCCGGAACGCAGAGCGTTCCGGGCACCCCCAGCGCGGCGAGGTCCGACGTGCTTGGTGCAGTCGGTGTCGGCGAACGCCCCACTGCTGAGGCGTTCGGGTTCGTGTCGGGTGTGGTGGGGTGAAGGGCCGGTTCGCGATGTCCTGAGGGAGTGCGGCCGGGTCCCGTCGGATCCCGCATCCATGGCGGCACGTGACGGTCGTTCTGCCCGGTGGCGGGGGATATGGACGGTGGCGGCGCTGAGCCGTTCGTGAACGGCGACCGCGCTTACCTGAATGTTGTGCTCCGGACGGATCGATAGCTACGGCCGTGAGGTGAGGATTTAGCGCACCGTGCCCGGAGTGTTTTTATCGCGACGAGAAGAACGGGATCGCATTATTCACAGTGCCGCTATGGCATGCTACTGTCGATCCCGGTTGCAGTATTGGTTCCCAAAATTCAAGCGCCTCTGACGGTACTTTCAGCCGTTGGGAGCGCTTTTGTGTTTCCGGTCATTCCGGGAGGGGTGTCATCGCGGCGGCCCGGTATCCGTGCATTTGCGGGTCCTGCCGTACTGCCCCGAAGGAGATATTACATGGCGTCTGGGACTGTGAAGTGGTTCAACGCGGCAAAGGGTTTCGGTTTCATCGAGCAGGGTGACGGCGGTGCCGATGTGTTCGCCCACTTCTCGAACATCTCGGCCGACGGCTTCCGTGAGTTGCTCGAAGGTCAGAGGGTCACCTTCGACATCGTGCCGGGCCAGAAGGGCCTGACCGCCGAGAACATCGTTCCCGCCTGAATTCGACGCGCACTCTGCGGCGCCGGAGGCGGAATCGTTGGGGACGTGGTCCCGAATTGTGGGAAATTTCGCGTGGTGGAGTCACGCGTAGGAACAACATCGCCTGCCGATGTTGTCCTGGGTCGAGGGCTGCCCGGAATCTGCACCCGTTTCGAGACCCTTGATTTCACGCTCGTGTCTGTATCGGATTCACTGTGTGCGCTCAGATGTGTTTCGCATTCCATTCGGCTCGCTCCTGGATCCCGGCACGGCTCTTGTCCGGCGGGAATTCCTTGAGCAAGCCATATCAAGGAAGGCCCTTAATGGACTCCATGCCTACGGACGATCACTCCTTCACCACTCCCCGTGGCCGCGATTTCGGATCGGTCGCCGATTCGGGCCGGGGCGGCTGCTTCGGCGCGCTCGCTCCGAGTGAGAGGGCAGCGGAGGGCACAGACATTCGTCGCAGAAACAACGTCACCGTCACCGGCCGCAAGGACGGGCCTGTGCTCCTGCTGGCGCATGGGTTCGGCTGTGACCAGAACATGTGGCGCCTGATGGTCCCCATGCTGGCCGAGGGCTTCCAGGTGGTGCTCTTCGATTACGTGGGCTCCGGCCACTCGGACCCTTCGGCCTGGAGTGAGCAGCGCTACAGCACGCTGGGAGGCTACGCCTTGGATGTGCTCGAGATCTGCGAGGAGCTCGATCTGCGGGAAGTGACCTTCGTGGGGCATTCGGTCAGTGCCGTGGTCGGGGTTCTCGCAGCGGCCAAGGCACCGCAGCGGTTCTCCCGGCTGGTGATGGTGGCTCCGTCGCCCTGCTACATCGACGAGGACGGGTACCGGGGCGGGTTCAGCGCGGACGACATCGATGAGTTGTTGGAGTCGTTGGAGTCGAATTATCTGGGCTGGTCGGCGGCGATGGCCCCGGCGATCATGGGCAACGTGGACCAACCGGAACTCGGCAAGGAGCTGACTGCGTCGTTCTGCGCGACCGACCCGGACATGGCCCGGGTCTTCGCCCGTACGACGTTCTTGTCCGACAGCCGTGATGACCTCAAGACGGTCGCGGTGCCCACGCTGGTGCTGGAATGCAAGCAGGACGTGATCGCCCCCCGCGAGGTCGGCGCCTTCGTCCACGCCGCGATCCCCGGCAGCCGCCTGGTCACGCTGGAGGCGACGGGGCACTGCCCGCAGCTGAGTGCACCGCAGGCCACTGCTGAGGCGATCGCCGACTTCATGCGAGTGGCCCGGTGATGTGCCGCCGCACCGACCATGATCCGGACCAGGGGCGGGATCCTGGTGCGGAGGCCACGGGTGTGGCCTTCACCGCTCTCCTGGAGGACAGCGCAGAGGAGCTGTACGAGCAGGCTCCGTGCGGCTACCTGTCGACTCTGATGGACGGCACCATCGCGAAGATCAACACCACCTTGCTGGAGTGGCTGGGCCTGTCCAGGCGGGAGGTGGTCGGTCGGATGCGGTTCACCGATCTGCTCACCGTGGGCGGGAAGCTCTACCACGAGACGCACTTCGCCCCCCTGCTGCAGATGAACGGTGAGGTCGGCGGTATCGCCCTCGACATCAAGACCGCCAACGGGCAGCGGATGCCGGTGCTCGTCACCTCGACGGTGAAGACCAGCCACGACGGCGAACCGATGCTTGTCCGCACCACCATCTTCGACGCCCGCAACCGCCGCGCCTACGAGACCGAGTTGCTCCGCGCTCGCCAGGTGGCCGAGGAGGCGCGCCGGCAGGCCGAGGCCGACCGTGAGCGGCTCCAGGAAGCTCTCGCCGTCCTTCAGCAGAGCCTGCTGCCCGCAGAACTGCCCATGGTTCCGGGCCTGGAGGCCGACTCCTACTACCACACCGCCTCTCCGGATCTGCTCGGCGGAGACTTCTACGACCTGTTCCCCCTCGGCGAGGACCGGTGGGCGTTCTTCCTCGGCGACGTGTGCGGCAAAGGCCCTCAGGCCGCCGCGGTCACCTCTCTGACCCGCTACACACTGAGGGCGGCCGCCCTGCACGACCCGGACCCGGTCGCCGTGCTGACCACCCTGAACACCGTGCTGAACGAGCGGTACCGGAGCGGTGATCCCCGCTACTGCACCGCCATCTTCGGCGTCCTCCACCCCAGTGGCGGACACGTCAGAGTGCACCTGGCCTCCGGCGGCCACCCCTCCGCACTGATCCAACGGGCCGACAACACCGCGCACTACCTGCCCACCCCCAGCGGCATGCTCATTGGTGTCCTGCCCGAGGCACGGTTCACAGCCGCTCACACTCACCTGTTCCCCGGCGACACCCTGCTGCTCTACACAGACGGACTGACCGAAGCCCGTACCGGGCCCAAGCGTGAGCTCTACGGCGACGACGCCCTGCGGGCCTTCGCCGCCGAACAACCCGCAGTTGGACCCCAGGCCCTGATCACCGCCCTGGCCGGCCTGCTCGCCGGCTTCGGCGACGGACTCGACGACGACACCGCGCTGCTCGCCCTCGGCGTGCCCGCACCGCTCCCCACTCCCGCGAGCGAAGACCTGACCTGAGCAGGCTGACGATCACTGTCCGGGACGCAGCCACCGGTCCCGTACCGAGGCGTCGTGCGCCGCTGTGCGGAGTCAGCCCCGTCGAGTACTCCTCGGGCTGTTGGAGCTCGCGCCGGCTCAACTTGGGCGGCGATCGACAAGGTCAATGCGTCTCTTGCCTGCCGGAGACAACTGCCATGCGCGGTGCAGGGAGACCACGATGCACAGTCATGGCTGCCATGCCCCCCCGCAGGCGCACGCAATCCCTGGGGCTCACCGTCCACTTTGTCTTCTGAGCCGCCGTCCAGGAAGGTGCACCCATGACATACACAGAGAGTGCTCCCGCAGAATTGCCCGAGCGAGCGGAAGCAGCCAGCGTTTCGCACCCGAGGGAGGGAAACGTCGCTGCCGGCCTCGATGAGCGCGCCCAGAGGCTCAGACGGCGGCTGGAGAGACTCACAGGCATCGCGGCGACCGAAGGCAACGCGCTGGTCCCGCTCCGCAACGGCGACGAGATCTTCGGCGCCATGCTGGGCAGCATCCGGTCTGCCCGGCACACAGTCGACATGATGACGTTCGTGTACTGGAAGGGCGAGATCGCCCAGCAGTTCGCCGACGCGCTGGCGGAGAGGGCGCGCGAAGGAGTGCGGGTGCGTCTGCTGCTGGACGGATTCGGCAGTCGGCTCATCGAGAAGGACCAGCTGGATTCGATGGACCGGGCCGGTGTGCAGGTGGCCTGGTTCCGCAAGCCACTGTATCTGTCACCCCTGAAGCAGAATCACCGCTGCCACCGCAAGGTGCTGGTGGTCGATGAGGAGACGGCCTTCACCGGCGGTGTCGGCATCGCCGAGGAGTGGTGCGGAGATGCTCGTAACCCGAACGAATGGCGTGACACCCACGTCCAGGTCCGCGGGCCGGCCGTGGACGGGCTGGCCGCCGCTTTCGCCCAGAACTGGGCCGAGTGCCACGACGAACTCTTCGACGACCGAGACCGGTTCAGCGCCCATACCCCGCAGGGCGGGGCGGTCGTGCAGGTGGTGCGGGGCTCGGCCAGTTTCGGCTGGCAGGACATGCAGACCCTGTTCCGCGTGGTGCTGGAGTCGGCGGAGGAGCGAATCCGGCTGGCCACCGCCTACTTCGCACCGGACGCGTACTTCATCGAGCTGCTGTGCGCCGCCGCCCGCCGTGGGGTCGAGGTCGAGATCCTGCTGCCGGGCCCGCACACGGACAAAAGAGTCTGCCAGTTGGCAGGGCAGCACTACTACGAGGACCTCACCGCCTGCGGCGTGAAGATTTTCCAGTACCAGCCCACGATGCTCCACACCAAGGTCGTCACCATCGACCGCACCATGGCACTCGTCGGCTCGACGAACTTCAACCGCCGCTCCCTGGATCACGACGAAGAGGTCATGCTCGCCGTCCTGGACCCTGCCTTCACCGCGATACTCGAGGACCATTTCACGCAAGACCTCGAACACAGCGAGCCCATCAGGCCCGGCCGCTGGAAGCGGCGCTCGCCCCTCCAGCGCTTCAAGGAAGCGTCCGTCATACCGATGCGCCGCTTCCTCTGACCTGTCGGGGCCGACCCGAATGACGGAATATCCGTTGGCCGCGACGACACCTTCGGTGACCTCGTCCTCGCTGATGTCGAGGTGCTCGGCGAGTTCCCTGACCTCGGGTCGTGGTCCAGTTCCGTGGCCAGCCGCTCCTTGGCCTTGGCGATGTCCACGCGCGGTTCCTGCAGGCGCCGCGGCACGTGGACGGTCCGCGGTGGCGCGCTGTCGCTCGCCGGTGTGGGGCACCGGCTTGGCGGCCTCCTTGCCCGGACGGGCAGCGGTGCGCTCCTTCCCAGCCACCCCTCGGTCAGTGAAGCTCTCGCCACCATGTCCGCTCTGTGCCGCCCTGTCCGGCCGCCCCGGCCCTCCACGACGCGGGGCAACGAGCGAGGACGGTTCGTACGCTCTCACCCCTGTGGCGCGAGGGGGTGACGGCGACCGTAGGGGAGAGGAAGCGGACCAGCTGCCAGCCGAAGCCGCCCCCGGCCCCGTCGAGATCCGGCGGGCGCTCGCGCGGTGGTGCGTGGCTGGGATCCCGCACAGTGATCTCCAGCGTGGTGCGATCCGAGGCCAGTCGCAGGGCGGTGAGCCCTCCCGCGTGCCGCAGTGCGTTCGTGACCAGCTCGGAGACGACCAGGACGGCGTTGTCCGTGCACTCGGGCGGCATTGAGAGGGGTGGCATCGGGAGAGAATTCTCAATAACCAGGCTGATCTGAGGTGAGTGGTGGGTCCGGGGGCGACATGCGTTAGCGTGGCGAGCGTTGACGCCGAGCCTCAAGCTGGTTCGTGCTGGCTTTAGAGGTGCAGTAGGGGTAAACGTGCAGGTCAGGGTCATGCCATGAGAATTCTGCACACTTCCGACTGGCATCTCGGCCGGGCGTTCCACCGTGTGAACATGCTCGGTGCCCAGGCCGAGTTCATCGGTCACCTCATCGCGACTGTGCGTGAGCGGGACGTCGACGCTGTGGTCGTGTCGGGCGACGTGTACGACCGCGCGGTGCCGCCTCTCGCCGCGGTCGAGCTGTTCGACGACGCCCTGCACCGCCTCGCCGAGCAGGGCATCCCCACGGTGATGATCTCCGGGAACCACGACTCGGCGCGCCGCCTCGGCGTCGGCGCCGGGCTCATCGGCCGCGCCGGCATCCACCTGCGCACCGCCCCCGGCGCCTGTGCCACCCCCGTACTGATCCCCGACGCCGCCGGTGACGTCGCCTTCTACGGGCTCCCTTATCTCGAACCGGCGCTGGTGAAGGACGAGTTCGCGGTGTCGAAGCCGGGCCACGAGGCCGTCCTGGCCGCCGCCATGGACCGGGTGCGGGCCGATCTGGCCGAGCGCCCGCCCGGCACCAGGTCCGTCGTCCTCGCGCACGCCTTCGTCACCGGCGGCGAGGCCAGCGACAGCGAGCGCGACATCACCGTCGGCGGAGTCGCCGCCGTCCCGTCCGGCGTCTTCGACGGCGTCGACTACGTGGCGCTCGGCCATCTGCACGGCAGCCAGGTCATCTCGGAGCGCGTGCGCTACTCCGGCTCGCCGCTCCCGTACTCCTTCTCCGAGGCCGACCACCGCAAGAGCATGTGGCTCGTCGACCTGGACGCGGACGGGTTCGCCGGCGCCGAGCGCGTCGACTGCCCGGTGCCCAGGCCGCTCGCCCGGATCCGCGGGGACCTCGCGGACCTCCTCGCGCGCCCGGACCTCGCCGCGCACGAGGAAGCGTGGGTCGAGGCCACCCTCACCGACCCGGTCCGGCCCGACGACCCCATGGCCCGCCTCACCGAGCGGTTCCCGCACACCCTCAGCCTCGCCTTCGACCCGCAGCGCGCCCCCGAGGACCCCGACGTCTCCTACGCGCAGCGGCTCAAGGGGCGCGACGACCAGCAGATCGCGGAGGACTTCGTGACCCACGTGCGCGGTGCCGGGCCCGACGAGCGCGAGCGCGCCGTGCTGCGTGAGGCACTCGACGCCGTACGGATCGACGACACCCGGCGCGAGGTCGCCCGATGAGGCTCCACCGGCTGCGGATCACCGCCTTCGGACCCTTCGGGGAGAGCCAGGAAGTCGACTTCGACGACCTGTCCTCGGCGGGCCTCTTCCTCCTGCACGGCCCGACGGGCGCCGGCAAGACCTCCGTCCTCGACGCGGTCTGCTACGCCCTGTACGGCTCGGTCCCCGGCGCCCGGCAGGGCAGCGGTCAGGGCACGTCCCTGCGCAGCGACCACGCCGCGCCCGGCACGCGCACCGAGGTCACCCTCGACCTCACCGTCGCGGGACGCCGCCTGGAGCTGACCCGGCAGCCCCCGTGGGAGCGCCCCAAGAAGCGCGGCACCGGCACCACCACGGACAAGGCCCAGAGCTGGCTGCGCGAGTACGACGCCACGGCGGGCACCTGGAAGGACCTCAGCCGCTCCCACCAGGAGATCGGCGAGGAGATCAGCCAGCTCCTCGGCATGAGCAAGGAACAGTTCTGCCAGGTCGTCCTGCTGCCGCAGGGGGACTTCGCACGGTTCCTGCGGGCCGACGCCGAAGCCCGCGGCAAGCTCCTCGGCCGGCTCTTCGACACCCGCCGCTTCGCCGCGGCCGAGCAGCGCCTCGCCGAGCAGCGTCGTGCCGCCGAGAGCGAAGTGCGCGCGGCCGACGCCGAGTTGCTCGCCGACGCCCACCGCATGCAGCAGGCCGCCGGAAACATCGTCGAACTGCCCGCCGCCGACGCCGCGCCCGGCGACCCCGGGCTCGCCGACTCCGTCCTCACCTGGGCCGCCGTCGCCCGCTCCACCGCTCGCGAGCGGCTCACCGTCGCGCACCTCGCGCTGACCGCCGCCGACGCGGCCCGCACCGAGGCGCAGCGCGACCTGACCGGCGTACAAGAAGTGCAGAGGCTGCAGCGGCGGTTCGAGGAGGCTCGGGAGCGGGCCGCCCGGCTGGAGGAACGGGCCGATGAGTACCGGCGGGTCCAGGAGCGCATGGCGCGGGGCCGCAAGGCCGAGGCCGTCGCGCCCGCCCTCGCGCTGCGTGAGGCGGCGGAGAGGGAGAACGGCAGGGCCGCGAGCGAGGACGCACGCGCGCGTGCCGCGCTGCCCGAGTCGTTCGACGGCGCCGGCGCGGCGGGCCTCGCCTCCGCCGCGCGGAAGGCGGCCGAGGAGCTCGGTGGCCTGGAGTCCGCCAGGCGCGCCGAGCTGCGCCTGACGGAACTCGCCGGGCAACGCCACGAACTCGACCGCGAGGAGCGGGCCGACGACGAACTGCTCCAGGACGCGGTGAGCTGGCTCGACGGCTGGGACAGCGCCCGGGCCACGCTCCAGGAAGCCGTCGAGTCCGCGCAGGACGCCGCGACGCGCGCCGAGCACCTTGCGGGTCAACTGGAGCCTGCTCAGCAGAAGTTGGAGGCCTCCCGGCGTCGCGACCGGCTCACCGCCGAAGCCGCCGAGGCCCAGGCCGGTACCCTGCGCGCCCGCGAGGACGCCGCGGCCGCCCATGAGCTGTGGCTCGGCCTCAAGGAACAGCGGCTGAACGGGATCGCGGCCGAGCTGGCCGCGCAGCTCGTCCCCGGCGAGAGCTGCGCGGTCTGCGGGTCCACCGAGCACCCCGACCCCATGCGCAAGACCGCGGAGCACGTCGGCCGCGACGCCGAGGAGTCCGCCCTCGCCGCGTACCGCCGCGCGGACGACGCGCGCACCGCGCAGGAGAGCCGGCTCGCCGCGGTGCGCGAGTCCCTCGCTGCCGCCACGGCCGCCGCCGGAGAGACATCCGCCCTGGAACTCGCCGAGGCCGCCGACGAGTTGCGCGCGCGACACGCCGAGGCGCGCGGCCTCGCCTCCGGGCTGCACGCCGCGCGTGAGGCCCTCGGTCAGGCCGAGGGCGAGCACGACCGCAGACTCGCCGCACAGCAGGAAGCCGCACGTCGCGCGGTCGCCCGGGCCACCCTGCGCGAGAGCTTCGACCGCGAACAGGGCGCCCTGGAGGGCGACTTGGCGCAAGCACGCGGGACGGAGGCCAGTGTCGGCGCGCGCGCCGCGCAGCTGGAGCGCCTCGCGGCGCAGCTCACGGCCGCCGCGGACGCGGCCCGCGCCGCCGACGACTGCGCCAAGCGGCTCAAGGACGCCGACGCGCGACTCGCCGACGCGGCGTTCCGCGCCGGGTTCGACACGCCGCAGGCCGCCGGCGCCGCCCTCCTGGACGACGACCGGCACCGGGAACTCCAGCACCGGCTCGACGGCCGCCAGTCCGAGGAGGCCGCGGTGCGCGCCGTGCTCGCCGAGGACGACACCGCGGCGGCGGCCCGGCAGGCGCCCGCCGATGTGCCCGCGGCGCAGCACGCCGCAGAGGCGGCCGACCGGCGGGTGCGCGAGGCGGCGTCCGCGCGCGACGACGCGGCCCGCCGCTGCACCGAGATCGACCGGCTCTCCGTCCGCTGCGCCACGGCCGTCCGGCGGCTCGCGCCACTGCGCGCCGCGTACGACCGCGTGGCGCGCATGGCAGGCCTGGCCGCCGGTACGTCCGCGGACAACGAGCGCAAGATGCGCCTGGAGTCCTACGTCCTCGCGGCGCGGCTCGAACAGGTCGCGGCCGCCGCGACCGCGCGGCTGGCCCGCATGTCCTCCGGCCGCTACACGCTGGTGCACTCCGACGGCCGTACGGGGCGCGGCCGTTCGGGCCTCGGCCTGCACGTCGTCGACGCGTGGACGGGGCGCGAGCGGGACACCGCGACACTCTCCGGTGGCGAGACGTTCTTCGCGTCGCTCGCCCTCGCCCTCGGCCTCGCGGACGTCGTCACGGACGAGGCGGGCGGTGTCCGTCTCGACACCCTGTTCATCGACGAGGGCTTCGGCAGCCTCGACGACCAGACTCTGGACGAGGTGCTCGACGTCCTGGACTCCTTGCGCGAGCGGGACCGCAGCGTCGGCATCGTCAGCCATGTCGCCGACCTGCGGCGCCGCGTGCACGCGCAGCTGGAGGTCGTGAAGGGGCGGTCGGGGTCCGTCGTACGGCAGCGGTCCTGAGCACGCGCCCGCCGGCGGGTCAGTGGCCGAGCGGGCGCCGGGGCAGCGGGGACGAGTAGACCACGCTGGTCGTCACCGAACCGAGTGCGCCGATCTTGCCGGACACCTCCTCCAGGTGCTGCATCGAGCGCGCGGCGACCTTGATGACGAAGCAGTCGTCGCCCGTGACGTGGTGCGCCTCCAGGATCTCCGGCGTCACCTCGACGAGGTCGTGGAACGGCTTGTAGTGCCCGTTCGGATAACGCAGCCGTACGAACGCCAGGATGGGCAGGCCGATCCGTTCCGGGACGACCACCGCCGCGTAGCCCGCGATCACCCCGGCCTCCTCCAGCCGCCGCACCCGCTCGGTGACGGCGCTCGCGGACATGGAGACGGCCCGCGCGAGCTCGGCGTAGCTCGCCCGGCCCTCGCGCTGGAGGACGTCGAGAATGCGCCAGTCTGTGGCATCGGGGGTGTACGGGGATTCACCGGTCATGAGGCAGAAATAGCAGGGACATCCCCGGCCGATCAAGAGGGATGCCGGGGATCGTCACTTCAGGAAGATCGCCAGGGTCCGTAGATTTCTGGTCGAGGGCGGCACGGTCGTGCGGCCCCCAGCGATCCGCCCGGGAGGCCGACATCATGACCGCGACCACCACCGTCACCCCCAACGCCGTGCTCCGCGTGCCCCCGGCGTCCCCCGCCGCGGCCGCCGCCTACTTCGGCGCGAGCCTCGCCTTCCACGCCGACGTGTCCGACGTGGCCTCGGCGCTCACGGCCGGCGGCGACCCGGGTTTCGTCGTCATCGACACCCGCTCCACCGCGTCGTGGGACCAGGGACACGTACCCGGTGCCGTCCACCTGCCCACCGCGCTCATCGCCGAGCAGGCCGAACGGCTCCTCGCCAAGGCGGTGCTCGTCGTCACGTACTGCTGGGGTCCCGGCTGCAACGGCGCCACGCGCGCGGCCCTCGCCCTCGCCGAACTCGGTTTCCAGGTCAAGGAGATGCTCGGCGGCTTCGAATACTGGGCCCGGGAGGGCTTCGCGTACGAGACGTGGGAGGGGCCCGCGCGGCGCGAAGCCGACCCGCTGACGGCGCCGGTCGACTCGGACGACTGCGGCTGCTGAGCGCGACCGCGAGCGGAACGCGGTGCGGGCGGCAGCCCCAAGTGCCGCCGCCCGGAGCCGAGTTACAGCTGCGACAGCTCGTCGACCAGGTCGTCGAGGCCGAGCGACCCCTGCGAGAGCGCCGCCATGTGCCAGGCCTTCGCGTCGAACGCGTCCCCGTGCCTGGCCTGCGCGCCCGCCCGGCCGAGCAGCCACGCGCGCTCGCCCAGCTTGTAGCCGATCGCCTGCCCGGGGATGGACAGATAGCGGGTCAGCTCGCTCTCCACGAAGTCCGCGGGCCGGCTGCTGTGCGCCCCGAAGAACTCCTGCGCCAGGGCGGGCGTCCACCGCTCGCCCGGGTGGAAGGGCGAGTCCGCCGGGATCTCCAGTTCCAGATGCATGCCGATGTCGACGATGACGCGGGCCGCGCGCATCATCTGCGCGTCCAGATATCCGAGCCGCCGCTCGGGGTCCGAGAGGAAGCCGAGCTCGTCCATCAGGCGCTCCGCGTACAGCGCCCAGCCCTCGGCGTTGGCGCTGACCATGCCGACGCTCGCCTGGTAGCGCGAGAGGCTGTCCGCGACGTGCGTCCACTGCGCGAGCTGGAGATGGTGGCCGGGCACGCCCTCGTGGTACCACGTCGAGACCAGGTCGTAGACGGGGAACCGGGTCTGGCCCATCGTCGGCAGCCAGGTGCGCCCCGGCCGGGTGAAGTCCTCGGACGGCGCCGTGTAGTAGGGCGCCGCGGCGCTGCCGGCCGGCGCGATCCGGGACTCCACCTTCCGTACCCGCTCGGCGAGTTCGAAGTGCGCGCCGTCGAGGGCCTCGATCGCCTCGTCCATCACGCTCTGGAGCCAGCGCTGCACCTCCTCCACGCCCTCGATGTGCGTGCCGTGCTCGTCGAGGTGCGCGAGCGCCACCCACGGTGTCGCGGCGCCGGGCAGGATCTTCTCCGCCTCGGTCCTCATCTCGGCGAGCAGGCGGTGGTACTCCGCCCAGCCGTACGCGTACGCCTCGTCCAGGTCGAGGTCCGTGCCGTTGTAATAGCGCGACCAGCGGGCGTACCTCTCGCGGCCCACCGTGTCGGGCGAGCCTTCGATCGCCGGCGCGTACACCTCGCGCATCCAGTCGCGCAGTTCGACCACCGCGGCCGTCGCGGCGCTGCCCGCCGCGTCCAGCTCGGCGCGCAGCGCGTCGGGCCCGTCCGCGGTGAAGTCCTCGAACCAGCCGCGTCCTTCGCCCGCCCACTCGGTGAGCTGCTCGATGAACGTGGCGGTCGGCCGCGGTCCACCGTGGAGCTTCTTCTCCAGGCCCAGCGACAGCGTCTCGCGGTATCCGGCGAGCGCACCCGGCACGGCGCGCAGCCGTTCCGCGACGGCCGCCCAGTCCGCGTCCGTCGCGGTCGGCGTGAGGGTGAACACCTCCCGCACGTTGTGGACGGGCCCGCCCAGGTTGGTGACGGCCCGCAGGTTCTCCTCCGCGTCGTGCACGGCGAGTTCGGCCGTGAGGCGCTCCCGCAGGAGCCGGCCGCAGCGGCGCTCGATCGCGCTGTCGGCGCCGGGCCTGCGCTCCGCCTCGTCGAGTCGCGCGAGGGTCGCCCGCGCGAGATCGGCCAGCGCGTGGTGACCGGCGGGTGACAGGTCGGGCAGCTTGCTGTGGCTCTCGGGCACACCGAGGTAGGTGCCGGTGACGGGATCGAGGGCGATGAGCTCGTCGACGTAGGCGTCGGCGACCTCGCGGGGGAGCGGTCCGGTGACGGCTGCTGTGGTGGCTGACGAATCTGGCATGCCGCCATCGTCGTACGGGTCGGGGGGCCGCGTCATCAAGATTCCCCGACGGCGTCGGCCGACGGGGGCAGCAGCGGGCCGCACTCCCACTGCTGGAAGATCAGCCGGGTCTCGACGCGCGCCACCTCGCGGCGGGCGGTGAACTCGTCGAGCACGAGACGCTGGAGGTCGGCGGCGCCGCCCACGGCGACATGCACCAAGTAGTCGTCGGGGCCCGTCAGATGGAAGACCGACCGCGCTTCCGGCAGTGCCCGGATCCGCTCCACGAACGGGCCGACCAGCTCGCGCCGGTGCGGCCGCACCTGCACCGAGAGCAGCGCCTGGAGCCCGCGGCCCAGCTTCGCCGGGTCGAGCCGCAGCTGATGCCCGAGGATCACGCCGGACCGGCGCAGCCGCGTCACGCGGTCGAGGCACGTGGACGGCGCGACGCCGACCTGAGCGCCGAGGTCCCGGTAGGTGATGCGGGCATCGTTCTGGAGGAGGCGCAGTATGTGCAGGTCAACCGGATCGAGTACGACGGAATCAGCCATCGGCCGAACGTAGCACGGGGTTCGTCCCACGGACCCCGGCCGTTGTTCAGGCTGACTTCCATGGAAAACGACCTGTACGCAGGGACGCACCCGGACCCCGCTCGCCGGCGGGCCCTGGCCACCGAAGCCGTGCACGCCGGCCGTGACGACCTCGCCGGACTCGGCCTGCACGCCCCGCCCATCGACCTGTCCACCACCTACCCGTCGTACGACAGCCGCGGCGAGGCCGCGCGTATCGACGCGTTCGCGGCGGATGGTGTCGTCGACGAGGGCCCGCCGGTGTACGCACGGCTCGGGAACCCGACCGTCGGCCGCTTCGAGACCGCGCTCGCCCGGCTCGAAGGGACCGAGAGCGCGGTCGCCTTCGCGAGCGGCATGGCCGCGCTCACCGCGGTGCTGCTCGTACGCGCCGGCGGCGGGCTGCGCCATGTCGTCGCCGTCAGGCCGCTGTACGGATGCAGCGACCATCTGCTCACCGCGGGCGCGCTCGGCACCGAGGTGACCTGGGTGGACCCGGCGGGCATCGCGGACGCGATCCGACCCGACACCGGGCTCGTGATGGTGGAGTCACCCGCCAATCCCACGCTCGCCGAACTCGACCTGCGGGCCGTGGCCCACGCCTGCGGAACGGTGCCGCTCCTCGCCGACAACACCTTCGCCACACCGGTGCTCCAGCGGCCCGCCGAGCACGGCGCGCGGCTGGTGCTGCACAGCGCGACCAAGTTCCTCGGCGGGCACGGGGACGTCATGGGCGGGGTCGTGGCCTGCGACGAGGCGTTCGCGCGACAGCTGCGCCAGGTGCGGTTCGCGACGGGCGGGGTGCTGCATCCGCTCGCCGGCTATCTGCTGCTGCGCGGCCTCGCGACGCTGCCGGTGCGGGTCACGGCGGCGTCCGCGACGGCGGCCGAACTGGCGGCGCGGCTGTCCGCTGACCCGCGGATCGCGCGCGTGCACTATCCGCGGATCGGCGGCGCGATGGTCGCCTTCGAGACCGTGGGCGATCCGCACGAGGTGATCCGCACGGTCCGGCTGGTCACCCCGGCCGTCAGCCTCGGCAGCGTCGACTCGCTCATCCAGCACCCGGCGTCCATCAGCCACCGCATCGTCGACGCCGGCGACCGCAGGTCGGCCGGCGTGAGCGACCGGCTGCTGCGGCTGTCGGTGGGTCTTGAGGACGTCGAGGACCTGTGGGCGGACCTGGACCGGGCGCTGGGGGCGCCGGTCGGTGGTACGGGGCGTGCGACCGAGGCGCGGGTGCGGGTGCCGGAGTGACCTGGCGGGACGGCGCCTACGGGTGCCGGAGTGACGTGGACGAACGTGCCCGGACCGGCCGGAAAAAGGAGGGGACCGGTCCGGGCCGGCTCGTGGGGAGCCGGTCCCGGCCGGTCCCGGCCCTCAGTGCCGGTCGGCCTGCTCGTACGCCGCGCGGGGCGCGTCGTACGGCAGCCGCGACCTGACCGGGGTCGCCTCCAGGCGCGCCGTGATCACCAGCGTGCCCTCCTCGATCTGGTAGTCGAGGGGCAGCCCGAGGCCGCGCATCGCGGCGACCATCCCGGTGTTGGACGCCTGGGTCACGGCGTACACGCTCTCGCAGCCCGCCTCGGCCGCCATCGCCACGAGGCGGCCGAGCAGCTCCGTGCCGATGCCGCGGCGCTGCCAGTCGTCCTCGACGAGCAGCGCGATCTCCGTCTCGTCGCCGTCCCACAGAAGATGCCCGAGGGCGACGATGCGGCCCGACGCGGTCTGCGCGGCGAGTGTGCGGCCGAAGCGGGGGCTGAGCAGGTGGTTGAGGTAGCGGTCCGCGTCGCCGACGGGCCCGTGGTAGCGCTTGCTCAAGGTCGCGCGGGAGCACCGCTCCTGCATCGCCTTGGCCGCCTCCACGTCGTTCGAGTCGGCCCGGCGCACGGTGATCGCGTTGCCCTCGGGAAGCGTCAGGACGTCCTGGCTGCGCGGGATGCGCGGGCCGAGCCGCGTGTCCAGCTCGACCAGAGCGCGGGCGCGCGCGAACTCGGTGGGCGTGAACGGCAGATACGGCCGCTCCACGGTGATCACGCCGCCTTCCGGGGCCCGGAGCCGGATCACGGTCCCTTCGAGTGCCCCCTCCACCGGCGCGGCCTCTGTCCTTGCGCCGCTCATCGTCGTGGCCGGCAGCGACCGGATGGTGCACCGGCCGAGCAACTGGCGCAGCGCCAGCGGGAGTTCCGCCGCGTCCAGAGCCGTGCGCGTGGCGAGACCGAGGATGCGGGTGGGCGCGTCCACGAGGTCGTGGGCGTCGGCGCGCTCCATCCAGGTGCCGGAGCCGCCGGCCAGGGAGACGACCCGGCTGAGTTCGGCGGCGGGCAGGTCCAGCGGCGCGCGCAGCAGGAACTCGTCCACGGTGCCTTCGCCCAGCGGATGCGTCTGGAGGCTGAGGATGTCGACCCGCAGCGGGGCGAGCGCCGTGCACAGGGCCGCGAGCGACCCCGGTTCGTCACGGACCGTCGTCCGCATGCGCCACAGCGAGGTCGCCGCGGCCTGGTCCGTCGCCTGCGGGCCGGCGCCCGTGGGGACCTCTGTGTCGGGCTGTTCCGACTGCCCGGCGCGCTCCGTGGGGAGCCGTCGGGCGTCGGTATCGCCTGTCGGGGGTGCGTGGTTGTGGCGGCGTGCCCACCATGTGTGGAAGCCGGCCGTGGCGAGGAGCACGACCGCCGAGATGGCGAGCAGCGCGGGGCCGTCGGGGCCGTGACCGACGAGGTTCGCCACGGCGTCCGCGACGGCCACGGCCGTGAACAGGGCGGCGAGCTCGACGACGTCGCGCCGCCAGTGGTGGACAGGGCGGCCGTTCCTGGTCCGCCTCACATCAGACATGTCTGGACTCATGCAGCCACTGTGAAGGAACGGTGTTGCGTGATCACGAACGCTTTGTGACCGATGGGTAAAGACTGCTTATGTCCCCTTTGTATCGCCTTCGCCTCTACTGGCCGACGCGCCCCGGCTGAAGCACCTTCGTGAACAGCACGTCTCCGCCCTCCTGCCGCAGCCGTACGGTCAGTTCGCCGCTTCCGCCGTCGATGTCGACCTCGCCGAAGTATTGCGGGGTCTCCATCGGCGAGGTGTTGGCCCGGTCCGGCGCCTTGATGAACTTCTGCTCGGGGCCGAACGTGCCGTCCAGCTTCACCGCCTGGAAACCACCCGCCGCCAGCGGGCCGGAGACGAACTCCCAGAACGGCTCGAAGTCCTGGAACGCGGCGCGCGAGGGGTCGTAGTGCTGCGCCGACGTGTAGTGCACGTCCGCGGTGAGCCACAGCGTGCCCGTGATCCGGTCGTGCTTGATGTGCCGCAGCAGCTCCGCGATCTGCAGCTCGCGTCCGAGCGGCGCTCCCGGATCGCCCTGCGCGACGGCCTCGAAGTTCACCGCGCCGTCGGCGACCACCAGGCCGAGCGGCATGTCGGAGGCGATCACCTTCCAGACGGCCCGCGACCGCGACAGCTCACGCTTCAGCCAGGCCAGCTGCCGCGCGCCGAGGATCCCGGTCGCGTCGTCGGGCTGCCGGCCCGGGGAGTTGGCGTTGCGGTACGAGCGCATGTCGAGCACGAACACATCGAGCAGGGGCCCCTGCCGCAGGACCCGGTACACGCGGCCCTCGTCGTCGCCCGGCGGCAGCGTGGAGACGGGGAAGTACTCGCTGAACGCCCGCAGGGAGCGCGCGGCGAGGACGTTCGTGTCCTTCTCCGTGTAACGGGCGTCGTCCAGGATCTGGCCCGGGTACCAGTTGTTGTGCACCTCGTGGTCGTCCCACTGGACGATCGAGGGCACCTGCGCGTTGAAGCGGCGCACGTTCTCGTCGAGGAGGTTGTAGCGGAACGCGCCGCGGAACTCGGCCAGCGTCTCGGCGACCTTCGACTTCTCCTCGGTCGTGACGTTCCGCCACACCCGGCCGTCGGGCAGCGTGACGCTCGGCAGGATCGGGCCGTCGGCGTAGATGTTGTCGCCGCTGCACAGGAAGAAGTCCGGGTTCAGGCCACGCATGTCCTCGTACACGCGGTAGCCGCCGATGTCCGGGTTGATGCCCCAGCCCTGGCCCGCGATGTCGCCCGACCACAGGAAGCGCACCCCGTCGCGGCGGCCCACGGGGGTGGTGCGGAAGGTGCCGGTGACGGGTTCTCCCGTGCGGCGGGGGTCGTCGGGGTCGGCGAGCACCACGCGGTAGTGGATCTGCTCGCCCGGCGGCAGGCCGCGCAGGCGGGTGGTGCCGGTGAAGTCCGTGCCCGCGCCGATCAGCGGCCCGTGCCACCTGGTGGACCGGCGGAACGACTCCGTCGCCGAGGTCTCCACGATCATGCGGGCGGGGCGGTCCGAGCGCGTCCAGATCAGCCCCGAGTGCGCGCCTACGTCGCCTGCCTGAACGCCCCACGCCGCCTTCGGGCGACCCGACAGGGCGAAGGCCGGAGCGGCGGCGGCGCCCACGGCGGGCAGCGCGAGCGCGGCCGAAGCGGCGAGCGAACCGCGCAGTACCCCGCGGCGGCCGGGCAGAGAACTCGGCGGACGGTGTGACATGAATACGCCTCCAGAAACGGGTTCCGACGACAGTGCGGTGCCACCACTGCGGGGGCGCCTCGGCGAAGCCACACCTACGGGCTCACCACGGCGCACACGCGAACCCCAAGTGAACAACTGCCCCTGGGGATCGGGGAACCCGGCGCGCTGCGTCCCCTCACATGCCCACGACGCCATTTTGGCGAGAGGCCTAGTGGGCCGTGCGCGCCAGGAGACGTACGCCTTCCGCGATCCGGGCCGGCGGCAGATGCGCGTACCCGAGGACGAGCCGCACCCCGCTGTCGTCACTGCTGTTTTTGTCGTCTCTGTCGTCTCCGTCGTCTCTGTCGGAGGTGCGGTAGTGGCTGAGCGGGCGGACCGCGACCCCGGCCGTCGAGGCCCGTTCGAGGAGCGCCTCCTGCGGCCCGTAGCGCTCGGGGAGGCGGGCGATGACGTGCAGCCCCGCCGCGATTCCCGTCACCCGGGTCCCCGGCAGATGCTCGTGCAGTGCGGTCACCAGGGTGTCGCGGCGCTCTCGGTAGGCGCGCTGGCAGCGCCGCAGTTGACGGTCGTAGTCGCCGCGCTCGATGAAGCGCGCAAGGAGGGCCTGGTCGAGAGCGGGGTTGCCTAGGTCCATATAGCGCTTGCGCTCGACGACCTCGTCGGTCAGAGCCGCGGGAACGACCATCCAGCCGAGCCGCAGCCCCGGAGCGAGTGACTTGCTGACCGATCCCGTGTACGCGACATGCTCCGGGTCGAGCCCCTGAAGCGCCCCCACCGGCGCCCGGTCGTAACGGAAGTCGCCGTCGTAGTCGTCCTCCACGAGGAGACCGTCCACCGACCGTGCCCAGTCGAGGAGTTGAGTGCGGCGCACCGGTGAGTAGGCGATGCCGGAGGGGAACTGGTGGGACGGCGTCGTCACCGCGGAACGCACACCCGAATCCCGCAGCGGCCCGACGGCCAGTCCGCCGCCGTCCAGCGGGAGCGCGGTCGTGCCGACACCGGCCGAGGCGAACAGCGCACCGAGATCGGGGCTCCCCGGGTCCTCGACCCCCACGGAGCGCTCCCCGCGCGCGTGCAGCACGAATCCGAGCAGCGTGACCGCCTGCGCCACCCCGGAGCAGACGACGATCCGCTCCGGGTCGGCGACCACGCCCCGTCGCCGCGCGAGGAGTTCCGCCAGCGCGGCACGCAGCCGGGGGATGCCCCGCGGGTCCGGGTAGCCCAGCATGTGGTGCGGCAGCTCGGCCAGCACACCGCGCTGCGCAGCCGCCCACGCGGCGCGCGGGAACAGCGACAGATCCGGGCTGCCCGCCAGGAAGTCGGCCCGGGTGCCCGGCGGACGGGGCGCCAGATCCCGCACACCGGCCGCCACCGCTGCGCGCACGGCACCGCCCACCCATGTACCCGCACCGCGACCGCTGCGCAGATACCCCTCGGCGGTCAACTGCTCGTACACCTCGGTGATCAGCCCGCGCGAGACCCCCAGATCCGCCGCGAGGTCGCGGCTCGACGGCATCCGCGTCCCGGGAGCGAGCCGCCCCGACCTGAGGGCGTCCCGCAGCGCGGCCTGGAGACTGCGGCCACGCGCGCGTGCGGGCGCGGAGGCGGCGGGCAGCAACAACTCCCAGGCCGCGGACGGTGGTTGGAACTCACCCTCCGCCGCGCTCGAGCCGCCCGCACGCGGATTGGTCCCCGATGGCGTCATGGATGTGGACCTTAATCAGGACCACCGCCCTCCCTAGCGTCAGGGCCATGAATGCGCACTCGATCCGAGGGGCCCTGTCGGCCGCCCTCGCCTGTGTCCTCGTCGGCGCCTCCTTCACCGCCAACAGCGTCCTCCGGGACTACCCGTACGCGGGCGGCCAGTTCCTGCGCTACGCCCTCGCCTGCCTGCTCCTGCTGCCGCTCCTCGGCCGGGGCGGCGCGGCGCCGCTGCGGCGCCTCACCGGGCGCCGATGGGGGCGTCTCGCCCTCCTTGCCGCCGTCGGGATGGTCGGCTTCAACCTCGCTGTGCTCGGCGCGGAGCGCACCGCCGAACCGGCCGTCCCGGGGGTCTTCGTCGGGTGCGCCCCGGTTGTCGTGGCGGTGGTCGCGCCCCTGCTCGCGGGCCGCAGGCCCCAACGGGCCGTCCTCTGCGGGGCGTTGCTGGTGGCCGCCGGCGCGATCACCGTCCAGGGCTGGGGGCGCACGGACACGGCCGGTCTGCTGTTCTCCGTGGGAGCCCTCGTCGGAGAGGTCGGATTCGCTGTCCTCGCGGTGCCGCTGGTGCGGCCCCTCGGCCCGAAGCTGCTGTCCTGCACGGTCTGCGGGATCGCGGCCCTGGAGTCGGCCTTGACCGGTGCGGTGCTCGACGGGAAGGGAATGCTCCGCGTCCCCGACGCCACCGAGGCGACGGCCCTGCTGTGGCAGGCCGCCGTCGTCACGGTGATCGGCTTCGTGTGCTGGTACATCGGCATGCAGCGCATCGGCGCCGAGCGCGCCACCCTCTTCTCCGGGCTCATCCCCGTCGCGGCGGCGTGCACCGCGCCCCTCGTCGGCACCGGGACGTACGGCGCCGCGCAGGCCGTCGGCAGCGCGCTTGTCGGCACCGGAGTGGCCCTGGGGTCGGGGGTGTTGGGGGTGTGGTCAGCGGCTGGTGTCCAGGATGACGCGGGAGACGAGCGCCGGGTCGTCGCTCATGGGGACGTGACCGCAGCCGGGCAGCCGCACCAGGCGGGCTCCGGGGACGGCGTGCTTGGCCCTGATGCCCTGGCGGCGCAGCAGCAGCCGGTCGCGGGTGCCCCAGGCGACGGTCACCGGGATGTCCGGCACGTCGTCGGTGAACTGCACGTCCAGACCCGCGGCGAGGGTCTGCGCGAACCCGGGAGCGTGCCGCAGGGCCAGCGTCTCCGCGACGACCGCATCGGGTGAACGGCGGCCCGGACGGGCGTAGATGGTGCTCGTCAGCGCCGTCCGGCCCGCGGCCGACCGCGAGAGCCGCTCGATCGCGGGGACCGGCAGCGCCCGTGCCCCCTGCCGCATCGCGCGCAGCGTGCCGAACGCGTAACGGCGCTCGGCCTGCGACCAGAACCCGCCGGGCGACAGTGCGGTGACCGACCGCACGAGCTTGTCGCGGCCGAGCTCCAGGGCGAGGAGACCGCCGAGGGAGTTGCCCGCCACGTGTGGCCGCTCGACGCCCAGGGCCGCGCAGAGCGAACCGAGCGTGGCCGTCACCGTCGGCAGGTCGTAGGCGACGCCGTCGGGCAGCGCGGGCGAGGCGCCGAAGCCGGGCAGGTCGATGGCGATCACGTCGCGCTCGGCGGCCAGGACCGGGATCACGGGGGCCCAAGCCTGCCAGTGGTGGCCGATCCCGTGCAGGAGAAGCAAGGGCTCCCCGGTGCCCACGCGTTCGTACGCGACGGTCACCTCACGGGGGCCATCGGGGGTTTCGATGCTGAAGGACACCTCTGCGGCCATGTCGCTCCCTGTCCCCGGCGCCGGCGCGACGGTTTCTTAGACGGCTTGTCAGCAACAATTACCGCTCGGTAGCCCCCAGTTCAAGGGGGGCGGGGGAGTGAAGGCCGACGTGGAGCCGTTTGTGGTCATCGACGCATCGAATCCGCCTGGACACGCGCCGCCTCGTCCGTTGGGATGGAACGGTGGCAACCGACACCGCGATTGACGTCTTCGAAGAACACCGGCCGGTCCTGATGGGGGTCGCCTACCGCATGCTGGGCCGCGTGGCCGACGCGGAGGACGTCGTCCAGGACGCCTGGCTGCGCTGGGCGCAGGCCGACCGCGACGAAGTGCGCGAACCCCGCGCCTATCTCGTCCGCGTCGCCACCCGCCTGGCCATCGACCGGCTGCGGCAGGCGCAGGTGCGGCGCGAGGCGTACGTGGGTCCCTGGCTGCCGGAGCCGCTGGTCACGGACTTCGGCCCGACCGCGCCCGACACCGCGGAGGCGGCCGTACTCGCCGAGTCGGTGTCGCTCGCCGTGCTCGTCGTCCTGGAGTCGCTCTCACCGCTGGAGCGCGCCGTGTTCGTGCTCCGTGAGGCGTTCGGGTTCCCGTTCGCCGAGATCGCCACCACGCTCGAACGCAGTGAGTCCGCCGTGCGACAGCTCGCGGGACGTGCCCGCAAGCACGTGGACGAGCGCAGGCCGCGCTTCGATGTCGACCCCGTCGAGCAGCGCGACCTCACCGAGCGCTTCCTCGCCGCCGCGACAGGCGGGGACCTGGAGGGTCTGATGACGCTCCTCGCACCCGACGCCCGCCTCGTCGGCGACAGCGGCGGCAAGTCCAAGGCGCCGCTGCGCGTCCTGGAGTCCGCCGACAAGGTGGGCCGCTTCCTGCTCGGGGTCGCCAAGGGTGGCGCCGCCGGATTCGCCTTCCGCTACATGGAGGTCAACGGAGGGCCGGCCGTGCTCGTCCTCGTCGGGGACAAGCCGGACAGTGTCATCCAGGTCGATGTCGCCGACGGCCAGGTGCAGTGCGTATACATCGTGCGCAACCCGGACAAGCTCGCGTCGCTCGCCTGACGCCCCTTCGCAGGCCTCCGTGGTCACCGAAGCCCTCGCCCCGACCGGGCGGGGGCTTCGCGTCGTTTCGCGAACGCGGTGTGAACGCTCTGCGGACCGCCGTGAACGCTGTGCGGACCCCCGTGAACGCTGTGCGGCGGACCCCCTGCGGGCCCCTGAGCGGACCGAGGATTGGTCTTGACCAAGTCGGAGGGCGGGCCTACTCTCGCAGAGATAGTGCAGGAACCTTTAATAAACAAAGGCGCTAAACAAGGGCGCTGAACGCAGCCGGGACACAGCGATTGCGGAGGACAGGGTGGGGACCACGCAGTTGGAAACGGCGCCGGAGCCGAAGTACTGGCACCTCAAGACCGTGCTGACCGAGGCACTCGACTCCGAATTCGCCGTGGGAGAGATCCTGCCGAACGAGCGGGACCTCGCGGCCCGCTTCGGAGTCGCCCGTGCCACGCTCCGCCAGGCGCTCGAACAGCTCGAACTCGAAGGCCGGCTCCAGCGCCGCCGTGGCGTCGGCACCACCGTCGCGCCGCCCCGCGTGGGCGTGGCGGTCGACTCGTCCGACGACCAGGAGTGGCCCGGCGCCACCGATGGTGAGGCCTGGCAGGCCGTCGACAGCGAGCCCGCGGTGCCGCCGGCGGCCGTGGCCCGCATCCTCGGCACCGCGCCCGACGAGCGCGTCCACCGGGTGCGCCGTACGCGTGTGTCGCACGGCCAGCCCGTCGCCGCCGAACTGCTCTACGTGCCGTCGTCGTCCGTGCCCGAACTCTCCGCCATAGACGCCCCGTCCGGGCCCGCGCGTGCGCGTTCCGTGCTGCGGGAGCTGCGGCGGCGCGGGCTCGAAGGCCAGGACCGCGCCGTCGAGCTGGGCTCGGCCCGCGCCGACGACGCGAAGGAGCTCGACCGGCTGCCCGGCGCGCCCGTCCTCGTCGTGACGACCCGCTTCTTCAGCGAGGGCGAGACGGCCGCGGTCTCCGTGGCCACCTACCGCGCCGACACCTGCCGCCTCACCTTCGGCGACTCGGGCGGCGTCGAGATCCACCACGGCCCGGACAGCCGCGCCTCCTGACCCGCGCGCCACACAATCCGTAAAGGCCCACCGTGATCGTCCACGGTGGGCCTTCGGCGTCTGTGCGTGCGCGGCTAGCGTCGCGCGGTGACCGTGCCCTCGACGGCGAACAGCTGCTCCTCCACATGATCCAGGGCGAGCCGCAGCGCCCCGGTCGCCACCGCCGCCTCACCCAGCACCGACAGCGCCACGCGCGGCGGCCGCAGGCAGTAGCGGGCCAACTCCCGGCGCAGCGGCTCCAGTACGCCGTCCAGGCCCGCCGCCCAGCCGCCCACGACGACCAGCTCCGGATCGAGGGCGAGAACCAGCGCCGCCACGTCGTGGACCAGGCGCTGGAGGAACCGGTCGACAGCCGCGCCCGCGCGCTCGTCGCCCTCGCGCGCGAGGGCGAAGACCTGCGCCACGGCCTGCTCGTCGAGAGGATGCAGCGGCTCGTCCGTCGTCGAGAGCAGCGTCTCGGGGCGCACCTCGCGCCCCAGGAGATGCAGCGCCCCGATCTCCCCGGCCGCGCCGCCGTACCCACGGTGCAGCCGGCCGCCGATCAGCGCGCCGGCGCCCGGACTGAGGCCGGCCAGCACGAACACGATGTCGTCGGACTCGGTGGCCGCACCCTTCCAGTGCTCGGCCACCGCCGCGGCGTTCGCGTCGTTCTCCACCAGGACCGGGCACTTGAAGGAGCGCCGCAGCCGCTCTCCCAACTGAAGCCCTGTCCACTCAGGAAGGGCGGTGCCGAGGCGCACGGTGCCGTCGGCCTCCACGATGCCGGGGCTGCCCACGCCGACCGCCCGCAGCGAGTTCCGGGCGACGCCCGCGCGGCGCAGCAGATCCGCGACCGCGGTCCGTAGCCGTTCGAGCCGTTCGTCGGCCGAAGCGGTCTCGTCGACGTCCTTCGCGGCCGTGCCGAGCACCTTGCCGTCCAGATCCGCAAGGACCGCGGCCACGCGGTGCGGGCCGATCTCCAGACCGAGCAGATGCCCCGCCTCGGCCCGGAACCGGAACCGGCGCGCGGGCCGCCCCTGGCGCCGCGCCCCGCTGTCGTCGACGGCCGTCTCGACGACGAGCCCCGCCGCGATCAGCCCTTCGACGACGCCCTCGACCGTGGGCCGGGACAGGCCGGTCACCCGGGTGATCTCGGTGAGCGTCGCGAGGTCCGTGGCGCGCAGCGCGTGCAGCACCACCGCGGAGTTGATCCGCCGCAGCAGAGAGGGGTCCCCGCCGGTCAGCCGCCCCAACGTCTGTCCTCCCAGCTCGTGCGCGTGATGGCCGGATCGTACTCGCCGTGGCGGACACCGGCGAGCGCGGGTGCACTTCTGTGGCACGGGACGCTCAGCCGGGCGAGACGAAACCCGATTCGTAGGCGGCGATGACGGCCTGCGTGCGGTCCCGCGCCCCGAGCTTCGCCAGTACCCCGCTCACATGCGTCTTGACGGTCTCCGTACCCACGACGAGCCGCTGCGCGATCTCCGCGTTGGACAGGCCCCGCGTCATCAGACGCAGCACGTCCGCCTCCCGCTCGGTGAGCGCCGCGCGGTCCATGGCCTCCCGCGCCGACGCATTGCCGTACTCGGCCGCGAGGCGCCGTACGGCCGCGGGGAACAGCAGCGACTCGCCCTCGGCCACGAGCCGCACCGCGTGCACGATCTCGGCCGGCCGTGACCGCTTCAGCAGGAACCCGTCGGCGCCCGCCCGCAGCGCCCCGTACACGTACTCGTCGTTCTCGAAGGTCGTGATCACAAGGATCTTCGGCGGCTCGGCGACGCTGCGCAGCACCGCGCGCGTTGCCTCGATCCCGTCCAGGAGGGGCATGCGGACGTCCATGGCGACCACGTCCGGACGCAGTTGCCGGACGAGCGGGATCACCGCGGCGCCGTCGGCCGCCTCGCCCACCACCTCGATGTCCGGCTGCGCCGACAGCACGGCGCGCAACCCCGCGCGGACGAGCGGTTCGTCATCGACAAGGAGCACGGTGAGCGGCATCCGGTCAGCCTAGGGGAGGGGCCGGGGTGTACGTGAGGACGGGGATCAGCCCAGCGGCAGCTCGACGTGCACGCGCCACTGTCCCCCGTCGGGACCCGTGCGCGCCCGGCCGCCGAGGAGCGCCGCCCTCTCACGGATGCCCCGCAGACCGCTGCCGCTGCCCTGACCGTTCACCGGCGCGCCCGCGGGAAGCGGATTGCGTACGTCGAGCCACAGGCGGGCGTCGTCGACCGTGACGGCGACCCGGATCGGGACGGTCCCCGAGTGGCGCAGCACGTTCGTCAGCGCCTCCTGAAGGATGCGATAGCCCTCTCTGGAGACGGGACCCGGCACCGTGTCCAGCGCGCCGAGGACCTCCGCGTCGACCTCGGCGCCCGAGGCGCGCGCCGAGTCCAGAAGGCGGTCCGCCTCCGTGAGCGTGGGACGGCGGCTCGCGGGCTGCGCCGACTCGCGCAGCACCAACAGGACCCGCTCCAGGTCCTCCAGGGCCGCCCTGCCCGTCTCCTCGATGGCGTCCAGGGCGCGGTCGGTGAACGCCGGGTCGGCGGCCGCCCGCGCCGCGCCCGCCTGCACCACGGCGACCGTCAGCGCGTGCCCGATCGAGTCGTGGAGCTCGCGGGCGATGCGATTGCGTTCGAGGAGCTGCTCCGTGCGCTCCTCCAGGGCGGCCAGACGCTCCGCCGCGGACGGCCCGAGCAGGGCCAGGGAGGCCGAGGTCATCAGCCGCCCGGCGAACGCGACCACGTAGATGAGCACCAGCGGCGGCACCGGCACGAGCAGCGCGCACGCCCAGCCGTGCACCGGTACGGGGATGAGGGACTCGGCCTCTGCGGGACCGCCCGAGGTGGCGTCCACCAGTTCCAGGGCCAGAGCCATGAGCTGGCCGGTCACGAACGCGGCCGCGCAGCCGGCCCACAGACGCAGCACCAGCCACGCCGCGGTCCTGCGCCGGTCGTGCCACGACGCCGACGGTGCCACGGAGATCTCCGACTCCCGCTGACCGCCCTCCACGCGCGCGTGGGCACCCGGGAACAGCATCATGCGGGCCTGAAGCCCCTCGGCCCTGCGGACCACGGGGATCACGGCGGCCACCATGAGGAGCGGGACCGGGATCAACAGCATCAGGGCCCACTCCCCGTATCCGGGCCTGGTGAGCCCCGGGTACACCGACCCGCACACGAGGGCGATGACCGCACCCACGAGGAGATGCAGCCAGCGGGTGTACGTGACCGCGCGAGTGAGCGGCGAGAGGAGGCGGGACATGCCGCCATCGTGCCAGCGGCGCGGGCGCGGACGGCTCCCCCGCACGGGGGAGACGGTCTCCACGCCCGGGGGAGGACCCGGTGGGGGCGCGGCCGGAAGGCTGGAGCCATGACCAGCATCGACGTCCAAGAGCTCACCAAGGAGTACGGCAGGACCCGCGCGGTGGACCGCCTGACGTTCAGCGTCGGGCCCGGCCGGGTCACCGGATTCCTCGGCCCGAACGGCGCCGGGAAGTCCACCACCATGCGCCTCGTCCTCGGCCTCGACCGGCCCACGTCGGGCACGGCCACGCTCAGCGGCCGCCCCTACGCGGCACTCGGTGAGCCCCTGCGCGAGGTCGGCGCCCTCCTCGACGCGCAGGCCGCCCATGGGTCCCGTACCGCCCGCGACCACCTCCGCGCGCTCGCCGCCTCCCACCGCATCCCGGCGCGCCGGGTCGACGAGGTCATGGAGCTCGCGGGCATCGTGGCCGTCGCCGGGCGCCGTATCAAGACGTTCTCGCTGGGCATGCGCCAGCGCCTCGGCATCGCCGCCGCACTCATCGGGGACCCGCAGGTCGTCATGCTCGACGAGCCGTCCAACGGCCTGGATCCCGAAGGCATCATCTGGATCCGCGAACTGATGCGCGGCCTCGCCCGCGAGGGCCGCACGGTCCTCGTATCCAGCCACCTCATGAACGAGACCGCGACCTTCGCCGACCACCTCGTCGTCCTGGGCCGCGGCAGGCTCCTCGCCGACACCCCGATGCAGGACTTCATCGACGCACACAGCCAACGGCGCGTCCGCGTCCGCACCACCGACCCCGCGAGCCTGCACGCCGCCCTTCGCCGCAAGGGACTCGAAGCCGTCGCCACCGGCGACGGCCGCTGGACCGTCGCAGGGGCGCGCGCCGAGGAGATCGGCGCGCTCGCCGCGACCGACGGCATCCCCATCCTCGAACTCGCCGACGAATCAGCCTCGTTGGAGCAGGCCTACCTCGCCCTCACCGCGGACGACACCGAGTTCGCCGCCGCCCACACCCCCTTCCAGGAGGCCTGACGATGATGTCCACCACCGCCGTACTGCGTTCCGAATGGATCAAGGTGAGGTCGGTGCGCGCCAGCGCCGGCTCACTCCTCGCGGTATTCGCCACGACCGTCGCCATCAACGTCCTGGCCTCCGCCGCGGTCGGACAGGCCGAGGCCGACAACGAAGGAGCCGACCTCCTCTTCGGCGCCTTCTACGCACTCAACTTCGGCCAGATCGCGGCCATCGCCTTCGGTACGACCGCAGTGTCGTCGGAGTACCTCAACGGCGCCCTGCGCGTGTCCCTCGCCGCGGTCCCCGACCGGAATCTGCTCTACGCCGCGAAGATGACGGTCGTCGGCGCCCTCGCCGTCGTCGTGGGCCTGCTCACCTCGTTCGTCACGTTCCTGTCCGGGCAGGCGTTCATGGGGTCCTACGCCCTCGGCCTCGGCGATCCGGGCGCGCTGCGCGCCTGCGTCGGAGGCGGCCTCTACCTCGCGCTGATGTCCCTGTTCGCAGCCGGTCTCACCGTCGTCCTGCGCAGCGCGGTCGCCGTCCTGAGCCTGCTCATCCCGTTCATCCTGATCGTGTCCTTCGTCGTGGGTGACATGGCCGCCTCCGTCGCCGACTTCCTGCCGGACCACGCCGGGCAACAGGTCCTGCGCCAGGACCCGGTCGGCACGCTCGGGCCGTGGACGGGGCTCGCCGTCACCGGCGCGTGGGCGGCGGCCGCGCTCCTCGCCGGCTGGTGGGCGCTGCGCCGCAGGGACGCGTAACGGCAGGGACTCGTAACCGCCGGACGCCCCGCCAATTGTCAGTGGTGGCCGCTTTACTGGACGTCATGAGCACCGCACAGCATCTCGCGACGATCGATCTGCTGCGCTCCCGTGAGTTCCCCGCGGAGCACGGCAGATCGGACGCGGGCTCCGGCGGACCGGGCTACCACATCGCGGAGTTGGCGACGTGCGGCGACCTTCTGGAGCCGGCCCCCGAGGGCGCCGCTCAGGAGCAGTGGGTCGCCGACCGCGACGGACTCTCCTCGGTGCTCACCGAGCGCTGGGGGAAGCCGCAGTGGTTCAGCCTGTGGAGCGTCAGCCTGCGCGCGGTCGAGGGCGGGGAGGACATACCGGAGCCCTGGGCCGGGCTCAGCGCGTATGTGCCGGACGTCCAGGTGTGGCAGGCCGAAGACCGGTGGATCGTGTTGGGTATCCCGTTCGGCGCGCATGACCTGCCGTTCCGGCTCGTCGCCGCCGTCACGGACGTGGACCCGCCCTGAGGACGCGCCACGCCCATGTACGGGGGAACTCCCGTGCCACCATGGGGTCTTGGCACCGGATCATGGCCGACCGAGGTGAGGGAGAGCACGTGAGCGAGCAGAGCGGGCAGGAGCCGGGGGAGCGGACCGCGAGCCACATCGCGCACAACGCCCGCGTGTGGAACTACTGGCTCGGCGGCAAGGACCACTACGAGGTGGACCAGCAGGTCGGCGACGAGGTCACCTCCATGTACCCCAGCATCGGCGAAGTGGCGCGCGCAGACCGGGCCTTCCTCGGCCGCGCCGTGACCTACCTCGCCGGCCAGGCGGGCCTCCGCCAGTACCTCGACATCGGCACCGGCCTGCCCACCGCGGAGAACACCCACGAGGTCGCCCAGCGCATCGCCCCCGACTCCCGCGTCGTCTACGTGGACAACGACCCCATCGTCCTCACGCACGCCCGCGCGCTCCTCACCAGCACGGACGAGGGCGCCACCAGTTATGTGGACGCGGACGCGCGTGACCCCGCGGCCATCCTCCGTGCCTCGTCCGGCACCCTCGAGCTGGGCCGGCCGGTCGCGGTCATGATGCTCGGCATCCTGAATTTCATCCTCGACACCGCCGAGGCCACGTCCATCGTCCGGCACCTCCTGGACGCGGTCCCCTCCGGCAGCTATCTCGTCCTCACGCACCCCACGCTGGAGCTGGGCGGCGAGGGGAACGAGGAAGCGATGCGGTTCTGGAACGAGAACGCGACGCCGCCGATCACCGCCCGCAGCCGGACCGAGATCGAGGGCTTCCTCGAAGGGCTCGACGTCCTGGAGCCCGGCCTCGTCTCCTGCGCGCGCTGGCGGACGGACGGCTCCGACGAGGGCCCGCTCGTCGCTCAGTTCGGCGTGCTGGCCCGCAAGCCCTGACGCGCGCCACAACACACGCCGTAACGCACGCCACCGTGTAATCCGTCACCCGTCACGCGCCGCGTCAGCCGGGAACCCCGCGCCGTCGTCCTCCGAGGCGGCGGCGCGCAGCCGCCCGTACTCCTCGGCCATCGTCGCCGCCGTCCAATGCGCGTTCAGACCACTGGGGTTGGGCAGAGCCCACACCCGCGCCCCGCCGATCGTCCGCTCCTGCGGTCCGATCCGAGCCTTCGGCTCGTTGAAGGCCGAGCGATATGCCGTCACGCCCACGACCGCGAGCCAGCGCGGCCTCAGCCGCTCCACCTTGGCGGTGAGCAGACGGCCGCCGTCCCGGTACTCCTGCGCGCTCAGCTCGTCCGCCCGCGCCGTGGCCCGCGCGACGACGTTCGTGATCCCGAGCCCGTAGGACAGGAGTTCCTCCTGCTCGGCGGGAGCCAGCTGCCGGGGTGTGAACCCCGACAGGTGGAGCACCGGCCAGAAACGGTTGCCGGGGCGCGCGAAGTGGTGGCCGGTCGCGGCCGTCATCAGGCCCGGGTTGATCCCGCAGAAAAGCACGGAGAGGCCGCTCGCGACCACATCGGGGACGATGCGGTCACGAGCGGCCTCCAGGTCCGCGGGGGTCAGCCCAGTCAGAGGATCGCTCCGGGCGCGTAACCGGCGGCCTCCGGGTGCTGCTTGACGATCTCCTCGATGCGCGCGACGACGGTCGTGACCTGGTCGCTCGCGGCGCCCGTGAACGACAGCTTGTCGGCCATCAGTTCGTCGAGCCCGGCGCGGTCCAGCGGGATCCGGGAGTCCGCGGCGAGCTTGTCGAGCAGTTCGTTGCGCTCGGCGCCCTGCTCGCGCATGGCCAGGGCCGACGCGACGGCGTTCTCCTTGATGGCCTCGTGGGCCTCTTCGCGGCCGACGCCCGCCCGCACCGACGCCATCAGGACCTTCGTCGTGGCGAGGAACGGCAGGTAGCGGTCCAGCTCGCGGGCGACGACGGCCGGGAACGCGCCGAACTCGTCGAGCACCGTCAGGAACGTCTCCAGGAGACCGTCGAGCGCGAAGAACGCGTCCGGCAGCGCGACCCGGCGCACCACGGAGCAGGACACGTCGCCCTCGTTCCACTGGTCGCCAGCCAGCTCACCGGTCATCGACGCGTAGCCGCGCAGGATCACCATGAGGCCGTTGACGCGCTCGCAGGAACGGGTGTTCATCTTGTGCGGCATCGCGGACGAACCGACCTGGCCCGGCTTGAAGCCCTCGGTGACGAGCTCGTGCCCGGCCATCAGACGGATCGTCTTGGCGGTCGAGGACGGCGCCGCCGCGAGCTGCACGAGCGCGGTGACGACCTCGTAGTCGAGGGAGCGCGGGTAGACCTGGCCGACCGAGGTGAACGCCTGCGAGAAGCCCAGGTGGCCCGCGATGCGCTGCTCCAGCTCGTCGAGCTTCGCCGCGTCACCGCCGAGCAGGTCCAGCATGTCCTGCGCGGTGCCGACGGGGCCCTTGATGCCGCGCAGCGGATAGCGGGAGAGCAGCTCCTCGACCCGGGCGTACGCGACGAGCAGCTCGTCGGCCGCGGTCGCGAAGCGCTTGCCGAGGGTCGTGGCCTGCGCCGCGACGTTGTGCGAGCGGCCCGCGATCACCAGCTCGCCGTACTCACCGGCCAGCTTGCCGAGGCGCGCGAGGACGGCGACGGCGCGGTCGCGGACCAGTTCGAGGGAGAGGCGGATCTGGAGCTGCTCGACGTTCTCCGTCAGGTCGCGGGACGTCATGCCCTTGTGGACCTGCTCGTGGCCGGCGAGGGCGTTGAACTCCTCGATGCGGGCCTTCACGTCGTGGCGCGTGACCTTCTCGCGCTCGGCGATGGAGGCCAGGTCGACCTGGTCGAGAACGCGCTCGTAGTCGGCGAGAGCGCCGTCCGGCACCTCGATCCCGAGGTCCTTCTGCGCGCGCAGCACGGCGAGCCAGAGCTGACGCTCCAGCTTCACCTTCTGCTCGGGGGACCAGAGAGTGGCGAGCTCGGCGGAGGCGTAGCGTCCGGCGAGAACATTCGGGATACGGGGCTTTGCAGGCGCGGCAGTCACGTGTACGGATTCTACTGGCGATTCGTGCAGGCCAGCGCCAGGGCCCCGTTCGTCGGAAGCTACGAGCGCGGGGCGCCCTGCGCGCGCCGGGCAACGTCCGGGCAGGTCAGCCCCGCGGAGCCTCGTACGGCAGCAGCTCCGGTCGCTTCGGCGGGCGGCCGTCGCCGGAGGAGCGGCCCGTCAGGCGGCGGCCGATCCACGGCACCAGGTGCTGCTTGGCGAAGCGGGCGTCGGCGACACGGCGCGCGCTCCAGCCCGGCGGCACGGTCGGCGGGAGCACGGCCTGCCAGTCGTCCTCGGGCTGGTGGCCGAGCGCCTGCCAGACGGCCTCGGCGACCCGGCGGTGCCCTTCGGCCGTCAGGTGCAGCCGGTCCACGTCCCACATGCGGGGGTCACCGAGGACGGGTGGCCCGTACAGGTCCACGACCACCGCGCCGTGCCGCGCCGCGAGCCCGTCGATGCAGGCGAACAGCTCCTCCATGCGCGGCCGGAACCGCTCCATCACCGGACCGTTACGGCCGGGGCTGCGCATCAGGACGAGCTGCTCGCAGGCTGGCGCCAGCTTCTCGACGGCCTCTTCGAGGAGCCCGCGCACCCGGCCCATGTCGACCTTGGGGCGCAGGGTGTCGTTGAGCCCGCCCACCAGCGTGATGACGTCGGCGCCCATCGCGGCCGCGACGTCCACCTGCTCGTCGACGATCTGGCCGATGAGCTTGCCGCGCACGGCGAGGTTCGCGTAGCGGAAGTCGGGGGTGCGGGCCGCCATCCGGCCGGCCAGTACGTCGGCCCAGCCCCGGTAGGAGCCGTCGGGCAGCAGGTCGGACATGCCCTCGGTGAACGAGTCACCGACCGTGACGAGGCTGCGGTAATTGGTGTGGGTGGCATTTTTCTGCATGGCGGAAGCGATGGTAACCCGGGCCCCGCGACCACCGGCGGGGCGCCGTGTGCCCGACGCCGGGCACACGGCGCCGGGTTCACGCGGGCAGGCCGAACAGTTCCCGCAGGACGTCCTCCATCGTCACCAGACCCGCGAGCCGCCCGTCCTCGCCGAGGACCGCCGCCACGTGCGTACGGCTGCTGCGCATCGCCGAGAGGACGTCGTCGAGCGGCGTCGTCTCGCGGACGCGGGCGATCGGCCGCATGTCCGGAATCCGGAACGGCAGATCGCGCGGCGACGCGTCCAGGGCGTCCTTCACATGCAGATAGGCGACGATGCGGCGGTTGTCGTCGACCACGGGGAAGCGCGAGAACCCTGACTGGGCCGACAGCTGCTCGAGCTGCTCGGGCGTGATGCCCACATGCGCGTAGACCACCTGCTCCAGCGGCAGGACGACGTCCCTGACCGGGCGGCGGCCCAGTTCGAGGGCGTCGCGCAGGCGCTCCTGGGCGCGGTCGTCGATGAGTCCGGCATCGCCCGAGTCCTTGACCAGACGGGCCAGCTCGTCGTCCGAGAACGTCGCGGACACCTCGTCCTTGACCTCGACGCGCAACAGCTTGAGCAGCCCGTTCGCGAAGGCGTTGACCGTGAAGATCACCGGACGCAGTGCCCTCGCGAGGGTCACCAGGGGCGGCCCGAGGAGCAGCGCGCTGCGCACCGGCTCGGCGAGCGCGACGTTCTTCGGGATCATCTCGCCGAGCAGCATGTGCAGATACGTGGCCACCGACAGGGCGATCACGAACGAGATCGGGTGGACCAGGCCGTGCGGCACCCCGACCGCGTCGAACACGGGCTCCAGAAGGTGGGCCATGGCGGGTTCGGCGACGATGCCGAGCACCAGGGTGCACAGCGTGATGCCGAGCTGTGCCGCGGCCAGCAGGGCCGACACGTGCTGAAGGCCCCACAGGACGCTCTTCGCGCGCCGGTCTCCCTCGTCCGCGTGCGGTTCGATCTGGCTGCGGCGTACGGAGATCAGGGCGAACTCGGCGCCCACGAAGAAGGCGTTGACGACCAGCGTCGCCAGGCCGATCAGGAGCTGGATCGCGGTCATCGGTTCCCCTCCGAGGCTTCGTCGGTCCGGTCGGACAGGGGCGCGTGCATCAGGACGCGGGCCGCGCGATGGCCCGCGGCGTCCACGACGTCGAGCCGCCATCCGGCCACCTCGACGCTGTCGCCGACGGCCGGGATGCGGCCCAGCTCGGTCGCGACCAGGCCGGCGAGCGTCTCGTAGGGTCCGGCGGGGAGGCGCAGGCCGACCCTCTGGAGCTGGTCGGTGCGGGCGGCGCCGTCGGCGGAGTAGAGGGCGCGGCCCTCGTTGTCGTTGCCGGCCGGGGCGAGGTCCGGCGTCTCGTGCGGATCGTGCTCGTCCCGCACCTCGCCGACGACCTCCTCGACGATGTCCTCCACGGTGGCGACACCCGCGGTGCCGCCGTACTCGTCGATGACGACGGCCATCGTGCGCCTCCCGGAGAGCCGGTCGAGGAGACGGTCGACGGTCAGGGTTTCGGGTACGAGGAGCGGCTCGCGCATCAGATCGGACACGGAACGGCGCCCCCGGAGTTCGGCGGGCACGGCCAGGACGTCCTTGATGTGCGCGACGCCGACGACCGAGTCGAGGTTGCCGCGGTACACGGGGAACCGGGACAGGCCCGTGGCCCGGGTCGCGTTCGCCACGTCCTCGCAGGTGGCCTGCGCGTCGAGCGCCACGACCTGGACCCGGGGCGTCATCACGTTCTCCGCGGTCAGGTCGGCGAGGTTCAGGGTCCGCATGAACAGCTCGGCGGTGTCCGCCTCGAGGGCGCCCTCCTTGGCCGAGTGCCGGGCCAGGGCCACCAGCTCCTGCGGTCCGCGCGCGGAGGCCAGCTCCTCGGCGGGCTCGATGCCGAAGCGGCGCACCGCCCGGTTCGCGGTGTTGTTGAGGTGGGTGATGAAGGGGCGGAACGCGGCGCTGAACCAGCGCTGCGGCGTCGCGACGTTCTTGGCGACGGCCAGCGGTGACGAGATCGCCCAGTTCTTGGGCACGAGCTCGCCGACGACCATGAGGAAGACGGTCGACAGGGCCGTACCGATGACCAGCGCGACCGAGGAGGCGGTGGATCGGGAGAGCCCGAGGCTCTCCAGGGGGCCCGCGATCAGCTTGGCGACGGACGGCTGGGCCAGCATGCCGACGACCAGATTGGTCACGGTGATGCCGAGCTGGGCGCCGGAGAGCTGGAAGGTGAGGTTCCGTACGGCCTTGAGGGCGCCGGCGGCGCCTCGCTCACCGCGCTCCACGGCGCGCTCGAGGCCGGAACGCTCGACCGTGGTGAGGGAGAACTCCGCCGCGACGAACGCACCGCACACCAGCGCGAGCAGCACCGCCACGGCGAGCAGGAGCACTTCGGTCATCGGGTCACCTCCGTCCCATGATCGGGCAGGGCGGTGGGGATCGCGCGATGTCGCAGGCGCCGGGTACTGGGAGGCTCGCCCATGGGCGGACGCTCACACCTTTCAAGAGGAGGACGGGACAAGTGGAGCACCCATGGTAAAGGGTCGGCAAAGCCGGTGCGGCCGGGACGCCGTCGCCCCGGCCGCACGGGGTCAGTTCGTGAGGTGCTTGACCCAGCGCGTCCACTGCGGCTCCGGCGCGTAGCCCCCGGCACGCCACGCGTGCTGCGCGCGCTCGTTGCGGTCCAGGACCATCGCGTCGCCCCGCCGTCCGCCGAGCGCGACGAACCGCTCCTCCGCGGCCGCGAGCAGCGCCGACCCCACGCCCTGCCGGCGCGCGTCCGGATGCACCGCGAGCCGGTACAGATGGCAGCGCCACCCGTCGAAGCCCGCGATGACGGTCCCCACCAGCTCCCCCTCGCGCTCGGCGAGTAGCAGCGACTCGGGGTCTCGGGCGACGAGCCGCTCCACTCCCACGCGGTCGTCACTGATGCTCGTGCCCTCGGCGGCCACCTTCCAGAACGCGAGGGCGGCATCGAGGTCGTCGGGCGTCGCGGCCCGTATCCGAAGATCGGTCATGGGTCCGATCCCATCACCGGGCTGCCGGGCACGCGCACCATTTTCAGCATGCGGACGGTGGCCGGGCTCAGCCCTTTCGCAGCTCCTCGATGACCGGACCGAACGCTTCCATGTACGGCTCCAGGACCGTGATGTACGTGAACCCGTAGCGGTCGCGTTGCGCGCGCAGCTGGTCGGCGATCTCGCGGACGGTGCCGAGGAGCAGCAGCGGCAGGCCCAGCGCCTCGTCCTCCGTGAATTGCGGGATGCGTTCGAGGACCGGCCGGATCGCCGCCCTCCGGTCGTCGGTCACCGTGACCATCTGGATCAGCAGATTGAGTTCGGCGGGCTCCGCGCGACCCGCCGCGTAGCGGTGGTACGCGGCGACGCGCTCGTCCAGCTCCTCGGGGGTGAGGTGCTGGAGCTTCCCGTTCGCGTCGCCGGGGACGGAGCGCGCCCCGGTGAACGCCGCGATCTCCGCGTGTTCGGCCGTCAGTTTCAGCATCCGGTCGCCGTTGCCGCCGATCAGCAGCGGCGGGCGGGGGCGCTGCGCGGGTCGCGGCCGGTACTCGTCCGACCCGAGCAGCCGGTCCAGCTCCTCGACGACGCGACGCAGATGGTCCACGCGCTCACCGGGCGAGCCCCACGCCAGTCCGGCCGCGTCGTGCTCCGCCTGTACGTAGCCCGTACCCAGGCCGAGTTCGAGCCGGCCGCCGGTGAGCGCGTCGGTGGTCGCCACCTCGCGGGCGAGGAGTGCGGGGTTCCAGAACCCGGCATTGAGGACGAACGTGCCCACGCGCGGGCGCTCGGTCGCCTCGGCGGCGGCGACCAGGGAGGGGAACGGCGAGGGCATGCCCAGGTGGTCGGCGACGAGGATCACGTCGTAGCCGAGATCCTCGGCTCTGCGACAGCGCTTGCGCCACTCGTCGCCGGACGCGGCGGTGAGCATGTTGACGCCGAACCGGAACGCACGACTCATGAACTCTCCTCAGTTTCGGGCGAGTTGAAGCCCGGCGAGTTGAACCACGGCGAGTCGACCCCGTGCGGGACGAACTCGGGTGACGTGAACGGCCGGGAGGCCACGTGGCGAGTACATCATTCGTGCGCGACGGCCGCCAGCACGTTCATGCGCGAGGCGCGCAGCGCCGGAAGCAGCGCCGCCGCGAGCCCCACGACGACCGAGCCGATCACGACCGCGACGATCGTCCCCCACGGAATGGCGAGCGCCTCCATGCCCTGGAGGGCGAGCACCTCGTGGATCGCGAGACCCCACACGACACCCAGCGTGAGCCCGAGCACCGCGCCGAACACGGCGATGACCACGGACTCCAGACGGATCATTCTCCGCAGCTGGCGCCGGGAGAGCCCGATGGCGCGGAGCAGACCGATCTCCCGCGTCCGTTCCACGACCGACAGGGCAAGCGTGTTGACGACGCCCAGGACGGCGATCACGATCGCGAGCCCGACCAGCGCGTACACCAGGTACAGCAGCACCGCGATCTGGTCGTGCACGAGGTTCTTGTAGTCGGCCAGGTCGCGGACCTGTACCTGTGGGTACACGTCGAGAGCCTTCTCGAGGCGGGCGCGCAGCACGTCCGCGCTCGTGCCGGGGGAGGCGTTCACGTACACCGCCGAGTCCTGGCCGTCGGGCAGGAAGCTCTCCAGCGTTCCCATCCCCATGAACAGGCCGCCGGACATGCCGAATCCGTCCCCGCTGCCCTGGTCGGTGAGGGCCGCGACGGTGAGTCGGTCCGTGCGCCCGCCGGGCAGGTCCACCGGCACCACCGTGCCCACGCGCGCGTGGTGCTCCATCGCGAACTCCGCGTCCATCGCGACCTTCCCGGGCGCGAGCGCGGCCGCCGAGTCGCCCTGGGAGTACGTGACGTGCGCGACGTCGTCGAGCTGTGCCTCGTAGCCGGCGGCGGTCGTCTTCACGCGCTTGCCGTCCGGCAGGTGCACCGCCAGCGGGACGAACCGCTGCCGCACGACGAGCCCCGCCCCTTCCGTGGCACGGATCCTGTCGGTCACCTCTTCAGGGAAGGGCATGAAGTTGGAATTCTGGACCGTGAAGTCGGCGCCCAGGGTCTTGTCGATCTGTTCGTCGAACGACTTGCTCATCGACGCGCTCGCCACGGACATGCTCGCCACGAGGGCGAGCCCCACCATCAGTGCGGCGGCGGTGGCCCCGGTGCGCCGCGGGTTGCGCAGCGCGTTGCGCTGGCTCAGCCGTCCCACCGAGCCGAACACGGCGGGGAACGCGCCGCCCAGGACGCGGATCACGGGACGTACGAGCAAGGGGCCGGCGATCACCGTGGCCGGCAGCGTCAAGGCGATGCCGACGATCAGGAGCATCGAGGCACTCGCCGTCTTCGTGGCCGTGGCGCAGCCGACGAGAGCGGCCGCCCCCGCCGCACCGACCACCGCGCCCGCCACGGCACGCACCCGCAGCGGCCGTCCCGCACCCGCGATCTCGGCGTCCGCCAGGGCCGCCATGGGGGAGACCCGGGACGCCCGCCGTGACGGCAGATACGCGGCCACGAAAGTGACCCCGACCCCGACCGCGAACGCGGCGACGGGCGTCCCCCAGCCGATCACCATCTCCGTCGACTTCAGATTCATGCCGAACGCGCTCATGAGTTTGATCAGCCCGAGCGCCAGCCCGATGCCCGCAGCGAGGCCGAGCACCGAGCCCACCAGGCCGAGCAGCACCGCCTCCGTCAGGACGGAGCGGCGCACCTGGCGCCGGTCGGCGCCTAGCGCGCGCAGCAGTCCCAGCTCACGGGTGCGCTGCGCGATCAGCATCGAGAACGTGTTGATGATCAGGAAGATCCCGACCAGGACCGCGATCCCGGCAAATCCCAGCATGACGTACTTGATCACGTCGAGGAACGAGCCGAGGTCCGCCGCGTCCGACGTGGCCTGCTCGCCGGCGGTCTTCAAGTCGTAACCGGGGCCGAGCTGTTGGGCGATCCGCCGCTTCAAGGCGGCGTCGCTCACCCCGGGGGCCGCGTCCACGGAGATGCTCGTCGCGCGGTCCGTACTGCCGAGCAGCTTCGACTGCGCCGTCGCCGTGTCGAGGAAGACGAGTGCGGCGCCGGGGTTGGTGGTGCGGAAGGTCGCGATGCCGACGATCCGGACGGTGAAGGAGCCCGGCTGTGCGAGGACGGTGAGCGAGTCGCCGATGCGGATGTGCTTCTTGTCGGCGGTGTCGGCGTCGAGCAGCGCCTCGCCACCGCCGTGCGGGGCATGCCCCGAGGTCAGGCGCACCGGACTGCGGTCCGTCACGTACCAGTTGGTGGCGATGGTGGGGGCGCCGCTGGTCGGGCCGACCGATTTGTTCTTGTCGTCCACGACGGTGATGTTCTGGGCGGCGGCATCGATCCTCGCCGCGGCGACGCCGTCGACGGACCTGATCTGCCGGGCGAGCCGGGCCGGGACGGTCTCGACCGCCCCGGTCGGCACGGACTCGCTCAGGGAGTCCTGCTTCGGATTCACCTGCACGTCGGCGGACGTGGACGCGAAGAGCCGGTCGAAGGTGCGGGTCACCGTGTCCGAGAACACCAGACTGCCCGCCACGAACGCCACCGAGAGGACGATGGCAAGCCCCGACAGGACCAGCCGCCCCTTGTGCGCGAGGAAACTCCTGAGCGTCGCCTTCAGCACAACGGCCTCTCTACGGCTGGGAGTTGTGGGGGTTTCCCCCGGTGAACAGGCGCATGCGCTCCAGGACCGCCTCCGCCGTCGGCTGTCGCATCTCGTCCACGAGGCGGCCGTCACCGAGGAAGAGCACCAGGTCGGCGTGGCCCGCCGCGCCGGGGTCGTGCGTCACCATCACGACGGTCTGCCCGAGGTCGTCCACCGCCTCGCGCAGGAACCCGAGGACCTCCAGGCCCGCGCGCGAGTCCAGGTTCCCCGTCGGCTCGTCCGCGAAGATCAGTTCCGGTCGCGAAGCGAGGGCCCTGGCGCAGGCCACCCGCTGCTGCTGGCCTCCGGAGAGCTGCGCGGGACGGTGCTTGAGCCGGTCGCCCAGGCCCAGCGTGTCGATGACCTGCTTCAGCCAATCCGCGTCCGGGGTGCGGCCCGCGATGTCCATCGGCAGCGTGATGTTCTCCGCCGCGTTGAGCGTCGGAATGAGATTGAACGACTGGAACATGAAGCCGATCCGGTCGCGCCGCAGCCGCGTCAGCTCCTTGTCGCGCAGGCCCGTGATCTCGGTGTCCCCGAGCCACACCTGCCCCGCGGAGATCGAGTCGAGCCCGGCCAGGCAGTGCATCAGCGTGGACTTGCCCGACCCCGAGGGGCCCATGACGGCGGTGAACCGGCCGCGCGCGATGTCCACGTCGACCGAGTCGAGCGCGAGGACCGCGGTCTCCCCGGATCCGTACGCCTTGGTCAGGCCGCGGGCACGGGCGGCGATGTCGCCCGCCTCCGCCAGGCCGTAGGGCTGTTCTGCTGCCGCTGTGGACAAGGCCGCCTCCTGGGTCTCGCCGTCGTCCTGGCCGTCACAACTCCCTTGTCGCGTAAGAGAGTAGTGGGGTGCGTCACACCTCGGGTATCCCCCCGAGGTCGGGCTCCCGATACGCGTGTAAGGGGCACCTTCGCTGTCTCCTTGCCGGTGCTAGCAGGTCGGCGCTAGCGTGGAAGTCATGGCGAAGACTCAGCTGAACGTACGGGTGGACGAGGACACCGCCCGAGCCGCGCGTGAGCGTGCGCTCGCACGCGGCGTGAGTGTGAACCGGTACATCGAGGAGCTGGTCAGACAGGACGCGGGCGAACTCGGCCGGACGTTCGTCGACGCGGCCGCCGACTTCATGAAGCAGTACGAATCCGTGTTCGCCGAGGAGTTCGGCACGGAGCGCGAAGGCCGACGCTGAACCCTTGAGCGAATCGAAGAACGTGCGTATCGACCTGGCCTGGCTGCTCATGATCGCCGAACAGAAGACTCCCGGAGACCCCCAGGTGACCGACTGGGGCGCGCTCGTCGCCGCCGTCAGCCGCCACGAGGCGGAGATATTCGGGACCGCCGTCTACGACAGCCCGCAGGCGCGGGCCGCGTCACTGCTCCAGCTGCTCCTCCACGTCCCGGCCCTCGAACGCTCGAACGCGATGTTCGCGTCGGCCGTCGCGTACGCCTATCTCGTCGCGAGCGGCCTGAAGGTCGCCACGTCGCCCGACCAGGTCAGGGAACTGGCCCGACTGGTCAAGGACGGCGGGGCGACCGTGCACGACATCGCGGAGGAACTCCGCAGATGGAGCCTGTGAGCCGTCAGGCGCTCACAGGGGGCAGCTCGGCGTCCGCTGCGAACGCAGCCGCGTCCCACGTCCCGTCCAGCTCCGGCCCCAGCCAACTCGGCGCGGACGCACGGAAGGTGGGGTGCGTGCCGGCACCTTCGGGGATCGCGCCGAGGAGCTTCGTCCCCGAGACCTCCGGAAAGTCCGCGAGATTGCAGCGGGCCGCGAGGCCGGGCCGCGTCGGCCAGCTGCCGACGACCACGCCGAGCGGCGTCAGGTCCCGGGCGCGCAGGGCCTCCGTCGTCAGGGCCGTCGAGTTGAGTGTGCCGAGCCCCGCCGCGGCGACGACGAGGACCGGCGCTCCGAGGAGCCGCGCGGCGTCCGCGAGCGTGCCCCCGTCCGCGTCGAAGCGCACGAGCAGGCCGCCCGCACCCTCGACCAGGACGAGATCGTGCTCCGTGGCCAGCTTCGCCGCCGCGTCGGCAACCTCGTGCGGGCGCACCGGCGGGAGGCCGGCGCGCAGCGCGGCCGTCGCGGGCGCCAACGGCTCCGGATACCGCGCCAGTTCGACAGCCGTCACTCCGCCGCCCACCAGCCGCGTGACCTCGTCCGCGTCCCCGCACTCACCGGGACCGACCCCGGTCTGGGCCGGCTTCAGGACGGCCACCGACCGCCCCGCGGCCAGCGCGGCGGCCGCCACGGCCGCCGTCGTGACCGTCTTGCCGATCTCGGTTCCGGTCCCCGTGACCACCAGTACTGTCATGCCGTTCAGCCCTCCCGCGCGGCCGCGCACACCGCGCGGCCGATCCGTGCCAGATCCTCGTCACCCGTGATGTACGGGGGCATCGTGTACACGAGGTCGCGGAACGGCCGCAGCCACACGCCCTCGCGCACCGCCGCCCGTGTGGCCGCCGCCATGTCGATCTCGTGGTCCAGCTGTACGACACCGATCGCGCCGAGCACGCGTACGTCGCGCACCCCGGGCAGCTCCGAGGCCGCGGCGAGCGACTCCCGCAGCCCCGACTCGATCCGCTTGACCTCCGTGGCCCAGTCCTGCCCGAGCAGGAGATCGATCGAGGCACAGGCCACCGCGGCGGCGAGGGGGTTCCCCATGAACGTGGGCCCGTGCGCGAGCACCGGCACCTCACCGCGCGAGATCCCGTCCGCCACACGCGCCGTGCACAGCGTCGCCGCCAGCGTCATATAGCCGCCGGTCAGCGCCTTGCCGACACACATCACGTCGGGGGTCACCGACGCGTGCTCGGCGGCGAACAGCGCCCCGGTCCGCCCGAACCCCGTGGCGATCTCGTCGAACACGAGGAGCACGTCGTGCGCGTCGCAGGCCTCGCGCAGGACCCGCAGATACGCGGGGGAGTGGAACCGCATCCCGCCCGCGCCCTGCACGACGGGCTCCACGATCACGGCCGCCAGCTCATGGGCGTGACGCCCGATCAGCTCGTGCAGATGATCCGCGTAGGCCTGCTCGTACGCGGCCGGCGGGGCGTCGGCGAACACGTGCTGCGGCAGCGCCCCCGACCACAGCTCGTGCATGCCGCCCTCGGGGTCGCAGACCGCCATCGGCTGCCAGGTGTCACCGTGGTAGCCGCCGCGCCACGTCAGCAGGCGGCGCTTCTCCGGCCGGCCGAGGGAACGCCAGTGCTGGAGGCACATCTTGATCGCGACCTCGACGGACACGGAGCCCGAGTCGGCGAGGAAGACGTGCTCCAGGCCCTCCGGCGACATGTCGACAAGGCGCTTCGCGAGCCCGACGGCGGGCTCGTGCGTGAGCCCGCCGAACATGACGTGGCTCATCCGGCCGAGCTGGTCGGTCACCGCCTCGTTGAGCGCGGGGTGGTTGTAGCCGTGGATCGCCGACCACCAGGACGACATCCCGTCGACCAGCTCGGCACCTTCACCGCCCGTACCGGCGAGCCTGAGGCGCACCCCGGCCGCCGACTCGACGACGAGCGGTTCCTGCCGCCCCGGCATCGGACCGTACGGATGCCACACGTGCCGCCGGTCCAGTTCGAGCAGCTCCGCCACGGGCAGCCCGGTCACCGGCAGTCCCGGCCCCTCAGGCATTGGGTGCGAGGTCCGTTCCGGCACCCCGGCGGCGTACGGCGACGAGGTCCGTGCGCGCCTCGGGGACCTCGGCGGTCGTGGGCTCCGCGGCTTCTCCATGAGAGCCGCAGCCCTCGCCGGAACCGCAGGCCGAAGCCGCGCCGGAGCCGCAGGCCGCCTCGGCCCCGGAGCCGCACGGCCCGCCCCGGTGCTCGGGCAGCGTCACCTGGTCGGTGCCCTCCACCTCGAACCCGGCGTCTGTGATCATGTCCAGGTCCGCCTTGCCCGCCTGGCCCTCACTCGTCAGGTAGTCGCCGAGGAAGATGGAGTTGGCGAGGTGGAGCGCCAGCGGCTGCATCGAGCGCAGGTGCACCTCGCGCCCGCCCGCGATCCGCACCTCGACGTCGGGGCAGACGAAGCGGACCATCGCGAGGATCCGCAGGCAGCGCTGCGGCGTCAGGTTCCACTCCTTGGCGAGGGGCGTGCCCTCGAAGGGGATCAGGAAGTTGACCGGCACCGAGTCCGGGTCGAGTTCACGCAGCGAGTAGACGACGTCCACCAGGTCCTCGTCGCTCTCGCCCATGCCCGCGATGAGCCCGGAGCAGGCGGACAGACCGGCCGCATGGGCCTTCTGCACCGTGTCGACGCGGTCCGCGTACGTGTGTGTCGTCGTGATGTCGCCGTACGTGCTCTCGGAGGTGTTGAGGTTGTGGTTGTACGCGTCGGCGCCCGCCCCGCGCAGCCGCTCGGCCTGGCCCTCGGAGAGGAGTCCGAGGCAGGCGCACACCTCGACGCCCTCGTTCTGCTCCTTGATCGCTCCGATGGTCTCCGAGACACGGTCGACGTCCCGGTCCGTCGGGCCGCGCCCGGACGCCACCAGGCAGACCCGCTTCGCGCCGCCCGCGACACCCGCGGCCGCCGCCTTCGACGCCTCGTCGGGCTTCAGCCACGTGTACTTGAGGATCTCCGCCTTGGACCCGAGCCGCTGCGAGCAGTACGAGCAGTCCTCGGGGCACAGGCCCGACTTGAGGTTGACCAGATAGTTGAGTTTCACCCGCCGGCCGAACCACTGCCGCCGCACCTTGCCGGCCGCGGCGACCACATCGAGCAGTTCGTCGTCGGAAGTCGCCAGAACGGCGAGCGCTTCTTCACGGCTCGGCAGCTCGCGCCGCAGCCCCTTGTCCACCAGCGTGTTCAGCAGGTCCATAGCCCGATCCTGGCCTACGTCCCCTGTTCAGGCCAAGGAGGCTCCGGACAACTCTGCCGGTTCGACGTGTGGGTATTGCCACACACTGGTCGGCTGGATGTCCCGCTAGTGTCTGTGCACTGCCTACAAAACTGTCTACAAAGCAGCAGCGGGCACGGGACAGCACACCCCACTCGAGAACCGGTCGCGACACGGCCGTCGGAGGGACTCACATGGCGGGATCGCCGTTCGGCTGGATCGACGAGCAGGAGCGCGTGCGCCGCGGCGCCGGACTCGTCCGCACGCTGCGCCCCCGACCGTCATCGAACCCCGTCCTCGATCTCGCGAGCAACGACTACCTCGGCCTCACCCGCCACCCCGAGATCACCGGGGGAGCGGCGGACGCGGCGCTGCGCTGGGGCGGCGGCGCCACGGGCTCCCGGCTCGTCACGGGCACCACGGAGCTGCACACCGAACTCGAGCGCGAACTCGCCGCGTTCTGCGGCTTCGAGGCGGCCCTCGTCCTCTCGTCCGGCTACGCGGCCAATCTCGCCGCCGTGACCGCACTCGCTCCGCACGGCTCCCTGATCGTCTCGGACGCGAGCAACCACGCCTCCCTCATCGACGGCTGCCGGCTCGCCCGCGGCGCCACGCAGGTCGTTCCGCACGCCGCCCCGGACGCCGTACGCAAGGCCCTCGACACACATCAGGGGCAGGCGGTCGTCGTCTCCGACTCCGTCTTCTCGGTGGACGGCGACGCGGCTCCACTCGCCGAACTCGCTGATGTGGCGAGAGAGTTCGGCGCGGGCCTGATCGTCGACGACGCGCACGGGCTCGGAGTGCTCGGCGACGGCGGCAGGGGCGCGCCGCAGGCGGCGGGGCTCGCGGGCGCCGACGACACCGTCGTCACCGTCACCCTCTCCAAGTCGTTCGGCAGCCAGGGCGGCGCCGTCCTCGGTCCCGCCCGGGTGATCGACCACCTCGTCAACACCGCGCGGACGTTCATCTTCGACACGGGCCTCGCGCCCGCCGCGGCCGGCGCCGCGCTCGCGGCCCTGCGCCTGCTGCGCCGCGAGCCCGAGCGCGCCGACCGGGCGCGCGCCGTGGCCTCCTCGCTGCACGAACTCCTCACCGCCGAGGGGCTCCAGGCCGTACGGCCGGACGCCGCCGTCGTCTCCGTGCGTGCGCCGTCCCCCGAAGAGGCGGTGCGCTGGGCGGCCGACTGCCGAGAAGCGGGCCTCGCCGTCGGCTGCTTCCGTCCCCCGTCCGTGCCGGACGGTATCTCGCGACTGCGGCTGACCGCCCGCGCCGACCTGACCGACGATCAAATCGTCGAGGCCGTACGGGTGATCAGCCGCAACGCTCCCGACTCGGCGTTCACCGCAGGGAGTTGAGGAACCCCTCCCATGTGGAGGGCGAGAAGAGCAGGGCGGGTCCGGCCGTGCGCTTGGAATCGCGCACGGCGAGCAGCCCGGCCGAAGGGCCGCGACGCAGCGCGGCCGTCTCGACGCAGTTGTTCATTCCGGTACTTCGACTGCTTCGCCGCCATGGCGCGTCGTGCAGAGAGGTGCTGGGAACCGCGGCGGGTGGTACGTACCGAGGCAGAGCTGACATGGCGCCTCCTTACGTGCGTTCACTGACCTCAGGGCGGTGTGCTCCGGCGATCCCGGCAATGAAATCCAGTGAGTCCCCGGGCGAAAGGGCGTGGATCCGAAGGGTGTCAAAGGCGTCCGTGTACGCCTTGAGGTCTTCTTTCCGCTCGAGGTAGAGGCTACTCGTCAAATGGTCGAGAACTACTACGTCCAGATCAGAAGTGTTCGGAAATGAGAACACAACGAAAGGGCCGGTTAGTCCGACATGCTCCCCCGCGGCGAACGGCAATACCTGTAGCCGTACATGGGGAAGCTTCGCCACGGCGGCGAGATGACGCAGCTGCTCCGCCATCACCCGGGGACCGCCCACCGGCCGCCGCAGCACCGCCTCGTCGAGCACCGCGCTGAGCCGCAGCGGCGACGCCGAACGCAGCACGTCCTGCCGGGCGATCCGCACCTCGACCAGGGCGTCGACCTGCCCGTCCGGCAGCCCGGCGAGCGCGGCCCTGGTCACCGCGCGCGCGTAGTCGGGCGTCTGGAGGAGTCCCGGCACGACGGACGTCTCGACCGTCCTCACCCGGCACGCCTGCGACTCCAGGCTGATGAAGTCCCGGTAGGCGGGCGGCAGAAGACCCCGGTAGGCGTGCCACCAGTGCTGGCCGCCGTCGTCCCCCGACCCGGCCAGCGCGACCAGCAGGTCCCGTATGCCGGGGTCCGAGACCTCGAAGGCATCGAGCAGGAGGCGTACGTCCGACGCTTTCACGCCGCTGCGCCCGGTCTCGATACGGCTCACCTTCGACTGGTGCCAGCCGACGAGCCGGGCCGCCTCACCACTGGTGAGCTGCGCGCGCGCACGCAGCGCGCGCAGCTCCGCGCCGAGCCTGCGGCGGCGCACCGCCGGACCGTGTTTCATTCCGTCTCCTTGGACCTGCGGCCCGGCTCCTTCCGGCCCGGTGGATCGTTGTTCTGAGCCGACGGTAGAGGAAGCCGGCGATGTACGCCCAAATGCGGCCCACCGACGCAGAGTTCACCGCTTCGAGCGACAGATATATGCATATCCCGGGGGATTGGCTCCATGGGCCGAGCGGGAGTGGCACTCTGGCGCGAAGCACCAGTCCGGGGGTCGCCTCGAGTCATCCGCCATGTGTCGGATTCAGGCCCCGGCGAAAAAAGGGACGACGTCGCCATGGCAGATCACCAGGAAGCATCCGTCACTCTGCCGAGCGATCCTGCCTCGGTCTCCTCGGCCCGCGCATATGTCTGCGACGTACTCGCCGAATGGGGTATGCCGCGCGACGCGGAAACAGCCGACACCGTTCGGCTCATCGTCTCCGAACTCGCCACGAACGCGGTGATGCACACCCGCGGGCAGTCACCGGTCTTCACCGTCGACGTGCATCTGGCGCGCGACGAACAACTGCGCATCGGCGTCACGGACAGCCACCCGCGCTACCCGAAGCGGCTGCCGGCCGCCGTCCAGCAGGACAACGGGCGCGGCATGGTGATCATCCGCTGGCTGACCGCGGAGTGCGGCGGAAGCCTGTCGGTCCGGCCCACCCCCGAAGGCGGCAAGACGGTATGGATCGCCCTGCCGTGGACGGTCCCCGTCCCGCAGGCGTGAAGGGCGGCGGGTGCGAGACGGCTACGGGGACGGGGCGTCCGTCCCCTCCTGTGCCCGCGTGAGCGAGCGCCGCACGAGGCGCGGCAGTACGCCCCACAGACCAGCACAGACCGCAAAAGTGCACGCCCCCGCCGCGATGCCCGCCGCGCGCCCCGCGGTGACGTCCACGACGAGCAGCACGGACCCGGCCAGGGCGAGCATCAGCACGCTCAGGCCGGCCGAGGCGAGCCGCGAGGACATCTGCACGATCTCCGGCTTGGCGCCCTGCCGGAACAGCGCGCGGTGCAGTGCCGCGGGCGCCGTGAAGAGCGCGGCGGCGAGCACCGCGAGCAGCAGGGTCGCGATGTAGGTCGCGCGCTGCACGCCGTCGAGCGACGGGAACCTCGGTGTGAACGCGAGCGTCAGCAGGAACGCGAACAGGATCTGCACGCCCGTCTGGGTGACTCGCAGCTCCTGCAGCAGCTCGCCGAAGTTCCGGTCCGCGCGCTCCAGCCGCGTCTCGTGGCGGTCCTGAGGCCGGTCCTGAGCTCCGCTCGACGGGCCCGTGGCGCGTCGGGCGTCCTCGCCGCCTGCGGGTCGGTCCTCGTCCATACGACCACGAGTACCCCATCGCGCGGTTCCAAGGCGGACGGGGCGGGCGCGTGCACCCTGCGCCGCCTGACGGGTCCCCCAGGACCCTGGGGACCCGTCAGGCGGCGCCTAGGTCGTTGCGGACACGACCTAGCGCACGCGCCCGTACCAGACGCTCTTCGTCCAGATCCTCTCCAGTCGCACCACGGCACCGGTCTGCGGCGAGTGCCAGATCCTTCCCTTCCCGGCGTAGATGCCGACGTGGTAGATGCCGCGGCCCGCGTGGAAGAAGACCAGGTCACCGCGTTGGCGATGGGACGCGGAGACATGACGGGTCTTGTTGTACTGCTGGGCGGCGGTGCGGGGCAGTTTTTTGCCCACACGCTTGAACGAGTAGCGGGTCAGGCCCGAACAGTCGAACCTGTGGGGACCTGAGGCCCCCCACTGGTAGGGGCTTCCTTTCTTGGAGGCCGCGATCTGGAGGGCCTTGGTCGCCGGTGGCGCGGCTTCCGCTTGGGGCGCGGCTCCGGGAACCAGCAGGCTGCCACCTGTTACGGCGAGCGTGAGGGCCGAGGCGGTGCCGGCCCGGGTCAGCAGCGACGGGACACGATTGAGCGCAGTCATGCGCAACCCTTCGTCAGCCGCCTGTGAAGGATGACCTGTCGGATTCGGGCTGGCGAAGTTGCCCGGCCGCGAAGTGCGGCTTCACCCCAAGGACCGGCCCGGAAAACAGCTCCGGCGGCCCGTCGTGCTCGGGTCCTCCACTCCTGCCGATCCACTTCTGTCGACCTGGCATCCGTACGGCGGCAGGACTCGGCGTCCGCACGGACCGCCCCGCCGCGGCGGCGGGGGCTTGTCGTCGGAAGGGATCTTCACGCACGAACGCCGCGAACGCAGGGTCGAATCGGCCTTGTGTGAGTGTCCTCACGACTGATCTGTTCGGGTGGACAGCACTCCTTGCGACCTCGGAGCGGGGGTCCCAACGACGCCCGCACCAGCAGCGGAAGGCGAAATTCCGCACTCCGCGTACGCGTTCCGCGCAACTTTTCCGGTTCGCATGTGCGAGTGCCGGCTACTCCGTATGTGGGTACCTCTTCTGGTCCGTTTCGGCCCCGGCCCGGACAGTTCGCATCGAATCGACCGCCCCGGTCCCTAATGCACCGTCAATTGACCGTCTCCGGCGGCACTGTGACGCGTTGTGTCCTTCTTTCTCCGTCCAGGACCCGCAAAGCCCGAGCCAGCGTCGTCGCGTGGACCTCGCTCTCGCCCCGCTGATGCATGAGCGTCAGGGCGTCCCTGAGCGCCGTCGCCTTGCTGACGAGCGCTTGCGCGGCCCGTAGTCCGCCGTACGTGTGGTCGCTCCTGGCCGGGTTGATCCTGCCGAGCAGGTCGACCACCTCCAGGTAGCGGTCGAGGAGTTCGCACTCGGCGCGGGTCAGTGCGGGCAGCGGCGGCAGCTCGGGCGGCAGCATCGGCGGTTCACCGGGCGCCGGGAGCGGAACCGGACGTCTTGCGGTTCTCGATGACCCGGTCCACGAGCCCGTACTCCACGGCATCCTGGGCCCGCAGGATCGTGTCCCGCTCGATGTCGGCGCCGATGCGCTCGCGGCTCCGCCCGGTGTGCCGCGCGAGCAGTTCCTCCAGCTGGGCCCGCATGCGCACCAGTTCACGGGCCTCGATCTCCAGGTCGGTCGGCTGACCCTGCGCCGGCTCGGGCAGGCCGGGCTGCTGGATCACCACGCGCGCGCCGGGCAGCATGGCCCGCTTCCCCGGCGTCCCGGCGGCCAGGAGTACGGCGGCGGCGGAGGCGGCCTGCCCCAGGCACACGGTTTCGACCTCACAGCTGACGAACCGGATCGTGTCGTAGATCGCCGTCATCGCGCTGAACGAGCCGCCGGGGGAGTTGATGTACAGCGCGATGTCCCGGTCCGGCGCGGTGTACTCGAGGTGCATGAACTGTGCCATCACGTCGTTCGCGGAGGTGTCGTCGATCGGCGTCCCCAGGAACACGATCCGCTCCTCCAGGAGCTTGGAGTACGGATCGAGGGTGCGGTGCCCGGCCGAGGTGCGCTCGGTGAACTCGGGCAGGACATAGCGGGCGGAAGGTCGGGTCATGGCGCGTGCCTCCTTGAGCGCGACACGCGGTCGCTACTCGGTCGCTGCTTCTGTAAAAAATGTACAGGACGTACGGAGAGCGGAAAAGGCTGGAGGCGTGCGGAGCGCGAGAAAGGGGGCCGGCCCGCGCTCGATGCGCGTGGGCGGCCCCCTGTTACGTACTCCTGCGTCGTGGCTACCGGTCGCCGTCGTCCGTCCGGGACAGGCGCAGTGCGAGATGTTGCAGGAGGTCGGCGGACTTGATGTCGGTCCGGCCCGAGTCGTGCACCTCGGCCAGCTCGGAGAAAAGGAACGCGAACGCGCCCACCAGGGAGATCGTCACCGGCATCAGCGCCGCGATGGTCGCTTCCGCCGCCTCCTCCACGCTCGATTCCGCCGGGATCTCGATGGAGGGGAACACCTCTGTCACCAGGCGCCCGAGCTGGGCGTCCTCGGTGTCGATGTCGGGCTCGGCATCCTTGCTGAGCCTGCGCACCATTTCCTGGGTCTCGGTCAGGACGCCGATTGCGCGCAAGATGATCTCGCTCTGTTCCATGCGCGGAGCCTAGGCCGACGGGCCCCGCCGCGGGCGCTGTTCCGGGCGGGGCGCCGTCGGATCCGTGCAAGCAGCCATGCAGCACGAACAGTTGACACGTCGACGCTACGCGCGGCCACTGACAACGGCGGCGCCCTCGAACCGTCCCGCCGAGCCCGCCGTCCCACCTGCGGGTTGCCGTGCGCTCACGCACCGTGTCCGTGCCGCGGGCCCGGTCTAAGCTGGAGGACATGGCCTACGAGATTCCGGTGACGCAAGCCCGCGCTGAGCTCGCCGATCTGATCAACCGCGTCGTGTACGGGGGCGAGCGCGTCGTTGTGACCCGGCACGGCAAGCCGCTCGTCGCGCTGGTCTCCGCCGCCGATCTGGAGCGCCTCGAGGCCCTGGGCGAGCCGGAGGACGAGCGCGTCATCAGCTCTGTCCCCAGCATCGGCTCGACCTCGACCTCGACCACCGGCCACGACCGCCACCGCTTCGGCATCGCCGCGGAGCACCGGGGGCCGGAGGTCAGGTAGGTCGGGCGGGACGGGTTAGGCAGGCAGGTCGGACGGGACTGGTAAGTCGGCGGGGGCAGGTCAGGCCGCTCCGTCAGGTCGGGCGGGTCTGGCCGTTCTCAATGCGGGCCTGGATCAAGCGACTTGGGTGGCCGGTCCTGGCAGGGGAAGGCCGTGCGCCCCCGTCCGCTACAGCGGGGACGCACGGCTGTCATGAGGGCCGTCGGTGTCAGCCGACCGCCACCGCGTCCCTCGCCGCGGGCTCCCCGGCCCCTTCGCCGGCGCCCCGCTGCCTGCGCAGCCCGCCGAGCAGTACGCACACGAGCCCGAGCCCCGCCCAGGCCGCCAGCGTGATCGCGGGCGTCATGGCCCGCGCCCCGTCGAAGTAGGACACCGAGCGCAACAGCGTTCCACCCGCGCCCGGCGGCAGGAACTGTCCGATGCGGCCGACCGGTTCGGGCAGCAGCTGCGGCGCCGACGACACCCCGGAGAAGGGGTTTCCGAGCAGCACCATCAGGAGCCCGCCCGCCCCTATCCCCGCCGGGCCGAGCAGCGCGGCGAGCCCGGCCACGGTGCCGCTCACGGCCAACGCCGAAAGGCCCAACACCCCTGCTTCGTACCACCAGTTGCCGGTAAGAACCCCGAGCCAGGTGTGCGTGAGCGCCGCCGCCACGACGCCGGTGAGCGCCGCCGCCACGATGAGCGCACCCGCCGCGCGCCACCCGCGCAGGCCGAACAGCGTCACTGCCGCACCGCCGGCCACCCCCGCGATCGCCAGTGGCAGCACGCTCGAACTCAGCACCACCCCGCGCGGATCCCCGGCCGGCGCGGCCACCACGTCGACCGTCGGCACCTGCGTTCCCTTGGGGGCCCCGGCGCTCACCGCCTGCTGGAGCAGCTGCGCCACGACAGGGCTCGCCGCCGTAGCGGTGAGGAGCTTCGGGCCCTGGGCCGTCGCCACCACCGCTCCGTAGACGCCCCGGTCCTCGATCGCCGCGCGCGCCGCCGTCTCGTCGGCGTACCGGTGAATCTCGAACGCGCCTTCGTGGGAGCGCAGTTGCTGTTCGACGGGTGCTGCCGCGGCCGCCGGTCCCGCGACGCCGAGGGGCAGGTCGCGGGGTGCGGTTCTGGCGCCGGGCCAGGCGAACGCCCACAGTGCGAGGGCGACGAGCACCGGGACGAGCAGGGTGACCGCGGCCATCCTGCGCGCCGGAGACGGCGAGGCCGGGGTGGCGGACGGGCTGGACATGACTTCCTCCGGGAGGAGCGGGAGCTTTGAAGGGGCGGGAGCTTCGACGGGGCGGGGGTCGCCGAGAGCATCGCGTTGCAGGGAAGGGTGTGGGCAGGATCGCTATAGAGAAGGATCATTCGTTTTACCGACGGCCCACTGTCCCGGTGGGGCGATTCCTTGTCAAGAAGGAATGTTCGTTTTACGTTGTGACCATGGCTCGTGTATCCCAGGAACACCTGGACGCCCGTCGTCGGCAGATCCTCGACGGAGCGACCCTCTGCTTCGCGCTCAACGGCTTTCATGCCACGTCCATGCAGGACGTACTGAAGTCGGTCAACCTCTCCGCGGGGGCGGTGTACCGCTACTTCAGCGGCAAGGAGGAGCTGATCGGGGCCATCGTCAACGAGGTGCTAGCGGACATACGGGGTGTCTTCGAGTCCGCCGGCGCCGAGAGCCCGCCTCCGCCGCCGGACGTGCTGGTGGGGCGGGTTCTGAGCAAGATCCTCGGGATGCGGCCGGGGCTCACGCACGAGGGTGTGTCCGTGTTCCCGCGACTGATGGTCCAGGTGTGGACGGAGACCCTGCGCAACGACGAGCTCTCCCGGGTGATGCGCGCGGGCTACGACGGGGTGCGCGCGGCCTGGGTGAAGATCGTCGAGGGGTATCAGGCCGCGGGGATGATGCGGGCCGACATCCCCGCCGACGACGTCGCCCGGATCATGATTGCCACGGCGCAGGGATTCGCCGCGCAGCAGGCCCTGTTCGGCGAAGTTCGGGTCCCGGTCAAAACTTTGCAGAACGGCCTGAAGGCCCTGATGAGTATGGGTGAGGCCACTACGCAGTCATGAGCGGGTCAAAGGGTGGTTAACCTCGTTGAAACTCCCCGCAATTAGCCTGCGCTGCACGTCACCAGCGGTTTGTGTAACCGGGATGCGCAAGATCGTGTGCATTTCTTGTATGTTACATCTATATTCGCCGCGGTGGCCGCGGCAACCGGACCCCGCACGGTCCGGAGCGAAGGACTGTGAGGTGAGCTGTGCAACTGACCCCGCACGAGCAGGAAAGACTGCTCATTCATGTGGCCGCCGACGTGGCCGAGAAGCGTCGGGCCCGGGGTCTGAAACTCAACCATCCCGAGGCGATCGCTCTGGTCACGTCGCACATTCTCGAAGGTGCCCGTGACGGCCGGACCGTAGCCGAACTCATGTCGTCAGGTCGCAAGGTGCTCACGCGCGACGACGTCATGGAGGGCATCCCCGAGATGATCCACGACGTGCAGGTCGAGGCGACCTTCCCCGACGGCACCAAGCTCGTCACCGTCCACGACCCGATCGTCTGACGGGGGAGCGGTTTCATGATTCCCGGAGAGATCCTGTTCGCGGACGAGCCCGTCGTGTTCAACGAAGGCCGCGAGGTCACCCGTCTGACCGTGCTCAACGCCGCCGACCGGCCCGTCCAGGTCGGCTCCCACTACCACTTCGCCGAGGCCAATCCCGGTCTGGAGTTCGACCGTGCCGCGGCGCACGGTCTGCGACTCAACATCGCCGCAGGGACCGCCGTGCGCTTCGAGCCCGGAATCCCTGTCGACATCGAACTCGTGCCTCTGGCCGGCCGGCGCATCGTGCCCGGACTGAGGGGCCACACCGGAGGTGCCCTCGATGGCTGAGCTCTCCCGCGCCGCCTACGCCGACCTGTTCGGCCCCACCACCGGCGACCGCATCCGCCTCGCGGACACCGACCTGCTGATCGAGATCGAGGAGGACCGCTCCGGCGGCCCCGGACTCTCCGGTGACGAGTCCGTGTTCGGCGGCGGCAAGGTGATCCGCGAGTCCATGGGGCAGTCACGCGCCACCCGCGCAGACGGCGCCCCCGACACCGTCATCACCGGCGCCGTGATCGTCGACCACTGGGGCATCGTCAAGGCCGACATCGGCATCCGCGACGGCCGGATCACCGCGATCGGCAAGTCCGGCAACCCGGACACCATGGACGGCGTCCACCCCGACCTCGTCATCGGCCCCGAGACCGAGATCCTCGCGGGCAACGGCAAGATCGTCACCGCCGGCGCCATCGACACCCACATCCACTTCATCTCGCCGACCATCGTCGACGAGGCGCTCGCCTCCGGAGTCACCACGCTGATCGGCGGCGGCACCGGCCCGGCGGAGGGCTCCAAGGCGACCACGATCACCCCCGGTTCGTGGCACCTTGCCCGCATGTTCGAGGCGATGGAGTCGAGCCCGGTCAACATCGGCTTCCTCGGCAAGGGCAACACCACGTCCGCCGAGTCCATGTACGCCCAACTGCGTGCCGGCGCCGTCAGCTTCAAGATCCACGAGGACTGGGGCGCGACCCCCGCCGTCATCGACGCCTGCCTGAACGTCTGCGAGGACACCGGCGCGCAGCTCGCCGTCCACACGGACACCCTGAACGAGGCGGGCTTCGTCGACGCCACCTTCGACGCCGTCGCAGGCCGCACCCTGCACGCCTTCCACGTCGAGGGCGCGGGCGGCGGACACGCGCCCGACATGATCACGGCCGTCTCGCTGCCCAACATGCTGCCGAGCTCGACCAACCCGACGCGGCCGCACACCGTCAACACCGTCGAGGAACACCTCGACATGCTGATGGTCTGCCACCACCTCAACCCGGCTGTCCCCGAAGACCTCGCCTTCGCGGAGTCCCGGATCCGGCCCACCACCATCGCGGCCGAGGACATCCTCCACGACATCGGCGCCATCTCGATCATGTCCTCGGACTCTCAGGCGATGGGTCGTATCGGCGAGGTCGTGCTGCGGACCTGGCAGACCGCGCACGTCATGAAGCGCCGCCGCGGTCAACTGCCCGGCGACACCCGGGCCGACAACCTGCGCGCCCGTCGCTATGTCGCCAAATACACGATCAACGCGGCCGTCGCGCAGGGCGTCGACCACGAGATCGGGTCCGTCGAGACCGGCAAGCTCGCCGACCTGGTGCTCTGGGACCCCCAGTTCTTCGGCGTCAAGCCGCTGCTCGTCATCAAGGGCGGCCAGATCGCGTACGCGCAGATGGGCGACGCCAACGCGTCCATCCCCACACCGCAGCCGGTCCTGCCCCGCCCCATGTTCGGAGCCCACGGCAGGGCCCCGGCCTCGAACTCCTTCTTCTACGTGACGCAGACCGCCCTCGACGACGGCCTGCCCGAACGCCTCGGTCTGGACAGGAAGTTCGTGCCGATCCGCTCGACGCGGGGACGCACGAAGGCGGACATGCGGCAGAACGACGCGCTGCCGCGGGTCGAGGTCGCCCCCGACAGCTTCGCCGTCACCATCGACGGCGAACTCGTCGAGCCCGCGCCCGCCGCCGAACTGCCGCTCGCCCAGCGGTACTTCCTGTTCTGACGGGCCGAGAAGAAGAGTCATGACACGAGCCGCACTACTCGTCCTGGCCGACGGCCGCTTCCCCGCCGGTGGGCATGCCCACTCCGGCGGGGCGGAGGCCGCCGTCAAGGCGGGACGCATCACCGGCGCGGCGAGCCTGGAGGACTTCTGCCGGGGCCGTCTGCACACCACGGGGCTGGTGTCGGCGTCCCTGGCTGCCGCCGCCGCGCTCGGCCTCGACCCGGTCACCCTGGACGGGGCCGCGGACGCCCGTACCCCGTCGCCCGCCCTGCGCGTTGCTGCGCGCAGGCTCGGCAGGCAGCTCATGCGTGCCGCACGAGCGGCCTGGCCGCATCCCGAACTCGACGCGCTCGCCCGGCGGTTCCCCAAGGGGGCGCACCAGCCGGTGGTCCTCGGCCTCGCCGCGCGGGCCGCGGGCCTCGGCCCCGCCGACGCCGCCTACTGCTCCGTCTACGAGAGCGTCAGCGGGCCCGCCACGGCGACGGTCCGGCTGCTCAGCCTTGATCCGTTCGACGCGACGGCGGGGCTGGCGCGGCTCGCGGACGAGATGGACCGCGTCGCGACGGCGGCCGCCGAGGCCGCGGCACGAGCCGTCACCGAAGGGGTGGACTCACTGCCCGCGGCGTCCGCGCCGCTGCTGGAGGTGGGGGCCGAGGCCCATGCCGCCTGGCCTGTGCGCCTGTTCGCGTCTTAACACGCGACGCGCCGGACGTGCCCCCAGGGCGCCCCGTCCTCCCCGCTGAACGATTGGAGTAACACCATGCACCTCGACCACTCGCACGACGGCCCCGCCGCTGTCAGCGCCGATGCCCGCCGCCCCGACGGCACCCGCCGCGCCCTGCGCATCGGTCTCGGCGGCCCGGTCGGCTCGGGCAAGACCGCCACCGTCGCCGCGCTCTGCCGCGCCCTGCGCGACGAGCTGTCCCTCGCCGTCGTGACGAACGACATCTACACGCGTGAGGACGCCGAGTTCCTGCTCCGCGAGGCCGTCCTGCCGCCCGAGCGCATCACCGCCGTGGAGACCGGAGCCTGCCCGCACACCGCCATCCGCGACGACATCTCCGCCAACCTGGAGGCCGTGGAGGACCTGGAGGACGAGGTCGGCCCGCTCGACCTGATCCTCGTCGAGTCCGGCGGCGACAACCTCACGGCCACCTTCTCGCGCGGACTCGTCGACGCGCAGATCTTCGTCATCGACGTCGCCGGCGGCGACGACATCCCGCGCAAGGGCGGCCCCGGCGTCACCACCGCCGACCTGCTCGTCATCAACAAGACCGACCTCGCCCCGTACGTCGGCTCCGACCTCGCCCGGATGTCCGCCGACGCGAAGGCGCAGCGCGCCGAACTCCCCGTCGTCCTGCAGTCCCTGCGTTCCACCGACGGTGTGGGCGAGGTCGCCGGCTGGGTGCGCGGACAGCTCACCGCGTGGACGGCATGACGGCAGGCGTACGCTCCACGGCCCGCATCACGGCGAGCGACGACGGCCGTGGCGGCACCTGCCTGCCCGTCCTCGACGGAGAGGGCTCGCTGGCCCTGCGCCGCATCCGCTCGACCGGTCCCGACGCGCGCGTGATGCTCGTCGGCGCCATGAGCGGGCCGCTCGGCGGGGACCGCATGAGCGTCGAGGCGCACGCGACGGCCGGTGCCCGCCTGCGCATCGGCTCCGTCGCCGCGACGATCGCCCTGCCCGGCCAGGCCAAGGGCGAGGCGCGCTACGACGTCCGGATCACGGTCGACGACGGGGCCGAACTGCACTGGCTGCCCGAGCAGTTGATCTCCGTGAGCGAGAGCGACCTGCGGGTCACCATGCGGGCCGAACTCGCCGAGGGCGCCCGGCTCGTGCTGCGAGAGGAGCAGGTGCTCGGCCGCACCGCCGAGGAACCCGGCCGGCTCACCAGCCGCCTCACCGTGAACCGGGCGGGCCGCCCCCTCCTCGACCAGGAACTGTCCTGCGGCCCCGGCGCACCCGGCGGCTGGGACGGCCCAGCCGCGCTCGCGGGGCACCGCGCGCTCGGTCAACTCGTCGTCGTGAGGCCCGAGTTCGAGAAGGACAAGCCGCCTCCCGCGCTGCTCGGCGAGAACGCCGCGCTGATGCCGCTCGCCGGGCCGGCCGTCCTGGTCACGGCCCTCGCGTCCGACGCGCTGCGGCTGCGTGGAACGCTCGACGACGCCCTGCGCCGCCTGGCCTGAGCCTCGACCCAGAGGGCCCGGCCGGTCCGTACCAAGCGGCCGTACGGGCCCATTCCGCTCACCGGGACGGGTTATACCGTTTATCGGATTGGTAAAGAACGTCAACAGTCTCTGTTGTCAGGGACGGTGCAGGCGCGAGGATCCCCGTACTGATCGAGAACCCGATCGAAGTAACGGTCGAATCGATGTACGGAGGCCTCAGTTGAGACGGACTCGACTTACCAGTCGAAGCAGCCGGAAGGCGGTGATCGGCTCCGCCGGAACCCTCGTGGCGGCGACCCTGATAGCCGGAGCCATGGCGGCGCCGCTCGCCAGCGCGGACTCCCGGAACGGCCAGGACCGTGAGGCCCGCGGTGCGGCCGTCGCGGCGGCCCGTGCCGCCAAGGCCGGCATCGACTGGAAGGACTGCCCCGCGGACTGGGGCATCGCCAAGCCCATCCAGTGCGGCTGGGTGACGGTGCCGCTCGACTACGCGAAGCCGTACGGCAAGCAGATCAAGCTGGCCGTCGACCGCATAGGCTCCACCGGCACCAAGGACGAGCGCCAGGGCGCCCTCGTCTACAACCCGGGCGGCCCCGGCGGCTCCGGCATGCGCTTCCCGACGCGCGTGACCACCAAGAACCCGCTCTGGACGAAGACTTCGAAGGCCTACGACTTCGTCGGCTTCGACCCGCGCGGCGTCGGCCACTCGGCGCCGATCTCCTGCATCGACCCGCAGGAGTACGTGAAGGCCCCCAAGGCCGACCCGGTCCCCGACTCCGAGGCCGACAAGCTCGCCCAGCGCAAGCTCGCCAAGGAGTACGCGGACGGCTGCGCCGAGCGCAGCGGCGACATGCTGCCGCAGATGACCACGCCGAACACCGCGCGCGACCTCGACGTCATCCGCGCCGCCCTCGGTGAGAAGAAGCTCAACTACCTGGGCGTCTCCTACGGCACGTACCTGGGCGCCGTCTACGGCACGCTCTTCCCGGGCCACGTCCGCCGCATGATCGTCGACAGCGTCGTCGACCCGTCGCGCGACAACATCTGGTACGAGGCCAACCTCGGCCAGGACGTCGCCTTCCAGGGCCGCTGGAACGACTGGACCTCGTGGGTGGCCAAGAACGACGCCTCCTTCCACCTCGGTGACACGCAGGCCAAGGTCGAGGCCCAGTGGGTCAAGCTGCGCGCCGCCGCGAAGAAGAACCCCATCGGCGGCGTCGTCGGCCCCGCCGAGCTGATCGCCTTCTTCCAGAGCGCCCCGTACTACGACTCGTCGTGGGTGCCGGTCGCGCAGGTGTGGAGCAAGTACGTCGCCGGCGACACCCAGGCGCTCGTCGACGCCGCGGCCCCCGACATGTCGGACACCGCGGGCAACGCCGCGTCGGAGAACGGCAACGCGGTCTACACCGCCGTCGAGTGCGCCGACGCCAAGTGGCCCACCAGCTGGCAGAAGTGGGACCGCGACAACACGCGCCTGCACAAGGACTATCCGTTCATGACGTGGGCGAACGCGTGGATGAACCTGCCGTGTGCCACCTGGCCCACCAAGCAGCAGACCCCCGTGAACGTGAAGACCGGCAAGGGCCTGCCCGCCGTCCTGATCGTCCAGTCCACCCGTGACGCGGCCACCCCCTACAAGGGCGCCGTCGAACTGCATCAGCGCTTCAAGGGCTCGCGCCTGATCACCGAGAAGGACGCGGGCTCCCACGGTGTCACCGGCCTGACCAACCCGTGCATCAACGACCGGGTCGACACCTACCTGCTCACCGGCAAGACGGACGCCAAGGACGTGACCTGCACCCCGCACGCCACGCCCAAGCCGTAACCACCGTCTGACGGCCGTACCTTGACGGCCCGGCCCCCGCTCGGGGCCGGGCCGTCACTGTGCGGTCAGCCGCGCCGGGCCAGCCACGCGTCCTCGGCGGCGTAGTCGACGAGCCCCGTCGTGTAGCTGCGCACCATCGCCGGGAACGCCTCCTCCCAGTCGCGCCCCGCGCTCAGCCGCTCGGTCAGCCAGCCCACCGTCTCGGGCAGCGACGCGCTGTACGTCGTCGCCGCGCGATAGCCCAACTCCCGCTCCGCGGCGGCCATGTCGTACACGACGGGATGCGCGATGGACCACGGGGTGTCACCCACGCTCGGCTCCGGAGGCGCACCGTCCACCAGGACCGTCTCCGTCTCGGCCCCCATCACGGCGTCGATCTGCGCCCCGATCTCCGCGATCGTCGGCGCCTCGGGGTCCCCCGCGTTCAGGACCCGCGAGCCGGGCTGCGCGGCGGCGAGCCGCACCAGCTCGGCGAGGTTGTGCACGCTGACCGGATGGAACCGGCTGCGCCCGCCGTGCGCCAGCACGCGCGTACGGCGGCCGTCCAGATTCCGCTTCACGAAGTACAGTTCGCGCGGCGTGCGGCAGTGCGGCCCGTGCACGGCGCCCGCGCGCAGAAGCGTCGCCGGCAGCCGGTCGCCCAGCGCCAGCAGCTCCCGCTCAAGAGCGACCTTCCGCGTGCTGTACGTCGCGTCGCCGGGCGCGACCGTCCGCTGGGTCTCCGAAATCGGTACCGGGTACTCGGGCGACCCGTCCGGCTCGCCCTGCGTGTCGAACCCCCGGCCCTTGTCGTCCTCGTAGACCGACCCGCTGGAGATCACCACCGCTGAGCCGATGCGGCCGGCGAACGAGGCCAGCTGTCGCGCGTGGGCCGCGCCGTACGCCACCGTGTCCACGACCACGTCCACGCCGTCCCCGAGCACCGAGCCGAGCGCCGCGTCGTCCTCCCGGTCGGCACGGGACTCCCGCACGTCACCCGGCCAGTTCGCGTCCCGCCCGCCGCCCCGGGAGACCGCTGTCACCGCCCAGCCGTCCTCCGCGAGCGCCCGCACCGCCACGCGCCCGATCTGCCCCGTCGCCCCGATCACCACCGCAGTCCTCATGATCGGGGACCGTAGCCCGGACAGGGCGTCACCTCCAGGGCCTTACGCGGAGCGCAGAAGCCCCGGCCGCCGCTCTCAGCTCAAAGGCATCCGCGGGAACTTCCGGGCCTTCTCCTTGGCCTCTTCGGCCTCGGCCTTGACGTCGGCCGCGTACTTGTCGACGTACTCCTGGCCGGAGAGGCCGAGGATCGCGTAGATGATCTCGTCGGTGACCGCGCGGAGGATCGCCTTCTCGCCGTCCATGCCCGCGTAGCGCGAGAAGTCCAGCGGTTCGCCGAAGCGGATCGTCACGCGGCGGAGGTTCGGGATGACCTGGCCGGGCGGTTGGGCCTCGAAGGTGCCGATCATCGCGCAGGGGATCACCGGGACCTGTCCCTTGAGCGCCATCGCGGCCACGCCGACCTTGCCCTTGTAGAGCCGCCCGTCGTGCGAACGCGTGCCCTCCGGGTAGATCCCGAGCAGCTCGCCCTTGCTCAGCACGCCGAGGCCCTCGCGGATCGCGGCCTGACCCGCCGCCTTGCCGGAGCGGTCCACCGGAATCTGACCGGCGCTGCGGAAGAACGCGGCGGTCAGCCGGCCCTTGATGCCCGGGCCCGTGAAGTACTCCGCCTTCGCCAGGAACGTGATGCGCCGCTTCAGGATGGCCGGCATGAGGAAGTGGTCCGAGAACGACAGGTGATTGCCCGCGACGATCGCCGCGCCCGACTCCGGCACATGTTCGAGCCCCTCGATCCGGGGCCGGAACGCCAGCCGCAGCAGTGGGCCGAGAATCACGTACTTGAGCAGTCGGTAGAACATGCTGGGCCGCCTTCGCCGTGGATCGAGATGCGTGCGCACAGTAACCAATCGTCGGCCCGCGCGCGAGAGCCCGTTCGGACCCTGCCGGACCACCGACCGGGGGACCGCACGGCGCGTCCGCTTGGCTGCCGCCCGCTGCACGGAGTGCCCTGGCCGCCTCACTTCTCCCCGTATCCGCACCGGAGGTCCCGTGATGCGTCCGCTCGTCATCGCCGCCGCAGCCCTCACCGTTCTCGCCGCTGCCGGCCCCGCCCGCGCCACCGCCACCGACCCGCCCGCGCCCCAGGGGCTCTTCCTCACCGTCTCCGGGGACCAGGGCTCGTGGATGCGCGGTGAGCTGCTGCGCTGCGAGCCGGCGGCGTCCGGGCACCACCCGTACGCCTCAAAGGCGTGCGCGGCACTCGACGGAGCGCGGGGGAATCTGGACGCCCTGGCTCCGGACCGGGAGATGTGCACCCAGGTCTATGCCCCGGTGACCGTCACCGCCAGCGGCACGTACCGCGGCAAGAGGATCACCTGGCAGAAGACGTTCGCCAACGCCTGCACGATGAACGCGTCGACCGGGTCCGTCTTCCGCTTCTGACGCGCGGGGCCGGCTCTCGCGCGGCACCGGGCCCTGCGTCAGGTGCTGCGCGACGCGGCCATCCCGAGGGTGAGCAGACCGAGCACGACCCAGCCGAACCACAGCCAGCCGTTGCTCCCCAGCGCGACCGTGTAGGCAGTCACCGCGACGAGGGCGCCGACGGTGAGCACCCCCATCGTCTTCATCGATCCGGGCATGGCCCGCCTCCTCCCGGCAACCGGACGGCGCAGCGCCCGGACCACGGCTGAACACCATGGTCACCCCTCAGGGGTGCCGGGCGCTACTGGCCGCGCGTGTTCAGTGAGGCGAGATACGCGTTGTACGCGACCAGCTCCTGGTCACCGTCGCGGTCCGCGGCCCGGTCCTTGCGGCGCGCCTGCCGGTCCTCGGACTTCTTCCACTGGAAGAGCAGCGCGAGCAGCACGAGCACCGACGGCACCTCGCTGAACGCCCAGGCGATGCCGCCCGCCGCCGTCTGGTCCGCCAGCGCGTCGATCCCGAGCGAGGCCGGCGGGTGCTCGTACGTGCCGATCATCGGCCCGGACGCCATCATCAGCGCGATGCCGAAGAACGCGTGGAAGGGCATTCCCGCGAAGAGCTCCAGCATCCGCATGACATAGCCGGGGCGGTGCGGGCCCGGGTCCACGCCCATGATCGGCCAGAAGAAGACCAGGCCGACGGCGAGGAAGTGCACCATCATGCCGATGTGTCCGACCTTCGAACCCATCAGGGTGTCGAAGATCGGCGTGAAGTAGAGCGCGTACAGGCTCGCGATGAACAGCGGGATCGTGAACGCGGGATGCGTGACGATCCGCATGTACCGGCTGTGCAGCAGCATCAGGAGCAGCTCGCGCGGCCCCTTGGTGCCGCGCCGCGCCACCGGCATCGCCCGCAGCGCGAGCGTGATCGGCGCGCCCATCAGGAGCAGGATCGGCGACAGCATGCTGATCACCATGTGCTGCACCATGTGCACGCTGAACATGACCATGCCGTAGTCGTTGAGCTTGGTGCACATCACCAGCAGCACGGTCAGGACGCCGACGACGAACGACAGTGTGCGGCCCACCTGCCAGCTGTCACCGCGCCGCGCGAGCCGCACGACCCCCCAGCCGTACAGGCCGAGCGCCACCAGGCACCCGATCAGGAAGAAGGGGTCCGCCGACCATTCGAGGCCTCGCCCCAGCGTGAACGGCGGCAGATCCATGTTCATGCCGTGCCCGCTGTGATCCATCCGCCGGCTCCTGATTGGTACTGGTTGTGGACTGTCTGTCCGCACCAGAGTAGAACTGCCCCCGGTCGCGGCTGCGACCGGGGGCAGACTCTTCAAGCACGAACTACAGAACGCACTCCGCCTCGGCGTACCGCTCCTGCGGAACGGTCTTCAGCGTCTCCACGGCCTCGGCGAGCGACACCATCACGATGTCCGTGCCGCGCAGCGCCGTCATCATGCCGAACTCGCCGCGGTGCACGGCCTCGACGGCGTGCCAGCCGAAGCGCGTGGCGAGCACACGGTCGTACGCGGTGGGGGTGCCGCCGCGCTGGACGTGACCGAGGATCACCGGGCGGGCCTCCTTGCCGAGGCGCTGCTCCAGCTCGCCGGAGAGCCGCGTGGCGATGCCCGCGAAGCGCTCGTGGCCGTACATGTCCTTGACGCCCTCGTCGAACTCCATGGAGCCGGGGGCGGGCTTGGCGCCCTCGGCGGCCACCACGATGGCGAACTTCTTGCCCGCGGAGAACCGCTCGCCGACCTTCGCGGCCAGCTCCTCGATGTCGAAGGGGCGCTCCGGCACGACGATGGCGTGCGCGCCCGCCGCCATGCCCGAGTGCAGCGCGATCCAGCCGGTGTGCCGGCCCATGACCTCGACGATCAGGACGCGCTGGTGGGACTCGGCCGTCGTCTTGAGGCGGTCGAGCGCCTCGGTCGCGACGCCGACGGCCGTGTCGAAGCCGAAGGTGACATCGGTGACGGCGATGTCGTTGTCGATCGTCTTCGGTACGCCGACGATCGGGAGGCCGCTGTCCGACAGGAGGCGGGCCGCCTTCAGCGTGCCCTCTCCGCCGATCGGGATGATCGCGTCAAGACCCAGCTCCTCGACATGGCCCCTGGCCCGCTCCACGCCGTCGCGCAGATGCGCGGGCTGGACCCGCGACGAGCCGAGGATCGTGCCGCCGCGAGCGAGGATGCCGCCCACCGCGTCCAGGTCGAGCTTGCGGTAGTCGCACTCCAGCAGGCCCTTCCAGCCGTCGTGGAAGCCGATGACCTCGTCGCCGTGGTCGACGACGGCACGGTGCACGACCGAACGAATCACGGCGTTCAGGCCGGGGCAGTCTCCGCCGGAGGTGAGGACACCAATACGCATAGCCCGAGAACCTTTGCAAAGTGGGCCGATGACCGGACCACTTTGTCCGGCTGGATCCCCGCCACCCTACCGGCGGGAGGGGGCGGGGCCGCACCTGACGTCCGCCTGCTGGACTGACCCGCTCACTTGTGCGGGACAGCGATCAGGCGGGCTGCTGAGCCGCCGAGATCCGCTCGTTGCGCAGCGCCTCGTACCAGCGGTCGTCGACCGGCGGCAGTGCGTTGACATCGAGGGCCAGCTTCAGGAGCAGGTCCGCGATCAGCGGGTTGCGGGCGAGGACGGGGCCGTGCATGTACGTGCCGAACACGGTGTCGTTGAACGCGCCCTCCGTGCCGTCACCCGTGCCGTTGCCCCGGCCGATCTGCACCCGGGCGAAGGGCCGCGCCGACGGGCCGAGGTGCGTGATGCCCTGGTGGTTCTCGAAGCCCGTCAGCGGGGGGAGCCCCAACTGCGGGTCGATGTCGCCCAGTACGTCGCCGACGCACCGCTCGCCCTCACCACGCGTGGACACCACGTCGAGCAGGCCGAGACCCTGCTCGCGCTCGCCCAGGTCGTTGATGAACTCGTGGCCGAGGATCTGGTAACCGGCGCAGACCGAGAAGACGATCGCGCCGTTGGCCACGGCCCGCTGGAGACCGCCGTCACGGCGCAGCCGCTCCGCGGCGAGACGCTGCGGCCGGTCCTCACCGCCGCCGATCAGGTAGATGTCGCCGGAGGTGGGAATCGGCTGGTCGCTGCGGACGTCGAGGCGGTGCACGTCGAGGCGGCGCTGGCGGGCGCGGCGCTCCACGACGAGGGCGTTGCCCTGGTCGCCGTACGTGCTCAGGAGGTCCGGGTAGACCCAGACCAGACGAAGGCCGTTGTCGCTCATGCTCATGAATCCTCTGCGGGGTCTCAGTTGCCGACGCGGCGGCGGACGTCCTGGAACGCGGTGTAGTTGGCGATCAGCTCGATCCGCCCGGGCGGGGCGGACTGCACCGCCTCGTCGACGCTGTCGCAGACCCGGAAGTCCAGGCCGGCGACCTCGAGCCGGACGGCGAGGTCGAGCCTGCGGTCGCCGATCACGAAGATCGGGTGACCGGCCAGGCGCGTGTAGTCGACGTCCCACAGCCAGGAGGTGTCGGTGCCGTCGGCGCCGCGCGCGTTGACCGAAAGGATCACCGGGGTCGGCGGCGGGTCGATCAGGGAAAACGTTTCGAGCCAGCCCGCAGGGTTCTTCGCGAGGAGCAGACGCAGGTCGCGGCCGAGGAACTGCACGACGTCGTAGCGTCCGGCGACCGCCTGCACCTGGTACATGCGCTCGAGGGCCACCTGGGGCGGCACGCCGAAGCACGCGGCGACGGCGGCCGACGAGGTCGCGTTCGCCTTGTTGGCGCGGCCGGGCAGCTGGAGGTGGATCGGCCAGGCCGAGCCGTGCGGGTCGAGGACGTAGTCGCCCTGGAGCGCCCAGCTGGGCGTCGGGCGGCGGAAGCCGCACTCGCCGCAGTACCAGTCGTCGCCGGGGCGCTGCATCACGCCGCCGCACGACGGGCAGGACCACGCGTCGTCCTTCCACTCCTGCCCGGCGGCGACCCACACCACGTTCGGCGAGGAGGAGGCGGCCCAGACGACCAGCGGGTCGTCCGCGTTCGCGATCACGATCGCCTTCGAACCGGCCAGGCCCTCACGCCACTTCTCGGCGAGCATGCGGGTCTCGGCGGCGCGGTCGAGCTGGTCGCGCGAGAGGTTGAGCAGCGCGATCGCCTTCGGGGCGGTGTCGCGGGCGACACCCGCGAGGTACTTCTCGTCGACCTCGATCACGCCGAACTTCGCGTCCGAGCCGCCGGCCAGCGCCGACGTGATGCCCGCGGGCATGTTCGCGCCGAGCGCGTTCGACACGACGGGGCCGGCGGCGCGCAGGGCCTCGGCGATCAGCCGGGTGGTGGTGGTCTTGCCGTTCGTCGCGGAGACGAGCACCACGTCCAGATGCTGGGCAAGCCGCCCGAGCAGCTCGGGGTCGAGCCTGAGCGCGACCTTGCCGCCGATCACCGATCCGCTGCCGCGGCCCGCCGCGCGGGACACCGCCGCGGCCGCCTTGCCCGCCGTGACGGCCAGCTTGGCCCGCGGAGTCAGCGGCTCCGAGTTGCCTGACATCGTTCTGGATCCTCCTTGCGTACGGCGCCGCGCCTGCCCCCGGCATCGCTTGGTGGAGTCAGCCTATCGAGATCCACCTTTGCGCCCGAACCGCGGCACCACCCCGGATCCGGGGTTCGCCCTGACCGTACCCTTACGGCCATGCGACACGGCTCGATCCCGGGCGCCTCCGGGCGCGTAAGACCCCTGACCCTGCTCGGTGATCCCGTGCTGCACACGCCCTGCCAGGAGGTGACAGATTTCGGCCCCGCGCTCGGCCGACTTGTGGAGGACCTCTTCGCGACGATGTACGCCGCCCAGGGCGTGGGCCTCGCGGCGAATCAGATCGGCGAGTCCGCGCGGGTGTTCGTGTACGACTGCCCCGACGACGAGGACGTCCGCCACCTCGGGTACATCGTGAACCCACGCCTCGTCGACGCGGACGGCGTGGTCGTACGCGGACCGGAGGGCTGTCTCTCGCTGCCGGGCCTGGAGGCGGGCACGCCCCGCTTCGACCACGCCCGCGTCGAGGGCGTGGACCTGCGGGGTGAGCCTCTGGTGGTGCACGGCACCGGCTGGTTCGCCCGCTGCCTCCAGCACGAGTGCGACCACCTGGAGGGGCGGCTCTACACGGACCACGTCACGGGGTGGCGCCGTCGCAGGGTCCTGCGTCAGGCGGCGCGGGCCCCCTGGGCGAGCGACGCGGACTCCTGAGGCCTCTGGGGCTAGAAGCCGGGCCCGCCCACCTTGTCGCCCGCCGCGGCGAGCCTGCCCCACAGCAGGTCGGCGAGGCTGCGCACCAACTCGCTTCGCGAGCAGGGCCTTTCGCCGAGCCACCAGTCGCCCGCGGCGTGCATCATGCCGACGATCCCGTGGCCCCAGACCCGCGCGAGCTGCTGGCTGCCGGGGCCGAGGTCGACGCGCTCCTCGATGACCTCGGCGAGCTCCTCGCCCATGCGGCGCAGCAGGGGAGCGGAGTGCTTGCCGACGTAGAAGCCCTGCTCGCCCGGCGCCGTGCTCTCGGACACGCTCTCCGAGGGATGCATGAGGAAGCGGTACACCTGAGGCCGCGCCTCGATCGCCGCGAGATAGGTGTCGAGCGTGGACTCGACCCGCTCGCGGCGCTCGGCCGGGGCGTCGAGCGCAGCCCGCAGCGAGGCGAGGAGCGCGTCGGTGTGGCGCTTGGCGAGCGCGGCGTAGAGGCCGCCCTTGTCGCCGAAGTGCCGGTAGAGGATCGGCTTGGTGATGCCCGCCTCGGCCGCGATGGCGTTCATGGACGCACCGGGCCCGTCGCGGAGCACCACGCGGTCCGCGGCCTCCAGCAGCTCTCGCCGCCGGCGCTCGGCAGACGACTGCTGATCCGTCCGCTGTGTGGTCTCCATGAGGTTCTCCCCGCCCGTGCGATGGCCTGACGCACGCGAAACGTAACACTCGACGGTCTCGGGGCATCGAACGGGCTGCCGGGAGTTGACAGGGGCTACTGGCGAGTAACACACTGCCGTTACCGCAAGTAACGTCTTGAAGTGTACGCAGTGCTGGAGGGGTCATGGCCGAGTTCACGATGGATCTGAACGACGAGCAGAAGGAAGTCAGGGACTGGCTCCACGGGTTCGCCGCCGATGTGATCCGTCCCGCGGCCGCCGAGTGGGACGAGCGCGAAGAGACGCCGTGGCCGGTCATCCAGGAAGCCGCGAAGATCGGCATCTATTCCCTGGACTTCTACGCACAGCAGTTCTTCGACCCCACCGGCCTCGGCATCCCGATGGCCATGGAGGAGCTCTTCTGGGGCGACGCGGGCATAGCCCTGTCGATCGTCGGCACCGGACTCGCCGCGGTCGGCGTCCTCGCCAACGGCACCGAGGAGCAGATCGGCACCTGGATCCCTCAGATGTACGGCGACGCCACCGACGTCAAGGTCGCCGCCTTCTGCTCGTCCGAGCCGGACGCCGGATCCGACGTCGCCTCCATGCGGACCCGCGCCGTCTACGACGCGGCCAAGGACGAGTGGGTCCTCAACGGCACCAAGACCTGGGCGACCAACGGAGGCATCGCCAACGTCCACGTCGTCGTCGCCGTCGTCGACCCCGAGCTCGGCTCCAAGGGCCACGCCTCCTTCATCGTCCCGCCGAACACGCCGGGCCTGTCCCAGGGGCAGAAGTTCAAGAAGCACGGCATCCGCGCCTCGCACACCGCCGAGGTCGTCCTCGAGGACGTGCGCGTGCCCGGCTCCTGCCTGCTCGGCGGCAAGGACAAGCTCGACGAGCGCATGGCACGCGCGCGTGAGCGCGCCAAGGCCGGCGGCGGCGAGCGCGTGAAGAACGCGGCCATGGCCACGTTCGAGGCGTCCCGCCCGGCTGTCGGCGCGATGGCGGTGGGCACGGCCCGCGCCGCGTACGAGGAGGCCCTGGAGTACGCCAGGACGCGTACGCAGTTCGGCCGCCCGATCATCGACAACCAGGGCGTCGCCTTCCAGCTCGCCGACATGCGCACCCAGATCGACGCGGCGCGACTCCTGGTGTGGCGTGCCTCCTGGATGGCGACCACGGGCAAGAAGTTCGAGTCGGCCGAGGGCTCCATGTCGAAGCTCTTCGCGAGCGAGACCGCCAAGAAGGTCACCGGCCAGGCCATCCAGATCCTCGGCGGCAACGGCTTCACCCGCGAGTACCCGGTCGAGCGCATGCACCGCGATGCCGCGATCTACACGATCTTCGAGGGCACCAGCGAGATCCAGCGTCTCGTGATCGCCCGCACGCTCTCGGGTCTGCCGATCCGCTAGCCGAGTCGGCCGGTGCCCTTCGCGCGGCGGAGGGCACCGGCTTCAGCGGCTGTGCCGCAGTGGTCAGAGCCGGGCGGCGACCTTGCGGGCGATGCGGACGACGTCGCCGGAGGGCCGTGCGGAGTACGCCGGGTGGTCGCGGACCCAGCCGTCCTCCAGGGCGTACCAGTCGACCGGCCGCGGCGTCGTGCCATCGGCGAGGGCAACCGCGAGCCCGTCGAAGTAGGTCCACCAGCGCAGCGTGTAGAGGCCGCCCACGAGCCCGGCCCACTCGCGGTTCGCGTAGTCGTGCAGCCCGCCGTCGTCGGCACCCGAACGCGGGCCCCACACCGTCACCAGGGACACCGCGTCGTACTCGAGACGATCCCGCTCCTCGTCGTCGGCGCCCCACGCGCGCGCGTCGGCGATCCAGCGCCCCAGCAGATGGCGCGGCTGCGTGGCGACGGTCTCCTCCAGCAGCCCGAGCCAGGTGAACCACTCACCCGTCAGTTCCTCGAAAGCCACGCGGTCCTCGGCGTCGTACGCGGCCTTGATCCGCGGCAGCAGGACGCGGCTGCGGTGCGAGATCGTCTGCCGGGTGACGTCCATCAGGTCGTAGGCGTACGCGGAGCTGTGGCGCAAGCCCGGTGCGACCGCGAGCAGTTCGGGCAGGGCCCGCGCGAACTCCTCGGAGTCGTAGCGCAGCGCGCCCGGCGACCAGGACGCGCCGCTGGACACGTCCAGGGCGGGCCGGGCGCCGAACAGGCCGTCGTGGCCCTCGCTCCAGCTGTCCGCCCGCGTGGTGCCGTACGCGGTGCGGCGCAGGACGTCCCACGCGGCCACCGCGTGCGCGTCGTGGCCGCCGTAGCGCTGTGTCGGCCACTGCTCGAACCAGCTCTTCAGCTCGACGGAGCCGTCCGTCCACGGCAGATCGCTGAAGAGGGCGAACGCGGCCGGATTGTTGTCGGCGCCCTCGGGCATGAGCGCGATGCCGTCCAGGGCGCTGTTCTCCTTGGTGCGCCAACTCTCGTACAGCGAGGCCCAGTCGGGAGTGTTGGCGCCCATCGTCGTGTGGCCGCCGAAATTCCAGATCGAGCCGAACGCGTAGGGCGTGCCCGCCCAGTCCTCCTCGCGGTCGGTCACCGTGGGGAAGCGGTCGGAGAGGCCGTCGACGATGAACATCTTCGAGCGGTCGACGGCGTCGAGGATGTCGCGGCGCGGGTTGGTCTGCCAGCCGAGGATGTTCCAGATCGCGCCGGGATGGGCGGTGCGCAGCGCCTTCTCGACCGCCTTCGCGGCCTCGCCCACCGGTACGTCCCCCGGCTTGCCGCCCTCGTGCAGCAGGTCGAGTTTGTACATGGTGGTGTCGCCGAGCAGTTCGCTCTGCACGCGGTAGAAGGTCTCCGCGATCCTCGCGAAGTGCGGGTCTCGCGGGTCGAGCCAGTCGGGGCGCGTGAAGCCGACCCAGTCGCCCTGCGGGACGACGTGCGCGCCAGAATTCCGGTCGGCGAAACCGGGCGGGACGGTACCGAAGTAACCGGGGAACACCGGAGTCATGCCGAGCTCGCGGATCCGGCGGACGATTTTGCGGGCGAGCGCCGCACGCCGGTCGAGGAGCTTGCGCGACACGGGGTCGCCGAAGCCGGACATGTTCTGGAGCAGCCACCACGGCTGGTGGGCCGGGCCCGCGATCCACGCACGCATCTCGGCATCGCCGTAACCGAATTCCTGGAACGTGCGGTGGTAGACGGTGTCGGCGCCGAGGTGGACGAGGACCTCGTTGAAGCCGTGCAGCGCGAGGACGTCGAGCTCACGCTCCCAGTAGTCCCAGCCGTGATACGGGCCTGTGTAGCCGTCGTTGGTGTCGTTGAAGGCGAACCGGTGGGTGACGTTCGCGCCGCGCGTCACGGGCGCGGCGAGCGCGGGCAGCCGCGCCGGCAAGGACTCCGTCTGCTCGCCGCTCCACGAGAAGTGCGCGTGGGCGTGGTGGCGCAGGTAGTGGTGGAAGCCGGTCAACTGCACGGCGGGTGTGGTGCCTTCGACGAGGATGCGGCCTCTGGACCCCGACACCCTGAACGCGTCGCCGCTGCCGCGCTCGGGGCGGGGGAGGGTGCGGAAGGTGACCTGGTCGTGGTGGCGCGGCAGCAGCCGGGCCAGGGCGTCGGCGGCCGGCGTGCGCGAGGACGCTCCGCTTCCGGCACGGGCCCCGGAGGCCGACACGGTGAGCGCGGCGGTGGAGCCGAGGGCGGTGAGCACGGTACGACGACCGAGGTTCATGGAGCACTCCAAGCGCGTGAGTGGACTGGACCACTTGCCGCCGCGGATCTTACGGAGGGCGGGGAGGGTTCGGTAGGGAGCGTGAGTAAGCCCTTGTGGACGCCCGCTGGAGGGGAGGCCCGGCCGGGGTGGGGTGCAATCGTGCGCATGGGTGCGCCGCGTCGGCCGGGGCGCGCGCTGGTGCGTGGTCGCCTCGGCCGGAGCTCGCTCGTCCCGGGTGGCGTCCGG
>NZ_JBIVFF010000008.1:244389-276483 GCF_044748025.1 Streptomyces sp. NPDC090032 | reverse complement strand
GGGAGTTTTGCGGCTGGGTTGTGGGCTGCGGGCTTCGAGGGGGTCGGGGGTCGCTGCCAGTAAGGGTCCGGCCGGGGCGCGCGCTGGTGCGTGGTCGCCTCGGCCGGAGCTCGCTCGTCCCGGGTGGCGTCCGGGAGTTTTGCGGCTGGGTTGTGGGCTGCGGGCTTCGAGGGGGTCGGGGGTCGCTGCCAGTAAGGGTCCGGCCGGGGCGCGCGCTGGTGCGTGGTCACCCCCGGCCGGAGGTCACTCCTCCCCGGTGGCGGCCGAGAGTGCCGCGGCCGGGTCGTGGGCCGCCGGACCCGCCGGGAGCCAGCGGCCGCGGCGCTTGCGGTACGGCCACCAGCGGCCGTCGCGGCCGAGCCGCACCTGCGCGTCCGTGCCGGTGGCCGTCCACCGGTTGCGGGCAGCCCGCAGCGGCGGGCGCTCCCCGGCGTCCCAGGCCGCTTCGACGGCGGCACGCGCGCGTGCCGCCGTCTCTGCGTCCGGCGTCCACTCGTCCTCCAGGACGGACAAGGCGGCGGTGCCCCCGTTTTCCCAGGCCGACACAGCCGCCGCGAGACCTTCGCGGTCGCGCCCCGACCCGTCGGCGAGCCTGGCCCCGATCCACGCCTCAGGGGCGCCCGCGGCCAGCCGGGCCGCATCCTGATCCATCGTCAACTCAACCTCCGGTGACCGTAGTTCGTGGCCCGGAGCGAGCGCATCCGTCAGCATCCGGTGCGCCTCGGCCGCTGCCCGCGCGCCGAGGAACTCCAGCGCCGCCACATCCGTCCCGGCAGGCGGCTCCGTCTCCGTGTCCAGGGACGGCACGCGCCCCGCCTCGGGCGGCACCGGGGGAGCGGCCGGCAGCGGCGGCAGGATGCTCCCCGCCGCGAAAGCCTCCGTGGCGTCGACGCCGTCCGCGTGCACGGGCCCTTCGTCGGTCTCCTCGTCGGTCTCCGCGTCGGCGGACCCGGCCGTGGCGGACGCCACGCTGCGTACCTGGAGTTCGTCGAGCAGTGCCCGCTCCCGGCGCCCGCGCATCAGCAGCAGCACGAACGGATCCTGGTCGAGGAGGCGGGCCAGCTGGTAGCAGAGCGCCGCCGTGTGGGCGCAGTGGTCCCACGCGTCACACCCGCAGCGCGGCTCCAAGTCGCCGATTCCCGGAAGCAGTTCCACGCCGGCCGCCGCCGCGTCCTCGACCAGGTGCGGCGGCATCACGCGGTCGAGCAGCGCCGCGATGTGCCCGGCTCGTTCGACCGTCATCCCGAGGAACTGGTCCCACTCCTCCTCGCTCAGCCGTTGCAGCAGCACGTCCGCGCGGTACACGGCACCGCCCCGGTCCCGGACGAGCGCGGTGACCCGCCCGGGCCGCACCGAGACCGCCCCCACGGAACCGGCGCGCGCGAGTGCGCGCCCCGCCTTCAGCTGCTGGAGGTCGAGGGCGGTGTCCTCCAGCGCCTTGAGCCAGGTCTGTCCCCACCACGACTGCGCGAAGCCGCGCCCCTGGACGGGCGGCAGCGCCTCGAAGACACGCTCCTCCTGCGCCGCGTCGGCCCCCTCGCCAGGGCTGTCCTCCTCGCCGTCGAACAGGTCGTCGCCGTACTCGTGACGGTCCGTCATCGTGCGCCCCCTCGCAGCTCGACCAGATCGGCCAGTTCGGAATCGGTCAGTTCGGTCAGGGCCGCCTCGCCGGAGCCGAGCACAGCGTCCGCCAACTCCCGCTTGCGCACCAGCATGTCGGCGATCCGGTCCTCGATCGTCCCCTCCGCGATCAGCCGGTGGACCTGCACGGGCCTGTGCTGCCCGATCCGGTACGCGCGGTCCGTCGCCTGCGCCTCGACCGCCGGGTTCCACCAGCGGTCGTAGTGCACGACGTGTTCGGCCCGGGTGAGGTTGAGGCCCGTACCCGCAGCCTTCAGCGACAGCAGGAAGACCGGCACCTCGCCCTCCTGGAAGCGCCCCACCATCGCCTCGCGCGCGGCGATGGGCGTGCCGCCATGGAGGAACTGGGAGGTCACGCCGCGAGCCGTCAGATGGCGCTCGATCAGGCGCCCCATCTGCACGTACTGCGTGAAGATCAGTACGCTCGCGTCCTCGGAGAGGATCGTGTCGAGCAGTTCGTCGAGCAGCTCCAGCTTGCCGGAGCGGCCGGGGATGCGCGGTTCGTCCTCCTTGAGGAACTGGGCAGGGTGGTTGCAGATCTGCTTGAGCCCCGTGAGGAGTTTGACGATCAGTCCGCGCCGGGCGATGCCGTCCGCCCCGGCGATCTCGGCGAGCGTCTCGCGCACCACGGCCTCGTAGAGCCCGGTCTGTTCGGTGGTCAGCGACACGGCGCGGTCGGTCTCGGTCTTCGGCGGGAGCTCGGGCGCGATGCCGGGGTCCGACTTGCGGCGCCTGAGCAGAAAGGGCCGCACGAGTTGGGACAGGCGCTGGGCCGCCGCCGGGTCCTTGCCCTCCTCCACCGCGCGCGCGTAACGCGTGCGGAACGTGCCGAGCTTTCCGAGCAGCCCCGGGGTCGTCCAGTCGAGGATCGCCCACAGTTCGGACAGGTTGTTCTCCACGGGGGTGCCGGTGAGCGCCACGCGCGCGCGTGCCCCGATGGTCCGCAGCTCCTTCGCGGTCGCCGAGTGCGGGTTCTTGACGTGCTGCGCCTCGTCGGTGACGACCATGCCCCAGTCGGCACCCGCGAGTTGCGCGGCGTCGAGCCGCATCGTGCCGTACGTGGTGAGCACGAATTCGCCGGGGGCGAGGTCGTCCAGGCTTCGGCGCCCGCCGTGGAAGCGGCGCACGGGCGTGCCGGGCGCGAACTTCTCGATCTCGCGCTGCCAGTTGCCCATGAGGGACGTAGGGCAGACGACAAGGGTCGGGGCGGCAGTCTCCGGGGCGCTCTGCCGGTGCAGATGGAGGGCGATCAGCGTGATCGTCTTGCCGAGACCCATGTCGTCGGCGAGGCAGGCGCCGAGGCCGAGGGACGTCATCCGGGCCAGCCAGTTCAGGCCGCGCAGCTGGTAGTCGCGCAGTTCGGCGGCCAGCGCGGCGGGCTGTCCCACGGGCTCCATGCCCTCCGGGTCGGCGAGCCGCTCCCGCAGCTCGGCCAGCCAGCCCGTCGGGTGGACGTCGACGCGGCGGCCGTCGACCTCCGTGGAACCCGTCAGGACCGCGCCCAGCGCGTCGATCGGCGTGACCTTGCGGTCCTGGTGCTCGCGGGCGCGCCGGGCCTCCTCGGGATCGATGAGGACCCACTGGTCGCGCAGCCTGACGACGGGCCGGTTGGCCTCGGCAAGCCGGTCGAGCTCCTCCCGGCTCAGCTCCTGGTCGCCCAGCGCGAAGCGCCAGTTGAACGCGAGGAGGGCGTCCGCGGAGAGGAACGACGGGGTGGCCGTCCGGAATCGGTCAGGGTTCCCCCCTCCGGGTGACCCTTCGTCCGGAGGGCCGATGACCGCGCGTGCGCTTAGCCGGCGCGCCAACTGCCGGGGCCAGTGCACGTCGACGCCCGCCGCGGCGAGAGCTCGCGCCCCGGCGCCCAGCAGGTCGGCGATCTCCTCGTCCGCCAGGTCGAGCGCGTCCGGCACGGCCGCCGAGAGCAGCGGCGCGAGGGGCGCCCAGGCTCGGGCGGCTCCCCGCAGCGCGAGCAGGGCGTCCATGCGGGCTCGTGGCCCGAATGCCTTGGCCGCAGCGCCCGACGCCGCCCAGACCTCGGCGGCGTCGGCGACGAGCGCGGGGTCGCTGACGCTGTGCATCTGGAGCACGGCGCGGAAGGCGACGTTCTCCTCGTCCGCGGCCCCCGGCGCGGCCCGGTCGATGCCCGGTACCTCGACGCGCAGCGAGATCCGCACGCCCGCGTCGTGTCCCGCGGCGACATCGGCGGCCCACGCGCGGTGTCCGGGCACCGGCTGCGGCTCGGGCGCGGTGAAAGCCCGCGCGCCCGAGGCGAGGCTCGCCGCGGGGGAGCGGGGCAGGGTGTCGGCGACGGCGTCGAGGAAGGCGCGCAGCAGCGCCTCGGGCGCGGGGAGACGGAGCGGCCCCGGACCGTCCAGGGGCGTCGCGTGGGCCTCGGGAGGCATCGCGGCGGCCAGCTCCCTGACCCGCTCCAGGTCCTCGGCCCGCAGCGGACCCGCGCGCCAGGCGTCGTGATCGGTCGCCGTGAGTCCGGGCAGCAGCAGGCCGCGCGCCGTGAACTGGAGGGCGAGCACGGCGGCGGCGCTCCAGAAGACGGCGGTCGGGTGCGCCTGTGGGATGGCACGCGCGCGCGTGAGGACGGGTAGTGCGGCGCGTACGGGCAACAGGACGGCCGGTACGGACTCGCGCTCGGCACCGGCTTCCCCGGGCACGGCAAGGCTCAGCTCCTCGGGCGTGCCCGCCTCGGTGTGCGGAGGCCGGCCACCGTCGGGGCGCCAGAAGGCGACTCTTCCATTGCGTGCCGGGTCGCCGGGCACGAAGACAGCGCAGCAGCGGACCAGTTCGGAGATCTCGGGGAGTGTTGCCACGGGACGCCTGTGGGCAGCGATGACGTGTTCCTCAAATTTGACTACCGGGCGGAATCGCCGAGGGTACCCCAAGACTCCGCCCGGCGTGACACGTCGCAAGGTGACGCCGGTCACCCCCGCCTGAAAGGGGTGGAGCTAGCCCCCCTTCGGGGGCGGTGCTACCCCCGCGCACAGTCGGGTGGTGGCCTCATGGTGGCCAAGGCCGCTGATTCCTAGGTTTGTTGAGGTCAGGGCGTCTCGTGAGCAGGGCGTCCGGACAGTACGTCTTCCTCGCCCCCGTCGCCACATGCTCCGCCATGCCCATCTCCTCCATCCCCATCCCGCGCCTGTCGCCATGCCCAGAGACCGGAGACCTCGCCATGACCCTGGCCGTCGAACCCGTAGTGGACCATTCCTCAGGTGCGACCGGGACGCAGCCGAGAGGCAGCGATTTCACGCCGCTGCTGCGGACCGTCAAGCGCCAGGACCTCCTGGAGCGGCGCACCGGCTGGTATGTGCGCAACATCGCGCTGAACGCCCTGTCCCTTGCCGCCGTCGGCACGGGCATGGCCCTCATCGGCGGTTCCTGGTGGGTCCTCGCGCTCGCGCCCGTCCTCGCGGTGCTCTGCGCGCGCACCGCCTTCGTGGGGCACGACGCCGGCCACGCCCAGATCACCGGCAACCGCGCCGTGAGCCGGGTCATCGGGCTCATCCACGGCAATCTGCTGCTCGGCATGAGCTACAGCTGGTGGAACGACAAGCACAACCGGCACCACGCCAACCCCAACCACATCGACAAGGACCCCGACGTAGCCGCCGACGTCCTCGTCTTCACCAGCAAACAGGCCGCGACCCGCTCCGGCTTCCGCCGCTGGCTCACCCGCAACCAGGCCTGGCTCTTCTTCCCGCTGACCCTCCTGGAGGGCCTCGCCCTGAAGCTGTACGGCTTCCAGGACCTGCGCCGCCAGCCCCCGCGCGAACGCGCCGTGGAAGGACTGTTCCTCGTCGCCCACGTCGTCGGCTACGTAGTCCTGCTCCTGACCACCATGCCGCTCGGCCACGCCCTCGCCTTCGCGGCGATCCACCAGGCACTCTTCGGTCTCCACCTCGGCATGGCCTTCGCGCCGAACCACAAGGGCATGGAGATGCCCGACCCGGACGGCGAGCGCTGGGGCCACCTGCGCCGGCAGGTCCTCACCTCCCGCAACATCAAGGGCGGCGCACTGACCGACTGGTTCCTCGGCGGCCTCAACTACCAGATCGAGCACCACCTCTTCCCGAGCATGCCGCGCCCCCACCTGCGCCTGGCCCAGCCCCTCGTCAAGGCCCACTGCCGCGACCTGGGCATCCCCTTCACGGAGACCGGTCTCGTCGACTCCTACCGGCAGGCCCTGCGCCACATGTACGAGGTCGGGGAGCCGCTGCGCATGGAATGAGCGGGCGCATGGAGTGACCCGGCGCATGAAGTGAGCCGACGCCTGGAGTGAGGCACCGTCCGGGTGGGGCCGGCCGCCTCCTGCGCAGCCCTGAGCCCCGGGTTCCTCGCCCGGGGCTCAGGGCGTGCGTGCCGGCTGGGAATGCCCGGGGCCGACTGGGACTCTCTGCGCTGCCTGGGGCTGCGCGGGGCTCAGGGGTGCGTCAGGGTGGAGGCTCAGGGGTGTCTCAGGGTCGTGAACAGGAACCGCCCGGGCGGCGAGTCCGTTTCAGAGAGTAGAGGCGGGGGCCCGCCTCTCATGGCGAGGGCGGTATGCAGCCCCCGAAGGAGGCGACGGACATGTCGAGGAACGCGAAGATCGCCGCAGGAGGTGTGGCGGTCGGACTCATCCTGCTGATCTGGCTGCCCTGGTGGGCGTCACTCCTGATCGTGCTCGGGGTGCCCGCGGCGGCCTACCTGGCGCTGGACCCCTCCCAGCGGCGCAGGCTCCGCCGCGCCTCACGCAGGGAGATAGGCCGCTGACGGGCAGGGCTACGGGCGGGTGGCAGCTGCCTCTGCCGTCGCCGAGCAGCTGTTGACGACGTCGCCGGCCACCGGCCTGGCGATGGTGTGGTCGGCGGGCGGCCGCGTGCCGTCCTCCACCCACGCGGTGAGCACGTCGAACGCGGACCGATAGCAGGGCAGCACGGGCCTCAGGCGGTCGGGATAGGTGTCGTAGAGGCCGTCGGTGTGCGTGCCGTCCTGCACGGTGTACGAACGGTGCAGGCGGGCGCGCCCCCGGTCGTCGACCATTCGCCCGTACACATCGGCGTCGGCCGCGATGGGCAGCAGGGTGTCCAGGTCGCCCTGGAGCGTGATCAGCGGCTTGCCGATCCGCCCGCTCAGCGCGACCCGCGCGACGGCGCGGTGCACCGAGGCGGGGCGTGCCGCGTAGCCGTACGAGGCGTCGGAGGCGCACGGTGCGAGCAGCTCGTCCGTCGTCGAACCCGCTGACGGGCCGGGGCACTTGGCGTCGTACGAGGGGTCGAACTCGGCTCGGTAGATCTTCTGTGTGATTCCCCAGTAGGCCTTCTGGTGGTAGGCCCACAGGAATTCGGAGCCGCGCGCGAAGCCCACGCGGTACAGATCGTCGTCGTCGGCCTTCCCGAGTCCGTACGCGACGGCGGTCGGCAGTGACGTGAGCGGGTTCGGGCCGTCCGCGGTCCAGAGGGTGCCCTCCCAGTCGACGCCGCCGTCGTACAACTCGGGATGGTTCTCCAGCTGCCAGCGCGTCAGATAGCCGGCGTTGGAGATCCCGGTCATGTAGGTCCGCCGCGGGGCCCGCCCGTAGCGCTGTGCCACGGCTTTCTTCGCCGCTCTGGTGAGCTGGGTGGTCCGGTTGTTCCATTCGACGATCGCGTCGCCGGGACGCTTTCCGTCGCGGTAGAAGTCGGGGCCGGTGTTGCCCTTGTCGGTGGCTGCGTAGGCGTAGCCCTGGGCGAGGACGCGGTCGGAGATCGCCACGTCCGTCGAGAACTGCTTTCGGTTGCCCGGTGAGCCGGTCACCACGAGGCCGCCGTTCCAGTGGTCGGGCAGCCTGATCACGAACTGGGCGTCGTGCTGCCAGCCGTGCGTCGTATTCGACGTGGAGTCGTCCGGGAAGTACCCGTCGACCTGCGAACCGGGGACGCCGGACGGATTGCGGGTCCCCTTCGCGGTGAGGCCCGCCTGGTCGGCGGTGTCGGTGTACGGGGTGCCGGCCAAGGCCGACGTCGTCAAGTCGTCCAGGCAGGCGGTCTGTTGAAGGGCGGCACCCGGGACGTGCACCCGCTCCTGACGAGCGCAGTGTGCCCCACCCCCACTGCTCTGCGCGGCGGCTCCCGCGGGCGCCGGCCCCGAGACGGCCAGCGCCAACACGGCCGTGGCGACGAGGGGGACTGTTCCGGACACGCGCATGGGGAGCCTCCGCGACGACGAGGACCGGCAGGGGTGACGAGCGGGGCCATCGTGCGCGCGGCGCGGCGCACCGGGCCATGGGCCGGCGCCACATGGGACAGAGGGGCGGTATGTGGGGGGCGGGGTTGGGGTTGGGGTGCGCGGCTAGAGGCAGGGCCGGGATGCACGAAAGGAGGGAGGAGGGAGGGGTGGGAGCGGGGGAGGGGGCGCGAAAGCGAAGGAGTCGAGGTACGCGAGAGTGTGAGGGAGATGCCGAGGCGCGACAGCGAAAGTGGCAGGGCTCCGACGCGTGAACTCGGGACCGGGCCGCGCAGCGGGCCGCGGGGGCCCGCTGCTGGAGGTTCAGGAGGGGCGTACGGCCATCTTGTCGAGCGCTTCCAGGAGGCCGGGCAGTTCGGGGCCCCGCCCGACGGGGAGCACCTCACCGGGCTCGTCGTCCAGCAGTACGAACGCGATGTCGTCCGTCCGGGCCACCATCGACCAGCCGGGCCCGTCGGCCCGGAGGGTCCGGGCGTCCCCGGACGCGAACGCCGACCGGACCCGGCCCAGGGGCGGAGGGCAGTCCACGTAGGCCCTTACCTCGGCGAGGACCCGCTGGATGCCCGCGTGCGGGGCGCGCGTGCTCTGCGCCTCGGAGTCGCTCCCGGAGGCAGCGCTGGCCGAGGTGTTGTCGGCTGCGTCGCCGGAATCGGTGGTGGAAGCGGAGGTGGAGGTGGCGGAGGTCGCCGCGCTGTCGGCGTCCGCGCCGCCTGCCTCCTCAGACGCCTGCGCACCGGCCGCCGCCTCGGAGCTCTCCGAGTCGGCCGCGCTGTCCGTCAGGAACGCACTGTCGTCGATCTGGTCCCGCCAGGACGCCCACTGGAGGGCGATCTCGTCGGCGCCGAGGCGTCGTTGGGCAGGGCCCCACGTCTCCGTGTTCGGCGGCGTGAGAGGCGGACCGTCCATGATCTCCGGGTCGTGTTCCGGGTCGTGCGGGGCGGGGACGCCCGGCGCGGACACGGAAAGGGCCAGCGGCCACCCCGGCATGGCCGAGACCACCGTGCGCTCGTCGGGCGACAACTCGTACTCCATGCCGCAGTCCCAGGACGCGATGGCGACGGCGACGAGGGACACGTCGTCTATGACGACGGTCCAGCGTGCTCCCGTTCCGTCCTGCCCGAGCACGAGCCCGTACCCGTCGGCGAGGGGTGCGAGCCCGAGCGCGGCGCATGCCTCCGGGTAGTCGTCCCCGAGCACACTGGGGAACTTCGCAGGGGTCAGCAACACCGCCGTCAGTACATACAGCGCGTCGTCCCCGGCGGCGACCGTGTCGTCCGTCCCGGCCATGCCAGCCTCCCCTGAGCGTTCTCCGTCGGCGCACCCTAACCAGTACCGGTGGAGATCGTCGAGGGCGTTGAGCTGGAAATTCTCCCGAAGGGCCCGCCGTTGCGCCCGGTGCGCGGACCCTGCCAAGATCCCGTGCGCACTTCGTGTGCCTGCTGTGGAGAGCCGGCGGGCGAGGCGGGTCAGCCGGCGGCAGGCAGGCCGAGCAGCGCCCGCGCCACCACCTGGGGTGACTCGTCGCGCTCCCGCGCGAGCGCGACGACTGCCCGGCACGCGAGTTCGTTGATGCCGAATGTCAGGGCCTCCGGAGACACCCAGGTCGCGGCTTCGGCGAGCTTGTCCTCGTCGTCCTCGACCGACGCCGAGACGTAGGTTGCCGCCGCCTCGAAGAGGTTCGGCGGGCGCTTGCGCGGCGCCGCCGCGACGCTTACGCCGGCCGGTGTCCGTGCGGCCAAAGCCTTGCGGAGTCTGTCGAGCATGTATGCCACCTTCCCCCGATGCGGTGTGCGACGGTGCGTCACATCACCAACGTAGAGCGGGAGTTCGAGCGTCAGAAGGGTTTCGCCTCCGTGCGTGTTCCCAAGTCCGCGAGAGTGGAGCGCAGCCAGGCGAGTTCGGCCCGGCTGGTCGCGCGGGCGATGGTGAGGATGCCGCGGCGGAACGGGTCGTCCAACTCCTCGGCTCGCAGCGGACGTTCACCTTCGTAGAAGAAGCTGGCCGGTTCCTCCAGGAACGCCAGCCTGCGCCCGAGCGCCGTCGCCTGCGCCCCAGGGTCGTCGAGGTGCCGCAGGAACGCGAGGACCGTGAACCAGCGGTTCTCGTCGGTGATGTCCGCTCGGCCGGGCTCCGCCAGCCTGCCGCGGAGTTCCTCCCGGCCCGCCGCGGTCAGGCTGAGGACGTGGCGCTGGGCCGCGACCGACCCCGGCTGGGTCTCGCGGGTGAGCAGGCCTGCCTTCTCCAGGCGCTTGATCGCCGGATAGAGCGTGCTCTCGGCGACGGGCCGCACGTGGCCGGTCAGTGCCGTGATCCGTTTGCGCAGCTCGTAACCGTGCAGAGGCGCGTCGTAGAGGAAACCGAGGATGGCGAGTTCCAGCATCCCCTCATTGTGCCGCACTCCCTACGGGTTCGGTGTACATCGGTCTGGCAATACATCGGTTCCGATGTATGCTCTGCGAAGTGCCTCGTAAGGGCGGGGCTGTGCGGTCGTCGGGGAGAGGGAGTGGAGGGCGCATGCTGAAGCAGGCCCGGTTCGACTTGCAGGGGAGCCACATCCGCTGGGTCGAGGGCGACGGGGACGGGGCGCCGCGGGTGTACGTCCATGGGCTGGGATCCGCCTCCACCGTCTACCACGCGCATATAGCCGGCAGGCCCGAACTCGCGGGCCGTCGTTCGCTGTTCGTCGATCTGCCGGGGCACGGAATCAGCGACCGGCCCGCCGACTTCGGCTACTCGCTGGACGATCACGCCGACGCCCTGGCGGCCGCTCTCGATGCGGCCGGGGCGTCCGGCGCCGAGCTCGTCGCGCACAGCATGGGCGGCGCGGTGGCGATCGTCCTGGCCGACCGGCGCCGCGACCTCGTCTCGCGGCTCGTGCTCACCGAGGCCAACCTCGACCCGTACCCTCCCCGCGTGGAAGGCAGCAGCGGGATCGCCTCCTACGGAGAGGACGAATACGTCACGGGCGGCGGCCACGCGCGCGTGCTCGCCAAGGTCGGCCCCCTGTGGGCGGCCACCATGCGCCTCGCGGATCCCCTCGCCCTGCATCGCACCGCCGTCGGGCTTGCCCGCGGCACCCGCCCCACCATGCGGCGGATGCTCATGGACCTGGACGTCGACCGCCTGTATCTGCAGGGCGCGCGCAGCGGTGAACTCGCGGACCGCGCGGGTCTCGAAGCCGCGGGAGTGCGCGTGCGCACCGTGCCCGACGCCGGCCACAACGTCATGTTCGACAACGCTGAGGCATTCGCCGCGGCGGTCGCGGACCACGCCCTCGCGTAGCCCGGCACGGCGTCAGTCCCGTACGGCACAAACCCCGAACCCCTGTACGGCACCAACTCCGTGCGGCGTCAGTCCTGGCGTTCGGCCAGCGTCAGGAAGCGGGCGTCCTCGTCCACGTACGACGTCATGCGCCAGCCCGAACCGGCCAGCAGCGAGCGGAGGTTCGGTTCGGCGCGCAGGTCGTCCGGGGTGAGCCGGCGGCCCTGTCGCGCGGCCAGCGCCGCCCGCCCGATGGGGTGGAACAGCGCGAGGAGTCCGCCCGGACGCACCACCCTCGCCAACTCCCGGAGATTCTCCAGGGGTTGGGGCAGGTGTGCGACGAGCCCCGAGCCGAAGACGGCGTCGAGCGACTCGGACCGCACGGGCAGGCGTGTCACGTCGGCGAGCAGGAGTGAGCCGGCGTGAGCCCGTCCCGCCCGTACGGCGGCCTCCAGCATCGCGGGGGTCAGGTCGACCCCGAGGACCGTTCCCGAAGGCCCCACGGCGTCCCTGAGCGCCGGCAGGGCGCGCCCCGTGCCGCATCCCGCGTCGAGCACCCGGCCGCCCGCGCGGAGCCCCAGATCGGCGACGGCCGCCTCGAAGGCCGGACCGTCGTCGGGGAACCGTGCGTCCCAGTTGGCCGCGCGGGCCGAGAAGAACTCCTGCACGTGCGTGTGGTCGTCGCTCATGACTCCATGATCCCTCGCGTACGGGCGCGTGCGTAGGCGCGTCCAAGGGATCGAAAACTCCGCATGCGACCCATGAGAACCGATGCGAACCGAAACCGCCGTATGTCGGACGGTGCACATGTTCGAGCGTGACGCGATCGTTCAGGTGCGTCTCTCTGTCAGATTCCAGCAGCTTTCGAAATGCGCCCCTGTTGTGCGCCCCCGAGAGGTCTAGCGTCCCGGAGCCATGGGACACCTGGACCACGCCACCTTCGGCTGGCTGACCCCCGTGCTGTCATACGTGATGGCATCCATCGGCGCCGCGCTCGGTCTGCGCTGCACCGTCCGCGCCCTGGGCGCCACCGGCCGTTCGCGGCGCAACTGGCTGATCACCGCGGCGTCCGCGATCGGCACGGGCATCTGGACGATGCACTTCGTGGCGATGCTCGGCTTCGGCGTCACCGGAACGGAGATCCGCTACAACGTGCCGCTCACCGTCCTCAGCCTGGTCGTCGCCGTGGCCGTCGTGGGCGTCGGCGTTTTCGCCGTCGGCTACAGCCGAGACCCCAACCGCGCCCTCGCGCTGGGCGGGCTCACCACGGGACTCGGCGTCGCGAGCATGCACTACCTGGGCATGGCGGCGCTGCGCCTGCACGGCCAGGTGCGCTACGACCCGCTGCTCGTGGGGCTCTCCGTCGCCATCGCCGTCGTGGCCGCGACGGCCGCCCTCTGGGCCGGACTCAACATCAAGTCACCCGCCGCCGTCGCGGTCGCCTCCCTCGTCATGGGCGGCGCGGTGAGCAGCATGCACTACACCGGAATGATGGCGGTGAGCGTGAAGGTCGCGGCCTCCGCAGCGGCCCTGCCCGGGGCCACGGCGATGCAGTTCATCTTCCCCCTCGCCGTCGGCCTCGGGTCCTACCTCTTCCTGACGTCCGCGTTCGTCGCGCTGTCCCCCACCACGGGGGAGCGCGAGGCCTCCGAGTCGGCCCAGCGGCCCGTCGAGAGCGTCGCCCGCTGACGGCGCAACGGCGCCACCACCCTTCGCACCACGAGCGCACCACGAGCGAGGAGGCCATGCGTACACCCCGTAGGACCCCCATCACCGGCGCGCAGCCCAAGCCCGCGCCCCCGGCGCGCGGACGGCGCGCGCACGCCGGACCGCCCGCGGAAGAGGACCACGGAACGGACGGTCCGTCCGCTCCTGTCGTGCCTCCCACGCGCGCGGGCCGCCGAGGGCTGCGGCCCCGTACCGTCCGCGCCAAGATCGTGTGCCTTCTGATGGTGCCCGTCGTCTCACTGCTCGCTCTGTGGGCGTACGCGACAGTCACCACGGCCCAGGACGTGGCCCGGATGCGACAGTTGCAGCGGGTCGACTCCACGGTCCGTGGCCCCGTCGCCGACGCGGTCGCCGCGCTCCAGGCCGAACGCACCGCGGCCGTCGCCTACGCCGCCAAGCCGGCGGCCGACCGCGGTGACGACCTCAAGAAGCGCGGCTCGGCGACCGACCGGGCCGTGGCGAAGCTCCGTCTCGGCGACGGCAACACCGTCGCGGACGGCGCCGATCTGCCCGCGCGGCTCGGCGAGCGACTGACGGCGTTCGTCTCCGCCGCCGACGAGCTGCGCCCCCTGCGCAGCGCGGTGCTCGGCCGGCGCACCGGCTGGGAGGGCACGTACGAGCAGTACACGAAGACGATCGGCTCGGCGTTCGCCGTGAACGGTGCGGTGACCGGGGTCCAGGACGACCGTCTCGGCTCCGACGCGCGCGTGCTGCTCGAGTTCTCACGGTCCGGCGAGATGCTCGCCCGCGAGGACACCCTGCTCGCCGCCGCCCGTCTCGCGGGCTCGCTGGACGGTAAGAGGCTGCGGCTGTTCACCGGGGCGGTCGACACCCGGCGCAACCTGGCCGAATCGGCCGTAGCCGACCTCCCGGCACCTCAACGGACTGCGTGGCGCCACCTCGTGGAGGGGAGCGCGTACGGCGACGTACGCGCCGTCGAGGACAAGGCTCTCGCCGCTCGGCCCGGCCGCGCGGCGCTCGCCGCGGCTCCCGCACTCACCTGGGACAGCGCGCACACGACCGTGCAGAACCGGTTCCGCTCGATCGAGGCGGATGCGGCGCACACGGCCGCGGACCGGGCGGATCCGTTCACCCGCGGACTGCTCACGCCCGCGGGCGCCGCCGTCCTCTTCGGCCTGCTCGCCGTCGGCGCCTCGCTCGTGATCTCCGTACGCATCGGCCGCGGCCTGGTCGTCGAACTGGTCAGCCTGCGCAACAGCGCCCTGGAGATCGCCCGGCGCAAACTCCCGCACGCGATGCGGAAACTGCGCGCCGGCGAGGAGATCGACGTCCGTGCGGAAGCGCCGGAAGGCCCTCCCGCCGAGGACGAGACCGGACAGGTCGCCGAGGCTCTCGGCACGGTGCACAGGGCAGCCCTGCGCGCCGCCGCCGAACGCGCCGAACTCGCCAGCGGGATCTCCGGCGTCTTCGTCAACCTCGCCCGCCGCAGCCAGGTCCTCGTCCACCGTCAGCTCGGCCTCCTCGACACCATGGAGCGCAGGGCCGAGGACCCGAACGAACTCAGCGACCTGTTCCGGCTCGATCACCTCACGACCCGCATGAGGCGCCATGCGGAAAGCCTGATCATCCTCTCCGGAGCCGCCCCGGGCCGAGCCTGGCGCACCCCCGTGTCTCTGACCAACGTGGTCCGCGCGGCGGTCTCCGAAGTCGAGGACTACGCGCGCGTGGAGGTACGGCAACTGCCCGCCGCCTCCGTACAGGGCGCCGCGGTGGCCGACCTCACCCACCTCCTGGCCGAACTCGTGGAGAACGCCGCCCAGTTCTCACCGCCGCACACCAAGGTGCGGGTCAGCGGCGAACCCGTCGGAAACGGCTACGCCCTGGAGATCGAGGACCGGGGCCTCGGCATGGGCAAGGAGACCCTCGCCGAGGCCAACAACCGCATCGCCCACTCCGAAGCGCTCGACCTGTTCGACAGCGACCGGCTCGGACTCTTCGTGGTCAGCCGGCTCGCCCACCGCCACGGCATCAAGGTGCACCTGCGCACCTCGCCGTACGGCGGCACCACCACGGTCGTCCTGCTGCCCACCCCCCTGCTGCACGCCGGGGCCCCCGACAAGTCCGTCGGGGCGGACGCCACACAGGAACACGCGGCGGAGCACCACCACGCGCGCGTGCCCGACCCGGAAGCACTCCACATGAACGGCAATTCCGTGCCCGCCCAGGGGCCACGCCCCGCCATCGCCGCCGCCGTGCACGCCGTGCCCGACAGGGACACGGCTCACGACACCCCAACGCCCCCCGGAGTCACCGCCCTGCGCCTGCACAGGCCCCCTGCTGACGAGAGCGACTCCGAGGCACCTGACGGACTGCCCAAGCGGGTACGGCAGGCGAGCCTCGCACCCCAGCTGCGCGAGCGGCCGGAGGACGACAACGGCGCCACACACCAGCAGGAATCCGGCGCACGCACGCCCGAACAGGCGCGGCAGCGGATGGCGGACTTCCGCGACGGCTGGGTCCGGGGCGGCGGCCGCCCACCAGGATCCGGCTCAGGACCCGTGCACGGCAGCGACAGCACCGAAGGAGATCCCACATGATCCAGGACCCGACCACGGACGCCGCGCCCCGGTCCGGAGAACTCGACTGGCTCCTCGACGACCTGGTGCTGCGCGTCGCCGAGCTGCGGCACGCGGTCGTCCTCTCCAACGACGGACTCGCCGTCGGCGCGTCGAGCGGGCTCGGCCGCGAGGACGCCGAACATCTGGCCGCCGTCGCCTCCGGCTTCCACAGCCTCGCCAAGGGGGCCGGCCGGCACTTCGGAGCGGGCGGCGTCCGCCAGACCATGGTCGAGATGGACGACGGCTTCCTCTTCGTCGCCGCGGCGGGCGACGGTTCGTGCCTCGCCGTCCTCAGCACCGCCGACGCCGACATCGGCCTCGTCGCGTACGAGATGGCCCGCATGGTCAAGCGGGTCGGCGAACACCTCTACACCCCACCGCGGTTCGCCGCGCACCCGCCCGCCGCCGGATGACCGGACGGTCACGACGATGAACGATCACGGGCACAGGGACGACCAGGGACGGGGCAGCCCGGACCGGTCGGGCAGCCAGTGGTACGACAACGAGGCCGGCCCGCTGGTCCGCCCGTACGCGATGACCGGCGGGCGCACGTCACCCGGTCCGAGAGGGGTGCGCTTCGATCTGATCGCACTCGTCAAACTCGACGACGCCGCACCCGGCAAGGACGACGACACGGCGCTCGGCCCCGAGCACAGGGCGCTCATCGAGTTGTGCCGCACCGAGACACAGTCGGTCGCCGAACTCGCCGCGGGCACCGACCTCCCCGCAGGGGTGGTCAGGGTGCTCCTGGGAGACCTTCTGGACATGGGCTGCGTCAAGGTCAGCCGTCCCGTGCCGCCCGCACAGCTACCCGACGAAAAGATCTTGAGGGAAGTCATCGATGGCCTCCGAGCACTCTGAAGAGACGAACGCCAACAACGCCGGCGACGTCGACAACTCCGCCCTGGCTCTGAAGATCCTGGTCGCGGGCGGATTCGGGGTCGGCAAGACCACCCTGGTCGGCGCCGTCAGCGAGATCCGACCGCTGCGCACCGAGGAACTGCTCAGCGAACTGGGCCAGAACGTGGACGACACCGGAGCCGTGGAACGCAAGACCACGACGACCGTCGCCATGGACTTCGGCCGCATCACCATCCGCTCCGGCCTCTCGCTCTACCTGTTCGGCACGCCCGGGCAGGACCGTTTCTGGTTCCTCTGGGACGAACTGTCGCAGGGCGCGCTGGGTGCCGTCGTCCTCGCGGACACCCGACGGCTCGAGGACAGCTTCCCCGCCGTGGACTACTTCGAGCACCGCCGCATCCCGTTCGTCGTGGCGGTCAACTGCTTCACGAACGCGCGTACTTACGGGGCCCACGACGTGTCACGCGCCCTCGACCTCGACCGGGGGACGCCGGTGGTGCTGTGCGACGCCCGCGACCGCGACTCGGGGAAGGAGGTGCTGATCCGGCTCGTCGAGTACGCCGGGCGGATGCACACCGCCCGGCTCCTCGACTCCGTGAGCTGAGGTGAGCTGAGCTGAATTGAACTGAGCTGCGCCGTTGTCAGTCGGTGAGCCCTGCCAGGGCCACGACCTTCTCGATCCGCACGCGCACGAGGAGCTCGCCGGGCACGCCGTTGCGCTCGCCGAACTCCTGGGCGCGGTCCTCGCCCATGTAACGCGCACCGATCCTGGTGGCCGAGTCCCGCAACTGCGTCAGGTCCTCGATGAGTTCGGCGCGGCCCTCGATCACGGTGAAGGAGAACGGCGCCCGCTCGTCGTCCACGCACAGGGCCACCCGGTTGTCCCTGGCGAGATTGCGGCCCTTCACAGTGTCCTTGCCGGTGTTGAACAGGATGTGCTCGCCGTCGAGAACGAACCAGACGGGCGCGATGTGCGGGCTGCCGTCGGGCCGCACGGTGGACAGCTTGGCGGTACGGGTCCCCTCGGAGACGAACGTCCGCCATTCCTCATCGGTCATCTTGTGTGCCATGGGGTCATCCTGCTTGCCGAGACGCCGAGCGTGGGGAAGGCTGGCGAGACAGATCCTCCGGGTGGAGCGATCGGAATGGGGGAGACGGGATCATGGCGGACAACGAGGGGCTCGGCTGGCTGCTGGACGACCTGACGGAGCGTGTCGAACATGTGCGCCACGCTCTCGTCCTGTCCAACGACGGTCTGGTCACCGGGGCGAGCAGCGACCTCAGGCGGGAGGACGCCGAGCATCTGGCGGCCGTGTCGTCCGGTCTGCACAGCCTCGCCAAGGGATCAGGACGGCACTTCGGCGCCGGCGGCGTCCGGCAGACGATGGTCGAGTTCGACGATGCCGTGCTTTTCGTGACGGCGGCGGGCGACGGCAGCTGCCTGTGCGTGCTCAGCTCGGCCGAGGCCGACATCGGTCAGGTCGCGTACGAGATGACGCTGCTCGTCAATCGGGTCGGCGAACATCTCGGCGTGGGAGCCCGTCGGACAGACGGATCCTGACCTGCATAAACGCCAGGCGAGCCAGAGTTATCCACAGGCTCAGCGGCGCGGGCGGGATTCGGGCTACGGTTTTTCCCGGGAGCGATCACGACTCACGGGGGAGATCAGACATGGATGGCAACACCATCGCCACACCGGCCACGCGGGTGCACGCCGCGTCGCTCGCGCAGAGCCGGGCTGCTCGCGAACTGGGGCTGAAACGGGGCGAGTTCGAGCTGGCTGTAAGGCTCGGACGGGTCCGCACCGTACCGGCCGAAGGTGGCGGGCGCCGCCGCGTCGCCCGCGAGGAGATCGAGCGGGTGCGTGACACCGCGGGCTTCCCGGACACGCTGCGCGAGCGCGTTCGGGCCGTGGGGACCACGGAAGGCGCGGGCCTCATGGACATCACCACGGCCAGGTTCACCCGGCTCGCCCGCGCGGGGATGCTGACGCCCGTCCGCTTCTACCTGAACCGTTACCGGGCCGTGGTCTGGCTCTATCTCGCTGAAGAGCTGCGGGAGTTCGCGGCGGCCGAGGTCAACGCACCACTGATGACGGGACGCGCACCCGACCGAATGCGCGCCCGCCTCGACGCGGGGATCGATCTGCGGCCACGGAACTGGCGGTCGCGGCACGCGGGTCATCTGCTCGGGCAGAGCACCGACGCATGGGAGCGAGCCGCTGCGGTGGCGTCCCTGCTGGACGCGGTGACGGTCCTCGAACTCGTCAAGTGCCCTTACGAGCGCGGCTATCTGAGCAAGCTGCGGCCCGAGTCGGCGGGCCACGGGACGCCCGACTCGCCGTCGGCACGCATCGCCGAGCGCATCATGACGGCCGACGACCCGCACGAGATCAGCTGGCTCAGGGCGAGCCTGCTGCTCAGCCTGGCGGAGGCACGACGCCTGCGGCCCGCGCCACGACCGACCACGGGCTTCCCGGCGGTGGCCCCTCCGGCGCCGGATGTGGTGCTGGCGGAACCGCCAAAGGTTATGGGCGTGCAGGGCCCGCCCGACACCGAGCCACCCCGCCCGTCGCGCGGATTGCGCGGCTGGCTCCGCCGCAGAGGAACCTGAACCAGGCCCGTGGCAGCGGCAGTTCGGAAGCGTGGGCCTATTCGATGGCGTCGAGATCCTTGGCGTAGTGCTCGATGGCCGGCCGGTACGCGACGAGGTCCGGGTCGCTGCTCGTCTGCGCGAGGACGGTCAGCAGCAGCCGCATTCCGTCATGCGCGCGGCCCGCGTTGTACAGGGCCATGGCCAGGAAGGTCTTGAGGGCGTTGTCCTCGGGGAACTCGACGGCGCCGCCGCTCAGCGTGGCAACCGCATCCGAGTAGCGGCCGAGTGCGCGGTAGGTGCTGCCCAGACCGAGCAGAGCGCCCCGCCGGTCGTCCTCGGTCAGGCCGGAGCCGTCGATTGCCCGCACGTAGTACGGGACGGCATCGGCTTCGAGCCCGAGGGCGTCATGGACCCAGGCCGTCTGGTACGCGACCTCGGCGTCGTCGGGGAACCGGGCGGACAGCGCGACGAGCAGCTCGCGGGACTCTTCGCGCAGGCCGCCCTCGCGCAGCCGCACGGCCCGCGCGAGCGACGCGTCCCGGCCGTCGGCGCCGGTCATTCCCCGAGCTTGCGGAAGAGGCCCTCTTGCACCACGGACACGAGGAGTTGTCCGTCGACGTCGTAGATCCGGCCGCGCGCCAGACCTCGACCGCCCGTCGCGATCGGGGACTCCTGGTCGTACAGGAACCACTCGTCCGCGCGGAAGGGGCGGTGGAACCACATGGCGTGGTCGAGCGAGGCCATGTCGAAACCACGCTGCCCCCACAGCGGTTCCACCGGGAGGCGCACGGCATCGAGGAGGGTCATGTCGCTCGCGTACGTGAGCGCGCAGGTGTGCACGAGCGGGTCGTCGCCGAGGGGCCCGACCGCGCGCATCCAGACCGCGCTGCGCGGCTCGGCGCGGTCTATGTCCTCGGGGGACCAGCGCAGCCGGTCCACGTAGCGGATGTCGAAGGGCTGGCGCCGCGCCATGAGTTCCAACGCTTCGGGCAGCGTGCCCAGATGAGCACTCACCTCGTCGGCGATCGTCGGCAGGGACTCCGGATCGGGAACCTCGCGCGCCGGCGGCAACTGGTGCTCGAAGCTCCCGTCCTCGGGCTTGTGGAAGGAGGCGGTCAGATTGAAGATCGTGCGGCCCTGCTGCACGGCGGTGACGCGGCGCGTCGTGAACGACCGGCCGTCGCGGACCCGTTCGACCTGGTACACGATGGGCACGCCGGGACGGCCCGGGCGCAGGAAGTACGCGTGCAGCGAGTGCACGGGCCGGTCGCCCTCGGTGGTGCGGCCCGCGGCGACGAGCGCCTGGCCGGCCACCTGGCCGCCGAAGACCCGCTGCAGGGACTCCTGCGGGCTGCGGCCCCGGAAGATGTTGACCTCGATCTGCTCCAGGTCGAGCAGGTCGACGAGCCGCTCAGCTGGATTCGTCATGGGTTGTTCTCTCATCTCTGCGCCGCGCTCCGAGCACTGCGTCCGGGGTCCGCGACATCCGCGACCGGGTCAGGACCTACAGCTGGCCGACATCCGTGACACGGATGACCGCACGGCCCTCCGCGTCGGACGCCTCGAGATCGACCTCGGCACTGATGCCCCAGTCGTGATCGCCGTTCGGATCGGCGAACGTCTGGCGCACCCGCCACAGGCCGTGCGCGGCGTCCTCCTCGATCCGCAGCAGCTTCGGTCCGCGGGCGTCGGGACCGGTGCCGAGATCTTCGTACTCGTCCCAGTATTTGTCCATGGCCTCACCCCAGGCGTCCGCGTCCCAGCCGGCGTCGGCGTCCAGCTCGCCCAGTTCATCGACGTTGTCGAGGGCGGCCAGTTCGACCCGGCGGAACATGGCGTTGCGGACGAGCACACGGAACGCGCGCGCGTTCGCCGTGACCGGCTTGACCTGGTCGGCCTTCTCCTGGGCCTCCTCGGCCGTCATGACCTCGGGGTTGGCGAGCTGTTCCCACTCGTCGAGGAGGCTGGAGTCGACCTGGCGGACCATCTCTCCCAGCCAGGCGATCAGATCCTCGAGATCCTCGGACTTGAGGTCGTCGGGCACCGTGTGCTCGAGGGTCTTGTACGCGCCGGCGAGGTAACGCAGCACGATGCCCTCGGTGCGCGCGAGCTCGTAGAAGGACACGAACTCCGTGAACGTCATGGCCCGTTCGTACATGTCGCGGATCACGGACTTCGGCGACAGCGGATGGTCACCCACCCACGGGTGGCTTCTGCGGTACACGTCGTACGCGTGGAAGAGCAGCTCCTCCAGGGGCTTCGGGTACGTGACGTCCTGGAGCCGCTCCATGCGGTCCTCGTACTCGACGCCCTCGGACTTCATCGCCGCGACGGCCTCGCCGCGCGCCTTGTTCTGCTGGGCGGCGAGGATCTGCCGCGGGTCGTCGAGTGTCGACTCCACGACGGACACCATGTCGAGCGCGTACGACGGCGAGTCCTTGTCGAGCAGGTCGAAGGAGGCGAGGGCGAACGTCGACAGCGGCTGGTTGAGCGCGAAGTCCTGTTGCAGATCGACCGTCAGACGTACGATCCGGCCCGAGGAGTCGGGCTCGTCGAGCTTCTCGACGATGCCGCCGTCGAGGAGCGACCGGTAGATGGCGATCGCGCGGCGGATGTGCCGCAGCTGCTGCTTGCGCGGCTCGTGGTTGTCCTCGAGGAGGTGACGCATGGCCTCGAAGGCGTTGCCGGGCCGGGCGATGACTGCGAGCAGCATCATGTGCGTCACCCGGAAGCGGGACGTCAGCGGCTCAGGATCGGAGCCGATCAGCTTCTCGAAGGTGTTCTCGGTCCAGGCGACGAACCCCTCGGGCGCCTTCTTGCGGACCACCTTGCGGCGCTTCTTCGGGTCGTCGCCCGCCTTCGTGAGCGCCTTCTCGTTCTCGATGACGTGCTCCGGCGCCTGCGCCACGACGAGGCCCGCCGTGTCGAAGCCGGCCCGCCCGGCCCGCCCCGCGATCTGGTGGAACTCCCGGGCGCGCAGCGTCCGCACCCGCGTCCCGTCGTACTTCGTCAGGGCGGTGAACAGGACTGTGCGGATGGGCACGTTGACCCCCACGCCCAGCGTGTCCGTGCCGCAGATGACCTTCAAAAGACCCGCTTGCGCGAGCTTCTCCACCAGGCGCCGGTACTTGGGCAGCATGCCCGCGTGGTGCACGCCGATCCCGTGCCGCACGTAGCGCGACAGATTGCGGCCGAACTTGGTGGTGAAGCGGAAGTTGCCGATCAGGTCGGCGATCTTCTCCTTCTCCTCGCGCGTGCACATGTTGATGCTCATGAGTGCCTGCGCGCGCTCCACGGCCTGCGCCTGCGTGAAGTGCACGATGTAGACGGGGGCCTGCCGCGTGTCGAGCAGTTCGGTCAGCGTCTCCGTGAGCGGCGTGAGCCGGTACTCGTAGGAAAGGGGGACCGGGCGCGTCGCGGAGCGGACCACCGACGTGGGCCGGCCGGTGCGCCGCGTCAGGTCCTTCTCGAACATCGCGACGTCGCCGAGCGTCGCCGACATCAGGATGAACTGCACCTGGGGAAGTTCGAGCAGCGGAATCTGCCAGGCCCAGCCGCGGTCGCCCTCCGCGTAGAAGTGGAACTCGTCCATCACGACCTGGCCGATGTCGGCCCGCGCCCCGTCGCGCAGCGCGATGGAGGCGAGGATCTCGGCGGTGCAGCAGATCACGGGGGCATCGGCGTTGACGGACGCGTCACCCGTGAGCATGCCGACGTTCTCCGTGCCGAAGAGCTTGCACAGCTCGAAGAACTTCTCGGAGACCAGCGCCTTGATCGGTGCCGTGTAGAAGGTGACCTCGTCCCGCGCGAGCGCCGCGAAGTGCGCACCGGCGGCGATCATGCTCTTGCCGGACCCGGTGGGCGTCGAGACGATCACGTTCGCCCCCGACACCACCTCGATCAGCGCCTCCTCCTGGTGGGGATAGAGGGTGATCCCGCGCTCCTCGGCCCACGACTCGAAAGCCTCGTAGAGGGCGTCGGGGTCGGCGGTCCTGGGCAGCTGATCGATAAGGGTCACGCCCCCATCTTGCCTGCCTTCCGACCCGATCCGGCAATCGGTTGCCTGTACGAAGATCATGAAAGGTACGCTGTGGCGCCGACGAGGCGTCAGGACGCCGTGGCCCGGGTGGGGACAACTGGGCACCGACACAAGTGGAATGGGGCGGAACGCAGCCATGATGGGACCGGCACACTCGCTGTCAGGAGCAGCGGCCTGGCTGGGGGTGGGGGCGGCCGCAGCCGCCGCCGGGCACCCCATGCCCTGGCCCGTCGTGCTCGCCGGGGCACTGATCTGCGCGGGCGCGGCGCTCGCCCCCGACCTGGACCACAAGGCGGCCACCATCTCGCGGGCCTTCGGCCCGGTGTCGCGCGGCCTGTGCGAGATCGTCGACAAGCTGTCGTACGCGGTCTACAAGGCGACCCGTATGAAGGGCGACCCCCGCCGTTCCGGCGGACACCGCACCCTCACCCACACCTGGCTGTGGGCGGTGCTGATCGGCGCCGGCGCCTCGGCGGCGGCCGTCTTCGGCGGGCGCTGGGCGGTCCTCGCCCTCCTCTTCGTCCACATGGTCCTCGCCATCGAGGGCCTGCTGTGGCGGGCGGCACGCGGCTCCAGCAGCGACGTCCTGGTGTGGCTGCTCGCCGGGACCAGCGCCTGGATACTCGCCGGAGTCCTCGACAAGCCGGGAAACGGGGCGGGCTGGCTGTTCACACAGCCCGGCCAGGAGTACCTGTGGCTGGGCCTGCCCATCGTCCTGGGCGCCCTGGTGCACGACATCGGGGACGCGCTCACGGTCTCGGGCTGCCCGGTCCTGTGGCCCATCCCCATCGGCCGCAGGCGCTGGTACCCGATCGGCCCGCCCAAGATGATGCGTTTTCGCGCAGGAAGCTGGGTCGAGCTGAAGGTGCTGATGCCTGTGTTCATGCTGCTCGGCGGAGTGGGGTGCGCGGCCGCGCTCAACGTCATCTGAGCCGCCGCACACCCCTGGGCCTCACCCCTCTGGGCCGCACGCCCTCAGGGGGTGTCTCCCTTCTTGCCCAGCCCGCGCGGTCACCCGTGCCAGGAGCGCCACAGCGCCGCGTACGCGCCGTCGGCCGCCACCAGCTGGTCATGGCTGCCGAGCTCCCTGATCCGGCCCTCCTCGACCACGGCGATCACATCCGCGTCGTGCGCGGTGTGCAGCCGGTGGGCGATGGCCACGACCGTGCGGCCGTCGAGGACCCTGCCGAGCGAACGCTCCAGGTTCCTGGCCGCCCGGGGGTCGAGCAGCGAGGTCGCCTCGTCCAGGACGAGGGTGTGCGGATCGGCGAGGACCAGACGTGCCAGGGCGACCTGCTGGGCCTGCGCCGGGGTCAGCGCCACCGCGCCGGATCCGACCTCGGTGTCGAGGCCCCCGTCGAGTGCCCGCGCCCAGCCGTCCGCGTCGACCGCGCCGAGAGCCGCCCACAGCTCGGCGTCCTCGGCCCCGGTGCGCGCGAGGCGCAGATTGTCGCGCAGGGAGCCGACGAACACGTGGTGCTCCTGGTTGACCAGCGCCACGTGCGAGCGCACGCGCTCCGCGGGCATCCGGGAGAGCTCGGCGCCTCCCAGTGTGACCTGGCCGGTGCGCGGCGCGTAGATCCCGGCGAGGAGCCGGCCGAGCGTGGACTTGCCCGCTCCGGACGGTCCGACCAGCGCGAGCCGCGTACCGGGCCGGACATCGAGGGACACCTCGCGCAGCACGTCGACGCCCGCCCGGTACCCGAAGTGGACGTCGTCGGCCTGCACGTGCCGACCGTCCGGCGCCACCGTGGCGTCACCCGCGTCCGGCTCGATGTCCCTGACGCCCACGAGCCGGGCCAGCGACACCTGGGCGACCTGGAGCTCGTCGTACCAGCGCAGGATCAGGCCCAGCGGGTCGACCAGCATCTGGGCGATCAGCGCGCCGGTCGTCAGCTGCCCGATGCCGATCCAGCCCTGGAGCGCGAAGACACCGCCGATCAGGAGCACCGCACACAGGACGGTCACATGGGTGGCGCTGATGACCGGGAAGAACACCGACCGCAGATAGAGCGTGTAGCGCTCCCACGCCGTCCACTCCTTCACCCGTCGATCGGACATCGCCACGCGGCGGTCACCGAGCCGGTGCGCCTCGATGGTGCGCCCGGCGTCGACGGTCTCCGCGAGGGCCGCGGCCACCGCGGCGTAGCCGGCGGCCTCCGAGCGGTACGCCGACGGGGCCCGCTTGAAGTACCAGCGGCAGCCGACCACCAGCATCGGTACCGCGACGAGGACCGCCGGTGCCAGCGGCGGAGCGGTCACGGCGAGACCGCCGAGGAGCAGCCCCACCCACACGACGCCGATGGACAGCTGGGGAACGGCCTCGCGCATGGCGTTGGCGAGCCGGTCGATGTCGGTGGTGATACGCGAAAGGAGATCACCGGTACCGGCCCGTTCGAGCACGCCGGGCGGCAGTCCGACCGCTCGCACGAGGAAGTCCTCGCGCAGGTCCGCGAGCATCCGCTCGCCGAGCATCGCGCCCCGCAGCCGCACCTGCCGCACGAACACGGCCTGGACGACGAGCGCGATGACGAACACCGCGATGGTGCCGCCCAGATGCTCCACGCGCAGTCGGTCCGTGCCGTCCGAGACGTCCTGGACCAGAGCCCCGAGCAGATAGGGGCCGACCATCGACGCCACGACGGCGATCGCGTTCACGCCGATGAGCAGCAAGAACGCGCGGCGGTGCCGCTGGTACAGCTCGCGGACGTAGGACCGCACGGTCGCCGGGGCGCCGACGGGCAGAGTGTTCGCCGTGGTCGGGGCCGCCGGGTCGTAGGCCGGTGGCGCCAGGCCGATCATGCTGTCTCCTCGATCTCGGTGAGTTCTCCGATGCCGGCGTCGCCGACGACCGGTTCGCCGCGCAGAGAGATGCCGCCGTTCTGGGGCTGTGCTGCCGGCGCCGTCTCCTCGTCGGTCTCGCGGGTCACGACGGCCCGGTATCGGGGCTCGGTGAGCACCAGTTCCCGGTGCTCGCCGACCGCCGCGACCGTGCCGTCGTGGACCAGGACCACCCGGTCCGCGCGGTCGAGCAGCAGCGGGGACGAGGTGAGCACGACGGTCGTGCGCCCGCTGCGCAGCGCGCGCACGCCGTCGGCGATCCTGGCTTCGGTGTGGGAGTCGACGGCGGACGTCGGCTCGTCGAGGACCAGCGTCTCCGGGTCGGTGACCAGGGACCGCGCCAGCGCGAGCCGCTGCCGCTGGCCCCCGGAGAGGGAGCGGCCGCGCTCGGTGATCCGCGCGTTCATCGGGTCGTCGTCCAGCGACGCCTGCGACAGTGCGTCCAGCACGTCGGCGCACTGTGCCGCGGTCAGCGCCTCCTCGGGACGTACGGAGCCCGAGGACGGGACGTCGAGCAGTTCGGCGAGCGTGCCGGACAGCAGCACGGGGTCCTTGTCCTGGACGAGGACGGCGGCGCGGGCCGTGTCCAGCGGCAGTTCGTCGAGCGGCACCCCGCCGAGCAGCACGGAGGGCAGGGCGGGGGCGGCCGGCTCATCGGGATCGCTCCCGGAGCCGGAGCCGGAGCCGGAGTCGGTCTCGGCGCCGGTACCAAAGCCCTTGTCCGAACCGGTCCCGGTCCTGGTGTCCGCGTCCGTGGGGTGTCCCCCGAGACGGTCCGCGAGGCGGCCCGCGAGGTCCGGGTCGCCGCACACCACGGCGGTGAGCCGGCCCGCGGGTGCCAGCAGTCCCGTCACCGGGTCGTACAGGTCACCCGCCGGTGCCTCGGCGGTGCGGAGTCCGCCCGGCTCCGTGACCCGTTCGATGGACAGGACGCGTGCCGCGCGCTGGGCCGAGGGGCGCGAGAAGGAGTACGCCATGGCGATCTCCTCGAAGTGCCGCAGCGGGTAGTTGAGGATCATCACGGCGCTGTACACGGTGACCAGTTCACCGACGGTGATCCGGCCCTGGCGGGCCAGTTCGATGCCGTACCAGACGACCGCGATCAGCAGCAGGCCCGGCAGCAGCACCTGGACCGCGGAGATCAGGGACCACATGCGGGCGCTGCGGACGGCGGCCGTGCGGACCTCCTGCGAGGCGCGGCGGTAGCGGTCGAGGAACAGTTCCTCGCCGCCGATGCCGCGCAGGACACGCAGGCCCGCGACGGTGTCCGAAGCGAGTTCCGTGGCGCGGCCCGCCTTCTCGCGCTGCCGGTCGGCACGGCGGGTGGCGCGGGGGAGGAGCGGGAGGACGGCGAGCGCGAGGACCGGCATGCCGATGGCGACGACGATGCCGAGCGCCGGTTGGTAGAGGACGAGCCCGATGCAGACCACGACGACGGTGAGCGCGGCGGCGGCGAAGCGCGAGAGCGCCTCGACGAACCAGCCGATCTTCTCGACGTCGCCCGTGGAGACGGCGACGACCTCGCCGGCGGCGACCCGCCGGGTCAGCGCGGCGCCCAGGGCCGCCGTCCTGCGGGCGAGGAGCTGCTGCACCCGGGCCGCCGCGGTGATCCAGTTGGTGACCGCCGTCCGGTGCAGCATCGTGTCGCCGAGGGCGAGCGCGGCGCCGAGGAGCAGGATCAGCCCGCCCGCGAGGGCGAGCCGCGAGCCGGAGCCGTCGACCACGGCCTGCACGGCGAAGCCGACACCGTAAGGAAGGGAGGCGACGGACAGGAAGTGCAGGAGTCCCCAGGACAGGGACTTGAGCTGGCCGCCGAGCTGGTTCCGGCCCAGCCAGAACAGGAATCGGGGGCCGGAGCGGGCATCCGGCAGGCCCGGGTCGGGATACGGAAGATCGTGGATCTGCATGACGTCCCAGAGCTCGGAAGGGGAGAGCGAAGTCGGGGGTACGGACGGAACAAACCGTGCAAGGTTCGCGGGATTCCGGCACCGGAGGCAAACGGTTTTCCGCCGTGGGGCAAAGTTTCGGCCCGCGTTCGACGCCGGAGGCAGGGCTGGTCGGGGGCACCCGGTGCGTGGTGCGACCATGGACCGTATGCGTAACGCGGGTGCGGTTCGAACGGCGGTCGCTACGGCGGCCTGCAGCGTCCTTCTCATGACCCTGTCGGCCTGCGGCGGTTCGAGCGGAGGCGACGGGGCCGAGCGGAAGGCCGAGTCGGGCTCCGCCGACGCACGGCAGGAGGACCGCCCGGCCGTCGACCTCAAGCGCATTCCCGACGTGGGCGACCAGCTCCAGTCGAAGATCCCGCAGAACGCGCGGCAGGTGGTCGCGGTCTACGGCGACGGCAAGAACTCCGGTGACTCGACCGTCGTGCTCTACACGAAGTCCGGTTCCACCTGGGACAAGACGCGCAGCTGGCCGGCGCACAACGGCAAGAAGGGTTGGACCGCCGACCACCGCGAGGGCGACAAGAGAAGTCCCATAGGGGTGTTCACCCTCACGGATGCGGGCGGTGTGCTCGCCGACCCCGGTGCGAAGCTGCCGTACACGCAGGCGGCGTCGTTCCAGGCCCCCCACTACTGGGCCAAGTCGCACTGGCACGACTTCGACTACGTCATCGCCATCGACTACAACCGCGTGAAGGGCACCGCGCCGAACGACCCGACCCGACCCGAAGGGCAGACCAAGGGCGGCAGCATCTGGCTCCACATGGACCACGGCAGCGGCACTTCGGCGTGCGTGAGCCTGTCGAAGTCCGGCATGGAGTACCTGTTGCGCACGATCGACCCGAAGCAGCACCCGGTCGTGGTGATGGGCGACAAGGCGTCACTGAAGAGCTGACGCTCCATCAGGTACCGGGCGTCGGCCTGGAGTGAGGGCCGCGCGGGATGCGGCGCGGCCTTGGGGTTGCGGGTGACGGTGCGGCAGCCAGGGGCTGTTGCGGGGGCGGCGTGCGCCCCGTACAACACCCCTCATGAGAAGACGCGTCATGTCCATGCTCGCCGCGGTGACTCTCGCGGCTGCTGCCCTCGCCGGCCAGGCCAACGCGGCCTCCGCCGAACCCCACTCCTCCGCGCCCCCGTCCGCAGACGCCAACGCCGCCGTCGCGCCCCAACCCGCCACCCCGCCCACCGAGTTCGGCACCGACTGGCACGACCCGATCACCGCCACGCCGCCCGTGGAAAAGCCGGCCGGCAAGTCCTGCCGTGTCACGCTCGCGGAGACAGAGTTCCGTGACTTCACGCCCTACAAGGGAAGTTACGCCCCGCCCAAGGGCTGCGGCGACCGGTGGAGCAAGGTCGTCCTGCGCCTCGAAGGCAAGGTCAAGGGGAGGCAGTTCGACCGTCTCGGCTATCTGCACATCGGCGGGGTGGAAGTCCTGCGCACCTCGACCCCCGAGCCTTCGCCCGACGGCATCGCCTGGAATGTGGAAAAGGACGTCACCCGCTACAGCGACACCCTGCGGGCCGACCAGCCGGTCGAGATGCTCATAGGCAACGTTGTCGACGACACGTACACCGGTGTCATCGAGGTGAAGGCCACCCTGACCTTCTACGCCGCCGAGCCGCACGCGAAGCGGCATCCGCAAGCGGACACCCCGGACCGCGTGCTCACCCTCGACCAGGGCGAACTCACCACCCCGCGCAACAGTGAGCGCATCGTCGCCGAGGTGTACGCCACCGGATCGGGCGGCGGCTGCGAGGAGTTCTGGTACCTGTCGGTGCCGAACGAGGTCCCGTACTCGTGCAAGGCGGACGGCGGGCCGTACCGCGAGGTGCAGATCTCCGTGGACGGCCAACTCGCAGGCATCGCCTCGCCGTTCCCGAACGTCTGGACGGGCGGCTGGTCCAACCCCTTCCTCTGGTACGTGATCCCGGCCCCGGGAGCCTTCGACGTCCGGCCCCTCCAGTACGACCTGACGCCGTTCGCCGGACTTCTCGACGACGGCCGTCCGCACCAGGTCGACGTCTCCGTCGTGGGTGTCCCGAAAGGCCAGAGCGGCTGGAGCGCCCCGGTCAACGTGCTCGTCTGGCAGGACGGAGGGAGTTCGCGCGTGACCGGCGCGCTGACGGGCCACAAGGAGAGCGAGCCGGCCAACTCGACGACGTACACGCCTGGCACGGACGAGCACCGCCTCGACGCACAGGGCGGGCACAGGCTGACGGTGTCCGGCTATGTGAACACCTCGCACGGCCGCGTCACCACCACCGTCACCCGCGATCTCACCAGCACGTCCACGCACCGCTGGACCGACGGCGAGAACGACGACGCGCTGAAGGGCACGTGGAGCGACCGCCAGACCGTCGTCTCCGGCCACGACACCCTTCGCACGAACCGGACTTACACGATGGACGGCGCCACCACGCTCGACGCTGACAACCGGCTGCGGACCGTGATCGAGCTCGGCGACCGGGCCGGGACGGGACGGGCCACGGGCGCGGGCCGCACGGCGTGGACGGTGCTCGACGACACCTTCACGGGTGACGCCTCGTACGCGGCGAACGTTCCGCGTGAGCAGCGGCACGCTGTGGGTAGCAGTCGTGAGCGATACCGTCTGACCAGCCCTGATGGCTGCTACGACCGCGAACTGGCCACAGTGCAGGGTGCGTTGACGGCAGACCGCAGGCACTGCTGAGGGGCACGGCTGGAGCACGGCCGTAGGCGCGGGCGCCCGGGGTCTTGGAGCAATATCCAAGATTTACGCCGATGTGACATCGGGGTCTTCTACGGAAGCCGCCACTCCGACATAGTGACGCTTCGCGGAACAGAAATCGGAATCCAACTTCCGCATAGCAGAATCCGCACAAGTCACTGACGTTGCTCCGGAGGAATGCCCCGTGCCGCAGTCCGTACCGTCCCTGCCGCGACGCGCCGCACGCGTACTACGTACCTCGTTGTTCGCGCAGGTCGCCTGCGCACTTGTGATCGGAGTCGTCGTCGGACGGCTGTGGCCCCACGCGGGCACAGCCGTCCAACCGCTCGGCGACGGCTTCGTACGTCTCATCAAGGCGATGATCGCGCCCCTTGTCTTCTGCGTGGTCGTCGCCGGAATCACCAAGGCCGGAGACCTCAAGGCCTTCGGCCGCATCGGGCTCAAGGCCCTCCTGTGGTTCGAGGTGGCGACGACCGTCGCCCTCGTCGTCGGCCTGCTCGCGGGTAACCTCGCCGGCCCCGGCGTCGGCATGAACGTCGACCCGTCCAAGCTGGACGCGTCCGCCGTCGAGGAGAAGACCGGCGGCGGCTCGCTCCCGTCGACCGGCGACTTCATCCTGCACTCGCTCCCCGACAGCGCGGTCGGGGCCTTCGCCGAGAACTCGCTGCTCCAGGTGCTCGTCCTCGCCTGTCTCGTGGGCGCGGCCCTGCTGCATCTCGGCAACACCAAGGTCCCCGCGATCCTGCCCGCCATCGAGCAGGGCCAGGAAGTGGTCTTCGCCGTCGTCGGCTTCATCATGAAGCTGGCCCCGCTCGCCGTGTTCGGCGCGACGGCGCACCTGGTGGGCGAGTACGGCCTCGGCGCCCTGTCGACGTACGGCAAGCTCATCGGCGTCTGTTACGCCGTCGCCGTGATCTTCCTCGTGCTCCTCGGCCTCGCCCTGAAGGCGGTCACCGGACTGAGCCTGTGGAAGTTCGTCCGTTACACGCGCGAGGAACTGCTCCTCGCGCTCGGCACCGCCTCCAGCGAGACGGTCATGCCCCGCATGATGCAGAAGCTGCGCCACGCCGGCTGCCGCGACGACGCCGTGGGCCTGGTCCTGCCGACGGGGTACTCGTTCAACCTCGACGGAGCGTCGATCTACCTCTCCATCGGTACGTTGTTCATCGCGCAGGCCGTCGGTGTGGACCTCTCGCTCGGCCAGCAGATCACCGTAGTGATCGTCCTGATGCTCACCAGCAAGGGCATGGCGGGGGTGCCCGGGTCGGCCTTCCTCGCGCTGTCGGCCACCGCGTCCGCGCTCGGCGTCATCCCGGCGGGCGCCGTCGCCCTGCTGCTCGGCGTCGATCGCATCATGGACGCCATGCGCGTCTCCACGAACCTGCTCGGCAACTGCGTGGCCGTCTTCGTGGTCTCCCGCTGGGAGGGCGCGCTAGACACGGCCAAGGCCAAGAAGGTGCTGGGCGGCGAGATCGCGTTCGTACCGGAGGAGGACCGCGACGAGCCGGTCAGCTCGCCGGAGTCCGCTAAGACCCAGGGTTCCGAATCCGCCGCGGAGACGGTGGGCTGAGCCCGGGTGGGGGTGCGGGCCCCCGCGCGCCGGGGGGGGGGCCCCCCCCCCCGGCCGGCCCCCCCGGGGGGGGGGGCGCCCCCCCCCCCCCCCGCCGCGTTCACACACCCCC
>NZ_JBIVFF010000008.1:0-244379 GCF_044748025.1 Streptomyces sp. NPDC090032 | reverse complement strand
CTCCCCGCGGGTTTCGGTGCGCCGGGGGGTGGGGGGGGGGGGGCGGGGGGGGGGGGCCGGGCCCCGGGGGGCGGGGGGGGCGGCACCCCCACGCCGTCAGGCCCCCTCGGGCTTCTCGGAATCCACCCCCGGCCGCGCCTTCTTCCACATCCCGCGCGTGAAGTCGGGGATCGCCTGAGGCGCCCCCTTCGCCTTGATCGACAGGTGGCTCAGCGGTACCGGAGACGTCCACGTGGCGGCGTCGTACACGTCGAAGTCCGGTACCAGGCCGACTCGCAGACACTGCATCAGACGGAACACCATGATGTAGTCCATGCCGCCGTGGCCGCCCGGCGGGTTGGAGTGCTCCTTCCACAGCCAGTGGTCGAAGTCGGTGTACTTGGAGAAGTCACCCCAGGAGTCGTTCGTGTGGTCCGGCTCTATATAGATCCGCTCCGGGTAGTCCTCGAACACACCCTTCGTGCCGCCGAGGCTGTTGATCCGCGAGTAGGGGTGGGGTGTGGACACATCGTGTTCGAGCCGGATGACACGCCCCTTCGCCGTCTGGACCAGGCTGATGGTGCGGTCGGACTCGATGTACGTCTCCTTCCAGCTCGGGTCGCCCTTCGGCATATGGGCCTCGCGGTACTGGGCGAGGCCGAGCGAGGGCGTGCCGAAGCTGGAGATGTGTGTGACGCGGTCACCACGGTTGATGTCCATGTAGTTGGCGACCGGGCCGAAGCCGTGGTTGGGGTACAGATCGCCGCGCAGCCGCGTGTGCCACAGCCGCCGCCACGGGCCCTCGTAGTAGTCGGGGTCGAACATCAGGCCGCGCAGGTCGTGGTTGTAGGCGCCCGCTCCGTGCAGCAGATCGCCGAACTTGCCGGCGTGCGCCATCCGCAGGACCCGCATCTCGTTCCTGCCGTAGCAGCAGTTCTCCAACTGCATGCAGTGCCTGCGGGTGCGCTCGGAGAGATCGACCAACTCCCAGAGCTGGTCGAGCTGGAGGGCGATCGGACACTCCACACCGACGTGCTTGCCGTTCAGCATCGCCGTCTTGGCCATCTCGAAGTGCCAGTCCCAGGGCGTCGCCGCGTACACGAAGTCGATGTCGCCCCGTTTGCACAGGTTCTCGAAATCGTGATCGCCCTTGGTGTACGTCGCCGGGGCGGGCTGGCCCGCGGCCGTCACCTTGGCCGCCGCTCTCGCGGTCTTGTCCTTCACCGGGTCGCAGAGCGCGACCACTTGGACCCCCGGAATCGCCAGGAACAGATCGATCATGCTGCCGCCGCGGTTGCCGAGCCCGATGATGCCGACCCGCACGGTGGAACGCCCCTCGAAGGGCACGCCGACCATGGTCTCGCCCTTCCGGGCCGGGGCCTCGGCGGCCGCCGCCCCGGCCTGCCCGGCCCCGCTCCGCCCGGCCTCGGACTGTCCGCCGGCGGCCTGAGCCGAGCCACCGGTGAACGCGCCGAGTCCGAGCCCCGCCCCGGCGATGCCGGCCGTCCGCAGCACGGTCCTGCGGGACTGCCCGGCTGCGTCGTGATCGGGCTGCTCGTGGCTCGCGTCGGGTGCCGGTGTCGCGTTGTCGTCGTGCATCGGACCTCCATCGGTGGGTGGCTGCGCTGCAAGCGCTTGCCACCCTGGAGGGGGACGACACGGGGACGCAAGGGGCAGAAGTGGTCCGGGAGTTGGACTTTCTTTACGGAGTCTTTGGGACCTGCGGGTAGCGGCGAGGCGGAAGTTGGCGTGCCAAGCCCCTCGGCGCCACTGGCCTAGGGGCGCGTCGCGCGTTCCAGCGCCACGATCACGGAGTAGTAGCCGCGGCCCGTCGCGTGGTCCATGCCCACCTCGCACATGCGGTTCGCCGACAGATGCGCGTCGAAGTCCCGGGCGGTCACCTCGGCTGCCTCCCTGCGCGTGGCCGACTCGGTGAGCTCCTTGTGGAGCATGCCCCGGTCGCCCGCGAAGGCGCAGCACCCGGCGTCGTCCGGGACGACGACCTCGTCGGCGCAGGCCTCGGCGACGGCCCGCAGCTGTGCCACATCGCCGAGGTGCTCCATGGAGCACGTCGGATGAAGGACCGCCGAACCGACCGTCCGGTGCACCGTGAGGTGCGGAAGCAGCTCGTCCGCAGCCCAGACGATCGAGTCGACGATCGTGAGCTCCTTGTGCAACTCCCTGTTGTCGTCCGTCAGACAGGGGACGACTTCATGGGCGATGCCGAGCGTGCACGACGAGGCGTCGACGACGAGCGGCAGTCTGCCGCCGGCGGTCCAGCCCCAGGCCGCCTCGACGATCCGGTTCGCCATGACGGTGTTGCCCTCGTCGTAGCCCTTCGAGTGCCAGATCGTGGCGCAGCACGTTCCCGCGACATCGTCCGGAATCCAGACCGGCCGTCCCGCGCGCGCGGAGACGGCGACCACGGCCTGCGGGAGTGACACGGCACCCGGGGTGCCGAAGATGCGGTTCACACAGGCCGGGTAGTAGACCGCGGCGGCGCCCACGCGCGCGGTGCGGGGGAGCTTCCGGGCGGCGGCAGCGGGGATCTCCGGCAGCCACTCCGGTACCAGGTCGGGGCGGACGGCCTTGCGGGCGGCCTGGGTCACGGAGGTCAGGAGCCGGTCGCCGATCTTGCCGGCGGCCGCCACGGCGAGCCGCGCCGACGCCTCGACGGCCTTGAAGTTCTTCGCCGTGAACGCGGCCACCCTCTCCTCGCGCGGGGAGTGCCGCGCGTGGCGGAACTCCTTCATGAAGGCGCCCGTGTCGATGCCGACCGGACAGGCCAGCTTGCAGGTCGAGTCGCCCGCGCACGTGTCCACCGCGTCGTACCCGTACGCCTCGACGAGCCCGTCCTCGACCGGCGAACCGGAGGGCTGGCGCATCATCTCGCGGCGCAGGACGATCCGTTGGCGGGGCGTGGTCGTCAGGTCCTCACTGGGGCACGTCGGCTCGCAGAACCCGCACTCGATGCACGGGTCGGCGATCAGCTCCACCTTGGGGATCGTCTTGAGGCCGCGCAGATGGGCCTTGGGATCGCGGTCGAGGACGATACGCGGCGCGAGGACGCCGTCCGGGTCGATGACCTGCTTCGTGCGCCACATCAACTCCGTGGCCTTCGCGCCCCATTCGAGTTCGAGGAACGGCGCGATGTTGCGCCCCGTGGCGTGCTCGGCCTTGAGCGACCCGTCGAAACGCTCGACGGTGAGACGGCAGAACTCGTCCATGAAGGCGGCATACCGCTCGACGTCCTCGGGCCTGCCCGCGTCGAAGGCGAGCAGGAAGTGCAGATTGCCGTGTGCCGCATGACCGGCGACGGCGGCGTCGAAGCCGTGCCGGGTCTGGAGTTCGAGGAGGGCCTCGCACGCCTCGGCCAGGCGCGACGGCGGCACCGCGAAATCCTCGGTGATCAGCGTCGTCCCGGAGGGGCGCGATCCGCCGACCGCCGTCACGAACGCCTTGCGGGCCTTCCAGTAGCCACCGATCGTCTTCGCGTCCCGCGTGAACGCGTTGGTCACCGAGGCCACGGGCGTCACCAGTTCGAGCCCCTCAAGCACCTCGGCGGCCGCCGCCTCGTAACGCTCCTGGGCGGCCTCGTCCGGCGCGCGGAACTCGACCAGGAGCGCCGTCGTCGACTTGGGCAGGCGCGCCCAGTCGGCGGGCACCCCCTCCACACGCACCGAGGCCCGCAGAGTATTGCCGTCCATCACCTCGACGGCGATCGCGCCCGCCTCGTTGAACAGCGGGACCGCCGCTGCCGCCGCGGGCAGCGAGGGGAAGAACAGCAGCGCCGTGGACACCTTCCGGTCGAGGGGCAGCGTGTCGAACACGACCTCGGAGATGAAGCCGAACGTCCCCTCGGAACCCACCATGAGGCCGCGCAGGATCTCCACGGGCGTCGCGCCGTCCAGGAAGGCGTCCAGGCGGTAGCCGTTGGTGTTCTTGATCTCGTACTTGGCGCGGATACGGGCGACCAGCTCCGCGTCGGCCTCGATCTCGCCCTTGATCTCCAACAGGCCCACGCAGAGGGCCGGTTCGGCGTGCTCGAGGAACGCTTCGGCATCGGGGTCGGCCGTGTCCACCACGGTGCCGGAGGGCAGCACGAAGGTGAGCGAGGCGACGGTCCGGTACGAGTTCCTGGTGGTGCCCGCCGTCATGCCCGATGCGTTGTTCGCGACGACCCCGCCGATCGTGCAGGCGATCGCGCTGGCCGGATCGGGGCCGAGCACGCGGCCGTGCCGCGCGAGCGTGGTGTTGGCGCGTACGACCGTCGTGCCCGGGCCGATCCGGGCCCGCTCGCCGTCACCGATGACCTCGATGCCCGCCCAGTGCTTGCGGACGTCCACGAGGATGTCCTCGCCCTGCGCCTGCCCGTTCAGCGACGTGCCCGCCGCGCGGAAGACCACCTCGCGGCCCTTGCCGTGCGCGTACGACAGGACGGCCGACACGTCGTCGATGTCCTCGGCGACCACCACGACCTGTGGCACGAAACGGTAGGGACTCGCGTCCGACGCGTACCGCACGAGGTCCGAGATGTGGGTGAGGACCTTGTCCGCCCCCAGGAGCCCGACCAGGTCGGAGCGCAGCGGCTCCGGGGTCCCGCCGGCCCGCGCGTCGGGCACCCGGTCGGGCGCCGGGCCTCCCACGTGCGGGTCCGGGCGCAGCGCTTGTGGCTTCGGCTCCAGCAGGGGCATGCCTGTCCAGCCTCTCCTCGGACGCTGCGGCTCAGGGCCTGACACCCAGGGCCTAACAGCGGTGGTCGTACGGCGTCTCGAACAGCGCGTTCATCAGGACGCCCAACTGGGCGCGCTGGTCGGGGGTCAATGGAGCCAGGATGTCCTCTGCGGCGGTCCTGCGCGCGCTCCGCAACTCACGGAGTGCTTTGCGCCCCAGCTCGGTGAGCTCGATGCGGATCACCCTGCGATTGGTGGGATCGGGTACCCGGCGCACCAGGTCGGCCGCCTCGAGTCCGTCGACCAGGGTCGTCACGGCGCGGGGCACGACTTCGAGGCGCTCGGCGAGGTCGGCCATGCGCGGCGGCGTGTCGTAGTGCACGAGGGTGCGCAGGAGCCGGGACTGGGCGGGTGTGATCCCGACCGGCTCCAGATAGCGCTTCTGGATCCGCTGCAGCCGTCGGGTCAGCCGGAGCAGCTGTTCCGCGAGAAGGCCGTCGGCGTCCGGGGTACTCATGTGCGGAAGAATATCAGGACCTTGTGCATTGTGAGTATAGGTAACAATGAGCTATGCTCCCTGAGACCTTGAATCGCCACCCGTAGGAGGCTCATGCATCACCATGAACCCGGCTGGACGCCGTCGCCATCCGACACCACGTCGCCGGAGCCGCGGCAGATGCGCCGCATCCTGGCCCTCTTCCGTCCCTACCGCGCCCGCCTCGCGCTGGTCGGCCTGCTGGTCGGCGCCGCCTCGCTCGTCTCGGTCGCCACTCCCTTCCTGCTCAAGGAGATCCTCGACACCGCTATCCCGCAGGGCCGCACCGGCCTGCTGAGCCTGCTCGCCCTGGGCATGATCCTCAGCGCCGTCGTGACCAGCATCTTCGGCGTCCTGCAGACCCTGATCTCCACGACCGTCGGCCAGCGCGTCATGCACGACCTGCGCACCGCCGTGTACGGCCGGCTCCAGCGCATGTCGCTGGCCTTCTTCACCAGGACCCGCACGGGCGAGGTCCAGTCCCGCATCGCCAACGACATCGGTGGCATGCAGGCGACGGTCACCTCCACCGCCACGTCCCTGGTCTCGAACCTCACCAGCGTGGTCGCCACCGTCGTGGCGATGGTCGCGCTCGACTGGCGGCTCACGGCCGTCTCGCTGCTCCTGCTGCCTGTCTTCGTGTGGATGAGCCGCCGAGTCGGCCGTGAGCGCAAGAAGATCGCCACGCAGCGCCAGAAGCAGATGGCCGCGATGGCCGCCACAGTCACCGAGTCCCTCTCCGTGAGCGGCATCCTCCTCGGTCGCACCATGGGGCGCGCCGACTCGCTCACCCGCTCGTTCGCCGACGAGTCCGAGCAGCTGGTCGGCCTGGAGGTCCGGTCGAACATGGCGGGGCGGTGGCGCATGGCCGTCATCACGATCGTCATGGCCGCCATGCCCGCCGTCATCTACTGGGTCGCGGGCGTCGCACTCCAGCTCGGCGGCCCCTCCGTCTCGATCGGCACCCTGGTCGCGTTCGTCTCGCTCCAGCAGGGGCTGTTCCGGCCGACCGTGAGCCTGCTCGCCACCGGCGTCCAGATTCAGACCTCGCTGGCGCTCTTCCAGCGCATCTTCGAGTACCTCGACCTGCCGATCGACATCACCGAGCCCGAGAAGCCCGTCCGCCTCGACACGATCAAGGGCGAAGTCCGCTTCGAGAACGTCGAGTTCCGCTACGACATCGCCGACGGCAAGAGCGCGGCGATACTCGACGGGATCGATGTCACCGTCCCGGCGGGCGGCAGCCTGGCCGTCGTCGGCCCCACGGGTTCGGGCAAGTCCACGCTCAGCTATCTGGTGCCGCGTCTGTACGACGTCACGGGCGGACGCGTCACGCTCGACGGGGTGGATGTGCGCGACCTGGACTTCGACACCCTCGCCCGGGCCGTCGGAGTCGTCTCCCAGGAGACGTACCTCTTCCACGCCTCGGTCGCGGAGAACCTCCGCTTCGCCAAGCCCGACGCCACGGAGGAGGAGCTGCACGCGGCGGCCAGGGCGGCCCAGATCCACGAGCACATCGCCTCCCTGCCCGACGGGTACGACACGGTCGTCGGCGAGCGCGGCCACCGGTTCTCCGGCGGCGAGAAGCAGCGCCTCGCCATCGCCCGCACCATCCTGCGCGATCCGCCGATCCTCATCCTCGACGAGGCGACGAGCGCCCTGGACACCCGCACCGAGTTCGCCGTGCAGGAGGCGATCGACGCGCTGTCGGCCAATCGCACGACGGTGACGATCGCCCACCGGCTCTCCACGATCCGGAGCGCCGACCAGATCGTCGTCCTCGACGGCGGGCAGGTCGCCGAGCGGGGCACCCATGAGGAGCTCTTGGAGCGGGACGGCCGCTATGCCGCCCTGGTGCGCAGAGACGCCCAACTGGAGCCCGCGAGATAGCCCGTGTCCGGGCACGCGGGTGACAGCCGAGTGGAGCCACCGACCCTGCGATATGCCTGGTATGTCACCCTCTGCGGGTTAGCGTTCGGCCATGCTGAACGAGACTCCGCAAGGAACCACGGTGCGAGTGACGCGCAGGGGCCGCGCCTCCCTGATCGCGGGTGGGGCCCTCGTGGCGGGGGCTGCCGCCGTGGTGATGCCGCTCCTGCTCCTGGGCAACGTTGGTGGTGACAAGCGGCCGCAGGCACTGACCGTCCCCGAGGGCTGGCGCGCGGGCCAGGTCTACGAGGCCCTGGACAAGGCCCTCGGTGTCCCGGCAGGCACGACCGAAAAGGCGGTGCCCAAGGCCGGCCTCAAGCTCCCCGGGGACGCAGGGGGCAACCCGGAGGGCTATCTCTTCCCGGCGACGTATCCACTCAACGACAAGTCGACTCCGTCGACCCTGTTGTCCGACATGGTCAACACCGCCAACAAGAAGTTGAACGGCAGCCAGGTGACGGCGGGAGCCGACCGGGACGCGGTGAACCCGTATCAGACCCTCACCATCGCGAGCATTGTGGAGGCCGAAGCCGCCACCAAGGGGGACATGGGCAAGGTGGCCCGCGTCATCTACAACCGCCTCGACCATGGCATGCCGCTCCAGATGGACTCGATCATCAACTACGGGCTCAAGCGCTCCACGGTCAACACCACCAAGAAGACCCGGGCCGAGAACCCGTACAACACCTACGTCCGGATGGGGCTGCCGCCCACCCCGATCGCCAATCCCGGGGCCGAGGCCATGAAGGCCGCGATCAGCCCGCCGCAGGGGGACTGGCTGTACTTCGTGACGGTCAAGCCCGGCGACACGCGCTTCACGGCGGACTTCGACGAACAGCAGAAGAACGTCGCGGAGGTCAACAAGCTGCACACGAGCGGCAAGCCGTCGTCCGCCTGATCGGGCCACGTCGGTGCGTCACACGGTGGCCGGGGCTCCGGCCAGCAGGCGCTTGATGTCCCGGACGGCCGCGCGCCCCGCGCGGTTGGCGCCGATCGTGCTGGCCGAAGGTCCGTAGCCCACCAGGTGGATCCGCGGATCGGCGACGACCCGGGTGTCCTCCGCCTGGATGCCGCCGCCGGGCCCGCGCAGCTTCAGTGGCGCCAGATGCTCGATCGCAGGCCGGAAACCAGTGGCCCACAGGATGACGTCCGCGTCGACCCGCCGTCCGTCGTCCCACTCCACGCCGGACGGTGTGATCCGGTCGAACATCGGCAGCCGGTCGAGCACACCGTCGGCGCGGGCCTGCCGGATCGCGTCGTTCAGCGGCAGCCCCGTCACCGACACCACGCTCTGCGGCGGTAGCCCCGCCCGGACCCGCTCGTCGACCAGGGCGACCGCCGCGCGGCCGAAGTTCTCGTCGAAGGGACCCTCGTTGAAGACGGGCGGCCGGCGCGTCACCCAGGTCGTCGCGGCCGCGTGGGGCGCGATCTCCATCAGGTGCTGCGTACCGGAGGCCCCACCGCCCACCACGATCACTCGCTGTCCGCGGAACGCCTCCGGACCGGGGTAGATGGCCGTGTGGAGCTGGCGCCCGCGGAATGTCTCCTGGCCCGGGTAGCGCGGCCAGAACGGCCGGTCCCAGGTCCCCGTCGCATTGATCAGCGCCCGCGTCGACCACGTCCCGTCGGACGTCTCGACGAGGAGCCTGCGCCCGTCTCCCTCGCGCACGGCGCGCACATCGACGGGACGTCGCACCCGCAGGTCGAAGGTCTCCTCGTATGAGGCAAAGTACGCCGCGATCACCTCTGACGACGGCCGGGACGGGTCCGCTCCGGTCAGTTCCATGCCCGGCAGCGAGTGCATGCCGTGCACCTTGCCGTACGTCAGTGAAGGCCAGCGGAACTGCCAGGCGCCGCCGGGACGCGGTGAGTGGTCGAGGACGACGAAGTCCCGCTCCGGCTCGAAGCCGGCCCGGCGCAGGTGATAGGCGCTGGACAGTCCTGCCTGCCCAGCGCCTATGACGACCACGTCGACCTCATGCGCGCCCGCTGTGTCCCGTACCCCGATATCGTTCACGGTTCTACTAACTGTGCCGGGGTCGTGGATCTTCCCGCACCGGGCGCGCGACGGTTCAGCGGCCCCCGGCGACCAGGAGCGGTGCGCCTCCGACGGCAGGCCTGGGGAGCGGGGACGCCGGGATCCGCGGCAGCAGCCCGCGCGCCGCCAGATCCGGGATCACGCCCTCCCCGAACCAGTACGCCTCCTCCAGGTGGGGATAGCCCGACAGGACGAAGTGCTCGACGCCCAGCGCGTGGTACTCCTCGATCCGGTCGGCGACGTCCGCGTGGCTGCCGACGAGCGCCGTGCCCGCGCCGCCCCGCACCAGACCGACGCCCGCCCACAGATTGGGCGAGATCTCCAGGTCGTCGCGCGAGCCCCCGTGGAGCGCGAGCATCCGCTGTTGGCCGACCGACTCACTGCGGCCGAGCGCCTCCTGGGCGGCGGCCACCGTCTCCGGCGACAGGTCGTCGAGCAGCCGGTTCGCCGCAGCCCACGCCTCCGCCGACGAGTCGCGCGAAATCGTGTGCAGCCGGATCCCGAAGCGGACCGTGCGCCCCTCCCTCTCGGCGAGCCCTCTGATCCAGTCGATCTTCTGCTTCACCTGCTCGGGCGGCTCGCCCCAGGTCAGATACACATCCGTGTGCCGCGCGGCGACCGGGCCCGCCGCGGCCGACGAACCGCCGAAGAAGATCTCCGGCAGCGGGTCCGGCGGCAGCGCGGTGAGACCGCCCTCCACCTGGTAGTGCTCACCGCCGAAGTCGAACGGCTGCCCGCTCCACACCCCGCGGACGACCGACAGGAACTCATCGGTCCGCGCATAGCGCCGGTCGTGATCCAGGTGGTCACCGAAGCGCCGCTGCTCGGTCGAGTCACCACCCGTCACCACGTTCAGGAGCAGCCGGCCGCGCGTGATCCGCTGATACGTCGCCGCCATCTGGGCGGCGAGCACCGGCGAGATCACCCCGGGACGGAAGGCCACCAGGAACTTCAGCCGCTCGGTGTGCTGGGCGAGCGCCACCGTCGTCAGCCAGGCGTCCTCGCACCACGTACCCGTCGGCGTCAGTACCGCCTCGAACCCCAACTGCTCGGCGGCCTTGGCGATTTGGGCCAGATATTCGATGTCGGGCGCGCGCACGCCGCTGACCGGGGCGATCCGCGAGCGCTTGACGCCTCCGTCGGTGTAGGCGTGCCGGTCCACGAGCGTGCGGCCGTCGCCGCCGGTCGGCAGGAACCAGTGAAGGTGAACGCTCATGGTCAGGACTCCTTGCCGAAGGTGCGGGGTGCGGTCGTCGATGCCGGAAGACCACCGTTGAACCGGGTGTCCACGAACGACGCGAAGTCGATCTTCCGGGGGATCAGCTTCAGTGCCGTGAAGGTGTCGGCGATCTGCTGCTCCGAGGCGATGGCGGGCTTGTCGACGGCGACGGTGACCCGGGTGCCGTTGGTGCGCTTCACCGCGTCCAGGGCGACGTCGTACGGCAGCCCGGTGTCCTTCGACCAGACCTTCGCCCACGCCTCGGGATGCTTGAAGACCCAGTCCTGCGCTCGCTTGAGCCGCTTGAGGTAGTCACCGATCGCGGCGGCCTTCTTGCTGTCCTTGAGCGAGGACGGCGCCGCGATCTGGAACGCGAGCCCATTGGTGATCCCGCCCCCATCGGTGAGCACCCGCCCCTGCTTCCCCCGCAGAACCTGGGAGGTGTACGGGTCCCAGACGGCCCAGGCGTCCACCTTGCCGCCGGTGAACGCGGCGAGCGCGTCGGCCGGCTGGAGGTACTTGACCTGCACGTCCTTCAGGGACAGGCCGGCCTTCTTCAGGGACGCGACGAGCTGGTAGTGCGCGGACGAACCCTGCGCCACGGCGATGGACCTGCCCTTGAGGTCCTCGGGCTTCTTCAGCTTCGAGTCGTTCGGGACGAGGATGGCGTCGCCCTGCGCGGTGCCGTGGCTGGCCGCCACGACGGAGATCTTCGAGTTGGCGCCGGCCGCGAAGACGGGCGGGGTGTTGCCGACCCCTCCGATGTCGACCGCCTTGGCGTTGACGGCTTCGAGGAGCGGCGGCCCGGACGTGAAGGTCGACCAGCGGATCTTGTAGTCGAGGTCGTCGAGCTCTCCGGCGGCCCGCAGCACGGCTTCCGAACCGCCCTTCTGGTCACCGACGTTGAGCGTGAGGGCCCCCTTGCCGTCGGTCCTGCCGCCGCCCGAGCCGCCCGTGGACGTGTCGGCGGCGGAGGTGCCGGAGCAGGCGGCGAGCAGCAGGGCCAGAGGGAGCAGTAGAGGGGAGGCGAGGCGTCGTCGCATGGGGAGTCCGTTTCGTGGGTTCATGGCCGGCCATAGCCGGCATCGGCCCGTCGGGCGCAGGCCGGAATGGCCGTACGGCGGTGCGCTGGTACGGGTGCTGTGTGTAGGGGTGGTGTGTAACGGGGTGGGACAACCTGATGAGACGTCAGGCAGCCGCAGGGGAGGAGGAAGTCTCCGGCACGTCGACCCCCAGACGGTGGAGCAGCTCGGCACGCAGCTCGCCGAAGCGCGGGTCGGAGATCCCGCGTGGACGTTCCAGATCGATCTCGGTCTCGTACGCGATGACGCCTTCGTCCATCACGAGCACGCGGTCGGCGAGCAGGACGGCCTCCTCGACGTCGTGCGTGACCAGGAGGACGGCGCAGCCGCGCCGCTGCCACAGCTCGTCGACGAGGCGCTGCGCCTTGATGCGGGTGAGCGCGTCCAGTGCGCCGAACGGCTCGTCGAGCAGCAGCAGGTCGGGCTCGCGCACCAGGGCGCGGGCCAGCGAGGCGCGCTGGGCCTCGCCGCCGGAGAGCGTCTTGGGCCAGGCGCTCGCACGGTGGCTGAGACCGACCTCATCCAACGCCCGCTCGGCGACGGCCCGTTCGGGTTTCCCGGGCAGCCCGAGCAGCACATTGCGCCACACCCGCTTCCACGGCATGAGGCGCGGCGCCTGGAACGCGACGGCCTTGCGGCGCGGCACGAGCACGGTGCCCTCGATGTCGCGGTCGAGCCCGGCGAGGATGCGCAGCAGGGTGGACTTGCCGCAGCCGCTGCGGCCGAGCAGCGCCACGAACTCGCCCGGCCTCACGTCGAGATCGAGGCGGTCGATGACGGCGCGCCCGTCGAAGGAGCGGGTGAGCCCCTCCACGCGTACGGCAGAACGGGGCTCTACGGACGGGGACTTGGTGGTGGTCACCGGCCGGTGAACGTCGGTCGCCATTGCAGCAGCAGCCTTTCGAGGGTACGGACGACGAAGTCGGCGAGCAGGCCGAGGAACGCGTAGACGATCAGGCATACGACGATGACGTCGGTCCGCAGGAAGTCGCGGGCCTGCACCATCAGGAAGCCGATGCCGGCGTCCGCGTTGATCTGCTCGGCGAAGACCAGGGCGAGCCACGAGATGCCGAGCGAGTACCGCAGCCCCGTCATCGCGCCGGGCAGCGCGCCCGGCAGGACCACATGGCGCACGAGACCCCAGCGGGAGAGCCCCAGGGACTCCCCGGCCTCGATCAACTGCGCGTCCACGCCGCGGATTCCGGCGTACACGTTCAGGTACAGCGGGAATGAGACGCCCAGCGTGATGATGGCGATCTTCGGTGCCTCGCCGATCCCGAACCAGATGATGAACAGGGGGATCAGGCCGACGAACGGCACGGTCCGCAGCATCTGCACGCTCGCGTCGACGAGGTCCTCGCCGACCCGGAACAGGCCCGAGACGAGGGCGAGCCCGGTACCGACGACGACGCCGAACAGCAGGCCGATCGCCACGCGTTGGAGTGATACCCCCATGGCGTTCGGCAGCGACCCGTCGGAGACGAGATCGCCGGCGACGCGGGCGATGGTGCCGGGCGACGCGAGGACGTCGGCGGTCAACACGCCTGTACTGCTGAGGAGTTGCCACAGGACGAGCAGGAGGAGGGGTCCGGATGTGCGGCGCAGCCACCGCGGGACCCGAGTGCGGCGGGTGGACGACGGAACGAGGCGTTCGAGTTCGAGGCGGCCGGCGGGTTCGGCAGCGGAATCGGCGGGGGCGGCGGCGTCCGGGCCGGGCGACTTGGCGACGACGTCCGGATCCGGCGGGGCATGGCTGATGCTCATGGGTGCTCCACGCAGAAGGCAGGGGAGGGCAGCGGCGAAGGTGAATGGGGTACGCGTATGCGTCAGCGCCCCCGCGTGAGTTCACGCGGGGTCGAGGCAGGGGCGTACGGGGCTACGCGACGTAGCCGGAGATGCGGGGAAAGGGCGTCAGTGGCCGCGGCGACACGCGGCGGAGGCCACCCGCAGCAGGTCGATGTGACCGCGCGTGGTGAGCAGAACTGAACGCAACATGCCGCAGAAAGTAGCCACCTTGTCGACGTGTGGTCAATGCCGTCTCGATGGATGGACGCGCCGTATCAGGGGACGGGCGCGGATCGGGCACGTACGGCGCCCGATGCGTGAGGATGGATCCATGTCCGACGCCTTCACCACGCGCATCCTGAACGTGTCCACCGGCTCCGCGGAGCGGGTCGTCGACCTGACCCACGACTGCCAGACCTTCCTGAGCGAGGTCGCAGAGGGACGCGACGGCCTGCTCAACATCTTCGTGCCCCACGCGACGGCCGGCGTGGCCGTCATGGAAACCGGCGCGGGCAGTGACGACGACCTCCTTGCGGTCCTCCATTCACTGCTCCCCGCGGATGACCGCTGGCAACACCGCCACGGCTCCCCGGGTCACGGCCGCGACCACGTCCTCCCGGCCCTGGTCCCACCTCACGCCACCCTCCCGGTGATCGCCGGCGCCCTGGAACTCGGTACGTGGCAGTCGGTGTGCCTGGTCGACACGAACAAGGACAACGCGCGGCGGGAGGTCCGGTTGTCGTTTCTCGGGTGACGAGGACGCCGACCGCAGGACGGAAGTCCGACCGACCGGCGTCGGTCGGAGAAGCCCCGGGCGCAGCAGACGTGATCCATTTTCCTGCACGGGTCGCTTGTGCGAACCGTTCGCTGTTCTCAACTGAGACGGATCAGGCGGACCAGGGGGACCAGGGGGACCAGACGGATCAGACCGAGTAGGGGTAGACGTCGACGGAGGGAGCCGTGAATTCGACACGGCCGCCGACGGAGGGCTTCACGGGCCGGTCTCCTTCTCCTCGCGCTCCTGTGGCCGTGAAGTCCACGAGGAGGATGTCGGTGCCGCACCGGATCGCCACTACGGCGTCCTCGTCGACGGAGGCGACTTCCCCCTTGATCTGCCGGCTCCCGCGGCGCGTCCGCCCGCAGAGTGTCCGGGCCACCCGCGTCTGCCCAGTTCACGACGGTGTCAGGGACGTCGATCTCGACGTCCACCGCATCACCCACTCGCACCGCCCCAGGCCAGCGCCAGTGCGCCCAGGCTCGCCCGACCGGGCTGTCGAAGACGATGTCCGGTGCGTGATCGCCCGTGGTGTCGTCGAGAATGCCCAGAATCTCAACGCGCATTACTACCTGGCGGCACGCGAACCATGGTGTTGTTCACGGTCCATGTGTGGGTGGACGATTCGAACGTCCAGGTTTCCATGTGGAGATGGACCTTGGTCGGCTTGCTGTTCATCTCGTGCGATCCGAGCCGGGGTCCGGCCCGACGGCTTCCTCGGCTTTGTCCTGTGCCCATTTGACGGTGTCGGCGTAGGTGTCGAGTGCTTCGGCTGCTCTGTCGCAGGCGTGGGCCCATTTGGTGGGGTGGTCGCCGAACTTCTTGCGGAACGCGTCGGCGCCCTCGCCCGCCCAGCCGGACGAGTCGACCTTCTTCATGCCCTGGCCGACATGGTCGAACGCGGTGAGCGGCATGTCTGGGTACCGGGACGGCCTGCCCGAGGCATCCCGGTACCCAGACATGCCGCTCACCGCGCTGCGGCTGCGGACGCGGCTGCTTAGCAGACCGGACTGCCGACCTGGCCTGACCGCGGTCAGTGTTTGATGCCTACGCCCGCCAACAGGCTGATCTCGGCGTCCGCGATCTCCGTGCCGTCGTCGGGTCCGGCGGGACGCCAGCGGTGGCAGCAGCAGATGCCGGGGTCGATCAGATCGAGCCCGTCGAAGAACCGGCGGACATCGCTGTGCGAACGGAACTGCACCGGAGTCCCGGAGTTGGTGTAGGCCTCCGCGACCGCGTTCCAGGTGTCGGGGTCGAAGTCGGGCGTGCAGTGGTTCATGGCGAGGGCGCTGCCCGCCTGGAGCGGGTCGAGCAGCCGACGGACGATGGCGTACGGGTCGTGGGGGTCGGTGACGAAGTGCATCAGCGCGTTGAGGGTGAGGGCGATGGGCTGGTCGAAGTCCAGGACCTCGGAGTCCTCCACCGCGCTCATCAGCGCATCGGGGTCGGTGACGTCTGCCTCGATGTAGGCCGTGCGACCCTGCGTCGTGCTGCGCATGAGGCGTTCGGCGTACTTGAGCACGAGGGGGTCGTTGTCGACGTACACGACGCGGGCATCGCCGGCGACGGACTGGGCGACCTGGTGCAGGTTGGGCTCGGTCGGGATGCCCGTGCCGATGTCGAGCCACTGGCGGATGCCGTGCTCCTGAGCCAGCACACGGGTGGCCCGGTGCATGAACGCCCGGTTCTCGCGGGCGGTCACGGGGAGGCCGGGGTGGGCCTTGGCGGCGAGCAGGGCCGCCTCCTTGTCGACCTCGAAGTGGTCCTTGCCGCCGAGGAAGTAGTCGTACATCCGGGCAGAGTGCGCCCTGCTCGTGTCGAGATCCCGGCCGGCCTGCTTGGTGGTCATGTTCTCCCTTTCGTGAGTGTGTCTGTCGGCCCGCAGGCCAGGATCGGGACCGCTGTCGTCGCCCCTACTGCTACTGCCCGCCGCCGGTTGACCCGGCGGCCAAGTGATCGGCCAGGCCCTCTTTGACCCCGCGGAGGAACGCGGCGATCTCCTCCGGCGTGTAGATCAGCGCCGGCCCGGCCGGGTCGGTCGACTGCCGTACGGCCACGCGGCCGTCGGCGAGTTGTTTCGTCTCGACGCACTGACCGCCGTTCGGCCCGCTCCAGGGACGCTCCCAGCCCTGTTCCCCGAGATTGCGGGCCGGCATGCCGTTGTAGACACCCTCGTCGGTGATCGTCATGAGTACTCCTTGCGCATGTGGTTCAAGAGCGCCCTGCTGTCCTCGGACGACGTCTGCAGCGATAGGCGGGAATGCGCCTCGAGGTGGGCGACCACGTCCTCGCGCTGGTCCAAGTAGACGGAGGCGGACAGGAGTTCGCTGTAGACGATGTCGGGCAGCTCGGGTTCCTCGAACCGGAAGTACGTGAACGGGGCGCACGCTCCGACGTGCGCATCTGCGGCGAAGGGCACGATGTCGACGCTGACATGCGCGAGCTCGGACATGTCCAGGAGCCGCTCGATCTGCTCCCGCATCACGTCGGGGCCGCCCACCGGCCGGTGGAGGACGGCTTCCTCCATGACCACCCACAACGTGGGGGCGTCAGCCCGCTCCAGCAGGCTCTGGCGGCGCAGCCGCAGCTCCACGCGGCGCGCGATCTCCTCCTCGCTGCCGTTCGGCAACCCGCCGCGCAGCACGGCGTGTGCGTAGTCGGGAGTCTGCAGAAGGCCGGTGACGTACTGGGGTTCATAGGTGCGCAGGGTCTTGGCGCCCGTCTCCAGGCTGACGTAGGCGGTGAACCAGCTGGGGACGACATCGCGGTAGGAGTGCCACCAGCCGGGCTCGTTGGCCTGCTCGGCCAGGTCGACGAACTCGTCGATCTCCTGACGGTCCGCGCCGTAGGTCTCCAGGAGCTTCTCCACATAGAGAGGCTTCAGCGCGACCTCGGCCTTCTCCAGCCGACGGATCGTCAGGGTCTTCACGCGCAGGGCTTTTGCCGCGTCCTCCAGCGAGGCGCCGGCGCCGAGCCGCATGTCCTGCAGCCGGCGGCCGAGGATCATACGCAGGACTGTCGGCGCGCTGGTGCCGGAACGGGCTTCGCTCACGCCCAACCTCCTGAGGGATCATCAACACCGCCATTCTGACAGTGACTTGATGACGACGCCAGGGTGATATCCAACTGCTGAAATTATCAGGGAGTCGGTTGCAGCCTGAGTGTGATCACGCGCATAGTTGACTCGTGAGCGGTCAAGTCACAGCTCTGACGCAGCATCCGGCCCGGACGGGACGCGTGATGCTGATGCCGTCGTCGGCACCCCACCGCGGGGCGCCCTCCTCGGCGCGCGCCTCTCACCGCTCGAGCTGCAGCCCGCATCCCCGCACCGCGCCCGTCCCCCGGAAGGCGCTGGAAGGCGACATCCGTGACTCTCCCCACGCCCTCGGCCCCGGCCCTGACCCCCGCCTTAGGCGCGACCGTGCCTCGTCGGGAGTTCTGGTTCGGCCTGCCCGCCCTGCGCACCAGCGCGAGATCCGCCCGCGACACCGTGCGCGACCGGCTCCGTGCCTGGAAGGTGCCCGGCGACACATGCTGCGACGCGGTGCTGCTGGTCTCCGAGCTGACCACGAACGCCGTACTCCACACTGCCAGCGGACATGTCCTGTGCGGCCTCACGCTGACCGGCGACGAGCGGCGCCTGCGCATCGAACTCCACGACGACAGTGGCACCCTGGTCCGCCCGCCCGAGCACCACGCCGGACCCGGCGAGGAGAGCGGACGAGGCCTGCTCCTCGTCCAGCAACTCGCGGACCGCTGGGGCTCCGCACGCTCGACGCGGGCCGAAGGCAAGGTCGTCTGGGCGGAGTTGACAGCTCACCCCTGACGCCGTGGGCACCGGCCGGCGCCGAATGTGGCGCCCGCCCGGGCACTGACAGCCCGGATGCGGCGTGGCCGGGCCCGGCCTGCTGTGCACCGGACCAACTCCTCCGTCCGACGGCAGAGACCGCCGCCGGCACCGTACGGCCCCGCTACGTCCCCTTCACGCGGCGAGGAACCCCTTCTCCTCGATCCCCCTACAGAAGGCGCCCATGACCCCCCACAGCGAAACCGCTCCTCCCGTCGTGCTGTACGTATGCGCCGACCGAGCCCAGGGCGCGCGCGGGGCAGCCACGCAGTGCGCGCAGACCGAAGGCCAGGCGTTCGCCCAGGAGCGCGGACTGGCGATCGCCGAGGTCGTCACCGACACGTACGGTGAGCCCGACCCGGCCCGGCGCAGAGGGTGGCGGCGTGTGAGACAGCTGGTACAGACAGGCCACGTCACCGCGGTACTCGTCCGCTGGCCCAGCGCCATCGCCCCGGAGTCCGCGCACGAACTGCGGAACCGCGAGACCGTCTGGCTCCACGACCACGGCGTGCGCGTCCGGTACACCTGGGGGCCCTTGTCTTCGAAGAGCGACGAGGTGCGGTGATCCCTCTCGGTGATGTACCAGATCTCTGATCCACCCGGCCGGTGACGGCGGCCGCCGGCGCCGCGCAGCCGGTCCAGGATGGCCGTGGCTGCCTTGTCGTAGCCGGCGAACTCGTCGTGCGGGACGGACTCGGCGTTGGCCATCTCCAGGAGCGTAACCACTTCAAAGGCGAGCTGGGGGACATCGATGTCCTCCGCGAACTCCTCCGCGATCTCTTCCGTCTGCTGTGCCGCAACGATGGTCTGCTCCAGATACGTGGACCAGTTGGTAGGGCCGTGGCGAGGGTGTCGAGTGCACCTTGCCCGCGCGGGCGTCGCACTCCGCCGATGTCGAGATTCGTCGCGGAGAACGTGCCGTCCGCAGTTCTGCCTCGCGTACAGGGACACTGTCCGCTTCCGTTGGAGTGAAGCACTCGATGAGCCGCAGCCCCTCCACTCCTCGATACGTAATGGTTCCTTTGAGGCAATCATGATCGAAGGGAGCAGGGTTGTGCATATGAGGCGTATCGGAACAATCCTGAGCGCTGCCGCGCTCACCATCCTGACCATTCCGGCCGACGCTCACGCCGCAGCAGTCGCCTGCGGCGGTGGTGTGTCGACCGGCCGCGTGGCCGTCAACGGCTGCATCAGCGCCCAACGCGGAAAGGAAGGCAGGATCTACACCCGGGAGATCACGGCGTACATCAAGGCGCGCAACACGGGGTCGAGGGCGGTGAACGTCTCCTACGAGGCGTACTTCCGAGTCGTCTCCGGTGGCTACTGGGTGAAGCTGGGCAGCGGTCGCACCTATGTCCCGGCGGGTGGAACCGTCGAGCCCACAGAGGTGGGAAGCTCGACCCGGCCGTGTGGGCCCGTGAAGGTCGAGATTCGCGTACATGCCCGTGCCGACGGGGGCGCCTGGAGCGGCTGGTCCACCGCCGGCACGGCGCAGTGCCAGACCTGAGCGGCTGAACAGACGATCCCCGAACCTCGCCAGGGCACTGGCCTACTGCATGGACCCCCTGCGCTTCCTCCTGCGGGACCCGCCAGTTGATGCCCGACGACTTGTCGCCTCGGCCGCCAGCATGTGAGCCGGTCAGTGCAGCACCTGCCATCACGCTGTCGGCCCTGGCGAGACCGAGCGGGCCTTCCTGGACCTGGTTGCCTGGTTGCCTATTCGCCTGGTCCTTGTCCGGGAGGGCAACAAGAGCCCAGTTGCGCATGCTGCTCCAGGCGGAGTTGATCGCTCGCGAGACCGTCTGAGGGGGAGGGGGCCGGGGGCGCGGTGTGGCTTTGGGTGAGCCAATGCTCCCTTCTCTGCCGATGCGCAGACGTGATAAAACGTGCGCAACCGGGGGCGGTTCGCGTGTGCGTGGGGCTTGGCGGGCGGTGAGTCCGTTGGCAACCGGGAGGGGGGTGGGGCCACCCGTGACCGAGGAGTTGGGCTTCGGGGAGGTGCTGCGTGCTCACCGGCGCGCGGCGCGCTTGACGTTGGAGCAGTTGGCCGAGGCATCCGGGGTCGGTGTCCGCACACTGTCGGACATGGAGCGCGGCCGCAGCAAGGGGCCACAGCATCGCACCGTGGCGGCGTTGGCGGGCGCGCTCGCGCTCGACGAGGATGCTCGCCGACAACTGATCGATCTGGCCCGCAGCGGCCGGCTGCGGGATCACTGGACACGCCCCGGAGGTCTCGGCGAACTGCCGCGCACAGTCGAGGACTTCACCGGCCGCGGTGCGGAACTGATCTGGATGAGCGAGCTGGTCTACGCCGAAAGTGCACCGGGTGTCGGAGTGGTGGGGCTCGTCACCGGGTCGGCAGGTCTGGGCAAGACCTCCTTCGCCGTGCGCGCCGCACAGGCCGTACGCCCGAGCTTTCCCGGCGGGGTGTTCTTCGTCGATCTGTATGGCATGTCCCAGCGGCCACCGGCCGCCGATGACGCGCTGCGGTTGCTGCTGCACGCGCTAGGCGTCGCTGATCAGCACATCCCCGGCGATACCGAGGAGCGGGCCGTGCTGTACCGGGCACTGTTGCGCGACAAGCGGGCCCTGGTAGTCCTCGACAACGCCGCGTCCGAAGCGCAGGTACGGCCCCTGTTGCCGGGAGGCGGTGCGGGCCGGGTCCTGATCACCACGCGACGATCACTGGCCGGCCTTGAGGGAGTTCGCAGGCTCGTCCTCGGTCCGCTGTCCCTGCCGGACTCCACGAAGCTGCTGGCCGGGATCGTGGGCGAGCGCCGTGCAACCGACCAGGCGCCGTCCATGATCCGGCTCGCCGAGCTCTGCGGTGGGCTGCCCCTGGCGCTGCGGATCATCGGCAACCGGCTGACCAGCCGGCCCGACTGGGACCCCGCCGAACTCGCGGGCCGGCTGGAGAACGAGGAGAGCCGCCTGCACCAGTTCAAGGCCGGTGACCTGAAGATCGCCAATGCCTTCGGGATGTCGTACGAGCAACTCGCCCCCGTCGCAAGGCGGTTGTTCCGGCGACTTGCCGTCATACCCGGCCGGGACTTCGACGCGATCCTCGCGGCCGTCGCCGGCGGGGTGCCGATCGAGGGCGCCTGGGACGCGCTGGACGACCTCGTCGACCTCGGCCTGCTGCAGGACGGCTCCGCGGGCCGCTACCGCTTCCACGACCTGGTCCGCCTGTTCGCCCGCGACCGGCTCCAGGAAGAGGAGCCATCAGCCGAACGTCGGGCGGTGGCGGACACGGTGACGTCGTGGCTGCTGCGCATGGCCACGATGGCGGGACGCTGGTTCGAACCCGGCTACGGCAGGCCCGAGCGGCCCGATCCGGATCTCGCCGTTCTCGCTCGCGAGCCGGAGGCCGACCGGTGGCTGCGGGACAATGTGGACAACTGGATGGGAACGCTGCGAGCCGCGGCGAACAGCGGGCAGCACACGGCCGTCCTCGACTGTGCCGAGTCGATGCACTGGTTCTCCGACCGGTGGGTCCACGGCCCGCACTGGCAAGAGGTGTTCACCCTGGGCGCGCAGGCCGCGGCCGCGCTGGGTGACCTGGCCCAGCAGGCCGCCCAGTTGAACTACCTGGCCTGGGTGCACGGACAGCCCCCAGCGCACCACGAAACGACTCTTCGGTACACGGCGGAAGCGAGGGCCCTCGCTGTTCGTGGCGGCGCCACGGAACAGGTCGTGTGGTCGCACGTGTACTCCGCGAGTGCGCTGCGCCAGCTCGGGCGGCTCGACGAGGCCACCGAGTCCGCAGCCCGGGCAGCCGAGTTGGCTCCTTCCCTCAAGGATGCGCACGCCTCCTACACGTGTGCCACCAGCCTCGGCCACTGCTATCGCGACACCGGGCGCCACGCTGAAGCGCTGGAGCAGTACCGACACGCTCTCGTGCTGGTGAGCGACGAAGAATCCGGGATGACACCGAGCATCGCGGCACATCTACGTCCCTACACGCTGTCGTTCATCGGCCAGTGTCTGGCGCTGCTCGGCCGCAGAGTCGAAGCGATCACCGCCCTCACCGAGGCGGCCGGTCTCATGGCGTCGTTCGACGCCGACTACATCCACGCCCGCGCCCTGGAGGCACTGGCGGCCCTGTTCGCCGAGGACGGGCGGGTGGACGAGAGCCGCCACACCTACGGGTTGGTGGCGCGGATGCACGCGGAGATCGGTGACACCGCAGCCCACGACCGCTTCCACGCCCTGTCCATGGAAGGCTCCTGAGCCGCGCAGGGCGGGTATTCCGCAACTCCGCCTGCTGTTCGGCGTGTTCGGCCGGTGGAGACTCCGCGTGTTCGGTGGGGACTCTGGGGGCTTGGCCGGTGGAGACTCCGCGTGTTCGGTCGGCGGGGACTCTGGTGTTTGACCGGTGGGGATTCCGGACCCGGGTGTGCGCTGCGATCCCGGATCGTCGGCGCGAGCCAGGGCATCGGCGCCGCCGTGGCCCGGCGCTTCGCCTCTCAAGGTGCGCGGCTCGTCACCGGCGCACGCAACGTGCGGGCGCTCGAAGCCCTGCGCGACGAGCTGCGCGGGCAGGACACGAGGTCGGCGCGATCCGCATCGACGTCACCGATCGCGCCACCATCGACGCCGCCGTGCTGCAGCGGGCGCGCAGCCTGTACGGGCGTCCGGACGTGGCGTCCGGCCCTGTTCAAGGTCGTTCGGCGCTCTTCCGGTCCAGGTCCTACGCCTCCGTGGGGGCGGCCGGCTCACGCCTTCGCCGGGGCGGCCGGTCGTGTCGCGTAGCGGTTGCGCATGGCGTCGCCGGCTGCGGGACCAGCCGTGAAGACGTAGTCGTCGCTGTCGTCGAGTCGGCGGCCGGTCTTGGCGTCGACGACGACGGGCTCGACTTCCTCGCCGTTGTGGGCATCGATGAGGATCATGCTGCGTTCGGCCGGCGTGAGGCGGGAGTTGCCCCACGCGGCCAGGGCGACGATCACCGGTCGCAGGGAGCGCCCGAGTTCGGTGAGGACGTACTCGTGGCGAACGGGGTTGGTCTGGTAGGGCCGGCGCTCCAGGAGCCCGTCCGCGACGAGGGACTTCAGCCGGGTGGTGAGCATGCTGGACGAGATGCCCAGGCTTTCCTGGAACTGGTCGAAGCGTGTGTAGCCGTCGAAGGCGTCGTGGAGGATCAGCAGCGTCCACCACTCGCCGACGTGCTCCACCGTCGTGGACAGCGGGCACTCCCGGTCCTCCAGCCTGATCCGGCTTGCCACGGCGACCATCTCCTCAGTTACTGCTAAAGTCGAAGTTAGTAGCTTCTATTTTAGCAGTTATCGGTAATGACGGGAGCGGCGCCTTCTGCGCCCGCGCCCGGGAACGGAGCACACCGTGAGCGCATCCATCAGTGAATCCCTCGAAGGCCGGCGTGCTCTGGTCACCGGCGGCACCAAGGGCACCGGAGCCGCCATCGCCCGACGGCTCACCCAGGCCGGCGCGACCGTACTGGTCACCGCCCGCAGCCGCCCCGACGACGTCGAGGAGAAGGCGTTCATCGCCGCCGACCTGTCCACCGCCCAGGGTGCAGCCCATGTGGTCGCCGAGGTGGAGACCCGCGTGGGAGGCGTCGACATCCTGGTCAACACCCTCGGCGGGTCCGAAGCGCCGGCCGGAGGGTTCGCGGCACTCGGCGAGGACGACTGGGCCAGGGAACTCAACACGAACCTCCTGGCCGCCGTCCGGCTGGACCGGGCGCTCCTGCCGCACATGATCACCACGGGCAAGGGTGCGCTCGTGCACGTCACCTCGATCCAGCGCCGCATGCCGCTGTGGAACGGGACCCTGGCCTACGCCGCCGCCAAGGCCGCCCTGACCACCTACAGCAAAGGCCTGGCCAACGAGGTCGCCCCGCACGGCGTCCGCGTCAACACCGTCTCGCCCGGTTTCGTGCAGACCTCGGCCGCCGACAACCTCGTTGCCCGGATCGCCCATGAGGCGGACATCTCCCAGGAAGCGGCCCTGGGCCGGCTCATGGACTCCTTGGGCGGCATCCCGCTGGGCCGTCCCAACCGGCCCGAGGAGGTCGCCGAGCTCGTAGCCTTCCTCGTCTCCGACCGCGCCTCGGCCATCGTCGGCGCCGAACACGTCATCGACGGCGGCACCACCCCCACCGTCTGAACCGGCCACCACCCCAAGGAGCGTCATGCACGACAACCAGCCCCGAACCATCACTCCGGACGCCCTGCCCGAGGTGATCACCCGGTACCTGAAAGCGCACCGCGCCCACGACACGGCCGGCGCAATCACGGCGTTCACCGGTGAAGCCACGGTGATCGACGACGGCCACGCCTACGAGGGCGCCGAGTCGATCGAGGGATGGCTCGACCGGTCCGCCACCGAATTCACCTACACCAGCCACCTCACCAACGCGCAGCAGATCGACGCGACCCACTACATCGCCACCCACCATCTCGCAGGCAACTTCCCCGGAGGCACCGTCGATCTGCGCTACCGGTTCACGCTCCGAGACGACCTCATCGAACGCCTCGTCATCGAACCCTGAGTCCCCTCCCGCGCCGTGGCCTCCGCCGTCCCGCGTGCCGCGTCGCCGGACTCGGCGTGCTGCGGTTCAGCGACGGCAACGTACACACGCGGGCCTCGCCTCACTCACTCACCCATTCACTCGCTCGCCCGCACCACGGCGGGCGGCACATCGGCCGCGGGCGCCGTCGACCCGCCGACCATCAACTCCGTTGCGATACGCACCCGTCGGGCCCGCTTGGGAGGGTCTGGCTCGTGGAGGAGGCGGACGGCCGCGATGCCGGCCTCTTCGAGGGGCACCTTGAGCGTCGTGGTGTCGGGACGGTCCGTGCTGATCGCGGTCAGGTCGTCCGAAGCGGCCAGGCTGATGTCCTCGGGGACGCGTACGCCCGCGTCGCGCAGGCCCAGATGGAGACCCAGGAGCAGGTAACTGCTGTACGCCACCACGGCGGTGACGTCGCGGTCGGCGGCGATGCGCTCGGCGACGGCCAGGCCCGCATCGATACGGGGTGGGACGGGGCCCAGAACCCTGATGTCGACTCCGGTGCGACGGGCGGCCTCCTCGACGGCGGCGCACCGGCGTTCGGCCATCCATGAGCCGGCCGGCCCGCCCACGTAGGCGACGGACCGGTGGCCGAGGCCGGCCAGGTGCGTCACGATGTCGGCGACGCCGCCGGGGGTGTCGACCAGTACGCCGGGCACCGAAGGCACGGTCCGGTCGACGGTGGCGACCGGGAGCCTCGAAGTGAACGCGCGGATCGCCGCGTCCGGACTGAGCGGCGCGATGAAGACGAGGCCGTCGACGCGGGAGGCCAGTTTGCCCGCCAGTTCGTGCTCGCTGCTCTGGGAGCCCTCGGACACGGCGAGCAGGATGTTGTCGCCCTGCTCGGAGAGCGCGCGCTGCACGCCCGTGACGATCGGGGCGAAGTAGGGGTTGGCGAGGCTGGGCACGAGGACGCCGATCAGTCCGGTGCGCCCGGTTGTCAGGGCCCGGGCGCTCGCGTTGAACTCGAAGCCCATGGCTACGGCTGCTGCCGTGACCCGTTCGCGCGTGCCGGGGGCCACCATGTCGGGCCTGCTCAATGCCCGCGACGCGGTCGCCTTCGACACTCCCGCCGCCCGTGCGACGTCTGCAAGCGTCACCATCTCGCCCCCCATCGTGTAACCGGACCTTTACAGCGTGTGTAACCAGATCTTTATACGAGCGCGTTGACGCCTCGCTTCGTACGAAAGTATGGTCCTTCTCGGTCGGTTGTTGCAACCGGTTGCAGCAACCGGTTGTAGGAATTCGGAGGAGCGGGCTCCGAGAAGCGGGCCCGAGAAGATCCGAAAAGAAATCCGACAGAGATCGTAGAAGAGAGGAGGCGTGGTCGTGTCCCGGAAGGCCACTTTGGGGCTGCTGCTCACGCCCGGCCTTGGCCTGCTGGCGTTCGGCTTCGTGTTCCCCTTCGTGACGACGCTCTTCGCACCGCCCGCCGCCGAGAACCCGGACGTACTCGGCGACTTGGGCGGCATGCTCACCGACGGCTACGTGCTGGAGGTGCTTGCCCGCACTGTACGCGTGGCCGTCACCGTCACCGTTGTCTGTCTGGTCTTCGGTTTTCCGACGGCCTATCTCATCTCCCGGGCCCCCAAGAGCCGGCAGGGCCTGCTGCTCGCACTCGCGGTCTTTCCGCTGCTGCTCAGCACGGTGGTGCGGACGTTCTCCTGGCTGGTCATCCTCGGCCGCAACGGCCTCATCAGCGACTTCGCCACGGCGACCGGCCTCGCCGACCGTCCACCGCAGTTGCTCTACACGGAGTTCGCCCTGGTCGCCGGGCTCACTCAACTGTTCATGCCGCTGGTCATCCTCACCTCGTACAGCTCGCTCTCGCACATCGACCAGGGACTTGAGGACGCCGCGCGCGGCCTGGGCGCGAGCGCGGGCCGGGCCTTCCGGCAGGTCGTGCTGCCGCTCGCGCTGCCCGGCGTCCTGGTGGGGGCGACCCTGGTGTTCGCCGGAGCCGTCACCGCCTTCACCACGCCGATGCTGCTGGGCGGCACCCGCAACCGCACCCTGGCGACACTTCTCTACAACTACGCGAACGTGAAGCTGGACTGGGGCGGGGCCGGCGCCGTCGCACTGATCATGACCGTACTGGTGCTCGTCGTCGGGTGGGCCTCGGGCAAGATATCGGCGAAGGTGGCCACGTCGTGATACGCCGACGCCCCGTTCTCTCTCTCCTGTCCGCCCTTGCGATGGCGTTTCTGCTCGGGCCCGTTCTGCTCGTCGTCGCGATCGCCTTCTCCTCCGGCGACACCGTCGAGTTCCCCACGCCCGGATTCTCGCTGCGCTGGTTCGACCAGGCTCTCTCCAACACCTCGTTCCAGCAGGGCCTGGCGACCAGCGCCATGGTGGCCGCAGGCGCGACAGTGCTCGCGCTCGCGCTCGGCATTCCGGTGGCCCTGGCCGTGCAGCGCCACAAGTTCCGGGGGCGCAAGGCGGTCGAGACCCTCTTCCTTTCCCCCGCGATCGTGCCCGAGCTGGTTCTGGGCTTCGCGCTCTTCCAGCAGCTCATGGTGACCATGCGGATCACGGCACTCGGAGCGCTCCTGATCGGCCACACCGTCCTGCTGCTGCCCTACGCGGTGCGCGTCACGGGCGCCTCGCTCGCCCTGTCGGACCCGGCCCTCGAAGAGGCCGGCCGGGGCCTGGGCGCCGGACCGTTCCGGACGTTCTTCGCGATCACGCTGCCGGTGATGACGCCAGGCATCGTCTCGGCGGCCGTGCTGTCCTTCCTGACCTCGTTCAACAACGTCCCGCTGTCCCTGCTTCTCAAGGGGCCAGGGACCTCCACGCTGCCCGTCGAGATGCTCAATTACGTGCAGTACTCCTACGACCCCGTGGTGGCCGCGGTGAGCACACTGCTGCTCGCCGCCACGGTCGGCGCGGCCCTGCTGACGGAGCGCCTCGTCGGGTTCAACAAGGTCTTCAGCCGGTGAGCACCATGAGCGCCATACGCAAGGACAGGAAGCCGACCATGACTTCAGTGGTTCAACTCGTCGCCGTTTCCAGGGAGTTCGCGGGCACGGCGGCCGTACGGGACCTCGATCTGACCGTACGCCGTGGGGAGTTCACCGCGCTTCTCGGGCCCAGCGGCTGCGGCAAGACCACCACCCTGCGCATGATCGCCGGGTTCCTCGAACCCACCTCGGGCCGCATCCTGCTCGAGGGTGAGGACGCCACCCGGCTTCCCGCGGAGCGCCGCAACATCGGCATGGTCTTCCAGTCCTATGCGCTCTTCCCCCACATGAGCGTGGAGAAGAACGTCGGCTTCGGGCTGAAGATGCGGGGTGTTCCGGACCGCGAGCTGCGCACCCGCGTCGGCGAGGCCCTGGAACTCGTCGGTCTCTCCCACCTCTCCGGCCGCAAGCCCAAGCAGCTGTCCGGCGGTCAGCAGCAGCGCATCGCGCTCGCCCGGGCCATCGCCGTACGCCCCTCGGTGCTCCTCCTCGACGAGCCCCTGTCCAACCTGGACGCGCGCCTGCGCGTCCAGATGCGCCAGGAACTCGCCCGCATCCAGAAGGAGACGGGGCTCACCGCGATCCTCGTCACGCACGACCAGGAGGAGGCCCTGGAACTCGCCGACAACATGGTCATCCTCAACCAGGGCACTGTCGCTCAACAGGGCGCCCCGCGCGAGGTGTTCCGCGCCCCCGCCGACCGTTTCGTCGCCGAATTCCTCGGCTACGAGAACTTCGTCGAGTTGCCGGACGGCCGAACCGTCACCATCCGGCCCGAACACGTCGACGTTCTCACCCCCGGATCCCCGGCGCCCGCCGGCGGCACCACGGTCGACGCCGACCTCACCGCCGTCCGGTTCCGCGGCACCGACTGCGTCGTCACCGCCGCGTCCCAGGGACGCACCGTCCTGGCCACCACCAGCGACTTCGAGTTGCGCACCGGCCAGCAGATCCGCCTCCACCTCCCCGCCGCTCACACGATCGATCTTCCCCGGATCGATCTTCCCCGGACGAAGCAGGAGCTCCCCGCCCCATGAGACGACTCACCACCACCACTGCCGTGACCGTGCTGATCCTCCCGCTCGCCGGCTGCGCCGGGTCGGCCTCCGGGCAGCAGGACCCCAAGAGGTTGACCGTCTCCACCTTCGGCTTCGGCGTCGACCAGTTCGAGAACAACATCGTCGAGCCGTTCGAGAAGGAGACCGGCATCGAGGTCCAGATCGAGAGCGGCGACAACGCCGAGCGGCTCACCAAGCTCAGGCTGAAGCGCTCCGACCCGGACGTGGACGTCGTCATGATCTCCGACCTCTTCGCGCGGCAGGGCCGGGAACAGGGCCTGTTCGACAAGATCGACCCTTCGGCGGTCCCCAACCTCAAGAAGATCCACGCCTTCGCCAAGGACAAGGACGGCTACGCCCCGGCGTACACGTACCAGCTGCTCGGCATGCTCTACCGCAGCGACAAGGTCTCATCGGCGCCGGGCATCAAGGACCTCTGGAAGGCCGAGCACAAGGGCAAGATCGCTCTCCCCGACATCTCGACCAGCGCCGGCGTCCCCTTCCTCTACAGCACCGCGGCGACCTTCGGCTCGGGCCCCCGGGACACCGACACCGCGTTCAAGAAGCTGTCCGGCAACACCACCAACGTGCTGAAGTACTTCAGCCGCAGCACCGAGGTCGTCAGCCTCCTCGAGCGCGGCGAGGTGGAGATGGCCCCGGCACTCGACCTGTTCGCCATCGACCCGGTCAAGGCCGGCAAGCCGATCGCCTGGGCACCGCTCGACAAGGGCCGCTACGTGGTCTCCAACACCGCACAGTTGGTGAAGGGCGCGCACAACAAAGCGGGCGCGGAGAAGTTCATCAACTACCTGCTGTCGAAGGAGGCTCAGGAGAAGGCCGCCGCCACCTTCCACGACAAGCCGGTCAACAAGGACGCCAGGATCCCCGCGGACATCACCAAGGTCGTGGGTGACGCGGCGACCGACCCCGCGGCGGACGGCTTCACCATCCCCGACCTCAAGCTCGCCGCGAAGAACAACGACGACTGGGTCGACCGCTTCGAGCGCGAGGTCTCCGGGTGACACACCCCGAACCGGTCGTCATCGACTGCGACCCCGGCATCGATGACGCCGTCGCGCTGATGCTGGCCTTCGCCTCCCCCGAACTCGACGTCACCGGCATCACCACCGTCGCCGGTAACGTCGGGATCGGGCAGGTCGTCGCCAACGCGCTGGCCCTGTGCGACCTGATCGGCGTGGACGCGCGGGTACCCGTGCTGCGCGGACACGCCGGGCCGCTCGCCCGCGCCGTGCGCGTCCCGGACGAGCCCGTCCATGGTGCGGGCGGGCTCGGGGGAGTGGCACTCGCGCAGTCCGCGCGCACGCCACACGCGACCCACGCCGTCGAGTGGCTGGCCGGACAGCTGCGTGAGCGGGGGCCCGCGGGCACCACGGTCATCGCGACCGCGCCGCTCACCAACATCGCGTCCCTCCTTCACGCCCACCCGGAGGCCGCCGCCTCGATCAAGGAGATCGTCCTGATGGGCGGGGCGGCCTTCGCACCGGGCAACGTCACGCCGTCGGCCGAGTTCAACTTCTTCGCCGACCCCGAGGCCGCCCGATTCGTGACCGAGGCCGGCGTGCCGCTGCGGATCGTGGGTCTCGATGTCACCCGCAAGGCGCTGACCACCCGGGACGACATCGCCCAGCTGCTGGCCGGCGGCGCGCCCGTCACCGATGCGGCGGGCCGGATGCTCGCCCATCTCGCCACCCGCTACGAGCAGCGCCACGGCGTCGCAGCCTGCGCGGTGCATGACGCACTCGCGGTGGCGGCGGCCGTGCGGCCCGGCCTGATCGAGTGGACGGATGCCTGGGTGACCGTGGAGTGCGGCGGCGAGTTCTCCCGAGGCAAGCTCATCGCCGATGTGCACGGCCGTACGGGGCTGCCGCACAACGCGAAGATCGCGACCGGCGTCGACACCGCGGCCTTCCGCGCGTTCCTGACGTCCCGCCTGCTGCGCCACTACGGAGGCGCCACCCGGACCGCTACAGCTACTGACCAGCGATCAGTGACCAGCGATCAGTGACGACCGATCACTGATCACTCGGTGACCTGAGTGCCGTCCCCGGCCGACAGGGCCCCGCCCCCGACAGCCGACCGTCGGAGCGGACGCCGCGCTCGGCGGCGTGGGCGGTGGTTGCCGGAACGGTGAGAGTGAGCAGGGCGGTAGCAGCGGGGGTTCAACCAGCAGCTGGCGGCCGGGCCGGGCCGGGCAGGGCGGGTGCCTCTCCGGTTGCAGTGCCCCGGTTCGGGTTCTTTACTAGTAAGTACAAATCCGACCAAACCGCGAGGTGGCATGGTGTCGGTGGGCTGTGCTCTCTGCAGGCCTCCGAACGGTCCGGCCGAAGCCCGTCGGTTCGTCGCCCAGGGGTCCACCGCGCACTTCACGGGCCGAGCAGAACCAAGCAAGGAGCCTTCCCCATGCTCGCCATTCTCCTCACCCAGTTCGGGGAGCCGGAGAAGAGCCTGAAGGTGGTGGACGTGCCCGAGCCCCCGGCTCCCGCCGCCGGACAGGCGCTGGTCCAGGTCGAGTACGCCCCGCTCGACCACCACGACCTTCTCCTGGCGCAAGGTGTCTACCCCGTACGTCCTGAGCTGCCGGCGGCTATCGGAAACGAGGGTGTCGGGACGGTCCTGTCCGTAGGGCCCGGCGTCATGGAGGTCAGCCCTGGCGACAGGGTCCTGCTTCCTTTCGGCGTCTTTTCCTGGTCCCAGCGGGTCGTGGCCAGGGCAGCAGACCTGACGGTCGTGGACAGGTCCATCAGCCTTGAACAGGCGGCGATGCTCACCATCAATCCCGTCAGCGCGGGGCTCCTGGTCGGCCTGCGTGACCTTCCGGCCGGTTCCTGGGTGGTGCAGAACGCGGCCAACAGCGGGGTGGGCCGGTCTGTCATCGTGTTCGCCAAGGAACGAGGGCTGCGCACGATCAACATCGTTCGTCGCGCGGAACTCGTGAGCGAACTCCGTGATCTCGGCGCCGACATCGTGGTTGTCGACTCGGCGGACGCCGGCTCGCGCGTGCGGGAAGCCATCGGCTCCGATCCGGTGCTCCTCGGCCTTGACGGTGTCAGCGGAGCGGCGACCGCACTGTTGCTGGACGTACTGACCGACGGAGCCCTGCTGGCGGTCTACGGGTATTTGAGCGGCCGGCCGTTCACGCCCGATCCTGACGTGCTGAGGACGAAGAACATCAGCACGAAGGAATTCTGGATGTACCAGGACGAGTTTCTTCCCCGGCTTCCGGCTCTCAACGCGGAGTCCGCGCGGCTGGTCTCCGAGGGAAGACTCGTCCTGCCCTCCGCGCCCGTCTACAAGGCGGCGGACTTCCCCGAGGCGCTCGCCTACTTCCGGGAGAAGGGCAAGGTCCTCCTGGACTTCAACCCGCATCGCGCGTAGGCGCCGCCACACCTGCCACCGAGGCCGGGACCATCCCGACAGGAGGCGGCCGGAGCCGATCACACACCACTGCCGGGGTGCCGGGACGACCCCCGACACACGATCAAGGATGGTCAGCATGGCCGAACACAGCACGATCGGCGTTCTCGGCGCGGGAGAGATCGGCCGGGCCGTCGCCGACAAGGCCGTCCGTCACGGACATGAGGTACTCATCGGCAACAGCCGGGGCCCGGAGACACTCAAGGCGCTCGCGGAGCGGCTGGGGCCGAAGGCCCGCGCCGTGACGGCCGAGGAGGCGGCGCAGCCGGACCTCGTCTTCCTCGCGGTGCCGTTCTTCGCCGTGCCGGACCTGACCAGCCTCACCGACTGGTCCGGCAAGATCGTCGTCGACACGACGAATCAGTTCGCCGAGGCCAACCCCTGGCGAGGCAGGTACGACGTCGGGGACCTCACGGGCAGCGAATGGGTCGCCCACCGCCTCCCCGGAGCGCGGATCGTGAAGGCGTTCAACACCCTGTTCGCCGCATTCATCGCCGCGGACCCCCAGCACGAGGAAGGCCGCCAGGTGGTCTTCTACGCGGGTGACGACGCCGACGCGAAGGCGGCCGTGTCCGCTTTGCTGGACCAGTTCGGATTCGCCGCACTGGACCTTGGTGGCCTGCGGGAGGGCGGGCGCCTCATGCAGCTCGACGGCCCGCTCAGCGCACGGCACTTCCTGCTTCAGGACGCCGGCTGACGACCCGGACCTCGCTCACCCCCGGCCGCGTACGCCGAGCACACACAGGAGGAGCGTCATGAGCCGTCGTGTCGTCTACACCCGCGGAGGGTCGCCCGCCGACGTCCTGACCGTCATCGAGGAGCCCGAGCCGGCAGCGCCACAGACCGGTCAAGTGCTCGTCCGGACCACTGCGTTCCCCGTTCACCCCGGCGATCTCCAAGCTGTCGAGGCGTATCCGGGCAACGGTGAAGAATCGGTCCCGGCCGGTGTCGAGGCGACCGGCGTGGTGGAGGCCATCGGCCCGGGCACCCCGGTGGCGCCGGGGGTCGAGCCCGGCGCGCGCGTGACGGTCTTCCCGCATCCGGGCGCCTGGTCCCAGTGGATCATGGCGGCCGCCCGGGCGGTGGTCGCCGTACCGGCAGGGGTTTCGGACGAGGTCGCCGCGCAGATGCTGGTGAACCCGATCACCGCCGTGATGCTGCGCCGTGAGGCGGAGGCGCACGCATCCATCGGGTACGACGGTGTGCTGCTGCAGACTGCCGCCGGTTCGTCGGTCGGACGTCTGCTGACTGCCGTGAGCCTGGCCCACGACATCTCGCTCGTCAACGTCGTCCGCAGCGAACGTGGTGCCGCGGAACTGCGTGATCGGTTTCCTGACGTGCCGGTGGTGGCGACGGAGGATGCAGGCTGGTCCGATGAAGTCCGCCGCGTGGTCGGCGGCCGCCCGCTGGGCGTGGCACTCGATCCGATCGGTGGGACACTCGCCGAGAGCCTTCTGGACCTGCTGACGCCGGGCGGAACGCTCATCTGCTACGGGCAGACGGCCCCAGAGCCGATCTCGTTGCCGGCGTCGACTCTGCTGCACAAATCGCTGACGCTGCGCGGCATGACCGTCGGCCGCTGGATGTCGGACACCTCTCTCGACAGACAGGCATCCGATGTCGCCGCCGCGAAGCTGATCGCGATGGCGGCCAAGGAGCAGTTCGACGTAGCCGGCGCCTATGGTCTTGATGACCTGGCAGAGGCCGTGCAACACGCGCAACGGCCCGGCAAGGTCGGCACCGTCCTCATCCGCCCCTGGGACTGAAACCCAAGGCCGTTCAGGTAAGGACCGGGTCACGGCGCTGAACGGCTGTCCTGTCGATCCGGCGCCCGCCCGTTCGTCGAAGCGCGGGGCAGAAGGGTCAGAGCCTGCTTGGCAGCCCCGATGACAACCTCCGCCGTGGCCCCCGCCCTGCCCAGGGCCTCCAGTCCTCGCAGTACAGCAAGGAGAAGGCTTGCGAGCCCGTCCGTGTCCGCGTCGGCGTCCAGTGAGCCCTCCTCCTGGGCCCGGGCGACGCAGTCCGACAGTTCGCCGTGCAGCCCGCGGACGGTGGCGGCAGTCCGGTCGGCAACGCTCTTGTCGACCGCGGCGAGTTCCGTGGCGCTCCTGGCCATCATGCAGCCGCGCCGCGCCACGTCCCTGCTGATCGCTTCGGAGATGTCGCACACAAGGCGTTCCAGCCGAGGGAGGGCCGGTCCCGGGCCGCGCAGAGCCGAACGCCAGGCGCCGATCGCGTCACTGTTGTAGCTGTCCAGAGCCTGCAGAAACAGGGCGTGTTTGTCTCCGAAGGCCCCGTACAGGCTTCCGCGTCCCAAGCCCGTGACGTCGCTCAGATCGTCGATGGAGGTTCGGTCGTAACCGTGGGACCAGAACTGGTCGCGAGCAGCCCGCACAACCTCCTCGTCGTCGAACTGCCGAGGTCGGGCCATGAGAAAACAGTACGCCGCGTGTGGGGCATTGCGGGGGTTTGTCACTCTCGACGGTCCACTCGTCACCACCACCAGCAACGAAAAGAACTCGCCGCCTTCCTTGGAAACCGACGCGAACGGCTCACGCCGGACACCGTCGGCATCAAGAATTCACATGGACGCCGCCGCACCCCGTTCCGAATCCCTTGGCGCGTCCATCCCCCGCGTGAGCACTTCGGCCCCGCGCGGACACGGATGCGTCATTCGGCTGAAACAGCCCCTGCCTAATTTCTGTCGCCCGACAGGAAACGGCGACAGGGGCTGACATGACCGCCAGCGCACCAACCGACGTACGGCCGGAACCGCCCGAGACCGGTCAGGGCGACCGGGAAGCCCTGGCCGGGTTCGGCTACCGGCAGGAACTGCACCGGTCCATGGGGCGGTTCGCCTCGTTCGCGGCCGGGTTCTCCTTCATCTCGGTCCTCACGACCGTCTTCCAGTTCTTCGCCTTCGGCTTCTCGTTCGGCGGTGCCGCCTTCTTCTGGACCTGGCCCGCGGTGCTGCTCGGCCAGCTGCTGGTGGCCGCGTGCTTCGCCGAACTTGCCGCCCGCTACCCGCTGTCGGGGGCGATCTACCAATGGTCGACCCGGCTGAGCACGCCCGTCTTCGGCTGGTTCGCGGGCTGGATCATGGTGATCGGGCAGATCGTGGTGGTCGCCGCGGCGGCGCTCGCTCTCCAGGTGGTGCTTCCCGCCGTCTGGCCCGGCTTCCAGCTGCTGGGCGGCGACCCGGCGCCGACCACGCCGACGGGCGCGGGCAACGCGGCGCTGCTCGCGGTGGTGCTGCTGGCGCTCACCACCACGGTGAATCTGCTCGACAACCGGGTCATGTCGGCCGTGAACCGGATCGGTGTCACGGCGGAGATCATCGGTGCCGTACTCATCGTGGTTCTCCTGTTCACGCACGCCGAGCGCGGCGCAGGTGTCACCCTGCACACCGGCGGTCAGGGCGGCACGGTCGGAGCGCTCCTCGTCGGTTCGTTCATGGCGGCGTACGTCCTCATCGGGTTCGACAGCGCAGGGGAGATGAGCGAGGAGACCCGCAGCCCGCGCCGTACCGCGCCCCGCACGATCCTGCTGGCGCTCGCCTCGGCCGGGGCGCTCGGCGGCCTGCTGGTGCTCGGTGGCGTGCTGGCCGCGCCGAGTCTCACCGACGGGCGACTGGCCACGGAGGGCCTCTCGTACGTCCTGACCAGCAGCCTGGGTGACGGAGTGGGGCGGCTGCTGCTGGCCGATGTGGCGGTCGCCGTCGCTGTGGCCACGCTCGCCATCCAGACCTCCGGTTCCCGGATGCTGTTCTCGATGGCCCGCGACGGGGTCCTGCCCTGTTCCGCCCGGCTGGCAAAGGTCTCCCCGCGCACCGGAATGCCGGCCGCTCCCGCGCTGCTGGTGGGCGCGGGTGCCGCCGCGCTCGGACTGCTCAACCTGGCGTCCCCGGAGGCGTTCCTCGCGATCGGCACCACGTGCATCGCCCTGCTCTACCTTGCGTACGCGATGGTCACCGGCCCGATGCTGCTGCGCCGCCTGCGCGGCATCCCCCTCGCCCCGGACACCGGAGCCGTCACCCACGACGAGACGGGCCGCCCCCTGTTCTCGATGGGCCGGCTCGGACTGCCCGTCAACGCCCTGGCCTTCCTGTACGGGGCAGTCATGACGGTCAATCTGGCCTGGCCGCGGGCAGCGGTGTACGACCCGGCGGGTGGCCACTGGTACTTCCAGTGGTTCACCGTTCTCTTCCTGGGCGTGGCTGTGCTGCTCGGTGCGGTGTATCGCGTGTACGGGAGGAAGCCCCGCTCCGTACGCTGACAGGCGGGACGCATCGTCCGAGGCCGCACCTCAGCGCTTCTCCGCGCCCACGATCCGCAGCGCCGCATCCGCCGTGGCAGCCGCGAACGCGCCGACCGCGCGCTCCGGATCGGACCGGTGGACCAGGATCACGCCCTCGATCAGCCCGAACACCAGGTCCGTACGGAGATCCGCCTCGTCCTCGCCGAGGGCGGCCCCCGCCTCCGTCGCCACCAGCAACTGCCCGTAGGCCTGCTTCAGTTCAGCCCGGACGCGGCGGAAGTCCGCGAACCGCTCGGACCGCACCTCAGGCAGTACGTACAGCGCCCCGAGGTTGTACGGACCGCCGCACAGCAGCGCCACGTCCGAGCGGCACAGCTCCCACAACCGGTCCTCCGCGGCCGTCACCTCGTCCGCGAGCAGTCGCCTCGCCAGTTCCAGCGACGGCGTGACCGTGGACTCCAGGAGTTCGGCCAGCAGGTCCTCCTTGCCGGCCACGTAGTGGTACATCGTCGCCTGGCGCATGCCCGCCCGCTCGGCGACAGCCCGGGTGGTGGTCGCGGCGTATCCGAGCGTGGTGAACAACTCGGCGGCCGCGGTGAGCAGTTCGTCGCGCGCGGTCAGCCCGCTGTCCGGCCGCTGCTGGGCCCGCGGGCGGCCGACCCTTCTTCCGGTGCTGGACATGCGCCGATCGTCGCACACCCGCCGAAGGCCGCGATCTCGGTGAGCGCTCGGTAACTTCCGCGCAACGGACGGGCAATGACCACGAATTCCCGGACTCCTAGTTTCTGTCGCGCGACAGAAATAGTCCGCAGCCAGTCCGCAGCCAGGCCGCATTCAGGCCGCAGTCGGGACGCGGCAGGCCGCAGCCGGGCAGAAGCCAGGCGCCGAAGTCGGGCGCGGAAGTTCAGGCCCAAGTCAGCACGTCAGCCCCCGTCGAGCCGGAGGTCCAGCCATGGCGACAGCGACGACACGTGGAGCCCGGGCGCATGCCCGCGCCCAGCACGGCACCCGTACCGAATCCATGCCGGTGGTGCCGGCCGGGGACTGGCCGGAGCCTCTTCCCGGCACCCCGGTCTGGGCCGAGACCGTCGCGGGTGGCTCCTACACGCACCGCGTCCTGGCCCGCGGCACCGAGCTGCGGCTCACGGACCTCGAGGGCGACGCCTGCGCCCATCTGCTGCTCTACGCCGAGGGGCGGCCGTGGGAGCGGCTGAACACCGCCGACACGGTGAAGGTGCAGTGGAACGCCTACCTCGGCGCCGGCCGGCTGCTCCTCTCCGACCAGGGCCGGGTACTCGCCTCCGTGATCGCCGACTCCGCCGGCCGCCACGACGCGCTGTGCGGCACCTCGACCCTCGTGCGCAACACCGCGCGGTACGGGGACGGCACCCCGCAGTCCGCGTCCCCCGCCGGCCGGGAGTTGCTGAAGCTGGCCGCGGCGAAGAACGGTCTCGGCCCGCGCGATCTGCCGCCCTCGGTCTCCTTCTTCCAGGGAGTGGAGGTACGGGAGGACGGCGCCCTGGACTTCGCCGGCTCGGCCGGAGTGGGCGCCGCGGTGACGCTGCGCGCCGAGCAGGACCTGACCGTACTGATCGCGAACGTCCCGCACCCGCTGGACCCGCGCCCGGAGTACGTCTGCACCCCGCTCGAGGTGCTGGCCTGGCGCGCCGGGGCGACGGCGCCCGGGGACCCGCTCTGGGACGCCACTCCGGAAGGCCACCGGGCTTTCCTCAACACGCTCGACTTCCTCACCGCCAGGGGGCTCGCATGACCGTCGCCACCGCCACCGCCACCGCCACCGCCACCGCCACCGCCACCGCCACCGGTGCCGACGCGAGTGCCGTCCGCCGCTCCGACCTGATCCCCGCGCGGGCCGCCTGGTCCGCCGTCGTCCGCGCCGGCGAACAGCTCACACTGACCGACCTGCACGGCAACCAGGCCGTGGACTTCCTGGTGTACGACGCCCACGACACGACTGTCCGCTACAGCGCCCCGGACACCCTCCACGCACAGGGCGGCATCTTCCTCACCACGGGCAGTGTGCTGATGTCGAACGAGCACACCCCGCTGATGACGGTCACCGAGGACACCTGCGGCCGCCACGACACGGTCGGCGGCGCCTGCTCCAAGGAGTCCAACACCCTTCGCTACGGACACCACACCTGGTCGCAGCACGCCTGCGTCGACAACTTCCTCGCCGAGGGCGCCCGGCACGGGCTGGGCAAGCGGGATCTCGTCTCCAACATCAACTGGTACATGAACGTCCCGGTCGAGAAGGACGGCACGCTGGGCATCGTCGACGGCATCTCGGCCCCGGGTCTGCGGGTGACGCTGCGGGCCGAGACGGACGTGCTGGTCCTGATCTCCAACTGCCCCCAGATCAACAACCCCTGCAACGGCTTCGACCCGACATCCGTCGAAGCCACGATCACAGCGGCCAGGACCGCAGAAGCAACCGGCACACAGGCCACCCTCATCGGGGCATCCGGCTCCGACGGCGCCGTCACCGAGGCCGCCGTCAGCGAGGCCACCGCATGAGCGACTTCGACACGCTGCTGGTGGCCAACCGGGGCGAGATAGCCGTACGCATCATCCGCACCGCCCGCCGCCTCGGTATCCGTACGGTCGCGGTGTTCTCCGACCCCGACCGTTCCGCACCCCATGTCCGCCTCGCCGACGAAGCGGTGCGGCTCGGTCCCGCACCCGCCAAGGAGTCGTACCTCGACGCCGACCTGATCCTGCGGGCGGCCAAGGACACCGGGGCGGGCGCCATCCACCCCGGCTACGGATTCCTCTCCGAGGACGCCGGGTTCGCGCGGCGCTGCGAGGACGCCGGGATCGTCTTCGTCGGCCCGTCCGCCGATCAGCTGGAACTGTTCGGCGCCAAGCACACCGCTCGCGCGGCGGCCGAGGCGGCGGGCGTGCCGCTCGCCCCCGGCACCGGTCTGCTGCCCGATCTGCCGTCGGCGCTGGCGGCGGCCGACCGCATCGGCTATCCCGTGATGCTCAAGGCCACCGGCGGGGGCGGCGGCATCGGTATGTCGGCATGCCGGTCCACCGACGAACTCACCGACGCCTGGGAACGAGTGCAGCGGGTCGCCGCCGCCTCGTTCTCCTCGGCCGGTGTCTTCCTGGAACGTCTCGTCGAGAACGCCCGCCATGTCGAGGTCCAGGTCTTCGGCGACGGACACGGCCACGTGGTGACCTTCGGCGACCGCGACTGCACCCTCCAACGCCGCAATCAGAAAGTCCTGGAGGAGGCCCCCGCTCCTGCACTCCCCGATGACATCCGGGCACAACTTGCTTGCTCCGCGCGGGAGTTGTGCGCATCGGTCGGCTACCGCTCCGCGGGCACCGTGGAGTTCGTGTACGACGCGGCGCGCTGCGAGGCGTACTTCCTGGAGGTCAACACCCGTCTCCAGGTCGAGCACCCGGTCACCGAGGAGATCCACGGCGTGGACCTCGTCGAGTGGATGCTGCGGCTCGCGCAGGGCGACACCGATGTCGTACGCGAACCCGGCCCGTCGCGCGGCCATGCCGTCGAGGCGCGCGTGTACGCGGAGGATCCGACCCGGGACCACCGCCCAGGCGCGGGCCTGCTGACCCGGGTCGCCTTCCCCGAGGGGGACGGCCTGCGCGTGGACACCTGGGTCGAGACCGGTACGGAGGTGACGACGGCCTACGATCCGATGCTGGCCAAGGTCATCGCGTACGGCACCGACCGCGCCGAGGCCCTCGCACGACTCGACGCGGCGCTCGCCGCCACCCGGATCGACGGCATCGAGACCAACCTCGGCCTGGTACGGGCCGCCCTGGCCGACGACCGGGTGCGCGGCGCCACGCACTCCACGGCCACCCTCGCCACGATCCCCGACCCGACCCCGCGCATCGAGGTGGTCTCCGCCGGAACCCTCACCACTGTGCAGGACTGGCCGGGCCGCACGGGCTACTGGCAGGTCGGCGTACCGCCGTCGGGCCCGATGGACGACCTGTCGTTCCGGCTCGGCAACACCGCCCTCGGCAACGACGCGGGCGCGCCCGGCCTCGAATGCACGCTCCAGGGGCCGACGCTGCGTTTCTCGCACCCGACGACGGTCTGCGTCACGGGCGCACCCGCCCCTGTGAGGGTCGACGGCGAACCGGTCGCCCAGTGGGAACCCTTCACCGTCCCGGCAGGCTCCGAGCTCTCGGTCGGCGCACCGGACGGCCACGGTCTGCGTACGTACCTCCTGTTCGCCGGAGGCGGCCTGGACGTGCCCGGCTTCCTGGGCAGCACGGCGACCTTCACCCTCGGTGGTTTCGGCGGTCACGGCGGCCGGGCCCTGCGCACGGGCGACGTCCTGCACGGCGGCACAGTGCAGGCTTCGGGCACCCCCGTACCGGACGCCGACCGTCCGCGCATCGGCGGCGTCTGGCACATCGGCGCGGCCGAAGGCCCGCACGCCGCACCGGAGTTCTTCACCGAGCAGGACATCCACGACTTCTACGCCGCCGAGTGGAAGGTCCACTTCAACTCGGCGCGCACCGGCGTCCGGCTGATCGGCCCCACACCGCGCTGGGCCCGCACCGACGGCGGCGAGGCCGGCCTGCACCCCTCCAACATCCATGACACGCCGTACTCCGTGGGCGCGGTCGACTACACCGGCGACATGCCCGTCCTGCTGGGGCCCGACGGCCCGTCCCTGGGAGGCTTCGTCTGCCCGGCGACGGTGCTGACGGGCGAACGCTGGAAGCTGGGGCAGTTGCGCCCCGGCGACACGGTCCGCTTCACACCCGTCACGATCACCGGCGAACGGCGCGCGGACATCGTCGACGGCGGCATCCTGTATCAGAGCGACGACACGACCTACCGCCGCAGCGGCGACGACAACGTGCTGGTCGAGTACGGGCCGATGCAGCTGGACCTGGCCCTGCGGATGCGCGTGCACGCCCTGATGGAGGCGCTGACGGCGCAGGCCGTCCCAGGCATCACCGGTCTGACACCGGGTATCCGCTCGCTCCAGATCCAGCTGAACCCGAGCGTCCTGCCCCAGCACCGGATCGTGGAACTGCTCCAGGAGACCGAGGCCGCGCTCCCGCCCACGGATGCCCTGGTCGTCCCCTCCCGCACCGTGCACCTCCCGCTGTCCTGGGACGATCCGGCGACCCGTGAGGCCATCGCCCGCTACATGGCCGGGGTACGGGACGACGCCCCGTGGTGCCCCTGGAACATCGAGTTCATCCGCCGGGTCAACGGCCTGGACTCGGTCGAGGACGTGTACCGCACCGTCTTCGACGCCGAGTACCTGGTGATGGGCCTGGGCGACGTGTATCTGGGCGCCCCGGTCGCCACACCGCTGGACCCGCGCCACCGCCTGGTCACCACCAAGTACAACCCGGCCCGCACCTGGACCGCGGAGAACTCGGTCGGCATCGGCGGCGCCTACCTGTGCGTCTACGGGATGGAGGGGCCCGGCGGCTACCAGTTCGTCGGCCGCACCACCCAGGTCTGGTCGGGCTGGCAGCAGCGAGGCGCCTTCGAGCCCGGCTCACCGTGGCTGCTGCGGTTCTTCGACCGCATCAAGTGGTACCCGGTGGAGGCGGACGAACTCCTCGCACTGCGTGCGGACATCAAGTCCGGCCGGTTCGTGCCACGTATCGAGGAGGGCGAGTTCTCACTGGCGCGCCACGAGGAGTTCCTCGCGCGGAACGCCGATTCGATCGCGGAGTTCCGCACCCGTCAGGGCAGCGCTTTCGCGGCCGAGCGGGACGCCTGGGAAGCGGCGGGCGAGTTCGCCCGCGCGGACGCGGCGACGGCACCGGCGCCCCCGGCCGCCGAGGTGACGGTGCCGCCGGGCGGCCACCTGGTGGAGGCGGAGTTCGCGGCATCCGTCTGGCAGTTGAATGTCGCCGCGGGCGACACGGTGACGACAGGTCAGCCCTTGCTGGCGCTGGAGGCGATGAAGATGGAGTCCCGCGTCCACGCCCCCGCGGCCGGCATCGTCACGGAGGTGCTCACCCGGCCGGGTGCCCAGGTGGAACCGGGTACGGCACTGCTGATCCTGGCCCCGCTCCACGAGAACTGAGGAACCCATGCCGGTACCTGCCCCCCTCGTCACCCGCGTCCGCGCCGCGTACGCCCGTATCGAAGCGGTCGACCGCCCCGAGGTCTGGATCGGGCTGCGCCCGCAATCCGACCTGGAGGCCGAGGCCCGAAGCCTCGAAGCGCGTCTGGCCGCGGGCGAACAACTCCCTCTCGCGGGCCGCCTGCTGGCCGTCAAGGGCAACATCGACGTGGCCGGCCTCCCCACCACAGCGGGCTGCCCCTCGTACGCGTACGAGCCGAGCGCCGACGCCCCGGTCGTGGCCCGCCTGCGTGCCGCCGGAGCGCTGGTGATCGGCACGACCAATCTGGACCAGTTCGCCACGGGCCTGGTCGGCACCCGCTCCCCGTACGGCGCGGTACGCAGCGCCCATGACCCGTCCCGCATCAGCGGAGGCTCCAGTTCGGGTTCCGCGGTCGCTGTCGCCCTCGGCATCGCGGACCTCGCGCTGGGCACCGACACCGCGGGCTCCGGCCGGGTCCCCGCCGCGTTCAACGGCATCGTCGGACTGAAACCGACCCGCGGCCTCGTGCCGACGCAAGGTGTGGTCCCGGCCTGCGCGAGCCTGGACTGCGTCACCGTCTTCGCCCGGACGCTCCCCGAGGCCGAACAGGCGCTGGCCCTGATGGCCAACCCCGTTCCGCAGCCCGTCCCCGCGCGTGTTCCCGGCCCCTGGCGGATCGCGGTCCCGTCCACAGCACAGCTCGGCGAGCTCGACCCCGGCTGGGCGGAGGCGTACGAATCCGCGGCCGCCCGTCTCCAGGCGGCGGGCGCGGTGCTCCGGGCCATCGACCTGACCCCGTTCACCCAGGCCGCCGCGATGCTGTACGAGGGTGCGTTCGTCGCCGAGCGCTACACCGCGGTCGGAGCCTTCATCGACGGCGCACCCGACGCACCTGGCCTCGACCCCACGGTCGTGGGGATCATCACCGCCGCCCGCGACATCCCGGCGCACCGCCTCTTCGCCGACCAGGCAGAGCTGGCCGCCCTGCGCGCCGCCGCGACGGACGCGCTAGGCGACGCGGACGCGCTCCTGCTGCCCACCGCACCGGGCCACCCCACGCTCGCCGAGGTCGATGCCCACCGTTCCCCAAGTTCTCAACTCCGTTCGAACAGGGGAGACCCCATTGCCGCCAATGCCCGCCTCGGCCGGTTCACCAACTCCACCAACCTGTTCGACCAGTGCGCGGTGGCGGCCCCCGCGGGCGAGGTGGCCGGCCTGCCGTTCGGGGTGATGCTGATCGGCCCGGCGCACACCGATGAACGCCTGGCCCGGATCGCCACGCTGCTGACTCCGCCCTCCCGTATCGCGGTGGTGGGCGCCCACCTGACCGGCCAGCCCCTCAACCCCCAGCTCCTCTCCCTGGGCGCCCGCCTGATCCGGACCACGACCACCGCCCCTGTCTACCGCCTGCACGCCCTGCGCACGGACCCGCCCAAGCCGGGCCTGGAACGGATCGGCGAGGGCGGGTCCGCGATCGAGGCGGAGCTGTGGGAGCTGCCTGCCGAGGGACTCGGCCGGCTCATCGCCGTCCTCCCGGCGCCCATGACGCTCGGCCGTGTGGAACTCACCGACGGAACTGCCGTCCCCGGTTTCCTCTGCGAGCCGTACGCGCTCGACGGCGCCGCCGACATCACCTCGCACGGGGGCTGGCGCGCGTACCTAGGCCGATGATGCCGGGCCAGGTGACTCTGCCGAGGATTGCTCGGCAGCGCGGTGCGTGCCTCTGACCTGTGCAGATGGTCCGCGAGCGGCTCTCGATGCGCTGTCGGTCAGGCATCCCGAGGTGCGAAGTGATCTCGGCGGGCTGAGATTGGAAGTAGCCCGATCGGCCGAGCGTGAGCGCGCGGTTGTGCGGGGCGGTCCGACACGAAGGAGCCGGCGATGGCCAGCAACGTGAGTGGAACAGGCTCGGGCACGGCGAGAAGCTCGCCGAGCGGTTCGCCGACCACCGGCCTAGGAAGCGGCTGGCTGGTCTTCGCCGCCGTCCTCATGGTCTTCGGCGGCCTGATGATGCTCTTCCAGGGCATCGCGGCCATCGCGAAGGACGACGTGTTCGTCGCCACTCGCCACTACGTGTACGAGTTCGACCTGACCGCATGGGGCTGGATCCATCTGATCCTGGGCATCATCGTCACCCTCGTCGGAGTCGCCCTGTTCACGGGCGCCACCTGGGCCAGGGTCGTCGGCGTCGCCCTGACCGGCCTGGCGATGCTCGCGAACTTCCTGTGGGCCCCCTACGCACCGGTCTGGTCCATCATCCTGATCGCACTCAACGCCTTCGTGATCTGGGCGCTGTGCGCCGCACCCAGCCCGCCGGAGTGAGGAAGCGGGGGATGTCCTCGCGGATGCGGCCCGGCCTCTACCCCGAACTCCGGGGCCGACCTCCGGGCCCGACCTCCCGGCCCGAGGCGACGGGCGGGAGTCCTGCGCAACCGCGATCTCCACGACCTCGTACTCAACCACCTGCAGGCAGGAGCGAGTTGACGAACGGCGCACCCGGAATCCACACCCATCTGGACCGGGAGGCCCAGGGGCGCGCCGTCCTGGACCCGGTCCGGGCGGCACAGCGTTGTCGACCACCTGCAGTGGCCCGGCGGCCGGTCCCGCGTCAGTGCCGCAGCAGGCGTAGGTCGACCGCGTCCGCCATGGCCTTCATGCCCTCGTCGTCCGGGTGGATGTGATCGCCCGAGTCATAGGCGGGATTGAGGGCCGAGAGGTCCGCGGGGTCGCGCATGACCCGGTCGAAGTCGATGACACCGTCGAAGGCGCCGCCGGTGCGGATCCAGTCGTTGACGCTGAGGCGGATCGCCTCGGCGGCGGGCGTGTAGTAGCCGTTGCCCTTGACCGGCATCAGCGTCGCGCCGACGACACGGACACCGGCGGCGTGCGCCTCGTCGATCAGGGTGCGCCAGCCGTCGATCAGGTCCCGCGCGGTCAGCGGTCCGCCGTCGGGACCGGCGTTGTTGCCGATGTCGTTGATGCCCTCGAAGAGAATCACGTCTTTGACGCCGGGCTGACCGAGGGCGTCGTGGCGGAACCGCTTCAGGGCGCTGACGCCCTGCCAGAGGTTGGGGACATCGGTGAGCACGCGGTTGCCGCCGATGCCGGCGTCGACGACGCTCAGCCGCTGCGGGCCCGGCTCGGCCTCGAGCCGGCGGCCGAGCACGTCGGGCCACCGGGTGTAGGTACCGGTCGAGGAGTGGTAGCCGTCGGTGATCGAGTCGCCGAACGCGACGACCGTGCCCTTGGCCGTCGGAGACAGTACGTCGAGACCCGCCAGGTAGTACCAGGAGGTCGTGGTGGTGGCGAACCCGGCCGCGCTGTCGTCCGCCGTGTGGTCGCCCGGGGCCGTGTAGGTCGTGTCGAAGGCGTCCGAGTGCCAGGTCGACATGCCGGTCGCGCCGGGCACGTAGAGGCTGACGAGCAGGTTCTGCCCCGCCTCCACCGACATCGGGACGGTGTCACTGACGGCCTCGTCACCGGCCGGGATCGTGACGCGGTCCGAGCCCGCGAAGGTGATGCGCCGGGCGGTGCCCGGCTTTGCCTCGCCGCCGTGTGCCTGGACGGCGACGGTCGCGGCCGCCACGTCGAGCGGCCCGGGGCTGTAGCGGTTCGAGAGCGTGATGCGGGCGCGCGAACCCGCGACGCTGCTGTGCACCACCATCCGAATGGTCTGGTTCTCGAAGGACGGGCCGCCGGTCGTCATGCTCGGCGACCAGGCGCTCACCCGGGTGCCCGGGCCGTGCGCCGGCTGCGTCGCCGCGCTCGCGGTGCCCACCGGCGCGGCTGCCAGGGCGAGCGCGAGCAGCGCTCCGAACAGGGACCGCGACGGTCTGCGGACGGCGCGGCTGCGCGCCGCTCGGCAAGGCTGGTCGAGGGTCATCGGCACTTTCTCCGTTCGACTGGACGTTCATCTCGACGTGCAGGCTGTCGTTCGAGTCGTCGTTCAGGTCGTCCTTCGGGTACGGACGTCCTCGGGAAAGCGCGGTGCAGGGCAGGGCGCCCGCGAGGCCGGGCGCCCTGCCGCGTGCACCGGTCGAACGGACCGGTTCAGCCCTGGAGGTCCGTGAGCCTCATCGACTGGCCGGGCCGCAGGGTGACAGTCGTGCTGCGGCCGCCCGCGGTGACGGTGGTGCTGCGGCCCCCGACGCTGTGCAGCGTGGCCCGGCGTACGCGGCCTCGCTCCCACGTCATGTCCACGGTGAAGCCGCCGCGGGCCCCCACCCCCTTGACCGAGCCGGAGCCGGCCCAGGCGTCGGGGAGCGCCGGCAGCAGTTCGATGTGGCCGGGGCGGGAGTGGACGAGCATTTCCAGCATCGCGGTGGGAGTGCCGAGGTTGGCGTCGATCTGGAAGATCGCCCGGGTGTCGGAGACCCGGTACATGTCGAAGAAGTTCATGGCCGTGCCGGTGTCACCGCCCGCCCAGGGCTTCAGGTTCGTCAACAGCAGCCGGTAGGCCTTGTCGGCGTCCTTGAGCCGCGCCCAGCACGCCGCCCGCCACGCACAGGCCCACCCGTAGCTCTCCATGCCTCGGGAGGTCAGCAACTCCCTTGCCCCCTTGAGGAGTTCGGGGTCACCGGCGTCCGGGCGGATGCGGTCGCCGGGGAACAGGTTGATGAGCGGGGACAGATGGCGATGGGTGGTCTCGCCGAGGTCGTCCTCGCTCATCCACTCCTCAAGACGGCCGGACTTCGGGCTGACCTTCGGGAGATAGAGACGGTCGCGCAACTTCCGTACGGCGGCGCCGTGTTCGGTGTCGCGGCCGAGGGTTCGGCACGCGTGCTCGTAGTGGCCGAAGAGGGACCACAGGAGTTCCTGGGTGTACGTGATGCCGCGGGCGTCCTGCGGGCCCTGTTCGGGTGACCAGTCGTGGTCGTCGATGAGGACCTCGCGGCCGTCGACGGTCGTGGTGATCAGGCGTGCTTCCCAGAACTCGCAGGCGCCCTTGAGGAGCGGCATGATCCGCGCCAGGTAGTGCTCGTCCTGCGTGTACTCGTAGTGCTCGTAGAGGGACTCGCACAGCCAGGCGTTGCCCGCGGGGTGCCACCACCAGCCCAGGCCGCCGTAGGGGTTCGTGGAGAAGGCGACGGTCCAGCCCGCGACCTTGCCGGAGGTGTTGCGGTAGCGGTTGCGGGAGTCGTTGAACTGCTTCTGTGTCACCTCGCTCCACGCGGGGAGCTGGGCCAGGCAGTAGTCGGCGAAGGCGGGGAAGGTGTCACCGAGGCCGGCCCGGTCGGCCAGCCAGTAGTTCATCTGGAGGTTGATGTCGGTGTGGTAATCGCCCATCCAGTCCGGGGTGTTGCCCTCGAGCCACAGCCCCTGGAGTCCCATGGGCAGCCCGTCGCGCGAGCCGCAGATGGTGAGGTAGCGGCCGAACTGGAGGTAGCTGGCCTCCAGTTCCGGGTCGGGCGCCGATCCGTCGGCCGCGCGCGCCTTCAGGCGAGACCAGGTGTCCATCCGGCGCTGACCGCCACTGGAGCGGCCGAGGTCGAGCGTGAGCCGGTCGTAGCGGGCGCGGTAGTCGGCGACGTGCGTGTCCCGCAGCCGTACGGCCGAAGTCCGGGCCGCCGCGAGGGCCTTGTCCTGCGCGAGGGCGAGCGGGTCCGCGTCCGGGTTCCGGTAGCCCGTGGCGTGGTCCGGCGCGTAGTCCGTGCCGCCGCTGATGACGAGGGTGACCTCGGAGCAGTCGGTGAACGTGACGCGGGTTCCGGTGGCGGCGATGGCCCCGTCCCCGGCGGCGGTGACGGCGGCGGCGTAGTGCAGCTTGTTGCCGAGGGCGGCGGAGAAGGAGGCGAGGTTGCGGTCCTTGTCGACGCCGGTCGTCTCGCCGTGGGTGCCGGAGAGGATGACGGCGCCGGTGAGGGAGCCGCCGCCGCTCTGGCTCAGCCGGACGACGATGGTGTCGTCGGGCGCGCTGACGAACATCTCGCGGACGTAGCGGACCCTGTCCTTGGTGTACGTCGTGGTGACGAGGCCGTTGCTGAGGTCGAGGGTGCGGCGGTAGTCGCTGACGGCGGAGCGCTCGTGGCCCGGCAGGTACAGCATGACGCGGGCCAGCAGGGTGAAGCTGCCGAAGTCGTCGCGCCCGTACGGGAATTGGCCGTCGGAGTCGAGGGTGGTGTTGGCGCCGCCGGTCCACAGGGTGGCGTCGGTGACGTGCAGGAGTTCCCGGGCCGGGTCGGCGCCGACGAGGGCACCGAGGCGGCCGTTGCCCAGCGGCAGGCCCTGCTCGATGAGGAGGTCCTCGTCGGCGGGCTCGGGGTACCACAGGGTCGTCGCCTCACCGGCCGGTACCAGCGGGGACATGGTGGGGCGGGACGGCGCGGCGTGCGCGGTGAAGGCGGGCAGGGCGCTCAGCGCGAGGGCTCCGCCGAGGCCGAGGACCAGGCGTCTGGAAGGTCCGTTGCTCATGTGCGGCTCCTTGGACGTGACGGGCGGTCAGGAGAGCTTGATCAGGCGGGAGCCGTGGGCCGGGACGGCGGTGGCGGTCCAGGTGCCCTTGGCGGTGCCGAGGTCCTTGCGGGCGACGACGTCGCGCAGGTGCTGGGTGCCCTTGACGCCCAGGTCCTTGAGGTCGACCGTGATGTCGGTGGCCTCGGCGCCGAGGTTGTACACCGCGAGGTACCGGGCGCCGCCCACCTTCTTCGTCCACACCTGCGTGTCACCGGAGCGGATCTGCTTCGGCAGGACGGCGGCCTGGTCGACTGCGATGACCTCGGGGTTGGTGAGGATGGCCTTGGCCTTGTCGTCGAGGAAGTAGATGTCGCCGCCGACGTACAGCGGGGACGAGGCCATCGACCAGAAGGTCATGACGGTCTGCCGCTCGGTGTCGTTGATGCCGTCCTGGAGTCCGCTGCCGGTGTTGTTGTTGATGGGCATCGAGTCGAGGTCGCCGAGGTAGCCGGGGGCGGACAGCTTGGGCAGCCAATTGGGCAGGTCGGCGAAGCGGTCGTCGACGGAGCTGGTCCACGTGCTGGTGGTCTCGCAGTAGCACTCGATGTCGGTGTCGACGCGGACGCCGTTGGCGTACGGCCGCAGGCCGTCGCCGGCCTCCAGGTCGACGGGCCAGGCGCTGGCGGACAGCCACATGCTGCGACCGCTGTGGTCGATGGCGGTGGACCACGCCTTGATGTCGGCGACGTTGTCCTTCGTCACGCCGTCGATCTTGATGAAGTCGATACCCCAGGAGGCGTACCGCGCGACGATCGAGTCGATGTACTCCTGGGCGCAGGGGTTGCTGTAGTCGATCTTCCAGCTGCCGCCCCACTTGTTGGTCGGGGTCAGCGGCTTCACGGCTATGTCCTGCGCATGACAGTCAGTACCGAGGATCGGCGCGTTCTTGTCGTACACCTCCTTCTCCAGTCCGGCGGCGCCGTACAGACCGAGCTTGAGGTCCTTGCCGTGGACGTAGTCGGAGAGCGACTGCATGCCGCTGGGGAAGCGGTCCTTGTCGGCGTTCGGGATGCCGTTGGCGTCGGTGTGGAAGTTCCAGTCGTAGTCGAAGTTCCAGCCGGCGTCGATGTTCAGGTTCTTGTATCCGGCCGAGGACAGCTTGCTGCTGAGCGCGTCGGCGGCGTTCTTGATGTTGCCCTCGTTCAGCCAGTGCGTGCCGTAGCCGGCACGCGAGGAGGACTCGACGCTCCAGCTGCTCCAGCCCATGAACGGCTTGACGTACGGGGTCTTGGCCTCGGCGGTGCCGGCGGACAGGGCGAGGGTGAGGGGCAGTGCGCAGGCGGCGGTGAGTGCCGCGCGCCGGGTCGTTCTGGTCGTACGGGTCACTGGAAGTACCTCCGGTATGAGGGAGAGGGAGTTTCAGGACTTGAGACCGGACATCGCGATGCCCTGGACGATGTGGCGCTGGGCGACCAGGAACATGATCACGAGAGGGAGGATCGCCACGGCCGTCCCGGCGAACAGCTCGGGCAGGTTGACGGTCTGGGAGGTGAGGAAGCTGGAGAGCGCGATCTGCACGGTCCAGCTGTCGGGGTCCTGGCCGATCATCAGCGGCCACAGGAAGGAGTTCCACGCCTCGATGAAGGACAGCGCGCCGAGGGAGGCGATCATCGTGACCGAGTTGGGCAGGATGATGCGCCCGTAGACACCGAGGTAGCTGAGGCCGTCGAGGCGGCCGGCCTCCTCGATCTCGGCAGGGAACGACAGGTAGAAGCTGCGGAAGAGGACGACGGCGAACGCGTTGAACAGGCCGGGGGCGATCAGGCCCCACATCGTGTTCACGCCGCCCATCGAACCGACCACGACGAACGTCGGCAGGAAGGTCACGGCCTGCGGGATCATCAGCGTGCCGACGATGAGCGAGAGGACGACCCCGCGACCGGGCACGTTGATCCGGGCAAGGGCGTACCCGGCCATCGAGGCGAGCAGCGTGGACACCGGGGCCGAGATCACCGCGATCAGCAGCGAGTTGGCCAGGGACCGGCCGAAGGGCCGCTCCGGGTTGTCGAACAGGGCGCTGAAGTTGTCCCAGCTCAGCGCGGACGGCAGCCAGTGCCAGTCGGTGGCGGTGACTTCCGGCGTCGTCATGAAGGCGTTGCGCACAAGCACGTAGAACGGGATCAGGAAGACCACGGACAGCAGGCACAGCACCAGGTACGTGGCGGCGGAGCCGAGCACGCTCCCTCGGTAACGGTTCATGGGTTCAGTCCTTGTCCGATCAGTCCTTGTCGCGGGAGAACCCGAGGATCCGGCCCTGGAGGAGCGTGACCAGCACGATCAGGAGGGTGAGCAGGAAGGCCCCGGCGGAGCCGACGCCGTAGTCCTGGTCCTGGAGGGCGACGCCGTACAGGTGCATGAGGGGGGTGCGCACGGGTTCGCTGCCGAGCGAGGCGCCGGTGGAGAAGATCGCGTAGAACTCGTCGAAGGCCTGGAGCGCGGCGATGAGCATCAGCAGCAGGATCGCGACCGACGTGTTGCGCAGCATGGGGAAGGTGATGCTGCGGAAAGTGCGCCAGGCACCGGCGCCGTCGAGGGCCGCGGCTTCGTACAGGTGCTGCGGAATGGACTGGAGCCCCGCGATGAACAGGATCATGTAGAGGCCCACTTGGAGCCACAGGCGCAGCGTGACGAGCACGATCCAGTACAGGGGCGGGCTCTGCGTCTGGATCCAGGGCGTGGGGTCGATGCCGAACAGCGCGCCGAGCGTGTTCGCGAGGCCGGACGGCACTCCGCTGAACAGGGCCATCTTCCAGATCATCGCGGCGGCCACGTAGCTGACCGCCGCGGGCAGCAGGAACGCCGTACGGAAGAAGGCCCGGCCGCGCCGTACCCGGTTGACGAGGACGGCCAGGCCCAGGGACGCGGCGAACGTGATCGGCACGATCATCGCCGTGAACAGCACGATCATCGTGAGCGAGTCACGGAACCGCTCGTCGCTCAGCAGCTGTTGGTAGTTGTCGAGGCCGACCCAGGTGCCGAGCGAGATGGTGCGGCGGGCCTCACTGAAGCTGAGCAGGAAGCTCCAGCCGATGGCCACGTAGCGGAAGACGCCGAGGCCGATCAGCATCGGGGCGGTGAGGACGACGAAGGCAAGGGCCTTCGAGCGCCGCTCTGTCAGCCGCCGGCGGCGCGGCGCCGTGGCGGGCGCCGGGCGGGCGGCACTCCCCTGCAAGGGCGTGGTGCCGGTGGCGGTCATGACGTTCAGCCCATCTGCTTGTCGAGGTCGGACTGCGCCTTGGACTGGGCCTTCTTCAGGGTCTTCTCCGGCGCCGAGCCGTGGGCGATGTCGGCGGCCGCGGCGATGAACTCGGCCTGCATCGCCTGTGTCCACTCGGCCGGGAAGGAGATGCCGTACTTGGTCCCGATGGTGACGGTGTCCTTCGCGGCGCCCTTGCTCAACTCGGGTGTCTTGGCGGCCACTTCGGTCTGCGGCGGCACATGGAAGCCGTACTTGACGGCCCAGCCGATCTGGATGTCGGACTGCTTGATCCACAGCCACTGGAGGTACTTCTTGGCCTCCGCGACGTGCTTGCTCTTGGCGTTGACGGCCTGCGTCCAGCCGCCGAGCCGGGCGACGGGCTTCCCGGAGGAGTCGTACGCGGGCCAGGGCGCGACCCCGAAGTCGTCGCCGAGCGCCTTCTCGATGGTGGGCAGCGCCCACAGGCCGCACCACTGCATGGCGGCGGCGCCCTGGGTGAACGCCCCCGCGTCGTACCAGTCGGTGGTGAAGCCGAGCAGCACCGACTTGTCGGAGTGCAGATCGCGCAGGCCGCCGATGGACTGGGCGGCGTCGGCGTATACGACCTTGTCGCCGTCGATGAGGTCCTTGCCCTGGGACCAGGCGAGGAGGTAGGGGCTGTCGCCGATGCCGTCGTTGCCTATGAAGAGTCCCTTGACGCTGCCTGACGTCAACTTCTTCGCGGCGTCGGTGAGTTCGGCGAAGGTCGTGGGCACGGCGACGCCGGCCTTCTTCAGCATCGACTTGCGGTAGAAGAGCATCATGATGTCGTCGATGGTCTTCATGCCGTAGAGCTTGCCGTCGACGGTGAGGTAGTCGAGGTCGGCCTTGTTGAAGCCGTCCTTGGCGGAGCCGTACACGTCGTCGAGGGGTTCGAGCTGTCCCTTGCGGGCCATCTCGGCGCGGAAGTCACCGAGTTCGAAGACGTCCGGAGCGTCGGCACCCAGCAGGGCGGCGTTCAGCTTGGTCTCGTACTGGGAGGTGTCGGCGCCCCATACGACGTTGATCGCGATGTCCGGGTTGGCCTTGGTGAACTCCTCGGCGTACCGCTTCACCGCGGCCTGGGTGCCCTCCTCTCCGTACTGGTGGTACCACTGCGTGAGGGTGACCTTGGCGCCCTTGGCGGACGCGGTCTCCTGCGGGTTGCTGGAGCAGCCGACGGCGGCACCCGCGACGAACAGCAGGGACGTGCCGAGGAATCCCCGGCGGGACAGGGCGGAACTGGCAGTCATGACAGGGTCCTTCCGGGGAACGGAGTCGTGCGGGAGAGCGGGCGCTCGCGTGGGTTCACGCGGCGAACAGTGACTGGATGCTGACGGCGGCGGCCCCGCGGGCCCATTCCTCCCAGGGCAGCGGGCGTACGACGAGCGGGCAGCGGGCCGCGGTCCCGAAGGCCTGGGTGGTGAAGGCGGCCCGGATCTGCTCCTCGAAGAGGTCGTACGCAGCCACCCCTTCACCGGAGACGACGACCCGCTCGGGTCCGACGAGGTTGACCATGGCGGCGAGGCCGAGGCCGATGGCCTTGCCCGCCTCGTCGAAGACGGCGCGTACGGCGGCGTCCCCGCCATGGGCGCGGTCGATGGCCCCGGCCATGTCGAGGTCCGGCTCGCCCGCCGCGCGACGTGCCCGGTCGACGATGGCCTCCTCGGAGGCGATGGCCTCGACGCAGCCGCGGGCGCCGCAGTGGCAGTCGGGTCCGTCTCCGGCGGCCACCGGGATGTGACCGATCTCGCCGGCCACGCCATAACCCCCCGCCACCAGGCGGCCGTTGACCACGAGCGCGCAGCCTATGCCGACCCCGACCGTGGCGAGGGCGAAGGAGTCCGCGCCCACACCCTCGCCGAACCACTGCTCCGCGACGGTGAGCGCCTTCACGTCGTTCTCGACGGTGACCGCCAACCCCGTTGCCGCATCGACCAGTTCGGCCAGCGGCACGTCGTGCCAGCCGAGAAACGGCGAGTAGCGCACGACGCCACCCGTCCGGTCCACGTCACCCGAGACGGACACCCCGATGTGGTGGGTCCGCTCGGCGTGCGCGGGAGTCAGCTCCGCGACGAGCGCTGCAATGCCACGGACGACCTGCTCGACCGACCGGTCCGTCACCGGGATCCGGTGCGCGGCACGCACCTGCGCCCTCAGGTCGGTCACCACACCGATGAGTTCGTCGGCCGTGACCTTGACGCCCACGAAGAACTCCCGGTCGGCGCGGACGGCGAGGGGGTGCGCGGGGCGACCCGCACCTTCGACGGTCCTCGGTCCCTGCGGCAGCTCCTCCAGGTACCCGGCCTCGATCATCGGCTTGACCGCCTTGGTGACGGCGGCGGAGGAGAGACCGGCGATCCGGGCGATCTCGGGGCGGACGACCGGACCACGGGTGAGCACTGTCGTGAACACCGTGTTGGCCGCCGGAGACGCGAGCAGCTTTGCTCGGTTCAGCAACATGGGGGAAACGTAGAGCCAATAATTTCCTTCGTCAATATTTAAATTCAGGGAGTTCGGATCTAGGCTCCAGCCCATGTCTCAGGTGTACTTCGACGAGCCCAGTCGCACGTTCCTGCTCACGACCCCCGCCTCCTCGTACGCACTGCGCATCGCCGCGGACGACAGCCCACGGCATGTGCACTGGGGAGCGCCCCTCACGCTCGACCAGGTCGCCGCGCTGCCCACGTACGACGGAGTGACCAGCAGCTTCGCCTCAACGGGCGGAGAGGAGCTGGGCGTTGAGGGGGGCGCCCGGTTCGGGGTGCCGTCACTGCTGGTGCGGTACGCGGACGGGACGCGCGGCATCGAGTGGTCCTACGAGGCCCACGAGATCGACGGCGGCCACCTCCACGTGCGGCTGCGTGACCGCCACTACCCACTCGGCTGCACACTGCACTACGCGGTGCACCCCGACAGCGACATCGTCGAACGCTCCCTGACGCTGCGGCACTTGGGCACGGACGAGACGACCGACGAACCCGTCGAGATCCTGCGCTGCGACGCCGCGAGCTGGTCCGTGCCGGCGGCGTCGGGTGTGCGGCTGAGTCACACGGTCGGCGAGTGGTCGGGCGAGACACAGCTGCGGCGCACCGAAGCCCCGTATGCCGAGACCGTGTTCACGAGCCGGCGGGGCGTATCGGGGCACTTCGGGAATCCCTGGCTGATGGTCGACGCGGGTGACGCGGACGAGGGCCAGGGCGAGGTGTGGAGCATGGTCCTCGCCTGGTCGGGGAGCTGGCGGATCACCGCTCAGCGCGATCACTCGGGCGGCCCGTTCACGGTGACCGGTGGCGCCGGGCACGACGGTCTGACCTGGCGGCTCAGGTCCGGCGAGGCCCATCGGACCCCCGTGTTCGCCGGGCAGTTCAGCCAAGGCGGCTTCGGTGCGACGAGCCGCGGCTGGCACCGGTACACCACCGCGCACGTCCTGCCGCTCCCCGACGAGCCACGGCCCGTGGTCTACAACAGCTGGGAGGCGACCGGCTGGGACGTCACCCTGGAGGGGCAGCGGGCCCTGGCGGCGCGCGCCGCCGAACTGGGCGTCGAGCTGTTCGTGGTGGACGACGGCTGGTTCGGGCAGCGCACCAGCGACCGGGCCGGGCTCGGCGACTGGCACCCGAATCCGGAGCGGTTCCCGCACGGGCTCGGCCCGCTGGTCGAGGAGATCCGAGGGCTCGGCATGCGCTTCGGCCTGTGGGTGGAGCCGGAGATGACCAACCCGGACAGCGATCTGTACCGCGAACACCCCGACTGGGTGCTGCACATGCCGCACCGCCGCCCCACCGAACTGCGCCACCAGCTCGTCCTCAACTTCGCGCGCACCGATGTCACCGAGTGGGCCTTCAAATGGCTCGACCGACTGGTCTCCACGTACACGATCGACTTCCTGAAGTGGGACATGAACCGGGCCCTCACGGAGGCGGGTTGGCCGGGGCACCCCGACGCCGAACGGCTGTGGACCGACCACACGCGGGGCGTCTACGCGGTGCTCGACCGGCTGCGCAGCGCCCATCCCGGCCTGCGGATCGAGGGCTGCGCGGGGGGCGGCGGCCGCGCGGACCTCGGAATGCTGGCCCGCACGGACCAGACCTGGATCTCCGACAACACGGACGCGGACGACCGCTTGGCCATCCAGCACGGCTACAGCCAGGTCTACCCGGCCCGCACCATGTCCGCCTGGGTCACCGACAGCCCCAACCCGCACACGGGCCGCACCACGCCGCTCCGCTACCGCTTCCACGTGGCGATGGCGGGCGCCCTGGGCATCGGCGGCGACCTCTCGCGCTGGACCAGCGCCGAACTCGCCGAGGCCCGCTCCCTGGTGGCGCTGTACAAGGAGATCCGCCCGGTGGTGCAGTTCGGCGAGCAGTACCGGCTCGACGACGCCGTGCAGTACCGGGCCGGCGATCGGGTCGTGGTCATCGCCTGGGGCCGGGACCGCGATCTGCGGCTGACCGGCCTGTCCCCGGCCGCGGTCTACGTGGACGAGTCCACCGGCGCCGAGCACGCCGCGGCGACCCTGCTCTCGCACGGCCTGCCTCTGCGGTTGCCGCGGACGGACCGGCCGAGCACGCTGATACGGCTGACCCGGCGATGACCCGCAGCGGGTCCGGGCCGGGAGCGGCCCTTCAGCCCCGGCCCGGCCCGACGCGGCCACTCCCGGCCGTCGACCAACTCGACACACCAGAATCAGTCGTCGACCTGCGGCCGGCTGTTGAGGCCCCCGTCGTAGCGGTTGTGTGCGATCCGGATGTCCGAACTTCCGTGGAAGACGAACAGCGGGGTGGTGTACGGCGGTTGATCTGCTCCGTCCAGTCGCCGGACGGTGTTTCCGGTGAAGGAGAAGCCGCCGACGCTCTTGGCGTCGACGACGGTGACGTCACCGATGTCGAACGAGTTGTGCTCGACCGAGATGTTGTGGTGCACCGGGTTCGCGGGGTCCACGACCTGGTTGGTCGGCTCCACGAAGATGACCGGACCACTGGGCCGCGTGAACGAGTTCCCCCGGATCGTGAGGTCGGCGACCGGCCCGGACTCGTACCACTGGTAGGCGTCGGCGGAGACGTAGATGCTGGCCATGGACATCCCGTCGAAGCGGTTGCCGGTGATCAGGACGGGCTTGCGGGTGGTGACCAGCACGCCGCGGGTCGGGACGTTGCGGAACACGTTGCCGGAGATGACGACCGACGGGGTGGCGGTGATGTTCTCGACGACCGTGTCGCCGGCCTCGACCCCGGCGGGAACCGGCCGGTCGAAGGTGACGGTCATCGTGGTGAGCGGCTTCTCGTGGTCCATCCCGCTCGGCCCGTCGACCGCGGTGACCTTCGCGTGCGGGTCTGCCGGCGGCGTCATCGTGCGCTTGGTGGCGAACTCGACCTCGTCACCCGGGGCGAACTGAGGGAATCCGGCGGTCTGCGGGTGCTTGTAGGCGAGGGTGAGGGTGTTCGGCCCGGGTTTCCCCACGACTTCGAGGTACGTGCCGTGGATGTTGATCGGGTCGTCGTGCGGGCCGTCGAAGAGGCTCCGAGTGATCGAGACCTTCCCCTTGACGCCGGACATCTGCACGAAGTCCGCGAAGGAGGCCGTCGAGCGGCCGGACTTCGGATCGGGCGCGAAGTTCACCTTGTCGATGGAGATGTTCTCGCTGAACTGCCCCACCACGCCGAAGGATTGGAGGTAGTAGGCGTTCATCGAGCGCATCGTGACGTTCTTCGACTGCCAGATGAAGGCGCCCGGCTCCGTCCGCTCGATGAGGCGCATCTGGTAGACGAGCCCGGAGTCCACCGGCCGTGCCGAAGTGCTGTAGTCGATCCGGATCCGGCGGCCGCCGAGGTCGGTGACGGAGGAGACGTCGCTGAACAGCGGGTTGTCCCCACGCCAGGTCCGTTCGGCCTTGGGGTCGTGGATCTGTGTGTACTGGAGTCCGTCGACGCCCGACCAGTACGGCTGCCCGGTGGCCGGACTCTTCTCGCCGAGCCAGGTGATGTGCGTGCCGTTCACCTGGTACGGACTGCCGGCCGGGATCGACAGGACACGGTAGGCGTGTCCGTCGGTGACACCGGTGTCGGTGACGGTCGCGTCGATGACCTCGGGGGCCGCGTAGTCGAAGGAGAAGTTCTGGAAGGTCACGTCGGTCGAACGGATCGACGCGAACGCCGTCTGCAGGCCGTGGTAGACGAGCTTGGCCCCACCGCCGTCGACCGTTACGTCGTGCATGTCCTCGACGAGCAGCCCGATCTTCTTGTCCCGGTAACGCTGGTCGGCGCCGACGGTGTTGGACACGTACAGCTCACGCTTCTCGGCCCGCTCGGGGTACAGCTGGTAGGTGCCCCGCGAGAAAGCGATCCTGACCGGACCGTCGATGCTCTTGGCGTGCCGCAGCGCCGCCGTGACGGCGGGCGTCGAGTCCGTCCGTCCCGTGGGGTCGGCTCCGTAGTCGTCCACGTCGACCACCACGGGTCTGGCTCCGGGCGCTGCGGCGACAGGGCCGGCGGCACCTCCGAGCAACGCGAGCGCCAAGCCGAGAAACACGAACCGAAACTTTGGCATAGCCCCTCCGGATCATTCATGAGCTCGAAACACCCGATGAATTATGGGAGTTGCCGCCGGTTTCCCGGTCGGATCTCCGAGCAGAGTGTCTATAGAACCGATGTCTAGGTCAATGGTCTGGACGCGCGGCCGCAACTCAGGCCGACGGTCGGCATCCGACGGCCGAGGCCCTCGCCTCACGCGCATGACCACTGAACCGATCCTTCGGCCCCTGTCAGCTTGCCGCCACCACTCGGCCGCCCGCCCACTCGCCGCGACCGAAGACCCGGGAGACCCGATGAAGCCCTCAAGGCTCATGCTGCTCACCGCTGTTGCTCTGCTCGCGCCGATGGCCCCCGCACTGTCGGCGGCGGCGGACGCGGGTACTGCCGCCGCAGCCCGTCCTCAACTCGCCATCCAGGACCCGGGGTTCGAGAACGGCGGCACGGGCTGGACGTTCGGCCCGGGCACCGGGTCCGGCACCGGCAACTCCCACGGCGGCGCCCGCTTCCTCTACCTCGACGCCGGAGCGGGCAAGAGCGCCGAGCAGACCATCGTCGCGCCCCGAGACGGCAGTTACGACTTCTCCGCGTGGATCGGAAGCGCCGGCACCGGCGGCACGTACACGGTCCGGCGCAACGGCGAGACCGTGCAGACGATCACCCTGCCCGAACGCCGCGCGTACGCCCGGTACACCATCAGCCGCGTCGAGCTGAAAACCGGCGACCGGCTGCAGATCGCCTTCGGCTCCGGCAGCGCCTGGGTCAACGCCGACGACCTGATGATCTCGCCCGCAGCACCCGCCGACCCCGAAGTCACCTCGTCCGACCCCGAGGCCGCCGAGATGTTCGACTGGGCCAAGAGGAAGGCCAACAGCTGGGTGCAGCTGCCCGGCACGACGGGCCCGGTCAACGTCGACGAGAACCAGACCGGCGGCACCGGCACCGCGTCGTACGCGCCCACCTACTGGGCCGGATACGCCAACCGCAGCGCCTACTACTCCCGCGACATGACCCACCAGCTCGCCGGCGCCCACATCCTCGGCCTCGACGCCGAGAACGAGACGATGCTCCGTTCGTACGCGCAGTCGGCCACCGCCGAGCACAGGTACTTCCCGGTGTGGTCCCTCAACTTCGACGCCAGGACATACCTGAGCATCGACTACAAGAGCCCGGACAATTTCGTGCGCGAGGTACCGGCCGTCTTCGAACTCGTCGAGAAGGCGGCCCAGGCCTACCTCTGGACCGGCGACCGGAGATACGTGGACGACCCGGCGCTGTGGGACTTCTACCGGCACGCCACCGAGGAGTTCATCGACCTGCACGACTCCGCCAGGCCCAACGGCAAGGTCAAGGTCGCCGAGGGTACGGGCAACGGCATCTTCGAAGGCGCCGCCAGCTACAACGAGCAGGACGGCGACGGCCTCGCCGAGGCCGGGGACGGCATCGCCTCGCAGTACCAGGCGTATCTCGCGATGGCCACGCTCGCCCGCGGCAAGGGCGACACCGCGCTTGCCAGGACCTTCGACCGGCGTGCCGCCGACCTGAAGACGTACTTCAACGACGACTGGAGCGGTGGTGGAAGCGGCGCCGGCATGGTCCGCGCGTACACCCTGTCCGGCGCCCCGGTCACCGGCTGGGGCAAGGAGAACAGTGTGTTCATGCCGATGAAGCAGATCATCGATCCCGGCCCGCGCAACGACGCCTATCTCGACTACATCGAGGCGCAGGAGCTGGGCCCGGACGGATCGCCCAACATCGAGTCGACGACGTACCTGCCCGACATGTTCTTCAGGAACAACCGCAACGACACGGCGTGGACGTGGATGAAGAAGATCTACGGCGAGCGGGAGCTCCAGCACGTCAACTCCAGCCAGGGGCCCAACGGCGACTACCCCGAGGTGTCGTTCACCCTGGTCAGCCAGACCGTTCAGGGCCTGATGGGCATCACACCTGACGCCCCGAACCACAAGGTGACCACCCAGTCACGGCTGCCGTCCGGCATGAAGTGGCTCCAGGCGGCGGACGTACCCGTCGGCACGGGAAGGATCACCGTGCGGCACGACGGTGCGACGAAGACCACGCTGACGAACAACTCCCGCAAGGGCGCCTACCGTTGGGAGGCCCGCTTCCCCGGAGTCCACAAGAGGATCACGGTCAACGGCGTCCCGCAGCGGGTGCGCAGCAAGTCCGTCGACGGCGTGACATACACGTACGTGACGCCGACGGTGCGGGCGGGCACGACGGCGGTGGTGCAGGTGACCGACTGAGGTGAACCGCCGCGCGCTCGGACCCCAGGACAAACCGGCCCCAAGACAAACCGGCCCAAGACAAAAGGCAAGGAGAATCCTCTCCCTGCCACTCTCAACGTATAGCCCACCGGGGGGCTTGCCGCAAGGGCCGGGTCGTGGCGCAGAATCGTCGGCCCAGGCCGCAACCTGCGGAAACAGGGACACGGCGTGGCGTGTGTCGTCGACGTACAGGGCACGTGGTGAGGTCGGACCAGTGGGCTGCCCCGGAGGTATCGCAGTGAGTGAGCAGTACGTGTTGGATCTTCAAGAGGTCGACGAGACGCAGGTCGCGGTCGTCGGCGGGAAGGGTGCGCACCTGGGCGGGCTCTCGCGGATCGAAGGCATCCGCGTACCCGGTGGCTTCTGCGTGACGACGGACGCCTTCCGGCAGGTCATCGGGCAAGCGCCGTCGATCGGCGATCTGCTGGATCAGCTGTCGGGCCTGAACCACTCCGGCAGCGAGGGGGACGACCGGGAGGCGATCCGCACGCTGAGCGCGAGGATTCGCCGGGCCATCGAAGAGATTGCCATCCCGGACGATCTCGCGGCGGCGATCACCGGCGCGCTCGGCCGGCGAGGTGAGCCCGACGAGCGGGCCGCCTACGCCGTCCGGTCCAGCGCGACGGCGGAGGACCTGCCGACGGCCTCCTTCGCCGGCCAGCAGGACACGTACCTGAACGTCGTGGGGCCGGCGGCGGTCCTCCAGCACATCAGCCGGTGCTGGGCCTCGCTGTTCACCGAGCGGGCCGTGACCTACCGCCGGCGGAACGGCATCGACCACCGCACGGTCCACATGGCCGTGGTCGTGCAGCAGATGGTCTTTCCGCATGCGTCCGGCATCCTGTTCACGGCCGACCCCGTCACGGGCAACCGGAAGGTCGCCACCGTGGACGCCGGCTTCGGCCTCGGCGAGGCCCTGGTCTCCGGTCTGGTGAACCCGGACGTCTTCAAGGTGCGCGACGGCGAAATCGTCGACAAGGCGATCGCCGCCAAACAGCGTGCCGTTCACGCGCTGCCGGACGGCGGTACGCAGGAAGTGGCGGTCGACTCGCAGCGGCAGGAACAGCCGGCGCTGACGGATGAGCAGGCCGTACGGCTCGTACAGCTCGGGCGGCGGATCGAAGCGCACTTCGGCCGCCCGCAGGACATCGAATGGTGCCTCGTCGACGACGGCTTCCAGATCGTCCAGAGCCGGCCGATCACGACGCTGTTCCCCATCCCAGAGAGCGACGACCAGGAGAATCACGTCTACGTCTCCGTCGGTCATCAGCAGATGATGACCGACCCCATGAAGCCCCTGGGATTCTCCATGTGGCAGCTGACGGCCATGGTGGCGATGCACGAGGCCGGCGGGAGGCTGTTCGTCGACGTCACCCGGCGCTTGGCCTCACCCGCGAGCCGCGCCGCCCTACTGGACGTCTTCGGGAAGGGCGATCCGCTGGTCAGGGATGCCATGGAGACCGTTCTCGCCCACGACGGCTTCGTCCCGTCGCTCCCGGACGCGGGTCCCGGTGGAGCGGCTCCGGCCGGAAGTGCGCCCGCCCCGATCGAGAGCGATCCGGCCATCGTCACCGAGCTGATCGAGCGCAGCGAGGCATCCATCGCCGCCCTGGAGCGCGATATCCGGACGAAGACCGGACCGGCGCTGTTCGACTTCCTCATCGAGGCCTTCGAGGAGCACAAGCGGGTCCTCAGCAATCCGCTGAGCTTTCAGGCGATCATGGCGGGGATGGAGGCCACGTGGTGGCTCAACGACAAACTGCAGGAGTGGCTGGGCGAGAAGAACGCGGCTGACACGCTGACGCTGTCCGCCCCCGACAACATCACGTCGGAGATGGGCCTCGCGCTGCTCGACGTCGCGGACGTGATCCGCCCGCAGCCGGAGGTGGTGGCGTACCTGCAGGGCGTCGCGTCCGGCGAGAACGCCGTCAGCGCCGGGAACACCGGAAACGTCGAGGGCACAGCCTTCCTGGACGAGCTGGCGAAGCTTCCGGGCGGGACCGAAGCGCGCGACGCCATCGACGCCTACCTCGAGCGGTACGGCATGCGCTGCGTCGGCGAGATCGACATCACGAGGCCGCGTTGGAGCGAACGCCCCACCACCCTGGTGCCCGTGATCCTCGACAACGTCAGGAACTTCGAGGCGGGCGCCGCCGGACGGCGCTTCGAGCAAGGGCGGCAGAAGGCGCAGAAGAAGGAACAGGACGTGCTGTCACGCCTGCGGGCCCTGCCGGACGGGGACCGGAAAGCCGACGAGACCAAGAGGATGATCGACCGGGTCAGAACCTTCATCGGGTACCGGGAGTACCCGAAGTACGGCATCATCAGCCGCTACTTCCTGTACAAGCAGGCCCTGTTGGAGGAGGCGGAGCGCCTCGTGCAGGCAGGTGTGCTCGCTGAGAAGGAGGACATCTTCTTCCTCACGTTCCAGGAATTCCACGATGCCGTGCGCTCGTACCAGGTGGATGACGAGCTGATCCGGCAGCGCGAGGCCGCGTTCCGCTCGTACCAAGCGCTCACGCCGCCCCGGGTGCTCACATCGGACGGTGAGGCCGTGACCGGGTCGTACCGGCGCGACGACGTGCCGGCCGGCGCCCTGATCGGCGTACCGGTCTCCGCCGGGACTGTCGAGGGAAGGGCCCGCGTCGTCCTGGACATGGCGGATGCCGATCTCGAAGCGGGCGACATCCTGGTCACGCCCTTCACGGACCCCAGCTGGTCGCCGCTGTTCGTAGGAATCGCGGGCCTGGTGACGGAGGTGGGCGGACTGATGACCCATGGCGCAGTGATCGCCAGGGAGTACGGTCTGCCGGCCGTCGTGGGTGTGGAGCAGGCGACCCGGCTGATCCGGGACGGACAGCGGATCCGCGTGCACGGAACGGACGGGTACATCGAGATCCTGCCTTGACATGCTGGATACGGCGGAGTCCCGGGTCCGCGGGAGGTCAAAGCAGTGCCTCAGGACGGGTCGGCAGGTCCGTCAGGCGTTTGCCCGTCGCGTTGAACACCGCGTTGCCGATGGCGGGCGCCACCCCGACGATGGTGATCTCACCTACTTCGGCTTGCGCTGCGAGTCCTGGCCGAACGGAAGAAGCGGCCCGTCGGCATCGAGGAACAGCGGCGGGCGTTCCGCCTGGGCGAGCAAGGTCAGGACGGTCAGGGTGTGGTGCCGAGCTCGACCGCCAGGTCTTCCGTCTCGGTCCAGAAGCTGTCGTCCGCGTCCTGGAGGCGCGCCGCGGCGTGCTTCATATGGGTGCGGGCCGCGGCGTGGGCCGCTTCGGGGTCGCCGGACTCGACAGCGGCCAGGATGGCGTGGTGTTCCAGCCGGACCGCTTCGATGAAGTCGCCGCGGCGTGCCTCGTTGGCACGGGTGACGCGGATGCCACTGCGCGCCACCTCGCCGAGGTACCGCACCGTCGATACGAGCACGGCGTTCCCCGTCGACTCGGCGATCGACCCGTGGAAGGCGAGGTCCTCGTCCACGCCGTCGCCCCCGGACGCGACCGCCGCGTCGATCGCGTCCAGGGCCTGACGCATCCGGTCGAGGGCGGCGGGTGTGGCGCGGACGGCCGCGAGGGAGGCCGCCTCGCCCTCGAGGGCGGAGCGGGCCTCCACGATCTGCAGCACCTTCGACTTGGTGTCGGCCGACTCGGCCTCGAGGTCGAGGGGGCGGGTGCGCCGGGGCAGGACGAACACGCCGATTCCCTGGCGCGATTCGACCAGGCCCGCGGTGCGGAGCCGCGAGACGGCCTCGCGTACGACCGTGCGGCTGACACCCAGCTGCTTGACCAGCTCCACCTCGGTCGGGAGCTTGTCGCCCTCGGCCAGGCGCCCGGACTCGATCTCTGCCGCGAGTATCGCGGCGACCCGGTCCGTGAGCCGAACGGGACCGCTCACCTTGGAGAACATGTTCCTCAGTCTATTGGCCGGAGCCCGGGCGCCCGGCTGCGGCCGGTACCCCGGCCGCGACCGCGTCGGGGTGGGCGGCGACGTAGTCCCGTACGACCGACTCGAAGCTCGGGTCGGGCCCGAGGCCGAGTGCGGTGGCGCGCGTGTTGTCGAAGGCGGCGGGCCAGGAGCCGACGATGGCCTCGATGCCGGGATCAGGGGCGATCGTGACCAGGTCGGCGACGGTGTCGCCGGCCACCCGTCGCAGGGTCGCCAGCATGTCGGCGACCGAGACCGTGAGCGCGGGAAGGTTGACCGGGATCGCGCCGTCGAGCATGCCCGGCCCCGCGCCGCGGTCGAGCTCGGCGATACGCAGGATCCCCTCGACCGTGCGTCGCGGCGAGGCCACGGCCACCCGCAGGGCGGGATCGACCGGGCAGACGGCCGGCAGGCCCGCGAGGGGCTCGCGGATGATGCCGGACAGGAATCCGGACGCGGCAGCGTTCGGCTTGCCCGGACGGACCGACACGGTCATCAGACGGGCCACACGTCCGTCGAGGAACCCGTGGCGCGTGTAGTCGGCGACCAGCTGTTCGCAGACGAACTTCTGGGTTCCGTAACTCGACTTCGGGGTGGGCAGGGTCGCCTCGCTGACCACCGGGGGCAGCGGCAGCGCCGGGTCGGAGCCGTAGACGGCGACGCTGCTGGAGAACACCACCCGCGGTAGGGGGCCGCCGGCGGCCGTCTGGGCGCGGGCGGCTTCGAGCAGCGCGCGGGTCGTGTCCAGGTTGGCGCTCATGCCGAGGTCGAAGTCGGTCTCGCACTCGGCCGACACGGCCGAGGCGAGGTGGATCACCACGTCCACCGGCTCCGCGAACAGGGCGTCGAGACGCTCCGTCAGGTCGCCCCGCACGATCTCCACGAGCGGGTCGTCCGCCACCGCGGAACCGTCCGGCACGAACCGGTCGGCGAGCACCAGCCGGTCGATCGGTGCCCCACGGAACGTCCGCGTCTCCAGCAGTCCTTCGGCGACCTGCCGTCCCAGGAAGCCGAAGCCACCCGTGATGACGATCCTCATGCCTGTACTCCTCGGTAGTCGTTCAGCCAGCCGAGACCTTCGCTCGTGCCGGCGCGGGGGTGGTATTCGCAGCCGATCCACCCGTCGAAGCTCAACTCATCGATGACATCGAAGAGATGACGGATATTCAGCTCACCCCCATCGGGTTCGTGTCGGTCCGGTACGCCCGCGATCTGCAGATGACCGACCCTGCCGGTCGGTACGTCGCGGTGCAGGGTGGTGGTGAGGTCGCCCTCCACGATCTGGCAGTGGTAGAGGTCGAGTTGGACCTTGAGATTGGGGGCACCCACCTCCTGGACCACGGCGTGGGCCTCGGCCTGGCGGGTCAGGAAGTAGCCGGGCATGTCGCGGCGGTTGATGGGTTCGACCAGGATGTCGACGCCCGCCGCGGCGGCCCGCCCTGCGGCCCACGTGAGGTTGGCGAGGTAGGTGTCGCGGTGCCGGTCCGCTTCCGCGGGCGTAGTGTCCGGCCCCACGAGCCCGGCCATCGTGTGCACCTGCGCGCACTCCAGGGCCGCCGCGTACTCCAGCGCCCGGTCGATCCCGGAGCGCGTCTCCGCCTCGCGTCCGGTCAGCGCGGCGAGCCCGCGCTCACCGGAGTCCCAGTCGCCGGGAGGCGCGTTGAACAGCACCTGCCGAAGACCGTGATCGTCGAGCCGGCGGCGCAGCTCGGCGGCGTCGTACGCGTAGGGGAAGAGGTATTCGACGGCTTCGAAGCCGTCCGCCGAGGCCGCGGCGAAGCGGTCGAGGAAGGGGTGTTCCGTGTACATCATGGACAGGTTCGCTGCGAACCTCGGCATGGTGACTCCTGAGTGTCCGGTGTCTTCCGGTGGTGTGTCCACCTTGTCCGGTCGATCCGGCTGATCTGGGTGATGCGGTCGGCCCGGCCGGTTCGGTTGATCCGGTCAGCGGTTGACGACGTCCTTCTTGGTGGCGAGTACCGCGGCCGCGCCGACGACGAGGCTGAGCGCCAGGACGTACATCGGGATCGATGTCGAGCCGGTGGCGTCCTTGAGCGCGCCGATCATGTACGGGCTGACGAAGCCGGCGAGGTTGCCCACGGAGTTGATCACGGCGAGGCCGGCCGCGGCGGCGGCGCCGCCCAGGAAAGCGGTCGGGAGCGACCAGAACAGCGGCGCGCAGGTCAGCACGCCGGCCGCGGCGAACGACAGCGCGATCAGGGACAGTACGGTCGAGCCGGACCAGGAGGCGGCCAGCGAGAACCCGACGGCGCCCATGAGGCTCGGGACGACCAGGTGCCAGCGGCGCTCGCGGCGCTTGTCCGCCGAGCGGCCGAACAGGTTCATCGCGACGAGCGCGGCGAGGAACGGAACGGCACTGAGGACGCCGATCGCGAGGTTGCCCTTGATGCCGGTGGACTCGACGAACGTGGGCAGCCAGAACGTCAGCGCGTACTGGCCCATGATGAAGCAGAAGTAGATGAGGCTCATCAGCCACACCTTGGGCTCGCGGAAGGCGTCCCAGACCTTGCCGTGCACGGTCTGGTGCTTGGTGTCCTCGGCGAGCGCCCGCTCGATGACGGTCTTCTCCTCGTCGGAGAGCCACTTCGCGTCCCGCACACCGTTGTCGAGGTAGAACAGCGTGGCCACGCCGACCATGAGCGCGGGGACGGCTTCCAGCAGGAACATCCACTGCCAGCCCTGCCAACCGCTCACGCCGTGGAAGGTGTCCAGGATCCAGCCGGAGAGCGGGTTGCCGAAGATGCCGGCCACGGGGATGGCGGACATGAACATCGCGATGACGCGGGCGCGGCGGTGTGACGGGAACCAGTAGGTGCAGTAGAGGATCACCCCGGGGTAGAACCCGGCCTCGGCGGCGCCCAGGAGGAACCTCAGGACATAGAACGTCGATTCGTTCGTGACGAACACGAACGCCGCCGACACCACACCCCAGCTGATCATGATGCGGGCGATCCAGGTGCGGGCGCCGACGCGCTGGAGCATCAGGTTCGAGGGGACCTCGAAGAGGAAGTAGCCGATGAAGAACAGGCCGGCACCGAGACCGTAGGCCGCCTCGCTGAAGCCGAGGTCGTCGGACATCTGCAGCTTCGCGAAGCCGACGTTGACGCGGTCCAGGTAGGAGACGACGTAGCAGAGGATGAGGAAGGGGACGATGCGCTTGGTGACCTTGCGGAACACGGCGTTCTCGTGGGCGAGTTCGGGGGCGTCGGTTGTGACTCTGGGCAGGGACATGGTGAATCCTTCGAGCGGCTCAGCGGGGATTCTCTGACGGGGACGCGGGTTCTGTTACGCGTGTGAGGGCTGTTCGACGATGGGGGAGGGCTGGACCGCGCGCATGCCGAAGCCCGCGCGAAGGGCAGACCTGTTCTGGCCATTCATGCGCAACGTCCTTGTCTCGCAGTGCTGTCGGGGCGCGACCCGGCTCCTGGTCTCGCCCGCTCCCCTTCGGTGATCGGGTCATATGATGACCTGCGGACGTGAGTTGGCGCGCTGTGATGTCAGTCACATGATCGCGCTGTTATCCACCTGCCGCGTGATCCAGCTGCCGAATGATCCACCGGTGTTGGGTCCACCGGCCACCTGATCCACCGGGCCGTCGCCGTGCCGTTGTCCGGCGGACGGGTCCCAATTGTCGCCCGTCACACCCGTATCAAGCCCAGCGTTCCGGCCAACTCGCATCGCCGCACGGGCCCGTACCCGCTGCGCTCGTGCGTTCGGTGCCCGGCGAAACCTGGGCAGACGGACGTCTGGAATCAAGGGCGTTCGATTCTCGGGGCGCGTCGCTATGCCGTGCACTGCAGAGCCACCCAGGTGCGGAACCAACCCGATGGAGGGATGCAGGTTGACTGTTACCGGCCGCGCGATCTACCGGCGCCCCGAACTCCTCATTCTGGACGAGTCCGAGCTTGCCGGACAGGGCTGTCCTGACGTGCGCACGTCGGGCACACTGCGGGGATGTTTTCCTGGCGGAGCTACGCACTGGCCGCGGTCCTGGTCACGGTCACCGCGCTGACGGGAGCCTGGCGGGCCCCGGCCGCCACGGCTCCACGTGACATCAGCAGGCCGGTCTTCTATCTGAGCCTGCACCCCGATACCGCCCCGCCCAGCAGCAATGAGCTGGTCCTTGAGGTCGATTACGACGGGCCCCGGCGCACGGGCCGGATCACCGTCGACGCCCGCGGTATCGAGGGCGTGGCGCATTTCAGCGAGGCGGCTGACGGCTGCGGCCCGCGCAAGGGCGTCTTCAGCTGCGACATGTCGCTGATTCCCAAAGAGGCGGGCTGGTCGCAGAAGCAGCTGGTCATGCGTCCGGCCGCGGGAGCCAGGCCCGGGGACTCCGGCGTGCTGCGGTACACCGTGACCGCTGAAGGTGTGTCTCCCGTCCGGGGCAGCATCGTCGTGATCGCCGGACGGCCGGAACTACGTGTCAACGAGGGTGAGGACGTGTCAGGGCTCGGCCCACGGGACTCGTTCGACGTACCGATCCTCATCCGCAACACCGGTGATGTCCCGGCGCGCGGCCTGGCGTTGGGCCTCAATGGCGGCGGGGACCTGTACCCGGCCACGAGCCACCGCAACTGTGCACGGCTGACCGAAGACGGCGTAACCCGGTGCCTGTTCCCCGACGCCGTCATCGCGCCGGGCGAGACGTGGCGTGTGACTCCTGTTCCGAGGTTCAAGGCGAGCGAGCATGCCGTGGACCCCCGCCTGAGCTATGCGGCATCGGCGTACGACGCCGACCTGAAACCAGGCGACCTCGGACGTGATCCGCAGCGCGGCGACGGTCCGGCGCTGCGCCTCGAACGGGAGCCCGGCGACGGCGGTCGGCTCTTCACCGCCGATTCCGGCCCGGCCACCATTGATGTCCCGGTGACCAACAGCGCGGACTTCGAGGCGCGCGGCGATTCGCTGACCGGGAAGGTCGGAGCTGAGCGCAAGGTCAGCATCGGCTATGTCAACAACGGCCCCGGCGATCCGAATGTGGCCAAGGTGCGGGCGGTGTTCACGGTGCCGCCCGGGGCGAAGGTGGTGCACGCCCCTTACGATCCTGAGCTCGAGGAGGAGGAGTGGGAACAGCACTGTCTGACCGACGATGGCGGCCGTACCTATGTGTGTGACGGGAACACGAAGGTCGGTCGGGAGAACCTCTTCGAGTTCACGCTGCGGATCGTCAAGAAGGACAGCCGGCCGGGGTCGGTGGCCGTCACGGCCGAAGTCGTCCGAGACAGGGGCAACACGAGGCTGCCGGATCAGCGGCCGGGCAACGACAAGGCCGCGGTGCGGCTGACGGCGTCCGGCCCCGCCCCGGCGGCGGACACCGACAGCGGTGGGTTGGTGGTGTGGACGGCCTCGGCCGGGGCGGCGGCTGTGCTGGGTGCGGGGGGTGTGCTGGTCGTGCGGCGGATGCGCAGGGAGCCGTCGGCGGACCCGGGGTCGCGTCACATCTCGAACGCATCGAGCGTTCCGGCTGACGAGGCAGGTGATTGAGCGTCAAGGCCGTTGTCAGTGCCTCCTCATAGAGTGAAGTCATCACTCGGGGAGCCTCGGAGGGGAGCACAAACGTGTCCGCAAACAAGATCCAGCACAAGGTGAATCACGTCGCGCTGGTAGTGGACTGTTCGGGTTCGATGCGTCCGCACCAGAGTCAACTCATCCGCGTTGTCGACGAGTTCGTTGCGGGTTTGAAGGCCGAGTCGGACAGCCTCGGCCATGAGACACGGATCAGTCTCTACTCCTTCGATCACAGGGTGGAGAATTTGGTCTGGGACATGGACGTGAAGCATTTGCCGTCCATGCGGGGGCTGTACCAGGTCAACGGTGGCGCTACGGCCCTCATCGAGGCTTCTCTGAAGTCCCTGGACGACCTCGGCCATATCTGGGAGGAATACGGGGAGCACAGCTTCCTCCAGATCGTCGTGACGGACGGCGAGGAGAACGCCTCCGGCGGCGACCGGCGGCACGACGGTGACATGGCCGTCCTCGGTCCCTGGCTCGACAAGATCACGGCGAAGATGGGCGGCCTTCCGGGACACTGGACTTCCGCGATCCTCGTCCCGAACTCCCTGGCCAAGCGCACCGCCCAGAACTACGGCTTCCCGGCCGGGAACATCGCCATCTGGGATGCCGATTCCCAGAAGGGCGTGGAAGAGGCGATCGGCACCGTGCGCGCTGCCGCGACCAGCTTCCTCCGCGGGCGGGAGCAGGGGGTGCGCGGCACGAAGAACCTGTTCGCCGTCGGTCAGGACATATCGGTTGACGAGGTGCGGGCGAACCTCGAACCGATTGCGGCTGACAAATACCGCCTCCTGAAAGTCGACAAGGAAGTCGAGATTCGCCCCTTCGTGAACTCGCATCCGGGCGTGGAGTACGAACGCGGCTCTTGTTACTACCAGTTGGGTGTAAGGGCCCAGGTTCAGCAGAACAAGGAAGTCATCGTGGTCGAGAAGGACACCGACCGCGCCTACACCGGCGACGCGGCACGCAGCCTTTTGTTCGGTACGGATGTTCAGGGGACCGTCTCCGTGAAGGCGGGGAACAACCCCAAGTTGGAGGTGTACGTGCAAAGCCGTTCGGTGAACAGGAAGCTCAAGCCGAAGACACGTCTGCTCATCATGCTCTGACACCAATGGGCGAATAGCTGGCTGGTCCGGAAACAGCCCGCTCCCATTCAGCCAGCTGCGCCCGCCGTGCTCTCAGCGCTCTCCGCTCCCGCCGCCCAGCGCAGGCCGCCCAGGAGATGGCGGCGGAAGGCGGGGGCGGTGTAGGCGTCGGTCGCGTGGCCCAGCGCGGTATAGAAGGAGCGGCCGGCGCCGGACTCCTTGCACCAGATCAGGGGGTGATCGGAGCCCATGCCGCCGCCCTCGTAGCCGGACTCGTCGACGGTGGCAAGGACGCGCACGCCGGGCCGGCGCGGGGTGCTGCGGAAGTCGTACCACTCGTCGTTCCAGTCCCACCGCGGTGGCAGGTGGGCCATCGCCGGATGGCTCGGGTCCTCGACCAGCACGGTGCCGGGCTGGAAGGCGGGGTGGCCGGCGAAGCGCGCGCCGAGCAGCTCGCCGTAGTACGGCCATTGGTACTCGGTGCACGCGGCGGAGTGAACGCCCATGAAGCCGCCGCCGTCCGAGATCCAGCGTCGCAGCGCGGCCTGTCCGTCCTGGGTGAGCACCTCGCCGCTGGTGGACAGGAAGACCACGGCACTGCGCCCTGCGAGGGAGGCATCCGTGAAGACCGCGGGGTCCTCGGAGGACTCCACCGTGAAGCCGTGCGTCTCGCCGAGCTCGCGCAGAGCGGCCTTCCCGGCATGGATGGAGTCGTGGCGGTAGCCCGTGGTGCGGGTGTAGACGAGAACGTCCGACAGGTGGCCGGAGGTTGGCATGTGGCACTCCGAGTTGTGACAGGGAGGGATGAAATCAGGCGGACGTCGTCAGGGCCGCGCGGGTCACGCGATGGGGTGAACTCTCGCCCGGCACAGTAGCGTTCGACCTCGTCCAGCGCGCTCCGGGTGATGCGCGCGAGCTCGCCGTCGGCGCTTGCCCTCCAGCATCGCCCGCGCGTGTTCGGCAGCCGGCGCGGGCCGGTTCCGGGCCGGTGAGATCAGCGCGAGCTGGTGGTCGGTGTACGCGCGGGTCGAGTGCTCGCCCTGAACGACGCAGGAAGTGCGGAGCCACGTGGCCTGCGCTGATGTGATCTCGAGGTGGCCGAGTCCCGTGCAAGCGCGGCGACGGCGTCGGATGACTCCGCCGAGGATGCGGCGGTGCCTGGCGGTTCAGGCGCGAGCGGCGGTCCAGGTCTCGCTCTGCAGGAAGTACGTGTCGTACAGCTCCTGAACGTCCAGCAGGCTCTCCGGCGGGACCTTGCCGTAGGCGATCTGTTCGAGATGACGGAAGTACCCGAAGCGCTCGACCCCCGGAGTGATCACGATGAGGATGTCCGCGCTCTCGCCGGGAGCGGCGGCGAAGGCATGCGGCACGTTCGGCGGGACCACGACGAGGTCACCGCGGCCGGCCGTGACGATCTGGTCACCGGAGAGGAGCTGGGCCGTGCCGTCCAGCAGGTAGAAGAGCTCGGCGGAGTTGCCGTGGCGGTGAGGGTTGGCGCCGTTCGCGCCCTCGGCGAGGGTGACCCGCTGCGTGGACAGCGCGCCGCCGGTGGCGCTGCTGTCCGCCAGCAGGCGAATGGTGGTCGGCGCACGCCCGATGACCTCTGCTTCGGCCTCACGCACGACATGGGACCGATCGAAGTCCGGGTGGATGAGGGACATGTGCTCGCCTCCTGGGCGCTGTGGAGTGGCGGCGGTTGTGCGGCGAGGATCAGGCTGCGAAGAGAAGGGCGGCGGAGACCAGGACGACGACCGCCGTGGCAAAGTGGATGCCGAAGGCCACGGCTTTCGTGCCACCGTTACGGAGGACGATCACCGTGTCTCCCAGCGGGGTCAGCGCGATCACCGACATGAACCAGGCCGCGGCGTCGGCGTTCGAGAACGCCAGCAGCGCGAGCCCGAGAAGGCCCGAGACGAGATCGCGCAGACCTTTGACGCTCAGATACGCGGAGTCGCCGTTCTCCTTGGCCGGCACGCCGTAGCCGGCGGCGGCGGCCCGGGGCTGGAAGAGGAACCGGAGGCCGATGAAGACGACGAAGAGGTTGAGCACCACGGCCAAGCCGTACGCGAGCGGTGTGAGCACGTCCATCTCCCTGCGGCCTGCACCGAATGGTGTCCTCGGACGAGGACGCTGCCTCAGGATGCAGCTCGGGCACAGGGCGAACAACCCCTGACTGAAAAGGAATTGATGACCTCTCAGTCATCGGGCGACGCTGCCGTGCCCGCTGCGAACGCGGTGCGAACGCCGTGCGAATCATCACTCGTTTCTGAGCAGGCCGACTGTGCCCGCCAGACCCTCGTCGCCGTGGCCCTGGGCCACCCTCTGGTGCATCAGCTCCATATAGGGGGTGAGAAGCCGTGCGTCGACGGACTGGTCCTGCGCCGTGGCCAGGAGCGTGTCGTTGGCCGCCGTCATCATGGCGAGGCTGGAGGTGACACCCTCGGTGAAGTTGTCGCTGCTCAGTTGGGCGGCGATGCCGTGCGCGGCTCCGGACATCGCGCCGAGCCATTCCGCGAGCAGGGTGGCGAATCGGGCCTGGTCGAGGTCCTTCTCGGGACCCATCAAGGCGAAGGCGTGGGTGATACCCGCGAACATGCCGGTCATCGCGCTGAGCAAGGCGATGTCGTGCAGTGCCGCGTGGCCGGGGTCCTCGCCCACGAACTTCGCGCCGGCCGGCGCCTCCAGTGCCGCGCGGTGGCGTGCGAACAGAGCGTGGTCGCCGCTGTAGAGGATGTAGCCGCCCGTCTCCGGCCGACCGATCATCGGGGGGACGGCCATGATCCCGCCGTCGAGGAGACGAGCCCCGCGCTCCTCGGCCCAGTGTGCGCGCTGCCGGGCATGGGCGGGGGTGTTCGTGGTCAGGTTGACCACGTCCTTGCCGTTCAGGTCGGTGCCGTCCAAAGCCTCGTCCACGGAGGCGTCGTCCAGCAGGCAAAGGACGACGGGACCGGTTGCCGAAGCTACCGCCTCGGCCGCGGTGGCCACCGTCCGGGCACCCTCGCGTGCCAGTGGTCCGGCCTTTTCCGGGGTGCGGTTCCAGATGGTCAGGGGGTGTCCCGCGGCCAGCCAGGCGCGGGCGAGCGCGGTGCCCATGTCGCCGAGACCAAGGAGCGTGACGGGTGCCTTGGGAGTGCTGTGGGTGTCCATGCCGATCAGGCTCGTGTACGCCCGGACCGTGATCAAGTACGCACTCTTTAGTGGGTGGTTACCCTAAAGTGAGTGGATGACCAGGCGGGACGAGTACGTGTGCGGCATCGACGCAGCGATCGACGTGGTCGGCGGTAAGTGGAAGGTGCTCATCCTGTGGGCGCTGAGGGAATGTCCTTGCCGGTTCGGTGAGTTGAGGCGTGGCATTCCCGGAGTGACCGAGAAGGTCCTCGCCTCTCATCTGCGGGAGTTGGAGGCCGATGGCATCGTCTTCCGGGAGGAGGCATCGGAGGGGGCGGTACGCCGCGTCACCTACTCCCTCACCCCGCTTGGTGCGTCCCTGAATGAGGCTCTGGGCCCCCTGGGCGCCTGGGGCAGGGAGCACCTTCTCGGTGGGCGGAGCGCACACCACGAAGTGCTTTGACCGCGTGCGTCGACCGGTCGAGAAGGGGCACCGGGCCATGCGACGGCGTTCTGCGGCGTTGTGGCATGTGTGATCCGGCTGGAGGTTGCCTCGAGGCACCCGCACTGTCACTCGGATGGGCGGGCGTGTGCCTCGAGCAGACGGGCAGCCGACCGTCATGGAGCCCTTCACAACCGCCGAACTTGTCATGGAGCGATGGACCAACACCTTGTGGGGCAAGCTGTTTCGTCCGAAGGAGAGGCCCGGGGAGGTCGTCGAGTTGCTCCGCCGCGAGTGCGACGACAACGCCCTGATCGTGGGTCGTCAGAGGGTGGTGGTGCCCAATGCCTTCGTCATCGGTCTGGCGCCGGAGATCCACCACAAGTTGATGACGCACACGCTGGCGGTCGAGCCGGATCTGGTGAATCAGGTGCGCCGGCACGCGGCCGAGAAGGGGTACACCTTCGCCGGGCCGGTGGGCGTGGAACTCATTCCTGCACCGCACGAGCCGACGGTGCGGTTTCGTGTCAGCAGCCGTATTGCGCCGGTCGAACGGCGGCCCAGGTCCGGTACCGGGTGATCGCCTTGGACGCCTTGGACGTGGTCTGCGGCGACGTCAGGACGGCCAACACCAACGTCTACATCATCGACACGGTCCTCATGCCGAAGATGTGACACCCGCAGTCCCAGCGGTGACGAGGGGCCGGCCGTACGCGGTCGGCCCCTCGCGTCATCGGTGCCCCGGCCGATCCCTGCTCACGGAGGCTGGGCCGCTGGAACGCTTCACGTATTCACCGCGTCGCGGCCATTGACATCCACCCGGCACTGCGGCCAAGCTCCCCGCAGTGAGTGTTAACGATAACACGATCTTGAACATGCCTGAGGGAGCCGCCCCATGACAGGCCGTCACCCACCGCTCGGTCGCATACGCACCTCCGCCCTTTCCGCCCTCCCCAGCCGCCGCACCGTGCTGCGCACGGTGGCGGCCGGCACCTTCGCCACCGCCGCGGCGCCGCTCGTCTCCGCGTGCGGCACCGCGGCCGGGCAGCCGCCCGGCAAGGTGGCTGTGCACGGGGACAACCCGACCTGGGCCGCCCCGCTGAAGGCGGCGGGCGCGGCGATGCGCTCGGTCGCCGGACTCGAACTCGTCCCCGAGGTCATCCCGTCCCTGGAATCCTTCGAACAGGTCGTCAAGTCCTCGCTGCGCACCAGTGAGACGCCGGACATGCTCAAATACTGGTCCGGTTACCGCCTCCAGGACCTGGCCCGCACCGGCGGCATCGTCGACCTCTCGGACCACTGGGCGAGCGCGGTCCGCAAGGGGTGGGCCGACCCCTCGCTGCGCTCCGCGTTCACCTACCAGGGGCGCGTCTACGGCCTCCCGATGAACCTGGCCTACTGGGTCTTCTACTACAACCCCGAGGTCTTCCGGTCCAACGGCCTGAAAAAACCGCGGACATGGGACGACTTCCTGCACGCCGCCGACCGCCTCAAGCACGCCGGCATCACCCCACTGCACGGCACCACCGCCGGCCGGTGGCCCGCCTTCATCTGGTTCCAGGAGATCCTCAGCCGCCAGGACCCCCAGTTCTACGACGACCTCATGAACGGCCGGGCCCGGTACACCGACGCGCCGACGCAGCGGGCGATGCGCACCATCGTGTCCTTCTTCGACAAGGACTGGTTCACGTCGATGGACATGGACCACACCATGGCCGCCGCGGGCCTCGTCCACGGCAAGGTCGGGATGGTGCCCTGCGGCACCTGGCTCGGATCCGTCCTGGCGGGCGCCGGGGGCAAGCCCGGCAAGAACGTCGACGCATTCGTGCTGCCCATGCAGAACACCCGCGTACGCCCCGCCGTGATCTTCGAGTCCAGCGCCCTCGTCTGCACGGTCAAGGGACCCGACCGCGAGGAGGCCTACCGCGCCGCCGGAGCCTGGACGCATCCGAAGGTGATGAAGGCGTTCTCGCACACGCTGCAGGACGGCTGTCCCAACCCGGCCGTGCCACCGGCCGACGCGATCATCGACGGCGTGGCGACGACCGCGCGGGAGACGAAGGCGCGCAAGCTCAACCGCTTCTGGGAGCTGGGGCCGCCCGAACTGGTCGAGTCCACGGTCGACGACCTGGCCGGCTTCCTGATCGACCCGTCCTCGTACCGCAAGGTGCTGCGGACCATGCAGGGCCGCGCCGACGAGGCGTGGCAGGTATGGAAGGAGGCGGAAGGCTCATGACGGACGCCGTGCGCGCGATACCCGCAGCAGAGTCGGCCGAGGTGGTGCGGCCACGTCGCCGCATCCCCACCCGCACGCCCCACCAGGCGGCCACCGCGGCGCGTGGCCGGATGGGCGGCCCGCTGACCGGCGTCCCGTGGGCGCTGCCCGCGTTGCTGCTCGTCGGGGTGCTGCTCATCTACCCGTTCCTGCGCAGCATCTACGGCAGCCTCTTCGAGGACAACGGCTTCACCAGCCACTACACGGGCCTCGACAACTACACCCGGCTTGCCGACGACCCGATCTTCGGCCGGTCGCTGCTCAACACCGTGATGTGGGTGGCGGGCACGCTCCTGCTGCCCGTCCTGGCCGGACTCGCCATCGCCGTGGCCACGCACCGGATGCGTCTGGGGCGCGTCGCGCAGCTGGTCGTCGTGCTGCCGTACGCGATCTCGGGCGCCGCCACCGCCGTGCTGTGGAAGTTCATCCTCACCTCGGAGGGCTCGCTCAACCAGGTGCTCAACGCCCTCGGTCTGGGCTCGCTCGCACACCCCTGGCTGCTCGAATGGCCGCAGAACACCCTCTCCATGATCGTGGCCAGCACCTGGCAGGCCACCGGCCTGAACGTCGTCCTGTTCGCCATCGGCCTGCGTGCCATCCCGCGCGAGACCGTCGAGGCTGCCGAGCTGGACGGCGCGACCGGCTGGCGGATGTTCCGCCACATCACGCTGCCCCAACTGCGGTCCGTGAGCGTGGTGGTGATCGGCATGGCCATCGTCAACAGCCTCAAGGCCTTCGACATGATCTGGGTGCTCACCCAGGGCGGACCTGCCCGCTCCTCCGAGACCCTGGCGCTGACCATGTACCGCGAAGCCTTCCGCCTCTTCCACGTCGGTTACGGCTCCGCCATCGCCCTCGTCCTGTCCGTCATCGTCGTCGCCTCCTCCTGGATGTACCTGCGCCGGCAGATGCCCGAGACGTCCCCGCGCTGACCCGAGCCGCCCGACAAGGAGTGACATCCCGTGGGAAGGATCTTCCGCAACATCTTCGTCGCCGGCACCGTGGTGCTCTGGCTGATCCCCGTGTACCTGCTGGTGGTGAACGCGCTGACGCCGGTCACCTCCTATGCGGGCAAGCCGGACTGGACGCCGCAGGGCTTCGCGCTCTGGGACAACCTCGCCACCGCCTGGAGCGAGGCGGGCATCGGCGACAGCTTCCTCAACTCGCTGCTGTACGCGGTGGTGTGCGGCGCCGTCGCCGTGCTCGTCGCCGCCATGGCCGCCTTCGCCGTCGTGGTGCTGCCCGTCCCGAAGCCCGCGTTCTGGTTCTGGCTCATCTACTCGGGGACCCTCTTCCCGCTGCAGATGTTCCTCGCGCCGCTGTTCGGCATGTACGCCGACGGCAACCTCTACGACACCCGGCTCGGCCTGATGCTCGTGTACGTGGCGTGGGCCGTCCCGTTCGCGTTCTTCCTCGTCCGCAACCAGATGACCACGATGCCGCCGGAGGTCACCGAGGCGGCCATGATCGACGGTGCCTCGTTCCGGCGGATCTTCTGGCGCATCCACGTGCCGCTGATGGGCTCCAGCCTGGCGGCCGCGTTCATCTTCCAGTTCACCGCCGTGTGGAACGACCTGCTGTTCGGCATCACGCTCAGCCGCAGCCCCGACATCCAGCCGGTGATGGCCGCCCTCACCACGCTCAACAACGCGTACGCCTCCTCGGGCCCGCCCGTCATCCTGGCCGGCGCGCTGATCGTCTCCCTGCCCACCCTCGTCGTCTTCCTCGTGTTCCGCGGCCTGTTCCTGCGCGGCGTCACCGCCAGCACCCGCTGAAGTCCCCCACCCTCACCCCGACTTGGAGATCTCCGCATGACCACACGGGCCCTCGTCCGTACCACCGACTGGGACAACGACCGTATCCGCGAGAGTCTGCGCGGCTCCGTCGTCAGCGCGGAAGGCACCCTGGGCGGCAGCGCCCTGCGCCTGACCGCAGAGCCGCTGATGCGCCGGGCCGAAGGCGGCGGGCTGCTGCAGTCGCTGCGGGTGGAGGCGGTGAACGGCACCCCGATACCGGCCGAACTCGCCGTACGCGCCGAGTCGGGTGCGCCGCTGACAGCCGAGCGCGTCGCCGGGCCGAACGGCTCGGTCCGCCTGCTGGTGCCCGTCGTCGACACGGCGCAGCGGGTCACCCTCGCGCTGCCGGAAGGGGACGGCGGCAGCGGCATCGAGGTGACGCTCACTCCGCAACGCCAGTGGACCATCCACCTGGTGCACCACTCGCACCTCGACATCGGCTACACCGACCCGCAGGGCCGCGTCCTCGCCGAACACCTCTCCTTCCTCGACTCGTGCCTGGAGCTGACCCGGGCCACCGATGACTGGGCGCCCGAGTCGCAATTCCGTTGGTGCGTCGAGTCGTTGTGGTCGTTCCAGCAGTGGGCCGCCGCCCGCCCGGCGGAGCAGGTGGCGGAGTTCGTACGGCGGGTGCGCGAGGGACGTATCGAGCTCACCGCGATGCCGTTCAACCTGCACACCGAGACCTGCTCCACCGACGAGCTGCACGAACTGCTGCGCCTGGCCCACCAGGTGAGGGACCAGCACGGGGTCGACATCACCTCGGCCATGCAGACAGACGTGCCCGGATCCGTCGTCGGACTGGTCGACGCGCTCAGCGCGGCAGGCGTCAAATACCTTTCCGTGGCACACAATTGGGCCGGACGTTCGGTGCCGCACCTGGTCGGCGGCGAGAAGCTGCCCCGCCTCTTCCGCTGGCAGGCGCCCAGCGGCAACAGCGTGCTCGTCTGGGTCACCGACACCCCGCACGGCCTCGCCTACATGGAGGGCCCGCTGCTCGGCTTCGACACCGACTACTCGTCCGTCGACGACCTGCTGCCCGCCTACCTCACCTCGCTGGCCACCAACCCGTACCCGTACGAGGGCGGCGTCTTCGGCTGGGCGATGGACCAGGAGGAGATCAAGCGCGAGCCCTACCCGTGGGACGTCCTGCACCTGCGCGTCCAGGGCAAGTTCGGCGACAACGCGCCGCCGCGCCGGATCATCGCCGAGACCGTACGCCGCTGGAACGAGACCTGGACCTACCCGCAGCTGCGCCTGTCGCGCAACGAGGACTTCTTCACCGACGCCGAGGCCAGGCTCGGCGATCAGATCCAGACCTTCGACGGCGACTGGACCGACTGGTGGGTCGACGGCGTCGGCTCCGGCGCCCACCCGCTGTCGATGGCCCGCACCGCGCAGGCCGTCGTCGCCGACGCGCAGACGCTCGGCACCTTCGCGGGCGTCCTCGACGCCACCGGAGCGGCGGACGACACACGTGACGCGGCCGGTGTCTACGAGGCTGTGTCGCTCTTCGACGAACACACTTGGGGCGCGGGCGACCCGTGGACGCACGGACACGACCACGGCCACTCCGGTGAGCAGCAGTGGCACTGGAAGTACGGGCAGGCCCTGCGCGCCCGCGACGACGGGCAGTCGCTGCTCGACCGGGCGAGCGCCCGCCTCGGCCAGCGTCTGGCCCGCCCCGCCGGCACCGCCGCCTCCTATCACGTGGTCAACACCTGCTCCTGGCCGCGCACCGACGTCACCGAGGTCTTCCTCCCGGAGTCCAGCGCCCCGCTGGAGCAGGCCGTGGCCGTCCACGACGCCCGCACCGGCGAACGGCTGCCCCACGAGGAGCGCCCGCAGACCAACGAGAACCACCGCGACGCCGGCCGGTTCCTGCTCGTACGCGTCGACGACGTACCGCCCGCAGGCTCCGTACGGATCGACGTGCGCGCGATCGACACAGCGGGCGACGCCTCCGAGGAGACGGCCACCGTCAAGGCTGCCACCGGCTGGAACCCCACCGGCGGCACCGAGCGCGAGGACCCGGCCACCAGCGCCGCGGCAGCCCACGCGCTGTCCGACCCGCTGCTCCTGGAGAACGAGCACCTCGCCGTCCGCGTCGACCTCGCCCGCGCCTGCATCACCTCTGTCGTCGACAAGGCGACCGGCCGCGAACTGGTCCGCGCCGACGCCATCACCGGCTTCAACGGCTACATCCACGACAAGTACACGACGGCGGGCGGCTTCAACCACAACTCCAGCCGCACCACCGCGTCCGACCGGCTCGAACACCTCGGCAAGCGCTCTGTCGCCCCGCCCGCCGCGCTCATCGCCCGCCACTCCACGGCCACCGCCGAAACACTCACGTACGAGACCCGGCCGCCGGGCGCCAACCGCGTGCGCACCACCCTCACGCTCCGGCACGGCGTCGGCCGACTCGACATCGAGAACCAGGTCGACAAGGACGCCACGCTCGGCAAGGAGAGCGCCTACTTCGCCTTCCCCTTCGCCTTCGAGACGCCCACCGTACGGATGGAGGCGTCGGGCGGCGTGACCGGCACCGGGCTGCCGGTGGTGCCCGGCTCGGCCCTGCACATGCGCGCCGTGCGCCGCTGGATCTCCCTGCAGGAGGGCGACCTCGCCGTCGCGTGGGCCACGCAGGACGCGCCGCTGGTCCAGTTCGGCAACATCGCGCTGCCGTACGCGCCGTTCCCCAAGTCCATGGGCCACGACGAACCGGCCACCGTGTACTCCTGGATCCACAACAACCTCTGGGACACCAACTTCCCCAGCGAGCAGGCCTTCGAGTTCACCTTCCGGTACTCCCTCTCCTGTGCCACGGGCGCCGACGTCGCGGGCCTCGGCCCGCGCACCGCGGCCGGCACCTCACGACTCCTGCACGCCGTGCGCGCCCGCGGGCCGGTGTCCGCCGGGGCCCCGGACCGGCTCGGCTTCGCGACGGTCGGCGACCCGCGCGTACGGCTCGTCGGCGCCACCACCCCCGACGCGGACGGAGCCGTCCTGCTGCGCCTGCAGTCCTTCGCCGAAGAGCGTGTCGCCTGCCCCGTGCGCGCCCTCTTCCCCGTCTCGGAGGCCCATCTCGCCGACTACCACGGCCGCACCGGGGACGAACTGTCCCTCCAGGACGGCGAGGTCACCGTCGACCTGCCCGCCCTCGGCACCGCCGCGGTGCTCTTCCGCCGCTGAGACCGTACGCGCCCACGCGTACCCCGATGTGTGAAGGAGACTTCGTGTACCGGCTCGACCCGCGTTACGCCCCGGCCCCGCAGGCCGTTCTGACCGTCGGCTGGCAGGCAGCGGCAGCTCAACTCCCCTCGGAACCAGCGGTGTTGGCAGTTGAGGGCCCGCCGACCGTGGACTGGGACGCGCTCGCCGAGCACCTTCGGCGCGCGCTCACGGCCACCCCGGTGACGCTGCTCGACGTACGCGGCTACTACGCACCGCCCGCCGAGATCCGCACCCGGACCGAGCGGCCCGAGGACGAGGAGGACCCCTACTTCCGCAAACTCGCCGACAACCCGCTCGGCGACCTCTTCGACACGCTTCCCGCGGCGGCGCGACCGGACGAGGGGCTCCTCGTCGTCTACGGCCCCGGCGCCGCGCTCGTCGACCACGACCTGCTCTGGTACGCCGACCTGCCCAAGCGGTATGCGGAGGCCGCCGCGGTCGCGGGCACGGCCGGGACGAACCTCGGCCTGCCGGGCGAGAAGCCCGACCTGCGACGGCTGTTCTACGCGGACTGGCCGATGCTCGACCGCCACCGCGACGCGCTCGCGCCGCGGCTCGACGGCTGGCTCGACCTCCAGGACCCCGATCGCCCGGTGTGGCTCGACGGCCCCGGCCTGCGGGCCACGTACGCCGCCCTCGCCCGGCGGCCCGTGCGCACCCGTCCGTACTTCAACTCCACTCCCTGGGGCGGGCATTGGGCCCAGCGCACGCTCGGCTTCGGCCCCGATGCCCGCAACACCGCACTCGGCTACGAGCTGATCGCACCCGAGGCCGGAATCCTGGTCGGCACCGGACCCCGGGCGCAGGCCGAGGTGCCGTTCCAGCTCATGTGCGTCCTGGAGCCGCAGAGCGTCCTCGGTGCGGAGGTGCACGCGCGCTTCGGCACGTCGTTCCCCCTGCGCTTCGACTACCTCGACACCGTCGGCGGGGGCAACCTCTCGGTGCACTGCCACCCCAAGGAGCCGTACATGCGCGAGCGGTTCGGCTGGCCGTACACCCAGCACGAGACGTACTACATGACGCTCGGCGGCCCCGGCGCGAAGGTGTTCCTCGGACTGCGCGAGGACGCGGACGTCGACGTCTTCCGCGAGCGGGTGCGGCAGGCCGCGACCGAGGGCACACCCATGAATCCCGAGGACCACGTCCGCGCCTTCCCCGCCGAGCAGGGCCAGTTGTTCATGATCCCCGCGGGCACACCGCACGCCAGCGGGGCAGGCAACCTCGTCCTGGAGATCAGTGCCACGCCGTACCTGTACAGCCTGCGGTTCTACGACTGGCTGCGGCCCGACGCCGACGGCAACCCGCGCCCGCTGCCCTACGAACACGGCTTCGCCAACCTGGAGACCGGGCGGCGCGGCGCCGCGGTCGCCCGCGACCTGGTGCAGCAGCCGCGCACCGTGCGCGAGGGAACGGGCTGGCGCGAAGAGGTCATCGGCGCACTCGACGAGATGTTCTACGAGGTGAGGAGGTACGTCCTCGACGCCGGGGCGGAGGCCGACGACGACACCGCGGGACGGTTCCACATCCTGAACGTGGTCGAGGGCGACGGCGTGACCGTGCACACCGCGGCGGGCGACCGCCACGAACTGGCGTACGCGGAGACGCTGACCGTACCGGCCGCCGTGGGCGGCTACCGGCTGCGCGCGGCGGACGGGGGACCGGTCCGGGTCGTGAAAGCCCTCGTCCGGTGATACCGGTCATCGAGGTCGGAGGCACGCATGTCACCGCGGCCCTCGTCGACCCGGCCGACGGCCGCGTGGCCGGCCGCATCCACCGGCCGCTCGATCCGGAGGGTGGCGCCGGGGACATCCTCGGCGCCATCCGGCGCTGCGCCGACCGCCTCGACGCCGCGGAGGGCACGCGGTGGGGTGTGGCGGTGCCGGGTCCCTTCGACTACGCGCGGGGCATCGCGCTCTATGCGGGCGTCGGCAAGTTCGAGGCCCTGTACGGAACGAACGTGCGCGCGGTACTGCTCGCACAGCTGCGGCGGCGGCCGGATGACGTCGTCTTCCTCAACGACGCCCACGCCTTCTTGATGGGGGAGTGGTCCGTGGGCGCCGCGCGTGGCCACGGCCGCGCCGTCGGCATCACCCTCGGCACGGGTGTCGGCTCGGCCTTCCTCGCCGACGGCAGGATCGTCGACAAGGGGCCGGGTGTGCCGCCCGAGGGGCGCATGGATCTGACCGAGGCCGACGGCGCACCCTTGGAGGAGTCCGTGTCCCGCCGGGCCATCCTCGCCCGGTTCGGTGAGCCGTCCGCCGACGTCCGCGACATCGCCGAGCTGGCCAGGGCGGGCGGTCGGCGGGCCCGGCGCGTCCTGGACGACGCCTTCGTTACCCTCGGCGCCGCCCTCGGACCGCGGCTCACCGCCTTCGGAGCGACGACCGTGGTCGTCGGCGGCTCGATGGCCCGCTCCTGGGACCTGGTCGCCCCCGCGCTGCGGGCGGGACTCACGGACGGCGGCTGGGCGCCGGACGCCGCCTCGGATGACAGCCCCCGACGTCTCGCGCGGCATACTCGTGCGGTGCAACCCGCGGGCCTCGCCTCGGACGCCGCACTGATCGGCGCGGCCCGCGCCGTTGCCGTCCGCGACTGACGATGGGGGAGACGGCGAGCATGTCCGACACCCGCGGGGCGAAGGACCCGCATCCGACGCTGCGCGACGTCGCGCAGCAGGCGCAGGTGAGCGCCATGACCGTGTCACGCGTGCTGCGCGACGACCCGAGAGTGCTGCCCGCCACCGCCGCGCGGGTGCGCGCCGCCGCCGCCGAACTCGGCTACCGCCGCAACGAGATGGCGCGCAGTCTGCGCCTGGGCAGCGGTACCGGACTCGTCGGGCTCGTCGTCACCAACCTGGCCAACCCCTTCTACTCGCGGCTCGCCCTCGGCGTCGACGCGGTCGTGGCCCAGCACGGTCTGAAGACCGTCATCGGCAACACGGGCCACGACGTGGACAGCGAACGCGGCCTCGTGGCGGACCTCGTCGCCCGCCGCGTCGACGGCATCATCGTCGTCCCCGCCGCCGACGACCAGCGGCACCTGGCAGCCGCCGCGGCGGGCGGCGTGCCCGTCGTGGTGGCCAGCCGGCCGCCGAACGGCTTCGCCGCCGACTGCGTCCTGGTGGACGACTACGGCGGTGCCCGTACGGTGACCCGGCACCTGCTCGACGCGGGGCATCGCCGGATCGGCTTCGTCGGCTCCCCGCCGGCCGTCTACACCGCCGCCGAGAGGTTGCGCGGCTTCACCGACGCACTCGCGGACGCGGGCCTGAAGCCTGAACCGGACCACGTACGGCTGGGCCCGCAGGAGACAGAGGAGGCAGGTCGGGCCGCCGCCGAGCTGCTGGACCTGCGGCAGCCTCCGACGGCGCTGTTCTGCTCCAACAACCGCAACACCATCGGTGCCTTCCGCGCGATCCGCGGCGCGGGCACGGACACCGCACTCGCCGGGTTCGACGACTTCGAGCTCGCCGACGTGCTCGGGCTGCCGCTGACCATCGCGGCGTACGACAGCGACGAACTCGGCAGGGAGGCAGGCCGGTTGCTCGTCGGCCGGCTCGGTGAGGGACCGGCCGACAGCGGTTCCGCCAGCGGCCCGCCCGCCCGGCGCGTCGTCGTCCCCACGTCACTCGTCCACTACGGCACACCGGGACCGGTATGAGTGCGCCGGACGTGGCGGAGCGACGTGCAACGCCTGGCGCAACGACCGAGATCGGAAGCCAGACGATCTTCAGCGTCGTCGACCACCTGTCGCCGACCTGGAAATGATCGGCGGCACCCGCGCCGTCTTCCCCGACGACCGGTCGTGCGCCGACCTGGACCAGGCGCTGGAGTGCATCCCCGAACAGCTGGCCGCGGGCTTCACCTCCTTCTGCATCAAGCCCTCGCAGTTCACCGACGACCCGAAGGGCGTCGGGGCCTTCTGCCGTGACGTGATGCGCCGCGTGGAGTCGCCCGCGGGGTGATCGTGATGATCGCGGCACCGTAGGGTGCCGGTATGGATCAGCTGATACTCCGTCGAGCGGTCGACGAGGAGTTTGCCGTCACCGGGGCGGACACTCCGCCCTGGCCTGATCCGCATCCCGATGGTGAGGTGCGGGACGCGGAATACTCGCGGTGTCTGGACCCGGGCAAGTACCGCATTCTCGCCGCCCGCGCCGAGGCCTGGATGCGGGCGCTCACCCGGCTCGAACTGGGCCGGGCGGAGCCGGTCGCCGATCCGGTGGCGATCTGGCGGCGGGAGCCCGGCGTGACCGTCGGCGGCGCGGTCCGCGTGCGACCGGTGCGCGCCGGTGCCGTCCCTCTCGTGTTCGGGTTCTCCGCCATCGACCAGGTCCCCAAGACGGTTCTCGTGCTGGGCGCGGGCGATCCCGCGGTGGCGCTGGAGACGGCTCCGGACTGTGGGTGCGATGCCTGTGCCGACGGTTCCGCGAGCCTGCTCGAGATGGTTGACGACACGGTGCTTGCCGTGGTCACGGGCTCGTTCGTGCATGTCGACGCCGGGCGGGGCGGGGAGATCGTAGGTGTGGGGGACAGCTGGTCGGCGAGGGACTGGGATGCCGACCGGCCGTCCGTCGAGGAGGCGCTCGCCGCGGCGCGGGCCGGGCGGTCCCCGCATGCTGTTGTGCGCGGTTCGGCCTGGGGGTGACGGGCGGCGCACGGGGAGCTCCGGGGTGATGCTCGGGTGCGCCCGGATCTCGTGCTCACCCCATGGCTGCGGTCACGGGGTGCTCCGCAGGAGGACGAGCGATCCGTCGTAGGTGGGTCGGCTGCGGAGGTGGCCGAAGGCTTCGTCCCAGGCACCCGAGCCCAGGGCGCGGCGCAGCGAGATGTCGAAGTCCTGGCGGGCGCGGTCGTCGATGAAGCTCCAGGCCGAACAGGCTTGTCGGGCGGCCGGGTTCAGGAGGAGTTCGGGGCGCCCGTAGTACGCCTCGTTGAAGCCGTCGGTGCAGTCCAGCGGGATGGGAATGTACTGGACCGTGGTGGTGCCGCCGAGCGCGGCAGTGAGCCGGTGCAGGGGCGGGTAGCGGCGGGCCTCGGTGTCGAGGACGTCGGGGGCGTACTCGTAGAGCCAGAAGTCGCGTACACGTGCCGGGTCGCAGGTCAGTACGGCGACCGGGCCGCGGGTGACGCGTCGAAGCTCGCGCAGCCCGGCCTCGACGTCGGTCCACTGGTGGACGCTGAAGAGACTCATCGCCGCGTCGAACTGCTCATCGGCGAACGGAAGGTCTTCGGCGACGGCGTCGATGGCCGTGGCGAGCTGGGCAGGGCGCTGGGCGCGCATGGCCAGGGAGGGCTCCACCGCCGTGATCGTGCGCGCCGCGGTCTCGTAGGAGCCGGTTCCCGCACCGACGTTGAGGACGGTGCGCGCGTCACCGATGGCCTCGGCGATGACGCGGGCGATGCGTTCGTCGGGGCGGCGGTAGTGGGCGTATCCGGTGCCGACGGTGCCGTAGTCGACATCTCCGGCGCTGCCGTCGTGGGTGCGCATGACCATGGGACCTCGCCTTGTGGGCCTGGGCCGGGGCGGTGACGTCCGCCTCCCGAACAACAACAATTCATATCTTGCATCTGCCAGGGGAGATCTCATAACCCGCTGGTTGATGCTTGGCTGATTGGCCGATAGGCATGGCATGTGCGTTGTTCGTTTTGGAGGATGCGCTGGCGTGTGGCGAGGCTCGACGGGGCTGTGCCCGGCCTAGACTCGCGCACTCGATGGCTAGTGGGAGGCCGGAATGCGACGGTGGGCCGAGTTCGTTCTGCGGCATCGCAGGGCGGTCGTGGCGTTCTGGGGACTGGTACTGATCACGGGCGTGCTGCTGGTCGGCCGGACCACGCATCGGCTGACGACCGACTTCTCACTGCCGGGCCAGCCGGGCACGGTGACGGCGCAGCGGATCGAGCAGTCCTTCGGCAGCGGCGGCGACACCGGTCCGTACCTGGTCTCGGTCACGCTGCCGGCCGGACGGACGGTCACCGGCAGCGAGGCCGATGTCGGCCGGGTGTTCACGGCGGTCGGGGATGCGGTCCCCGGCGGGCGGGTGATCGATGAGGCGAACACCGGTGACAAGGCCTTCCGGACGAAGGACGACCGCACCGCGTACGCGCTGGTCTTCTACCGGTTCGACCCGTCATCGAGACAGCAGATGCTGACCGATCCGATCCACTCGGCCGCGGAGAAGGTCATGCCGGCCGGCGCGTCGGTCGGAGTGACGGGCCAGGACGTGCTGGCTTCGGGGGGCGATGACGGCGGTGGTCCCGGGGTGCTCGGGGAAACGGTCCTCGGCGCTGTCGGCGCCCTCGCCGTGCTCGCCTTCGTGTTCGCCTCCTTCCTCGCGCTGCTGCCGCTGGTGGTGGCCGCGGTGTCGATCCTCGCCACCTTCGTCATGCTGCTGCCGCTCACGTACGTGGCCCACGTGTCGTTCATCGTGCAGTTCCTGGTCGCCCTCATCGGCCTCGGCGTGGCGATCGACTACTCGCTGCTGTTCGTCACCCGCTGGCGCGAGGAGCGCGACCGCGGCCGGAACAATCACGACGCGGTCGTGGTCGCGATGCAACGGGCCGGGCGTGCGGTGGTGTTCAGCGGTGTGACGGTGGCCATCGGCCTGCTCGCCCTGGTCGTCCTGCCGGTCCCGTTCATGCGCAGCATGGGGTACGGCGGTGCGCTCATCCCGCTGGCCGGCGTCATGACGACGCTCACCCTGACGCCGGCGATCCTGAGCAGTGTCGGGCCACGGGTCGACCGGCCCAGGATCCGCCACGAGAACCGGGCGAGCCGCACCTGGAGCCGGTGGACGGCCGCCGTGGTGCGGCGCCGCTGGATCGCGGCGGGCGCCGCGCTGGCCGCCCTTGCGGCGCTGGCCGGTGTCTTCCTCGGGATCAGGATCGGCCTCGCGTCCTCCGCGTCACTGGCCAGGAGCGGGCCGGGGTACACGACGCTGACCACGCTGAAGCGCGGCGGTGTCCCGACCGGCGCGCTGACTCCGATGGAGGTCCTGGTCAGCGCCGGCCGGGCACGACCGGTGGCCGACCGGCTGGCCGAAGTCGACGGTGTGAGCGGGGCGTTCGTACCCTCCGGGCCGGCCGGCAACCGGGCCGGAACGAGCATCGTCGTGGTCGTCCCGGACGGTGAGACGGTGAACTCCAAGAGCGTCGACGTGGTCAAACGGGTCAAGAGCGTCAGCGAGAACCTTCCCGGGGTCATCGGTGTCGCCGGCATCGGTGCCGCGCAGATCGACTTCCTGCACGCCGTCTACGGCAGCTTCCCGCTGATGCTCACGATCATCGCGCTGCTCACCTACGTGCTGCTCGCCCGCGCCTTCCGCTCCCTGCTGCTGCCGCTCAAGGCGGTGCTGCTCAACCTGATCTCGCTCGCGGCGACGCTCGGGCTGATGGTGCTCTTCTGGCAGGTCGGTCGCGGCTCCGACGCGGTCTTCGGTATCGCGGCCACCGGGGCCATCACCTTCTGGATCCCCATCATGATCTTCGCGTTCCTGTTCGGACTGTCGATGGACTACGAGGTGTTCATCCTGTCCCGCATCCGCGAGGAGTACGACGCCGGGCGCTCGACCGATGCCGCCGTGATCGAGGGCGTCGGCCGCACGGGCCGGCTCGTCACCAGCGCCGCCCTCATCCTCTTCCTCGCCTTCGCCGCGCTCGCCTCCGGCCCCGGCACCGACCTCAAGATCCTGGCCACCGGCCTCGGACTGGGCATCCTCCTGGACGCAACTGTGGTACGGATGCTGCTCGTTCCCTCCCTCGTGTCCCTGTTCGGCCCCTGGAACTGGTACCTGCCGAACTGGGCGGCCCGCCCGCTCCGTGTCCCGCCGTCCTACCCGCACCCGGAGCGGGAGGAGCCCGAGCCGAGGGCGGCCGTGGGCGAGGCGTACTGAGCGACTCCGTGCCGTCCGCCGCAGCGATCGCCGCTGCGGCCGACGGCACGGCGTGTGCCGGGAATCAAGGAGTGCAGCTCTGACGGGGACTGGGGCTGGGCGGCGGCTCGGGCTTCGGCGATTCGGGGCACGACTCCTCATCGGGCTCGACGGGAGTGACCGCTGCCCATGGTGGGCCGTGGGGCGACCCGGTCGTCGCCCCCGTCACCGTCGCCCCGCCGGGCGCTACGCCAGAGGCGTCGCCCGGATCGCGGAGATGTCGAACTGAAGCCGGACCTTCTCGCTCACCATGGTGCCGCCCGCCTCCAGGCGCTGGTTGTACACCAGACCCCACTGCGTGCGGTCGATGCTGGTGGTGCCGTCGAAGCCGGCCCGTTCGAAGCCGAAGGGATCGAGGACCGAACCGAGGTAGTCGAGTTGCAGCTCGACGGGCCGGGTGACCCCTCGGATGGTCAGGTCGCCCGCCATGCGGAAGGTCTCCCCGCCGTCGTGGACCGTGGAGGTGCTGCGGAACACCATCTCCGGGAAGCGGCGCGCGTCGAAGAAGTCGGCGCCGATGAGGTGCGCGTCCCGCTGCTCCACTCCCGTGTCGACGCTGGCGACCTGGATGACGAGTTCGGCCCGCGACTCGGAGGGCCGGGCGCCGTCGAAGTGCAGCTTGCTCTCGTACTCGGCGAACGCGCCGCGCACCGTCGTGACCATCGCGTGCCGCACGGAGAATCCGATGCGGCTGTGCGGGCGGTCGATCGTCCACTCTCCGGTAAGTGCGCGAAGCGCCGGGTCGAGCGTGGGCCTGGGTGCCGGAGTCCCCGGGAAGGGCGTGCTGGGGCCGACAGCCGGCGTCGGCTCGAGGGTCGCGGTGTGGCGACGGCTGAAGATACCCACGATGTCGTCCTCTCCTTCGAATCTGATCACTACGTGTTATCACGGGCCGGTAGTTGCTCCGGAGCGAGATGGGAGGGCTCGTCCGGGTTCTGCTCAGCTGCCTGCAAAGTTGCACAACATCGGCACGGATGTGGAGGCACGGTCGGGTGGCCCGGCGTCACCCACAGTCAGGGGATCAAGCTCGGGGGGACCGTTTGAACGATCAAAATGGCGGCGGGTTAGCATATGAGCGCCGCCTAGCTCGAAAGATAAACCTGTGACTGTCAAAGACGACTCGTTCACCAACTGGAAGAACCGCGAGGAGATCGCGGAGTCGATGATCCCGGTCATCGGGAAGATGCACAGGGAGCGCGACGTCACCGTCCTGCTCCACAGCCGCTCCTTGGTGAACAAGTCGGTGGTGAGCATCCTCAAGACCCACCGGTTCGCCCGCCAGATCGCCGGTGTGGAGCTGTCGGTCACCGAGACGATGCCGTTCCTGGAGGCGCTCGCCGCGCTGGACCTCGGCCCGTCGCAGATCGACATCGGCCTGCTCGCCGAGGCGTACCGGACCGACGACCGCGGTCTGTCGGTGGCGGAGTTCACCGCCGAGGCCGTCTCCGGCGCCACGGGTGAGAACAAGATCGAGCGCCGCCAGGCGCGTGACGTCGTCCTCTACGGCTTCGGCCGCATCGGCCGCCTCGTCGCCCGCCTGCTCATCGAGAAGGCCGGCTCCGGCAACGGTCTGCGCCTGCGCGCCGTCGTCGTCCGCGGCGGCGGCGACCAGGATCTCGTCAAGCGGGCCTCGCTGCTGCGCCGTGACTCGATCCACGGCCAGTTCAACGGCACGATCACGGTCGACGAGGTGAACAGCACGATCGTCGCCAACGGCAACGAGATCAAGGTGATCTACGCCAACGACCCGTCCGAGGTCGACTACACGGCGTACGGCATCAACGACGCCATCCTGATCGACAACACCGGCAAGTGGCGCGACCGCGAGGGTCTTTCGAAGCACCTCCGCCCCGGCATCGAGAAGGTCGTCCTGACCGCTCCGGGCAAGGGCGACGTCCCGAACATCGTGCACGGCGTCAACCACGACATGATCAAGCCGGACGAGCAGATCCTGTCCTGCGCGTCCTGCACCACCAACGCGATCGTCCCGCCGCTGAAGGCGATGGAGGACGAGTACGGCGTGCTGCGCGGCCACGTGGAGACCGTCCACTCGTTCACCAACGACCAGAACCTGCTGGACAATTACCACAAGGCCGACCGCCGTGGCCGCTCCGCGCCGCTCAACATGGTCATCACCGAGACCGGCGCCGCCTCCGCCGTCGCCAAGGCGCTGCCCGATCTGAAGGCGCCGATCACCGGCAGCTCGATCCGCGTCCCCGTCCCGGACGTCTCGATCGCGATCCTCAGCCTGCGCCTCGGCCGCGAGACCACCCGCGAGGAAGTCCTCGACTACCTCCGCGACGTCTCGCTGAACTCGCCGCTCAAGCGACAGATCGACTTCACCACCGCCCCCGACGCCGTCTCCATGGACTTCGTCGGCTCGCGCCACTCCTCCATCGTGGACGCCGGTGCCACGAAGGTCGACGGCGACAACGCGATCCTCTACCTGTGGTACGACAACGAGTTCGGCTACTCGTGCCAGGTCATCCGCGTCGTCCAGCACGTCTCCGGTGTGGAGTACCCGACCTACCCGGTTCCGACGGCGTAAGCCTCGACAGCCCGAAGGGGCCCGGCCGTTCCGACGGCCGGGCCCCTTCGGGCTGTTGTCGCAGCGTCGTGGCCTCTACCGCTCACCCGCGAGCGTGCGCATCCACGCCTCGACCTCGTCCGCCGACCGGGGCAGGCCCGCCGACAGGTTCTCCGTGCCGTCGGCCGTGACCAGGATGTCGTCCTCGATCCGCACGCCGATGCCCCGGTACTCCTCCGGGACCGACAGGTCGTCCGGCTGGAAGTAGAGGCCGGGCTCGACCGTCAGGCACATGCCGGGCTCCAGCGGTCCGCCCACGTACGCCTCCGTGCGCGCGGCCGCGCAGTCGTGGACGTCGAGGCCGAGCATGTGGCCGGTGCCCGCCATCGTGAAGCGCCGCTGGAGACCGAGCTGGAAGACCCGCTCAGGGTCGCCCTCCAGCAGGCCCCACTCGACGAGCTTGCCCGCCATGCAGCGCTGAGCCGCGTCGTGGAAGTCGCGGTAGGCCGCACCCGGCTTCACGGCGGCGATGCCCGCCTCCTGGGCCTCGTACACCGCGTCGTAGATCTTGCGCTGGAGCGGTGTGAACGTGCCGTTGATCGGGAGTGTGCGGGTCACGTCCGCGGTGTAGAGGGTGTGCGTCTCCACGCCCGCGTCGAGGAGCAGGAGTTCGCCGGGGCGCACGGGGCCGTCGTTCTGCTCCCAGTGCATGATCGTGGCGTGCTCGCCGGCCGCGCAGATCGAGCCGTAGCCGAGGGCGTTGCCCTCCAGGCGGGCGCGGCGGAAGAAAGTGCCCTCGATCCAGCGCTCCGAGGTGGCGATCGCCGTCGCCAACTCCCGTACGACATCGGTGAATCCGCGCACCGTGGAGTCGACGGCCTTGCGTAGCTCGCCGATCTCCCACTCGTCCTTGACCAGGCGCAGGTCGGACAGCGCCTCCTCGAGACCGGCGTCGCGCTCCTCCTCCGTCGTCACGGCGGCCTCCAGCGCCGGGTCGTGACCGCGGACGACGCGGGTCGGCACCTCGGGCGCGGCCGACAGCTCGGCGGTGGCGTCGCGGATGTCACGGCAGGGCAGGCCGAGGACCAGTTCCGACTCGGCGAGGCTGCGGCGCCGGCCCATCCACAGCTCGGACGTCATGCCGGTCCAGAACTCGTCGGTGTCCCGGCTGTCGCGGGGGAGCAGGTAGAGGTGGACGTCGTGGCCGCCGCCGGTGCGCGGCTCGAACACGATGGCACTGTCGCGCGCCTGATCGCCCGTCAGGTGCACATACGCCGAGTAGGGGCGGAAGGGGTAGTAGCTGTCGTTCGAGCGGATCTTGAGGTTGCCGGACGGGATCACCAGCCGCTCGCCCGGGAACAGGGAGGACAGGGCGGCGCGGCGGCGTGCGGCGTGCGGTGCCTGCTCGTCCTGCGACAGGTCGCGCTGCTCGGTGTCGGCCCAGCCCGTCCGCATCAGGGCGGAGAGCTCGTCCGAGAGGCCTTCGTAGAGGCCGTTCTTACGTCCCCCGGACCGAGGGTGGGCCTCGGGCTGAGACGTGGGCTGTGACCTGGCGTCGGAGGAGGACAAAGTGCACCCTTCTGGTGTTTTCTGCATTGGTTTCGACTGGCCTGTCCGTCAGCCTAGTGCTCCTTGGCGAGTCTGGGAACATGTGACATAGTACAGCCGTGACTACGCGGCTGACCTGCGATGTTGTAGTGGTCGGCGCCGGAATGGTGGGCGCGGCCTGCGCTCTCTACGCGGCGCGGGCGGGGCATTCCGTCGTCCTGGTGGACCGCGGCCCCGTGGCCGGCGGCACCACCGGTTCGGGCGAGGGGAACCTGCTCGTCTCCGACAAGGAACCCGGCCCCGAGCTCGACCTCGCCCTGCTCTCCGCCCGGCTGTGGTCCGAGCTCGCCGCCGAACCCGGCGTGGCCGAGGCCGTCGAGTTCGAGGCCAAGGGCGGTGTCGTCGTGGCGTCGTCCGCCGAAGGGCTGGCGGCACTGGAGAGGTTCGCCGTGCGGCAGCGCGACGCCGGTGTCGACGCGCGCGCCGTCACAGCCGACGAGCTGTACGCACTCGAACCGGAACTCGCCCCCGGAATGCCGGGCGGCGTCCACTATCCGCAGGACGCCCAGGTGATGCCCACACTGGCCGCCGCCCACCTCGTACGCCTTGCGCGCGCGGCGGGGGCCCGGCTGCTGACCGGTGCGCCCGTCACCGCGGTGCTCCGGGGCGCGGACGGAGCCGTACGAGGTGTCCGGACCGGCCGGGGCGAGATCCACGCCCCCGCCGTCGTGAACGCGGCTGGCACCTGGGGCGGTGAGCTGGCCGCCCTCGCCGGCGTCCACCTGCCGGTGCTGCCGCGGCGCGGCTTCGTCCTCGTCACCGAGCCGCTGCCGCGCCTGGTCCGGCACAAGGTGTACGCCGCCGACTACGTGGCCGATGTCGCGAGCGACTCCGCGGCGCTGCAGACCTCGCCGGTCGTCGAGGGCACCGCGGCCGGCCCCGTGCTGATCGGCGCGAGCCGCGAACGCGTCGGCTTCGACGCCACGTTCTCGCTGCCCGTCGTGCGGTCCCTCGCGGCGGGGGCGGCGCGGCTGTTCCCCTTCCTGGAGAACGTCCGCGTGATGCGGTCCTACCTGGGCTTCCGTCCCTACATGCCCGATCATCTGCCGGCGATCGGGCCGGACGCGCGCGTACCCGGGCTCTTCCACGCGTGCGGGCACGAGGGCGCCGGCATCGGACTCGCCGCGGGGACCGGGCACTTGATCGCCCAGGCGCTGGGCGGCGCAGGGCCGGATCCCGCGCTCGTGCCGTTCCGCCCGGACCGGTTCCCCGAGGAGGCGTCGTGAACAGCAAGCGCACACCACTGGATCTCGTCAGGGCCGAGCCGGGTCCCGCGCACACCGTCACCTTCGACGGCGCGCGGATCGCGGTGCTGCCCGGGCAGACCGTCGCAGCGGCGCTGTGGTCGGCGGGCGTCACCGCCTGGCGCACCACACGCGGCACGGGCGAGGCGCGGGGGGTCTTCTGCGGCATCGGCGTCTGCTTCGACTGCCTGGTCACCGTCAACGGCCGTCCCAACCAACGGGCTTGTCTCGTACCGGCGGAAGCGGGCGACGACATCCGCACGCAGCACGGGACCGGTCACGACAAGGTGTCGGAGGGGGAGGGGCGATGAGTCGTAGCCCCGGCAGAGGCAGCGATGAAGGAGTGCCGCCCACGCTCGCGGTGATCGGGGCCGGACCCGCCGGGCTCGCCGCCGCACTCGCCGCGGCCGTCCGCGGGAGCAGTGTGACGCTGATCGACGCGGGCGCGCGGGCGGGCGGCCAGTTCTACCGCCAGCCCGCCGAGGAACTCGGCGCACGACACCCGCAGGCGCTGCACCACCAGTGGCGGACCTGGGAGCGCCTGCGGGACGGACTGGCCGCGCAGGTCACGGCGAGCCGCATCACTCATCTGACGGAGCATCATGTGTGGTGCGTGGAACGGCTCGACGATGACTCCGGCTTCCTCGTGCACGCCCTCCTCGGCCCCGCGCAGGAAGAGTCGTCCACGGTGCGCGCGGACGCCGTGATCCTGGCGACCGGCGCCTACGAGAAGGTGCTGCCCTTCCCGGGCTGGACCCTGCCGGGCGTGCTCACGGCGGGCGGCGCGCAGGCCATGCTCAAAGGTGGGCTCGTGCTCCAGGGGCGCACGGCCGTGGTGGCGGGCACGGGGCCGCTGCTGCTGCCCGTCGCCGCCGGGCTGGCCGCGGCCGGTGCGGAAGTCGCCGCACTGGTCGAGTCCGCCGGGCCGAAGGACGTCGCCCGGCGCGCCCGTACGTTCTCCGCCCACCCGGGCAAGCTCGCCGAAGGTGCCGGGTACGCCGCCGAACTGATGCGCCGCCGCGTGCGGTTGAAGCCCCGGCACACCGTCGTGGAAGCGCACGGCGACGGCGCGCTCGAAGCCGTCACCATCGCCGCGCTCGACCGCGACGGGCGAGTCGCGCCGGGCTCCGAGCAGGTCATCGCCTGCGACACACTCGCCGTCGGCCACGGCCTCCTGCCGCACACCGACCTCGCCGAGACCCTCGGCTGCCGCCTCGAAGGGACCGCCGTGGCCGTGGACGACGAGCAGCGCACGGACGTCCACGGGGTATGGGCCGCGGGCGAGGCCACCGGCGTGGGCGGCGCCGCCCTCTCGCTCGCCGAGGGGCACATCGCGGGCTGCTCCGCCGCGGCACGCCTCGCGGCTCGCGAACCCGACCCGCGTACGTGGGCGGCGGCCACCAAGTCCCGTACGCAGGAACGGGAGTTCAGTGCCTGCCTCGACGCCGTCTTCGTGCCGCGTGCGCACTGGGCCGAGCAGGTCACCGGCGACACCGTCGTGTGCCGCTGCGAGGAAGTGACGGCCTCGTCGGTCCGTGAGGCGGTCGGTGAACTCGGGGCCACGGACGTGCGCACCGTGAAACTGCTGACCCGAGCCGGAATGGGCTGGTGTCAGGGCCGCATGTGCGGACCGGCGGTCGCCGGACTCGCGGGATGCGAACTGCTGCCGTCCAAAAGGCCGTTCGCCCGCCCAGTACCCCTCGGAGCACTCGCCCGCGCGGGGGAGGACCCGCCCGACGAGTGACGCGCGCCCACCCACTGCACCGTCGTACGCCACGAAGGAGAAACAGCCCATGACCACGTCCGAGCGCAGCCCCTGGCACGGTGTTCTCGTAGCCACGCCGCTCCCGCTGAACGACGACCTGACCGTCAACTACGCCCGATACGCCGAGCATTGCGCCTGGCTCGTCGAGAACGGCTGCGACGGCGTCGTGCCCAACGGATCCCTCGGGGAGTACCAGGTGCTCACGCCGCAGGAGCGCGCGAAGGTCGTCGAGACCGCCGTCGCCGCCGTCGGCGGGGAGCGCGTGATGCCCGGCGTGGCCGCCTACGGATCAGGCGAGGCCTGCCGCTGGGCCGAGCAGGCCAAGGACGCCGGCTGCGCCTCCGTGATGCTGCTCCCGCCCAACGCCTACCGCGCCGACGAGCGTTCCGTCCTCGCCCACTACGAGGCGGTGGCCGCGGTGGGCCTGCCCGTCGTCGCGTACAACAACCCCATCGACACCAAGGTCGACCTGGTGCCCGAGCTCCTCGCCAAGCTGCACCGCGAGGGGTTCGTCCGCGGGGTCAAGGAGTTCTCGGGAGACGTCCGGCGGGCCTACCGCATCGCCGAACTCGCCCCGGAACTAGACCTGTTGATCGGCGCCGACGACGTCCTGCTCGAACTCGCCCTGGCCGGCGCCAAGGGCTGGATCGCCGGCTACCCGAACATGCTGCCCGCCACGTCCGTCGAGCTGTACCGCGCCGCCGTGTCCGGTGACCTCGCCACCGCGACCGACCTCTACCGCCGACTCCACCCGCTCCTGCGCTGGGACTCACGGCCGGAGTTCGTCCAGGCCATCAAGCTGTCCATGGACATCGTCGGCCGCCACGGAGGCCCCTGCCGCCCGCCGCGCATGCCGCTCGCGCCGGACCAGGAGAAGGCGGTGCGCGCCGCCACCGAACAGGCGGTCGCAGCCGGACTCGTCTGACCACCCGCCCGCACTCACCCCACCGTCCACTCCCAGGGAGCAGCTTCCGACATGCGCAGCAAACTCGTCCTGCACGCGGTCGACTCGCACACCGAGGGCATGCCGACACGGGTGATCACCGGCGGCATCGGCACCGTACCCGGCGCCACGATGAACGAGCGCCGCCTGTACTTCCGTGAGCACCGCGACGACATCAAACAGCTCCTGATGAACGAGCCGCGCGGACACGCCGCGATGAGCGGAGCGATCCTCCAGCCGCCGACCAGGCCCGACTGCGACTACGGCGTCATCTACATCGAGGTCTCCGGCTATCTCCCGATGTGCGGCCACGGCACGATCGGCGTCGCCACCGTCCTCGTGGAGACCGGCATGGTCGAGGTCGTCGAACCGGTCACCACCATCCGTCTGGACACGCCCGCCGGGCTCGTCGTCGCCGAGGTCGCCGTGGAGAACGGCGCGGCGAAGTCCGTCACCCTGCAGAACGTGCCGTCCTTCTCCGTAGGCCTCGACCGTGAGATCACGCTCGCCGACGGACGCACGGTCACGTACGACCTGGCCTACGGCGGCAACTTCTACGCGATCCTGCCCCTCGACCGGTTCGGCCTGCCCTTCGAGCGTGACCGCAAGGACGACATCCTCGCGGCGGGCCTCGCGCTGATGGACGCGATCAACGCGAAGGACGAGCCCGTACACCCCGAGGACCCGTCCATCCGCGGCTGCCATCACGTCCATCTGTACGCGCCGGGGGCGACCGCCCGGTACTCCCGGCACGCGATGGCGATCCACCCCGGCTGGTTCGACCGCTCGCCCTGCGGTACGGGAACGAGCGCGCGCATGGCTCAGCTGCACGCGCGCGGAGAACTGCCGCTGCACACCGAGTTCGTGAACGAGTCGTTCATCGGCACCCAGTTCACCGGCCGGCTGCTCGGCACCGCCGACGTGGCCGGCACCCCGGCGGTGCTGCCCAGCTTCACCGGCCGCGCGTGGGTGACCGGCACCGCCCAGTACCTGCTCGACCCGGACGATCCCTTTCCGGCGGGATTCGTCCTGTAACACCTGTCCCGCAGCACTCCACCTGCCACGGGATACTTGTGGAACGTGACATGTCACCTAGGAGGACCACCCCATGGCCGACCGGCGCAGCGCCCCGTCCGCCGCTCCCGCCCTGCCCAGCCTCGGCGGGACGCGCAGCAGCTACCGCGAGCGGGTCGCCGACGCGCTGCGCGCCGCACTGATCGCGGGTGAGCTGCGGGCCGGTGAGGTGTACTCGGCGCCCACCCTCGCCGTCCGTTTCGGGGTGTCCGCGACGCCGGTACGGGAGGCCATGCTCGACCTCGCGAAGGAGGGCCTCGTCGACGCGGTGCCGAACAAGGGCTTCCGCGTCACGGCCGTATCCGACAAGCAGCTCGACGAGTACAAGCACATCCGCTCGCTGATCGAGATCCCGACCACGGCGGAACTCGCCACGACCGCCGACCTCGATGCCCTGGAGGCGCTGCGCCCCGTCGCGCGGGAGATCGTCGACGCGGCGGTGGCCGGCGATCTCATCGCGTACGTCGAGGCCGACATCCGGTTCCACCTGGGGCTGCTCGCCCTCTCCGGCAACGAGCACCTGGTCGAGGTGGTCGGCGACCTGCGCAAGCGCTCCCGGCTCTACGGGCTGAACGCGCTGGTGGAGGCGGGTCGCCTGGAGGCGTCGGCCGAGGAGCACCTCGAGATCCTCGACGCCCTCGTCGCCCGTGACGAGGACGCGGTGCGCGCGGTCATGACCCGCCACCTCGGGCATGTACGCGGACTCTGGGCCCGGTAGGCCACCCCGCGGGCGGCGTTCGCGGCCTCAGTCGAGACAGAACTCGTTGCCCTCGATGTCCTGCATCACGAGGCACGACTCGTTGTACTCATCGGCGAGCAGGAGCTGCCCGCGCACCGCGCCGAGCGGGACCAGCCGGGCGCATTCGGCCTCGAGCGCGGCCAGGCGCTCTTCGCCTTCGAGCCCGGTGGCGACCCGCACGTCGAGATGCACCCGGTTCTTGACGACCTTGCCCTCGGGAACCCGCTGGAAGTACATACGCGGGCCGACACCGGTGGGATCCATGCAGACGAACCCCGCGCCCTGACGCTCGGGCGGCTGCGTGCGTTCGAAGTCGCCCCAAGTGGCGAATCCCTCCGGGGGCGGCGGTACGACGTACCCCAGGACCTCGCACCAGAAACGAGCGACGCGCTCAGGTTCGGCGCAGTCGAAGGTGACTTGGAACTTCTTGATCGACGTCATCGGGCCATCGTAGAGGCAGGGTCTTTCGCCGTCTCCGTGGGTCCGTCCCCCAAGTCCCGATGTTCCTCAACTGCCTTGTCCCGCCGGACTCCGTGTCGGCGCGGCCGGTGGCGGCCCATGGCGTCGTAGCGTGGCCGCACCGCGGACGGCGACGGGCGTCGGCGCGCGACCCGGAACCGTGGTGATGTGGCATGTGCTGGAGCGCGACGGCCGACCTCGTGGCCGGCACCGCGATCGCCGCCGTGGGGGTCGGCTGCGTCGCACGGGCGGTCCGCGCCCGGCGGCCCCGCGACCTGCCGCTCGCAGCACTGCCGCTGCTCCTCGGCGCCCATCAGATCGTCGAGTCCGTCCTGTGGCGATCCGGGGGCGGGTCGGGGCCCGCGACCCTGGCCTGGGCCGTGATCGCCCTACCGGTCCTGGCCCTGTGGGTGCCCGCCGGGGTGATCTGCGCGGCGCCCCGCCGCGCCCGCGGGCTGCTGCTGATCCCGCTCGCGGCCGGAGCCGTGACGGCGGCGGGGCTCGCGTACGCGCTGGCGACCCGCACGGTGACGGCCGAGATCCGCGGTCACACCGTGGGGTACGCCCTCGGGCTGCCGCACGCCGGGTTCCTGGTCGCCGGGTACCTCCTGGCCACGGTCGGCTCGCTGCTCCTGTCCGCCGACCGCGGCCTCGTGCTGCTCGGTGTGCTGGTCGCGGCCGGCGCGGCGGTCTGTGTCGCGCTGTGGCGGTGGGAGTTCGTCTCGACGTGGTGCGCGTTCGCGGCCGTCTGCTCCGTCGTCCTTCTGCGGTGGACGGGCCGCCGCGCCGATCAGCCGGTCAGAAGGCGTCCTCCGCGAGGTCGACAGCCGTCCGGTCCAGGGACTCCAGAAGGCTGAACTGCGCCTCGGTCTTGGGCAGTTCATATCGGAAGAAGTAGCGGCACGCGCCGCGCTTGCCCTCGTGGACGGCCTCCGTACCGGGCGCCGCCGCGAGCAGCTGCTCCAGCCACATCCAGGCGACGACGACGTGCCCGACGGCTTCGAGGTAGACGCTGGCGTTGGCCAGGGCGGTCTCCGGGTCGCCGGTCGACCACAGGCGCTGGGTCACGGTGACCGCTCGGTGTACCGCGGTGTTGAGGAGGGCGCCGTACGCGGCGGCCTCTCCGCCGGCTTCGGCCGCGCGGGCGGTCGTCGCCGTGACCCGCTCCACGAGCAGGCCGAGCCCGGCCCCGCCGTCCATGACGACCTTGCGTCCGAGCAGGTCGAGACCGTGGATGCCGTGCGTGCCCTCGTGGATGGGGTTGAGCCGGTTGTCGCGGTAGAACTGCTCGACGTTGTACTCGCGGGTGTAGCCGTAGCCCCCGTGCACCTGGATCGCCAGGCTGTTGGCCTCCAGGCACCACTGCGACGGCCAGCTCTTGGCGATCGGGGTGAGCACGTCGAGGAGCAGCCTGGCGGCGGAGCGGGCCTCGGGCGTGGCGCCGGTGTGCTGCTCGTCGAGCAGCCGGCCGCAGTACAGGGTGAGCGCCAACGCGCCCTCCACGTAAGCCTTCTGGGCCAGCAGCATCCTGCGGACATCGGCGTGCGCGAGGATCGGGACCTGCGGGGCGGCCGGGTCCTTGCCCGCGAGGGGGCGGCCCTGCGGGCGCGTGCGCGCGTAGTCGAGGGCGTGCAGGTAGCCGGTGTAGCCGAGGGCGGTGGCGCCGAGGCCGACGCCGATCCGGGCCTCGTTCATCATGTGGAACATGTAGGCGAGGCCGCGGTTCTCCTCGCCGACGAGGTACCCGACGGCGCCCGGCGCTCCGCCCGGCCGGTGGGCGCCCTCACCGAAGTTGAGGAGCGCGTTCGTCGTGCCCCGATAGCCCATCTTGTGGTTGAGGCCCGCCAGGACCACGTCGTTGCGCTCGCCCGGCGAACCGTCCTCGCGGACCAGGACCTTGGGGACGATGAACAGCGACAGGCCCTTCACACCTGCGGGGCCGTCGGGGGTCCTGGCGAGTACGAGGTGCACGATGTTCTCCGACAGCTCGTGCTCGCCGCCGGAGATCCACATCTTGTTCCCGGAGAGGCGGTACGTCCCGTCCTCCTGCCGCTCGGCCCGCGTACGGACATCGGCGAGCGACGATCCCGCCTGCGGCTCCGAGAGGCACATCGTGCCCAGGAAGCGGCCCTCCACCATGGGGCGCACGTAGGTGTCGATCTGCTCCTTCGAGCCGTGCGCGAGGATGAGGTTGGCGTTGCCCATCGTGAGGAACGAGTACGCGGACGTACCCACGTTCGCGGCCTGGAACCAGGCGAAGCACGCGTCGGCGACCACCGACGGCAGCTGCCCGCCGCCCACCTCGTAGTCCATGGCGCTCGCGATGAGCCCTGACTCGCCGAAGACCCGTAGCGCCTCCTTCACCTCGGGGATGGTGTGCACCCGCTCCCCGTCGAAGGTGGGCTCCTGCGCGTCGTTCTTCTTGTTGTGCGGGGCGAAGTGCCGCGTCGCGATCTGCTCGCTGAGTCCGAGCGCCGCGTCGAAGGTCTCACGGGAGTGGTCCGCGTACCGCTCCCGTGAGGTGAGCGCGCAGACGTCGAGCCACTCGTACAGCAGGAACTCGAGGTCGCGGCGGGACAGCAGCAGGGATGCCATGCGGTTACTCCAGGCGCACTGGTGGTGACGGGCGGTACCGAATCAGGGGGCCGACGGGCCCCGCGCAGCCAGCGTACTAAGCAGTTGCTTATTTCGGCCAGTACGTGACGGGATACCAGTAAGTGACGGGGACGACAGCGCCACGCGCGCCCGGTGGCTGGGTAGGGTTCCGCCCGAAGGGGGAATGCCGTGACAGCGGAACCTGCGAGCCGGACAGTTCTGGACGACGGGCAGATCAGGCACCTCGAACTGATCCAGGCCGTCGTCGCGCGGATGGGCAACAACTCGTTCCTGATCAAGGGCTGGGCGCTGACCCTGATGGGTGCGCTGCTCGCCTTCGCCGCCGGGAACGAGAGCCGGACGGTGGCGGCCACCGGCTTCGTCCCCATCGTGGCGTTCTGGCTCCTCGACGGGTACTTCCTGTACAAGGAGCGGCTGTTCAGACGGCTCTACGACAAGGTGCGGCGGCCGGGCGGCGACATAGAGCCGTTCAGCCTCGACGCGAGCGGCGGTGCGGAGCGGGCCGGCGCGCTACGGGCCGCGGGTTCCCTGACGGTCGCGCTCTTCTACGGCGGCCTCGCCCTGGCCCAGCTCATCGCCCTGGCCGTCCTGTTCTAGGGCCTTGGACAACCGGCTCGCCGCGTCGTCCAGCGCGAGGGGCGACCCGTCGGCGGGGGCGGGCCAGATGGCGCCCATCCGGTCGTTCGCGAATCGCGGGACCACGTGGACGTGGAGGTGCGGCACCGTCTGGGTCGCGGCGGCCCCCGAGGACTGGATGACGTTCAGCCCGTCGGGCCGGAACACCGCGCGTACGGCGTGCGCGACCCGAAGTACCGTACTGCTCACCGCTGTTGCTGTGGCCTCGTCCAGGTCCCAGATGTCCTCCAGGTGGCGCCGCGGCACGACGAGGACGTGACCGGGATGGACCGGGCGCAGCGGCAGGAAGGCGATGACCTCCTGGCCTTCGCCGACCAGGCGGGCGGGTCCCGTACCCGCGGCGATCCGGCAGAACGGGCAGTCGCGCGCCGGTCTTCGGTCCGGGGTCACGAGTGATGAGGCCATGCCGCGACAATACGGTCCACGAGGTGGTGCACCGCGGTCACGGTCTCGTCGGGGGCGTCCGCGCCGCCGGGGTCGACCAGCGTGAGCGCGCGGGCCATGGCGCGGAACAGGTCAGGGGTGGACTGGTCGTAGGCGAAGTTCACCAGCAGGTGCACCCGTCTCCTGAGCGGGTCGACGAACTGCGTGACCGCCGGATGGTGCACCTCGTCCACGTCCCGGAGCACGGCCTCGACCCAGGGTGTGTACCGCGTGGGCTCGCGCAGCGGGCCGGTCGTGAGGGCCTCGATGAGCCGGGTCTTGTCGGAGCCCGCAGGAGGAGTGGGCGCCGTCGTGGGTGAGGGTGCTGTGGGACGTACCGAAGGCTGGGGCTCGGGGGAGACGCGAGGGTCCGGCACGCGGGAGGGCTCAGAGGGCTGCTCGGCCCGTTCGCGAGGCGCCGGATCAGGTGCCGGTTCGGGCTCAGGCTTCGCCTGTGGTTGTGGCTGTGGCTGTGGCTGTGGCTGTGGCTCGGGATCGGGATGGGGTTCCGGATGCGGCTGGGCGTCGCCCGGACCTGGGCCCGAGCCCGTTTTCGAGCCCGGCAGCGACGTGTCCCCCGTGTCCCACTCGCTGAACGCGAGCGGAATGTCCCGTACGGCGTTCGCCTCGAGCGCCGGAAGGTCGCGGTCCGCCGCTTCGATCATGGTGTCGGCGAGCCTGCGGATGAAGGCCGCGGCCTTCTTCTTGTCCTCGCGCAGCAGGTCGATCAGGTTGTCCGGGGCTCTGCTCCCGCCGAACAGCGCGGGCGAGCTGTACTGGATGGACGCGAGATCCTTGGGGAGCGGGCCGCGGGGCTTGACCCAGAACAGCGGCAGGATGGCGACCGGCTCGTCGCCCGGCGAACGCCCGGCACGGCGGGCGCGCTCCATCATCACGGCCCACTCCCGCCGGCACCACTCGCTCTCGAAGTAGTCCGCGGTGATCAGCGCGACCAGCAGTCGTGTCGAGCGGATCGCCTCGACCATCGGTTCCCGCCAGGTCAGGCCGAGTTGGAGACTGCGGCGGTCCAGGAAGCCCGTGCTCGTCACGTTGCGGCCGCGCTTGATGCGCAGCTCCTGTTCGAGCCGTTCGTGGAACTCGGCGACGTGCTCCTGGTCGTCCTCCCGGTTCGCGTAGCTGGTGAAGAAGAACGGGGCATCGGCGGGGCGTGGGGGCAGCACGGCGCGTATCGGCTCCTTGTTCTCGTTCCAGTTCGCCGCCGCCGGGCCGATCAGCGCCCGGACGAGCTGCGCCTCGTGCCGGCCGGCCCTGGCCTCGAAGGCTTTGGCGAGGGCCAGCAGGACATCGGGCGCGTCGCGGCTGAGGGCGATGGACACCAGGCCGACGACGCGCGTGCGGATGGTCTCCGTCTCCGACGGCAGGCTGGACGACACCGTCGCCCGCCGGTCGATGGCCTTGATCCAGGCACGGTAGCTGGGCAGGTCCCGGCAGACCGGTGAGGACAGCAGGGTGTCGATGAGCGTCTCCCGGTCCTGGGCGCTCATCCGCACATGGCCCGACGGCTGCGGCGGTGCGGGCCGCGCGGGCGGGGGCGCGAGCCGTACGGCGTCGGCGAGCGCGACACACGCTGCGGGCGGCGTGCCCCGCCGGATCTGCTCGGCCACGGCGATGATCTGCTGCGGATGTCCCGCGAACGTCCGGGCGAGATCCTCGGCCACGGGCTGTCTGATCTCGGCCAACTGACGGAAGAGACTGGCCACTTCGGACGGGTCGAGATCGCCGACGGGCAGCCGGGCGTCCGCGTCCCACACCGAGCCCCGCGGCCGGGACGTGACCAGGATCCGGGCGTCGCCGGCCGGGAGGAGGTCCTGGACACGGTCGGGATCGGCCACGTTGTCGTACAGGAGCAGCCACTTGTCGTCGGGGCGCTCGGGGATCTGCGCCACGCGCAGGACCTCGCGGTACCGGGTGTGCAGCTCGTCCGTCCCGCGCTCGATCAGCTGCCGCAGCCGGTCGGGATCGCTCTCGTGGGAGCAGTTGAACCACCAGGCGACGCGGTAGCGCATGCGGTAGCGGTGGCAGTAGGTGATGGCCGCCTCCGACTTGCCGTACCCGTGCCGACGGCCGGCCGGGTCGTGCAGGAGGACCGCGCGGTGGTCCTCGAACAGGTCGTGGATGGCGGCGATCTCTTCGTCACGGCCGACGAACGGGGTCGCCTGGACCGGCAGGTTCGATATCGGCGGAGGATCGGTCGCGGAACGTCTCGACCCGGTCAACGCGCTCCCCCCGCGGGGTCGCGGGGTGTCGCACCCACCGGGTCCGTGACTCCTTCGCGGAGCCGTTCGGCCTGGTCGGGACCGGAGCCCTCCAGCGCGAGGACCTTGACCCCGCGTACGAGAACCGGCCGTGGCGCCGCGTCGATCTGTACGGCGACGAGCCAGGACGGGTCGGAAGCGGGCGGGGTGAAGGCGCTCTCCCAGTCGGTGGGGACGGTGTTCCCGGCGTCGAAGTAGCTGCGGGAGAAGACGACCACGACCCGGTCGGCGCCGTCCCGTGCGCGCTCCACGGCCTGCGACAGGGTCTCGCGCCCGACGCGCCAGCGGCGCTGGCGCACGGTGTGGCCCTCCTCGCTGAGCACGTCGTCCATCCAGTCGGCCCACGCCTGGTCGGCGCCGACGTAGCTGATCGCGACCGAGCGGGGCTCACCGGCGGCGCTCTCGTGCCGGGGATCCGGCTGCTCGGGCACCCTGAGGCCGGGGCGGACCGGTCCGGCCGCTCCGTACGTTGAGCCGAACGCGGGGAGCGTGTCGCGGGCTTCGTCGGGATCGAGGGGTTCGAGCCCGGCACGCCCGGCGTCCAGGATGCTCTTGGCGAGCTGCTCGACGAACACGTAGTACCGCTCGTCGGCTCCCGGTTCGGACGACGACACCAGGGCGTGAAGGCCCTGTCCTCTGAGCCAGTCGAAGGCGCCGGGGCCGGGGAACGACTCGGAGCGGCGCACCGCCTGCGGGATCAGCCGGTCGGCCACGGGCTTCCAGCAGACCGGGATGAGACAGCCGGGGACCTGGATGCCCGCGGTGTGCGCGCGACGGCGCATCCGGGCCTGGACGACGGCCCATTCGAGGCCGCAGGCCCGGTCCTGGAAGTATCTCGGGGAGTAGAGCGCGATCATCACGCCGGCCTTGGTGATGGCGCTGCTCGGCGCCGTGTCGGGGTTCATCGCCGCGCCGAGGGCGCCGCTGATGCCGTGACCCTCCTGAGCCCGCAACCGGTACTCCAGATCGGCGTGGAAGCGGGTGAGCGCCGGCCAGCCGTCGCCGCGGGTGCAGCTCGTGTAGAAGAAAGCGGATGGATCCACACGCCCTCGCAAACGTCGGCCCGTTCAACACACTTGAGAATAGGCCGGGTTGAAGGCCATGGATACGGCGGCCTACCTGCGCGTGGCCGGTTTGCCGCCCGGCGCCGACACATCGACCAGCTCCGACTCGCCCTTCGGCGTGAGCCGCAGGACCGGGACCGCCTTATCGCGCGGGTCCCCGTTGTCCTTGAACGACAGGAAGCCGCTCGCACCGGGCACCTTGCGGTCCCCGTCGAGCTGGAGGAACATCCGGCCGACGGAGCGTCCCGTCACCTCGCCCTGCCAGTTGGACGCCATCCGGATGGCCTGCGCCGCGGTGAGCACGGCGTCGTGGCCCATGATGTCCTGGCCGTCGTAACGGGCGTCGCCGGGGAACCACTTGTCGAGGGTGCCGCCCGGCTGGAAGCTGCCGGCCGACGGGCCCGACACCGCGCCCGGATCGTTGTGCCACATGTCCGCGTGGGCGAGGCCCGTGTAGAGCATGGTCACGCCCGTGCGCGCCGCGGCGTCGAGTTCCTTGGGCGTCAGGTTCGTCGTGTCGTCGCCGGTGAGCACGGTGAAGTTCCGCGACTGGCAGGTGCGGTTGGCGAGCGCGTTCAGGAAGTGCGACAGATGGCGTCCGCGCCCCGCGAAATAGACCACTTCGGGCCGCTCGCCGCACAACTGCTCTGCGGTGTAATGGAGTTCGTTGGGCCAGGCGGAGGGTACCGAGGAGTCGTACGTGATGCGGTCCGCGACGAGACGGTGGTCCTTGTCCGGGTACTCCTCGCTGAACGCCTCGCCGAGGGTGGACGCGTACAGGTCGTCCTTGTCGGCGTCCTGGATGACGACGGCGGTGCGGTACTTGTTCTTCTGCCGCTTGAGGTACGCGGCGCCCGCCCGCGCCTCGTCCGCGTTGGTCGGAGCGACCCGCACGAAACCCTCTATGCCCTTGATGTCGGTCGCCGTCATGATGCTGGAGACCGTGGCGATGCCGCTCTTCGACAGCTTGCGCAGCGCCGCGACGTTCGGACCGGTGCTCGGGCCGAGGCCCGCCACGGCGACAAGCCGGTCGGGAGCGCTCCTGCGGGCGATCAGCTCGTCCACGGTGTGCTCCCAATGGCGCGCGCCGCTCCCGGTGTTCGCGACGAGCAGCCGGATCTTCGGGGACGCCGCGAGGTCACCCGTGTTGTGCCGGATCTGCGCGAGATAGGCGCCTTCGAGCTCGTGCCGTACGGAGTCCTCGGAGTTGCTGTCGTCGTCGGTGACGGTGAAGGAGGTGAGATAGGCGACGGTGACGTACGGGTCCGTGCCGCGGTGGTCGTAGACCCGCTCGTTCTCCTCCTCGATCTTCTTCTCGACCTGCTTGAGATGTCCGGCGAACGTGTACGACCCGTCGGTGACACCCACGCACTCCCGGTCCGGCTCCACATGCGTCACGCCGTCGGCGCAGCGGGCGCGGGCGTCCGAGACCTTGTCGGAGATCACGAATCCGGCGACGGAGAGCACCACGGCGAGCGCCACACCGGCCGCGACCAGCTTCACCGTCCGCCAGGACCACTCGCGCCACCGCGGCAGGGTCAGCGGGCTCATGTCCCGCTCCCGAGTATCGGCGGCGTACGGGTGGGTGTCGTGAGCCGGTAGCGCTCCGCCTCGTTGACCAGGGCCACGTTGTAGTTCCTCCACAGTCGGGACAGGTGCACGAAGCCGTCGGCGAGGACCGGGCTGAGCTGCCTGCCGGGATCTGTCAGCGGGTCGCTCCACAGCCAGCGCGCCACCACCAGGTCACGGATCACGGCGGGGACGGTGACCTGGTCGCCCGGGTCGGCCGGCGCGAGGCGGGCCCGCAGCTCCAGCGGGCCGCCGGGGTGGACGAGCCGGTTGGGGGCCGAGGTGATGGTGTGGAAGGCGCTGAGCCATTCCTCCGTCTGTGCCGTGTTGCGCAGGGTGACGAGGTAGTCGGCCACCTCGTCGACCTTCTCCAGCGCGAGGAGGTGGTAGAGCTCCTGAACGCGATGCTCCCCGTTCGCGTAATGCTCCGCGAGGACCTCGTGCGCGGTGTCCCAGGCGCCGGCCCGCCCGGCCAGGTGCCACAGCAGCATCCGCCGGAGCCAGGGATGGAGGGACAGGGTGCCCGGAGCGCTCAGCAGCCAGCGGCTGCGGATGTCGGTGAACAGCTCCGCGCCGCGGCCGAGGAGCTGCGCCCCCACGAACAGGTCGTCGGCGGCGGCACATTGGGCCAGGCGGTCCCGGTCCGCGGCGTCGAAGTCGGCGAGCAGGTCGTCGAGCGCGGCGTCCACGAGGAACGGCTTGCGTCCCCCGGCCGACACGGTCCGGTGCGGCAGATCGCGCAGCCAGAGGTTCTGCTGCGGTCCGGGCACCTGGGGCACGTTCGGCCCGCCGAGCACTTCGAACACCTGCTGGACGGCCTTGGGCAGCCCGCCGGTGAGCCGGTGGACGAACGGCGCGAGCGTGGTGAACGGCGTCAGCTCGGGGTGCGTGTTGAGCTGCTGCTCGACATGGATGCGCACCTCGTCGCGGTCCAGGTCGCGCATGCGCAGCGGATACCACCACGTGTCCTGGCCGTCCCCGGAGGGACGGTGCTCGTGCCAGTCGGCGAGCGAGGCCCGGTCGGGCTCGCGCGGCTGCCAGGGCCACTCCTCGCCGGTCGCAGGGCCCCAGCGGGGCAGCCACCGGTTGCAGCCCGCGACGACGGACAGCGGGTCGCACGGGCGGCGCCCGAGCACCGTGTCGTCGTGCCGCGCCTGGAGCAGCAGATCGAGGAACTCGCGGCCGTGGTCGGTGTGCGTCTCGTCGAGCAGCAGCAGATACGAGCGCGGCCGGAAGGCCCCCTTGACGCTGGTGCGCAGGTCTTCCAGGAAGGCGGAGCAAAGGAGTTGGTCGAGCCGGAGCTTGTCGCGCTCGTCGCCCTGGTGGCGCCAGCGGTTGAGTTCGAGCAGCGACTCCCACGGGTCGGAGCTGTGGGTGAGGCGGTGCTGTCCGAACCAGGCGGCAGCCGAGTGGTCCCAGCGCCCGGCCCACGACCGCGCGGACGTGTCCGTCGCCGCGGCGAGCAGCGCACGGGCGCTGCGGCTCGCCCCGTCAGGAGCGTCGATCGAGGCCTGAGCAACCGTCAGATAGGCGCCCAGATAGTCGCCGTGCTGGTGCTTGGCCTTCTTCTCGAGGTCCGTGAGGGCGCCCCTGATGCCGCGCTGCCCGCCGGTGAGGGCGTGGTGCGGCAGGTCCTGGTCGGAGGCGAGCAGCCCGAGGGCGAGGCGCGGGAACGCCGTGTGGCGGTAGCTCGGCAGATTCCGCGCCAGCTGCCGGGCGAGCAGGCCCAGGGCGTAGCGCGGCAGCAGCTCCTGGCCCGACGTGAACTTGACGTATCCGAAGGGGTATCGGGTTCCGAACTGCTCCATCAGGACGCACAGCAGCTCGCTGGTGCCGCTGCCGCGTGGCCCGAGCAGCATGGTCAGCGGACGCTCCGCGGCGCGGTCGAGCGCGAGCGTCGACTCCACGAGCGAGACGATGCCTCCGCGCCCACGCACGCCGGTGACTGCCGAGTGCTCCGTCACGGCCCCTGCTCCCTCGTATCTCGGTGATCTGCAGGGCATCAGTGCAGCGAGAATGCCACAGGAGGCACTCCGTGACGTCAAGTATTCAGGTTTCCCGCGGAGTTGGCTGATCTTTACACGTAACAGGCCGCCGACGTCACCGCGACGACCCGCGCCCCGGGTCGGGCGCGGGTCACGTCACCGCGCGCGTCTACACCTCCGCGATGGACCGTCCCGCCCACTCCGGGGCGGGTTCGGTCAGCTCGGTGAAGCGCTCGCGGACCTCGTCGGGGAACGGCGCCGCGCGCCCCGCCTTCTGGTCGACGTGCACGGCGAGCAGCTCGGTCGTGGCGACCGGCTGGGCGTCCACGGCCGGCTCCGCGCCCGGGGCCGTGACGACGTACAACTCGTGGGTGAAGCGGGCCTTCTTGGCCGCCGCGCCCAGGACCCGGGTGCGGACGGCGAGCGCCGCCCCCTCCGGGACGTCGCGCAGATAGCGCAGGTGCGACTCGACCGTGTACAGGGAACAGCCGGTGGACTCGCGGTACCCCGAGTGCAGGCCCGTCTCGATCATCAGCGCGTCGGTGGCGTGCCCGAAGACGAGGACGTAGAACGCCTCGCTCATATGGCCGTTGTAGTCGATCCACTCGGCGCGCACGGTGCTGTGCAGCAGCGGCAGCGGCGTCACTGGCCGGCCTCCTTCCGGGCGCCGGGCAGGCGGCCCGTCGCCCGCAGTACGTCGATGACGCCCTGGTCGCGTTCGGCCACGAGGTCGGCGATGGTCCGCCCGGCCGCCGCGTCGTCGCAGCCGGCCACCACGGAGTCGTACAGCGCCTTGTCGAGCTCGGGGGCTTCGAGGCGGGTCCAGGGCGACTTCAGCGAGGGGCCGAAGTGGTCCAGCATGTGTGCCATGCCGCCCTCGCCGCCCGCGAGCGCGAACGTCAGCATCGGGCCCATGAACGCCCAGCGCAGGCCGGGACCCTCGGTGATGGAGTCGTCGATCTCCTTCACGGTGGCCTCGCCGTTGGCGACCATGTGCAGGGCCTCGCGCCACAGCGCTTCCTGAAGGCGGTTGGCTATGAAGCCGGGCACCTCGCGGTCCATGGTGATGACGGACTTGCCCGCCACCTCGTAGAAGCGGGAGGCCCACGCCACGGCCTGGGCCGTGGTCCGCTCGCCGCCGACCACCTCGACCAGCGGGATGAGGTACGGCGGGTTGAACGGGTGCCCCACGACGAGGCGGCCCGCGCCCTCGGCGTCCGTCTGCATGTCCGTCATCGGATAGCCGGACGTGGACGACGCGATGACGACTCCGGGCGGCGTCGCGGCATCCAGGCGGGCCAGCAGATCGCGCTTGAGGTCCAGCTTCTCCGGGGCGCTCTCCTGGACGAACTCGGCGTCCGCCACGGCCTCTTCGAGGGTGGCGGTCACCGTGAGACGGTCCCTGGACGCCCCGTCGGCGAGACCCAGCTGCGTGAGCGCGGGCCACGCGGCGTCGACCAGGCGGCGCAGCCGCAGTTCCGCGTCGGGCGCCGGGTCCCAGGCCGTGACGTCGTAGCCGCGCGCCAGGAAGTGGGCGACCCAGCCGCCGCCGATCACCCCGGCGCCGACACAGGCGACACGGGTCACGTTCTCGGGTTCGGGTGACGTCATGATCAGGCGGTTCCTTCCTGGGCGGCCGCGACCGGGACGGCGGCGGCTTCGGCGGCGGCTTCGGCGCGGGGCTTGAGGCCGAGCTTGTGCCGGGCCTCGTCCGGGGTGGCGACGCGGGCGCCCATCGCCTCGACGATCGTCACGGCGCGTTCCACGAGCTGCGCGTTGGTGGCCTTGACACCCTTGCCGAGATAGAGGTTGTCCTCCAGGCCGACGCGGACGTGCCCGCCGAGCACGACGGACTGCGCGACCCACGGCATCTGCATCCGGCCGAGCGCGAAGCTCGCCCACTGCGCGCCTTCCGGCAGCATGTTGACCATCGACTGGAGTACACCCGGGTCGGCGGGCGCGCCCCACGGGATGCCCATGCACAGCTGGAAGACGGTCGGGTCGTCGAGCAGGCCCTCGGCGAGCAGCTGCTTGGCGAACCACAGGTGACCCGTGTCGAAGATCTCCAACTCGGGCCGTACGCCCAGCTCCTGGATGCGCCTGGCGCCCGCGCGCAGCATGTCCGGGGTGGAGACGTAGAGGTTGCTGCCGTCGCCGAAGTTGAGGGAGCCGCAGTCCAGGGTGCAGATGTCGGGGAGCAGGTCCTCGACGTGCGGCAGCCTTTCGAGGCCGCCGACGAGGTCGGTGCCCGGCAGCTGCTTGAGCGGCTCGTCCGGGTCGATGACCAGGTCACCGCCCATCCCGGCGGTGAGGTTGATGACGACGTCGGTGCCGGTCTCCCTGATCCGCTCGACGACCTCGCGGTACAGCCGCGGGTCGCGCGAGGGCGCTCCGGTCTCGGGGTCGCGTACGTGGATGTGGACCTCGGCGGCGCCCGCGTCCGCCGCCTCCACCGCGGAACGGGCTATCTGCTCGGGGGTGACCGGTACGTGGGGGCTCTTGCGGACGGTGTCGCCGGCGCCGGTGAGGGCGCAGGTGATGATGACATCCTGGTTCATGGGCATGCGGACATCGCTCCTTGGACCCGAAGGCCGTTGGGGGCAGGGGGATGTGATGGTGAGTCAGTTCATTGGGGGGCGGGTGCGGTCAGGGTGCTGTCGACGTACGCCAGCAGAGCCGTGTGCATCGCTTCGGCGTCCGTGCCGGGGGCGCCGGGCGCCGTCGCGAGCACCTGGGTGGCCAGACCGTCGATCAGGGCGGTGAGCGCGAGCGCCGCCGCCGCAGGGTCGACGGATCGATACGAACCCTGCGCGACACCGCGCCGCACCACGTCGGCGACGGTCTCGCGCCACTGCCGGTAATACTCGGCGTGCAGGTCGCCGACCGCCGTGGAGCGGGCCGCCTCGGCCCACAGGTCCAGCCACACCGCCCACTGCCTGCGCTGCTGCGCGGTGCGAGGCGTCTGGAGCGCGATGAGCTGGCGCAGCTCGTCGGCCGGGTCCGCCGCGTCGGCAATGCGCGCCGCCCGGTGGGCGGTGTCCTCGTCCATGCACCACCGCACGGCCGCCTCCAGGAGTTCGGCGCGGCCGGGGAAGTGGTAGTGGATGGCGGCCGTGCTGGTCGCGCAGGCCTCGGCGATGTCGGAGACCCGTACGGCATGGAAGCCGCGCTCGGCGATGAGGCGGACCGTCTCGCGCACGATCTGCGAGGGGCGGCCGCCCTCGACCGGGACGGCGGTACCCGCCGGGCGGGCCGGGGGCCGGTGCCGCGCACCGAGCAGCCGGCCCGCGTCCATCTGCCCCTCGTCCGCGATCCGGGCCAGCTCCGCCGCCGTGAAGCGGCGCGTGCCGCTCAGGGACCGGGACAGCTTGGAGGGGTCCATGACGATCCGCCGGGCGAACTCGCGCTGGCTCACCCCGGCGGCGGTGATCACCTCCCGCACCCGGGCGGCGACCTCGTCTCGGTTCTCGTCTCCGTGCTCCACGGTCGACGACCCTAGCCACGTGTTGAGCAGATCTCAACACTCGGGGGCGCATCGATACAGATCAACGGGTGTGTTGAGATGCTGACTGGTGCATCAGTCAGCACGTCGATGCGAGATCGGCGATGTCGGCGGGGCTCCCCTTGCACAGTTCCAGGAGACTTTTACGGGCCCTCTTGCCGAGGCAGCTTTAGCGCTTTAGTGTCCACCACACTCAAGCGCTTTAGTGAAGCCATGACGAGGAGAACTACCGGTGATGCAGCCCTGGTTCACGGACGGCAAGCTCGGCGTCTTCCTGCACTGGGGGATCTACAGCGTCGACGGCGTCGCCGAGTCCTGGTCCTTCTTCGACGGGCAGGTCCCGTACGACACGTACATGGCGCAGCTCGACGGGTTCGAAGCGCAGAAGTGGGACCCCGACGCCTGGGCCGACCTGTTCGTCGAGGCGGGCGCCGCGTACGCGGTCCTCACCGCCAAGCACCACGACGGCGTCGCCCTGTGGGACACGCAGGCGGGCGAGCTGTCCGTCGTCAAGCGCACCCCGGCCGCCCGCGACCTCGTCACCCCCTACGTGGACGCGCTGCGCCGCCGCGGTCTCAAGGTCGGCCTCTACTACTCGCACCTCGACTGGTCCCACCCGGACTACGCCACGATCCGGCCGGACGGGCAGGACCCCGACGACCGGGGCAACCCGTACTCGATGCCCGCCGTCGGTGACGAGTCACCCGAGCGCTGGGGCGCCTTCCTCGCCTTCCACCGCGCCCAGATCCGCGAGCTCCTCGGGCTGTTCCAGCCCGACCTGCTCTGGTTCGACGGCGAGTGGGAGCGCAGCCCTGAACAGTGGCGCATGGCCGAACTCGCCGCGCTCATCAAGGAGTTGAGCCCGCACACCGTCGTCAACGGACGTCTCACCGGACACGGCGACTACGCGACACCCGAACAGGGCGTGCCCGTCGAACCGCCGAAGGGCCCCTGGGAGCTGTGCCTCACCGTCAACGACTCGTGGGGCTACCAGCCGCAGGACGACCGCCACAAGTCGCCCCGCCGGCTCGTCCGCGTCCTCGCCGAGACCGTCGGCGGCGGAGGCAACCTCCTGCTCGCCGTGGGCCCGAAGGCCGACGGCACGATCCCACCCGAGCAGGCCGAACGCCTCGAAGCGCTCGGCGGGTGGATCGCCGGGCACCGCACCGCCGTCCGCGACACCGTACGCGGCCTGCCCCACGGCCACTTCTACGGCCCGTCCACCCTCTCCGCCGACCGGCGCACCCTGTACCTGTTCCTCTTCGACCGGCCCAACGAGTACGTCGTGCTGCGCGGCGTCCGCAACGCGGTCCGCTCGGCGCGGGTCCTCGGGACCGGCACGGACATCCGCCACGAGCGCGTCGGCGGCCTCGGCGAGGTGCCCGGCTGGGAGTACCTGTACGTCACCGACGACCAGCTCGACCCCCTGTGCACGGTCATCGTCCTCGAACTCGACGGCGAACTCGACCTGTACCGCGAACACACCCGCGACTGACACCACCCCCCGCGCCCCCCTGACACCCCCCCACACACCCCCTGACCCGATATCTCGGAGGCAGTGCCCCATGACAGCCCGAAGAGCCCTGCACGCCTGTTCCGTCGCCACCCTGCTCGTCGCCGCCTCCGCAGCGGCGGTCCCGCCCGTCTCGGCACACCCGACGGACCGCCCCCTGCCCGTCGTCTCGCCGACCCCGCAGCACATGACCCGCGCCGGAGCCGACGTCGCCCTGCCGTCGCGCGCCGAACTCGTCGTCGGCGACACCACCGACAAGCCCGCCCGCGACCTCCTCACCGCCACTCTGCGCGCCCACGGAGTCCGCCACCTCGACGTCCGCACCAAGGCGTCAGGGCACGCACCCCTGACCGTGCTCCTCGGCCCGGCCACCCGCCCCGACGTGGCCAAGGCCCTGCGCGGCACCGACGTCCCCACCCAGGACGAGGGCTACGCCGTGCGCGTCTCGGGACGGACCGTGGCGCTCGGCGGCACGGACGCGACCGGCCAGTTCTACGCGGCCCAGACGTTCAGTCAGCTCGTCACCAAGGGAAAGATCGCCGGAGCGTCCGTCTCCGACTTCCCGTCCATGCGCCTGCGCGGCTCCATCGAGGGCTTCTACGGACCGCCCTGGACCGAGGCGGAGCGCCTGGACCAGATGGACTTCCTCGGCGAGGTCAAGTCCAACACCTATGTGTACGCTCCCAAGGACGACCCGTACCACCGCGACAAGTGGCGCGAGCCGTACCCGGCGGACAAGCTCGCCCAGCTCGGCACGCTCGTCGACCGGGCCCGCGCCAACCACGTCCGCTTCACCTTCGCCGTCTCGCCGGGCGGCTCGGTCTGCTACTCGGACCCGGCCGACGTGAAGGCCCTCACCGCGAAGCTCCAGGCGCTCTACGACCTGGGCGTGCGCTCGTTCTCCGTGCCGCTCGACGACATCAGCTACACCAAGTGGAACTGCGACGCCGACCAGCAGAAGTTCGGCGCCCCCGGGCGCGGCCCCGCCGCGAAGGCGCAGGTCGGTCTGCTCAACACCGTCCAGCAGGACTTCATCGCCACCCACGACGGCGCCAACCCGCTCCAGATGGTGCCCACCGAGTACGGCGACCTCACCGACACCGCGTACAAGCAGGAGATCCGCGGGAACCTCGACAAGAACGTCGAGGTGATGTGGACCGGCACGGACGTCGTCCCGCCGGAGATCACCAACGACCAGGCACAGAAGGCGTCCGAGCTGTTCGGGCGCAAGGTGTTCGTCTGGGACAACTACCCGGTCAACGACTTCGGCCGGACCTCGGGACGACTCCTGCTCGCCCCCTACGACAAGCGCGAGCCCGGCCTGTCCGAGCACCTCAGCGGCTTGGTCTCCAACCCGATGAACCAGGAGGCGGCCAGCAAGCTCGCCGTCTTCACCATGTCCGACTTCTCCTGGAACGACCGCGGCTACGACCGCACGCGCTCCGCCCGCCGGTCCGCGCTGCACCTGGCCGGCGGGGACCCGCGCGTCGCCGACGCCGTACAGACCTTCGTCGACCTCAACCACATGGCCCCGACGTTCGGCGCCAAGCCCTGGCAGCCGCAGTCGCCGATCCTCAGCGCACAGCTCGACACGTTCTGGAAGGCGTACAAGAACGACCCGAAGGCCGCGATCCGTTCCTTCACGCCGACCGCGACGAACATCGGGCGCATTCCGGCCGCCCTCCGCGCCGGCGTGCCCGACCAGCAGTTCCTGCACGACGCCGGGCCCTGGCTGGACTCCACCGCACTGTGGGGCAAGGCCCTCGGGCACGGTCTCGCCGCGCTGAAGGCGATCGACGCCCATGACGCGGAGAAGGCGGCCGGTGAGCGCGCCGCGATGGACAAGGCGGCCGACGCCGCCACACACATCACCATCGACCCGGCCGAGCACCACCAGCCCGGCCCCGTGAAGATCGCCGACCCGTTCCTCGACGACTTCGTCAGCCAGGTCCAGGACCTGCACGACGCCTCGAAGGGCCTCGAGCCGCTGCGGCAACTCGCCCTGGACAAGGACGTGAAGCAGAGCTCCGACTACGCTTCGGACGGCGGATTCCCGTACGGCGCGGACAAGGCGGCCGACGGCGACCGCTTCAACTTCTCGACGACCAGCGGCAAGGACGCGCAGCCCTGGTGGCAGGTCGACCTCGGCTCCGTCGCCGACTTGGAGCGCGTCGACGTCTACAACCGCAGCGACTGCTGCGCCGACCGCACCAAGGACTACTACGTACTGGTCTCCGACGAGCCCTTCACCGGCTCCCTGTCCGAGCAGCTGACCAAGCCCGGCGTGTGGTCCCACCACGAGACCGCGCAGGCCGGCGGCCCGACGGCGATCCCGGTCGCGGCGCACGGCCGCTACGTGCGGGTGTGGCTGGCGAGCGAGAAGCCCGTCGAGCTGAACATGGCGGAGGTCGAGGTGTACGGCAGGGCGCGGAGCTGATCTACCGCGCGAACGAGTAGATCTCGCTCCGCAGGTCCGCCGGCAGCCGCGCGTCGTCCCGCCCCGCGGCGGTGACGAGCAGCGCCGTGACGCGATGGACGTGGCTGCCCGGCAGGGCCCCCATGCCGCGCAGCACCCGGCGGTACGTCAACTCCAGCTCGGCGTCGGTCAGTTCCGCACCGCCGCTGAGCAGGAGGTGCAGCAGGTCGTGCGCGAGCGAGGTGGCCGGCTCCCCTTCCGTGGCCACGAACGTGGTCACGGAAGGGCCCAGCCACGCGAACACCGGGTCCATGACGTGCCGCACGAGAGAGTCGTTCGTCCCGCCGGACACCTCCATCTTGTGCCAGATCTCGTCCCAGTAGGGCCGGGACCAGCCGGGCCCGCCGTGACCCCGTGGGTAGCGGTAGAGCCAGTTCGCGTCGACCGGGTCCGGCGGTGCGGGCGCGCCGTACCGCGGCGCGACGTCGAGCGTGCGACGGCCGTCGCCGTCCCAGGACCGGTGCAGGGTCATCGACAGGGCGAAGTCCGTCCACTGCTCCTCGTTGAACGCCGAACGCCACAACAGGGCGTGCCGGTGCCAGGCACTGACCGGGTTCGCCGAGCCGGGGAACAGTTCGGCGGCGGTGGTGCCGCCCGTCAGCAGCAGGATGACCAGGACGAGATTGGCGCCGTAGATGCCGTGCCGCGAAGCGACCCTCAGCGTCGCGGGCCGGTAGGCGGGGTGCTGGTCACCGGTGCGGGTCTCGTGCTGGTCGAGTACGCGGATCAGGACACGGCTGAGCCTGTCCCGCTCGGCCGCATCCATTCGTGCCGCCATCGCGCCGGCGAACCGGAGCATCTGGCGCCCGGACAGGGGCGCGTACGAGAGCAGGGCGTACGCCAGGTCGTCGTCCACGCGCTGGTCGCCGAGGGCGAGGGCGGGCCGGTTCTGCACGAGCGCACTCAGTACGTGCAGCGCGAGCCGCACCGCCAGATACTCGCCGAACGTGGCATGCAGGAATTCGTACGTCGCGAGGACCCGGCCGTCGCGCACCGACTGGGCGCGCTGCACGAAGTAGAACCGGCCGAGCGCGACCTCGGCCGCGCCGAGCGGCGTGCGGAACCCGGAGGCCCCGGGGGACGAACGGCCCAGGAGCGCGGCCAGATCCTCTTCGAGCTCGGCCGCCGAGACCCACTGACGGCGCCGATTGAGCAGGGCGAACGCGACCAGGGACAGGCGCTGCATCTCCAGCTCGGCGCGCTCCCGCAGGAGGTCGTCGGGCACGGCGTCCCCGCTCGTCTTGCCGACCTCACGGCGCGCGAAGGAGAACAGGAGCTCCTCGTACAGATCGGCCTCGTCCAGCGGTTCTCCGCCGTCGCGCTGCAGGGCGTTGCCCGCCACGTCGTACAGGGCCAGCATCGTCAGGAGCAGCGGCTGCGCCGCGAGCGCCGCGTGCCGCGACACCACCTGCCACGACAGCGGACGCACGCCCCTCGCCGCGAACCCGGCCGCGTTGGCGTCGTTCCACACCGCGAGCCACTGCTGGATCTGCGCGGCACGGAACGGCTCGAGGCGCAGTGCCACCATGCCGTCCGGGTAGCGCGCGCGGTCGGCGACGGACGTGCGGCTGGTCACCAGGGCCAGCAGGGGACGGCCCTGTTCCGACTCGCGCTCCTGGAAGCGGGCCACCCGGACCAGGAAGTCGTTGTGGTGCACCCCGGTCGTCTGCAGCAGCTCGTCGAACCCGTCGAGCAGAAGCACCGGGACCGCGCCCCCGGCCGAGCGGACCAGATCGGGCCACGTGACGCGCTCGCCGGTCGCGGCCCGCACCGCCTGCTCGATCTGCTCCTGGAGATCGTCCTCGGCGCGTACGTCGCGCAGCGGCACCCGCACCGGCAGGAATCCGGCCGCGGGGAGCCGCGCCGCGAGCACCCGCGTCAGGACGGACTTGCCCGCGCCGGGCTGCCCGAGCACCAGGAGGGGAGTGCGCTCCTGCCCCGCCGAGGTCAGCGCCCCGGCGAGATACCGGGTCAGGTCCTCGCGCACCGGGGCCCGCTCCCACCACGACTCGTCCGCCGGCCCGTGCTGCCCGGCCACCGGCCGCACCCGGAAGTCCGGGTCCAGATACATCTCCTCCAGGGCCGGTACGCGGATGCCGTCGGGCGCCGACGCCGCGTCCAGGACCGGACGGGAGAGCGCTGCCTCGTGGGAGCGGGCCAGGGCGGCCGCGACATCCACGGGCGGCCGCGCGTGCGACGCCGTACCGGCCAGCAGCGCCTCGATCCCCGCGAGGGCCCGCCGGACACCGGCCCGCGTCGCCCGGTGTTCGGTCTGCGTCGCCCAGAACCCGAACTCGGGTGCCTGTTGGGCGAGTTGGGCGTACAGGCTGTCGTAGTGGACGCATGCCGCACCGGGCAGCGCACCCGTCAGGGCCCGCTCCGCCGCATCCCGCCCCGCCGGTGTGAGCGTGTCCCACACCGCGAGGCCCGCCACGAACCGCACGAAGCGCCCGGACAGGGCCATGTACCAGTCGCGGAGCTCCCGCGCCACGTCCTCCGGCGCGAGGTGCGGCGCAGGGAACGGCGCGTCCACCGCGGCGAGGGCCCGCGCGAAACCGGCGTCCGCCTCCCCGGCCCCGACCAGCGACAGTTGCTCGCCACGGGTCATGCGCACCGCGTCGAGGGAGAACGGAAGGTCCTGCTCCGCGAGCGCCTCGAACCAGCCGAGGACCACGACGACCGTGTGTGCGGCCCGCAGCACCTCGCCCCGCTCGACCCGCCCGTCCGCCGCCCCGAGCCGCGCCCCGACCCCGCGCACCGCGTCACGTCCGAGCCCCAGGATCCGGCCCCGCGCGTCCGCGATACGGAGGATTCCGTCGCTCACGCCGCCCGTCGCCACGGCCAGCACCCCGCCGAGCGCCCGGTCGAGCGCGGCGAGGCGCGGCGGATCAGCGCCGAGCAGTACCAACGCGTCCGACAGCGACAGCAGCCTGCGCGAACCCACCCGAACCCCCCATGGATCATGTGTGGACGGCCTCAACTCTGCCAGGACACGAGGTCGGGGTCCATCGAGCACGGTGCGTAAGCTGTGCGACACCGAGTGCGCGCCGTTCCCCCGAATGGCTTACCGTGTGGGCCGTGGACAGTCAGGGGAAGCGTGCGGTTCGGCTGCGCCTGACCGGGGCCGCGGCACTCGCCGCCGTATCGGGAGCGGCGGGTTCGTGGGCGTACCTGCGGGCCGGTGGCTCCGCGGGCGACGTGGTGCGGGACCTCTCCGTGGGCTGGGCGTACGCGGCCGCGGGGATCATGGCCTGGCGGCGCAGGCCCGCCAACCGGACCGGCCCCCTGATGATCGCCGAGGGCGTCACCTGGTTCCTCGGGAACCTCCAAGGCACTTCCGTACCCGCCCTGTTCGCGTTCGGGGCCTGGTGGGAGGCGCTGAACATGGCGATCCTCCTGCACCTCATCCTGTGCTTCCCCGAGGGCCGCCTCACGACCGTCCTGACCCGGCGCCTGGTCCAGTTCGCGTACGGGCTGGTCGCGGTCGGCGGCCTGCTGCGCACGCTCCTGTTCGACCCGGCGCAGGCCACCGGCGCGACGTATCTCGACTGCGTGGGCTGCGGTCCGAACGCCCTGTTCATTCCCGGCACCCACGACCTCTTCGGCCCCGTCGACACCGTGTACCACGCGCTCGGCTGGGTCATCTCAGCCGGCGCCGCGGTGGCCGTGGTCCAGCGCTGGCGGCACGCCTCCGCCGCCCGCAGGCAGGCACTGCTCCCGGCCTGGATCGGTATCGGCGTCGCCGTCGTGTTCCTGATGTGGGACATGCTCTTCTACGTCGTGCCGTGGTTCGGCGACGTCGGCGACACCGGTGAGCAGGCCGTCTATCTGCTGTCCGATCTCGCACAGGTCGCCGTGCCGTTCGCGTTCCTCGCCGGACTGCTGCGCATGCACCTCCAGCGCGCCGAGGTCAGCGGCCTCGTCATCGAGGTCGGCACCGATCCCGACCCTGCCCGGCTGCGCGAGGCGCTGGCCCGCGTCCTGGGCGACCCGACGCTACGTCTCGGCCTGTGGCGCGAGGAGCGCGGCGCGTACGTCGACGGCTCCGGGCGCGAGGTGACGTCGGACGGCATCGGCCGCACCCCCGTCGGAGCGGCGGACGGACGGCCGCTCGCGCTCCTGCACCACGACCCCGCCCTCATGGACGACCCGGAACTCCTCGCGTCCGTCGCCGCCGCACTGCGCCTCGCGCTGGAGAACGTGTGGCTGCGCTCCCGCGCCAGGGACGTGAGCACGCGGATCGTGGAGGCGGCCGACTCCGAACGCAAGCGCCTGGAGCGGGATCTGCACGACGGGGCCCAGGCCAGGCTGGTCTTCGCGCTGATGGCGCTGCGACGTGTCGAACGAGGCCTCGCCGACCACCCCGACGCCGGCCTGCGCGCCTCCGTGACCGAGGCCGAGTCCAGCCTCAGGCTCGCCATCGAGGAACTGCGCGGCCTCGCCCACGGTCTGCACCCGGCGGTCCTCACGCGCGAGGGTCTCGGCCCCGCGCTGACCGCGCTGGCCAGGGAGGCGACCCTGCCGGTCGTCGTCGCGGCCGAACCCCGGCGCTACGACGCGGTCGTCGAGTCGACCGCCTACTTCACGGTGTGCGAGGCCCTGTCGAACGCGGCCAAGCACGCCGGTGCCCGCGCCGTCAGCGTCTCCGCGACGCACCACGACGGCCGGCTCGTCATCGAGACCGTGGACGACGGAGTCGGGGGAGCGGACAGCGCGCGCGGCAGCGGCCTGCGCGGCCTCGCGGACCGGCTCGCCGCCGTCGACGGAGTGTTGCATGTACACAGTCCCGCCGGTGGCGGGACCAGAATCAGGGCGGAGCTTCCGTGCGGGTGATCGTTGCCGAGGACTCGGCGCTGCTGCGGCAGGGGATCGTACGACTGCTGTCGGACGAGGGTTTCGAAGTGTCCGCGGAGTGTTGCGACACGGGGCCGCTCCTCGCGCTCGTCGCCGAGCACCGTCCGGACGCCGTGCTCCTCGACATCCGCATGCCGCCGACGCACACCGACGAGGGTCTGGTCGCGGCGGCGGCGATCCGCGCGGCCCACCCGGGCACGGGCGTGCTGCTGCTGTCCCAGTACGTCGAGACGACCGACACCGTCAGGGCCCTGGCGGAGCAGCCCGAGGGTTTCGGCTATCTGCTCAAGGAGCGCGTCGCCGACATCGACGAACTCGGCGGAGCGCTCAAGCGCGTGGCGTCCGGCGAGACGGTCCTCGACCCGCTCGTGGTGGCCAAGCTCATGAACACCCCGCGCCCCACGAGCCCCCTCGACGAACTCACCGGCAGAGAACGGGACGTGCTGGCCCTGATGGCCGAGGGCCACTCGAACGAGGCGATAGCCCAGCGTCTCGTCATCGGCGGAAAGACCGTGGAGACGCACGTACGGAACATCTTCGGCAAGCTGCGCCTGGAGCAGGATCTGCTCGAACACCGGCGCGTGCGCGCCGTGTTGACCTACCTGCGCGGCTGACCCCGCTCTCGCGGGCGAAGTGAAGAGGTCCCGGCTGACCGCTCCGAAGGCGACATCGTCCCCCGATTTGCCCCCGTGGCTCCCCCGTACGTCGACTGCGGAGCGGTGCCGGTGAACTCAACTCTAGGCAGCCCGCGCGCCGGGGACATCAGGGCCAGCCCTGAGATCCGGAGTAGTTGCTACCGGAACCGGGCCGTGGGGGCCGAAGCAGGTGTTCAGCGGGGTGCGCAGCGACCGACCACCGCACCCGCGCGGTCGATGCAGACTACATCGACTTGAACGGGCGCGCCCCGCAGCACGCTCAACGCCTCGTCGCGGGCGGTCGCGGCGACCAGGTCGCCGAGCGGCGGCCACAACTGGAGTGCGGCGAGGCCCGTGTTGGCGTCCGCCACCGCCGCCGCGACCTCCGCGCCCGCGCCGCCGTCGGCAGCGAGTCCGGCCAGGAACGACTTGTCGACCTGCGAGCGCGCCGAGTGCAGATCCAGATGCCCGGCCGCGAGCTTCGACAGCTTGGCGAACCCGCCGCAGATCGTGAGCCGGTCGACGGGGTGCCGGCGCACGTACTTGAGGACGGCGCCCGCGAAGTCACCCATGTCGAGAAGCGCGTCCTCGGGCAGCCCGTACTCGGCGACGACGGTCTTCTCGGACGTCGACCCGGTGCAGCCCGCCACATGCGTGCGCCCGGCGGCCCGCGCCACGTCCACGCCCCGCCGGATCGAGTCGATCCACGCCGAGCAGGAGTACGGCACCACGATGCCCGTCGTCCCCAGAATGGACAGCCCGCCGAGGATCCCGAGCCGCGGATTCCAGGTCGACCGGGCGATCTCCTCGCCGTGGTCGACGGACACGGTGATCTCGACGTCACCGCTCCCGCCGTGGCGCTGCGCCACAGCCGCGACGTGGTCCCGCATCATCTGCCGCGGCACGGGGTTGATGGCGGGTTCCCCGACGGCGAGAGGCAGCCCGGGACGGGTCACGGTGCCGACGCCCGCGCCCGCCCGGAACACGACGCCGGATCCGGCGGCCAGCAGCCGCACCGATGCGCGCACCAGCGCGCCGTGCGTGACGTCCGGGTCGTCGCCCGCGTCCTTCACTATGCCCGCCATCGCGTGCTCGCCCGTCAGCTCCTCGGCCGCCAGCGCGAACGCGGGCGTCTGCCCCTTCGGCAGCGTGATCGCCACCGGGTCGGGGAAGTCGCCGGTCAGCAGCGCGGTGTACGCGGCCGTGGCCGCCCCCGTCGCACAGGCGCCGGTCGTCCAGCCGGGGCGCAGGCCGGTGTGCTTGAGTTGGGCGCCGCGTCCGCCCTTGGCCCCGCCCGCCTCACTCATGAAGGGACCCCACACCCGTGCACGTACTGATCCTCGGCGGCACGACCGAGGCCCGACGCCTCGCGCAGGCCTTGACCACCCGCCACCCCGGGTGGCGCGTGACGAGCTCGCTGGCCGGCCGCGTCGCGCAGCCCGTGCTGCCCGCGGGCGAGGTGCGGACCGGCGGTTTCGGGGGAGCCGATGGCCTGGCCCGCGCGCTGCGCGAGCTCCAGGTGGACGCGCTCATCGACGCCACCCATCCTTTCGCCGGGACGATCAGTTTCCACGCGGCCCAGGCAGCCGCCACGGCCCATGTTCCCCTGCTGGCCCTGCGCCGCCCCGGCTGGGTCCCCGCTCCGGGCGACGACTGGCACGGCGTCGCTTCGCTGGAGGAGGCGGCGAGGCGTCTGCCGACGCTGGGCCGACGCGCGTTCCTGACGGTCGGCCGCCTGGGCCTCTCGGCCTTCGCGGACATCGGTGACGTGCTCTGCGTCGTGCGCTCCGTGGATGCCCCTGAGCCGCCTCTGCCGCCCCGGTCGCAGGTGCTGCTCGCCCGTGGGCCGTTCACGCTGGAGGGCGAGCGGGCGGTGCTGCGGGAGTACGGCATCGACGTGCTGGTGACGAAGGATGCCGGGGGAGAGGCGACGGCGGCGAAGCTGGTCGCCGCGCGGGAGGCGCGGATCCCGGTGATCGTGGTGGAGCGGCCGACGGCGCCGGTGGGGGTGACGGTGCTGGGATCGGTGGGGGAGGCGGTGGAGTGGGTGAGGGGGATCGGGCGCTGATCGCCATTTCGGGCTGGATTCTTGTTGATCGCGCCTGAATGTTCAGCCCCTCCGGCGTTTGAGGAGCGGGGTCTGGGGCGGAGCCCCAGGACTTCGGGAAGGGGCGGGGTGGGGGAGGACTACTCAACCTCACAAGCCACGGCATTGACGGCCGCCGCGGCCATCGCGCTGCCTCCCCTGCGCCCCCGCACCACCAAATACTCCAGCCCCAATTCCCCCGCATGCTCGGCCAGCGCGTCCTTCGACTCCACCGCCCCCACGAACCCGACCGGAACCCCGATCACCGCGGCAGGCGGCTCCGCCCCCTCCCGTACCAGTTCCAGGAGCCGGAAAAGTGCGGTGGGCGCATTGCCCACAGCGACAACGGCCCCGCCCATCCGCTCCCGCCACAGCTCCAGGGCCGCGGCGGAGCGCGTCGTGCCGAGGCGCTCGGCGAGCGCCGGAACCGACGGGTCGGACAGCGTGCACACCACCTCGTTGTCCGCGGGCAGCCGCTTCCGGGTGATCCCGCTGGCGACCATGGACACGTCGCACAGGACGGGCGCGCCGCCGCGCAGCGCCTCGCGGGCGCGGACCGCGACGTCCGGGGAGTACGCGAGGTCGCCCGCCAGGTCGACCATCCCGCACGCGTGGATCATCCGGACCGCGACCTGGGCCACCTCCGCGGGCATCCCGCCGAGATCGGCCTCGGCGCGGATCGTGGCGAAGGACCGGCGGTAGATCTCCGCCCCGGACTTCTCGTACTCGAACGCAGTGCTCACGGCGGGGAGCCTATCCAGCGGTCACCACTTCACAGGGTGCGGGGCCCGGGTCTATAGTCGAAAACTAGCAGTGCTAATTAACTTCCCTCTGGAGCCGCACGTGCGTCCCGTCCACTTCGCCGCCGCCCGCCGCACCCCGATCGGAAAGCTGCGCGGGGCCCTGTCCACCGTGCGCCCTGACGACCTCGCGGCCGGTGTCATCCGCGGCCTGCTCGCCGGTGTGCCGCAGCTCGACCCGGCCCGGATCGACGACGTCTACTGGGGCGCCGCGAACCAGGCCGGCGAGGACAACCGCAACATCGCGCGCATGGCCGCCCTCCTCGCAGGCCTGCCCGAGTCCGTACCCGGCGCGACCGTGAACCGGCTGTGCGCCTCCGGGCTCGAAGCCGTCACCACCGCCGCCCGCACCATCGCCTCCGGCGAGGCCGACGTCGTCCTCGCCGGCGGCTCCGAGTCCATGAGCCGCGCCCCCTTCGTGCTCCAGCGCCCCGACGAGGCACTGCCGCACAAGATGGAGACGTACGACACGCGCCTGGGCTGGCGGCTGGTCAACCCGAAGATGAAGGAGCTGCACGGCGTCCTCGCCATGGGGGAGACGGCGGAGGAGGTCGCCGACCGCTACGACGTCTCGCGCGAGCGCCAGGACGCCTTCGCGCTGCGCAGCCACCACAACGCCGCCCAGGCCCGCAAGAACGGCCTCTTCGACGCCGAGATCCTCCCCGTCACGCGCCCGGACGGCGTCGTCGTCGAGCAGGACGAGTGCATCCGCCCCGACACGTCCCTGGAGAAGCTGGGTGGCCTCAAGCCAGTCTTCCGCAAGGGCGGCACCGTCACCGCGGGCAACGCCTCACCCATGAACGACGGCGCCGCGGGCCTCCTCCTGGTCAGTGAGGACGCCCTGCACGACCTCGGCCTGGAATCCCTCGGCCGGTACGTCGCCGGCGCCTCCGCCGGAGTCCACCCCGACGTCATGGGCATCGGCCCCGTCCCCGCCACGCAGAAGGCGCTCGCCCGCGTCGGCTGGTCCGTCGGCGACGTCCAGGAGGCGGAGTTCAACGAGGCGTTCGCCGCCCAGGCCCTCGCCTGCGTCGACGCTCTCGGCATCGACCCCGAGCTGGTCAACCCGACCGGCGGCGCCATCGCGCTCGGCCACCCGCTCGGCTGCTCCGGCGCCCGCATCCTCACCACCCTGCTTCACCGCATGCGCCGCACCGGCGGCTCGCGCGGCCTCGCCACCATGTGCGTCGGCGTCGGCCAGGGGTCCGCCGTCCTCGTCGAGCGCGCCTGAACTCCCGTACAACGTAAGGAATGCGAAGAAGATGAGCAGCAGGTTCACCGGCCGTGTGGCCGTCGTCACGGGTGCCGCGCAGGGGATCGGCGCCGCCACCGCCCTGCGGCTGGCCGAGGAGGGCGCGACCGTGGCCGTCGTCGACCTCACGGCCGAGCGCGCCGAGGCCACCGTCGAGGCGATCCGCGCCAAGGGCGGTCAGGCGTCCGCGTACGGCTGCGACGTCACCGACCAGGACGCCGTCGAGGCCACCTTCGCGCGCATCGATGACGAACTCGGCGCACTGCACATCCTGGTCAACAACGCGGGCGTCACCCGCGACGGCATGTTCTTCAAGATGCCGAAGTCCGACTGGGACACCGTCATCAACGTGAACCTCAGCAGCGTCTACAACTGCTCGCAGGCCGCGCAGAAGTACATGTCGCAGGCCGGCTACGGGAAGATCGTCTCCCTGTCGTCGCGCTCCGCCCTCGGCAACCGCGGCCAGGCCAACTACGCCGCCGCCAAGGCCGGCATCCAGGGCTTCACCGCCACCCTCGCCATCGAACTCGGCCGCTTCAACATCAACGTGAACGCCGTGGCGCCCGGCTACATCGCCACCGCCATGACCGCCGCGACCGCCGAGCGCGTCGGCACCACCGCCGAGGACCACCAGAAGCTCGCGGCCGAGCGCACCCCGCTCGGCCGCGTCGGACAGCCCGAGGACATCGCGTCCGTCGTCGCCTTCCTCGCCAGCGACGACGCCTCCTACGTCAGCGGTCAGACGCTGTACGTGAACGGCGGCGCGCGCTGACACATCGCTGAGCTGTACCTGGTTCAGAGCCGCACCAGAAGTCAGTACGGAACGGAGCACCACCCTCATGGCAACCCTGTCCCTCGCCGCGATCCTCGCCGAGTCCGCCCGCCGTCACCCGGACAAGGCCGGGCTCGTCGAAGGTGAACTGCGCATCACCTTCAAGGAGTTGTGGCTCCAGGCCCGCAAGCAGGCCGCCGCGCTCGTCGGACTCGGGGTGCGGCCGGGGGACAAGGTGGCGCTGATGGCGCCCAACGTGGCCGAGTTCCCGCGCGCGTACTATGCCGCGCTCGCCGCGGGCGCCGTCGTCGTCCCCGTACACCTGCTCCTGTCCGCCGGGGAGGTCGAGCACGTCCTGCGCGACAGCGGCGCCACGCTGCTCCTGTGCCACCCGGGTCAGGCGAAGACGGGCGGGGCGGCGGCCGAGGCGACCGGCGTGCGCATGCTGACCCTCGGCGAGGGCGGCGACCTGGAGCGGCTCACGCACGAGGCCGAGCCACTGCCCACGTACCTCACCCGCGACGCGGACGACCCGGCCGTCGTCTTCTACACCAGCGGCACCACCGGCGTCCCCAAGGGCGCCGTCCTCAGCCACTTCAACCTGGTGATGAACGCGACGGTCAGCGCCTTCGACGGCCACGACGTGCGCTCCGACGACATCGCGCTCGGCGCCCTTCCGCTGTTCCACGCCTTCGGGCAGACCGTCTCCATGAACGCGACGTGGCGCGCCGGCGCCACCCTCGTCCTGCTCCCGCGCTTCGACGCGGCCAAGGCCATCGACCTGATGGTCGCCGAGGGCGTCAACACCTTCCACGGCGTGCCCACCATGTACGTGAACCTGGTGGCCGCGGCGGCAGCGGCCGAGAAGCTGCCCACCCTCAAGGTCTGCGTCTCGGGCGGCGCCTCGCTCCCCGTGGCCGTCCTGGAGCGCTTCCAGGACGCCTTCGGCGCCACCGTCTACGAGGGCTACGGACTCTCCGAGACGTCCCCGGCCGCCGCCACCAACCAGCCGATCTTCGGCGCGCGCCCGGGCACGATCGGGCACCCCATGTGGGGCATCGACGTGGAGATCGCCCGCGCCGAGGTCGAGGACCGCGTGGAGCTGCTCCCCGAGGGCGAACTCGGCGAGGTCGTCGTGCGCGGCCACTGTGTCTTCACCGGATACCTGGGGCGCCCCGAGGCCACCGCGGAAGCCCTCGTCGACGGCTGGTTCCGCACGGGCGACCTCGGCACCAAGGACGAGGACGGCTATCTGCGCATCGTCGACCGCAAGAAGGACGTCATCATCCGCGGCGGCTACAACGTGTACCCGCGCGAGGTCGAAGAGGTCCTGATGCGCCACCCCGGCGTCGCCCAGGTCGCCGTCATCGGCCTGCCCGACCCCGTGCACGGCGAGGAGGTCTGCGCCGTGATCATCCGCAAGCAGGACGAGGGGAGCGCGGCCGCCGGCGCCGACGAGATCACCGAGTGGTCCAAGGAACACCTGGGCCGCCACAAGTACCCCCGCCGCATCGAGTTCGCCGACGAGCTGCCGCTCGGCCCGAGCATGAAGATCCTCAAGCGGGAACTGCGCGCCCGGTACGCCGCCTGATACACCGACTGATTCACCGACAGACCCCGGGAGCACGCATACGGGGCGCCGTCCCAGCATGCGGCGCCCCCTGCCGCCGGGCCGATAGATGGGTCTAGCATCTGTCCCCGGTATGTACTCCATAACCCTCTGGGAATTTGCCGCGCTCGCCGCCGCGGCCGTGCTCGTCGGCTTCTCGAAAACGGCCGTCAGCGGCGCCAACACGGTCAGCCTCGCCATCTTCGCGGCGGTCCTGCCCGCCCGCGAGTCCACCGGCATCCTGCTGCCCGTCCTCATCGCCGGCGACATCCTCGCCGTACTGACCTACCGCAGACACGCCCACTGGCCCACCCTGTGGCGCCTCTTCCCGGCCGTGGCCGGCGGCGTGGTCCTCGGCACGCTGTTCATGGTGTGGGCCGACGACGCCATGGTGCGTACGTCGATCGGGGCGATCCTGCTCCTGATGGCCGCCGTCACGGTGTGGCGCAGACGCCGGGCGGACGCGCCGGACGTCGAGGAGAGCGCGAGCCGCGCCGGCCGCGCGAAGGCCCGCTCCTACGGCGTGCTCGGCGGCTTCACCACCATGGTCGCCAACGCCGGCGGGCCCGTCATGTCGATGTACCTGCTCTCGGCGGGCTTCCGCAAGCTCGGCTTCCTCGGCACCTCCGCGTGGTTCTTCCTCATCGTCAACTCGGCCAAGGTGCCGTTCAGCGTGGGCCTGGGCCTGATCAACGGGCGTTCGCTCCTCCTCGACGCGGCGCTCGCCCTGTTCGTCGTCCCCGGCGCGTTCATCGGCAAGGCCTGCGTGCACCGCATCAACCAGCGGCTGTTCGAACGCCTCGTGATCGCGGCGACCGTCGTCGGCGGGGTGCAGCTCCTGCTGCGCTGAGCCACCGTCACGAAGCGGACAGGACCTTGTCCCGGCTCCGCGACGTCAGGCCGTGCTCCAGGTCCTCGGCCAGCAGCCGCTTCGCGATCGTGTCCACGGCGGCCCGCAGGTCCTTGCCCGGCGGCCTGCCGAGGTCCGCCTCCACCTGCCGGCTCAGCCAGGATCCCCAGGCGTGACTGATCTCGTCCGCCTCGCGCTGCCCCGCCGCCGTGGTCGAGAAGTAGTGGCCGGCGCGCGTCAGATAGCCCTCCTCGACCATGCGGTCGAAGACCGGCACCAGGACCTCGGGCGGCAGGCGGCGACGGGCCGCGATCATGCCGAGGCTCGCGTGCCCCACCATCCGCGTGAAGAACTCCACCTGCATCACGGCCCACGCGCCCGCGATGTCGAGCCGCGTGTCCGACTCCGCCAGGATGCGCCGGGCGGTGTCCAGGTCCGTCGACTTGACGATGTCGCCGACGGCCCGTTCGAGCAGGATCGCCGAGTCCCCGCCCTGCGGCGACGCGAAGCCCTCGCCCATGTCGGACGACCCCAGCCGCGCGCTGTCCCGCAGCTGAACCTGCTTCAGGAAGAGCGCCACGATGAAACCGAGCAGCGCGACCGGAACCGTCCACAGGAACACGGTGTGCAGCGTGTCGGCGTACGCCTCCACGATCGGCTGACGCGCCGGGGCGGGCAGGCGGTGCAGCCCGTCCGGGCTCTGCGCCGCCCTGGCGATCACGGCCGGCCGCGCGACCCCGGTCCGCGCCGCGGCGGCGACCCCGTCGGCGAGGTTCGTCTTGAGCGTGTTGGCGTAGATGGTGCCGAACACGGCCGTACCGAAGGAACTGCCGAGCGTACGGAAGAAGGTGACGCCCGACGTGGCCGTGCCCAGATCCGTGTACTCGACGGTGTTCTGCACCGCGATCGTCAGGACCTGCATGCACAGGCCGATGCCGGCGCCGAGCACGAACATGTACAGCGACGCGAGCCAGGCGCTGGTCGAACTGTCCATCCGGGACAGCAGGTACAGCCCCACCGCCATGATCACCGAGCCCACGATGGGGAACAGCCGGTACTGGCCCGTCTTGCTGACGACGTTGCCGCTGAACACCGACGCGAGCAGCAGACCGATCACCATCGGCAGGGTGCGCACGCCGGAGACCGTGGCCGAGTCGCCGTCCACGTACTGGAGATAGGTCGGCAGGAACGTCAGCGCGCCGAGCATCGCGAAACCCACGATGAAGCTCAGCACGGAGCACACCGTGAACACCGGATTGCCGAACAGCCGCATCGGCAGCATGGGTTCGGCGGCGCGGGTCTCCACCCAGCAGAACCCGGCGAGCGCGACGAGGCCGAGCGCGAACAGGCCGATGATGGTGGGCGAACCCCACGCGTACTCGTTCCCGCCCCAGCTCGTCGCCAGGATGAGCGCGCTCGCGCCGACCGCGACCAGCGCGATGCCGAGATAGTCGATCACCGGACGGAGCGCCGACTTCACGACGGGGATCGTGCGAGCCGCGGCGATCACCACGAGGATCGCGATCGGTACGTTCACGTAGAACGCCCAGCGCCAGGTCAGGTGGTCCGTGAACAGACCGCCGAGCAGCGGACCGATCACGGTCGCGACCCCGAAGACGGCGCCGATGGCCCCTTGGTACTTGCCCCGCTCCCGCAGCGGGATGACATCGGCGATCAGCGCCATCGCCGTCACCATCAGGCCACCCGCGCCGATGCCCTGCACCGCGCGCCACGCGATGAGCAGCGTCATGTTCGTCGAGAGTCCGCACAGGAACGAACCGGTGATGAAGACGATCGCCGAGACCTGGAAGACCACCTTGCGCCCGAACAGGTCACCGAACTTGCCGACCAGCACCGTGGCGACGGTCTCCGCGAGGAGGTAGGCCGTCACGACCCACGACATGTGCGCGGCGCCGCCCAGATCCGACACGATCGTGGGGAGCGCCGTGCCGACGATCGTCTGGTCGAGCGCGGCCAGCAGCATGCCCAGCATGATCGTCACGAAGACGACGTTGCGGCGCCGCCGGTCCAGCACGGGCGGCTGCGTCGCCGGGGGCTGCACGGTCTCCGTTGTGGTGGTCACCCGGCCAGCCTCACATCGGGAACCGGGGTGCGCATGGCGGGCCGGTACGGATGGGTGGGCCGGAAGGGGTGGTGGGCCGGTACGGATGGGTGGGCCTTGGGCCGGTGTTCGGGGGGCGGGCGGGGTTCGTGGGTCGCTGCGACTTGTGCGGGGGCCGCACGCGCAGCTCCCCGCGCCCCTCACCGGGCGCGCACCCTAGTCTCCGTGCAGGCTCGGCGCACGCCTTGCCGCGTCGACCGGAGTGTCCGCCTGTTCCACCTCGGCAGCCAGGTCGGTGGCCCACGTGGTCAGCCTCACCGCGTCGATTCCGTAGGGGCGCTGGCGGCCCGTGGTCTCGGTCCATGTCGTGACTCCCGTCGCGCCCCGGCGCAGAAGGCGGGCGCCGCCCGACGTGTTGCCGCGGGCCGCGTGCGTCAGGCCCACCGCCAGCTGCGCCAGGGCCCGCCACAGACCCCGCTCCCCGTCCGGCCCCGACTTCCACGCGTCCTCGAACACCTCGTGCGCGTGGAACGGCCTGCCCGCGTCGAGCAGCGCCTGCGCCTGCGCGACCGTCTCCGCGGGAGTCCGCACCACCCCCTCCGGCTGCCGCGCCACCCCCTCCGCGCCGTACGGCAGCGGACGGCCGAGGCCGTCGCGGGGGCGCGCGTTCCGAGCCCGCCCCTCCTCGTCACGGTCGCGGTCCAGGCCACTGCTCATGTCACTCATGCCTCGATTGTCCCGCGTCTGCGGCCGGCCGTCCGGGCACGGTCCAGCCGCTGCCCCAAGCCCCTCGCACCGGCTACGGACCACCCCTGAGCTTGGGGTATTGTTCTTTCTGCGCCGCCAAGCGGAACACCCGCCGGGCGGCGCGACCGGGACGTGGCGCAGCTTGGTAGCGCACTTGACTGGGGGTCAAGGGGTCGCAGGTTCAAATCCTGTCGTCCCGACTTTTCGAAGTCGCAGATCAGGGGCCGTGTCAGAGCAATCTGACACGGCCCCTGATCGTGTGTCAGCCCTGGGCGCCGGAAGCCCCCGGATCGGTCTCCTTCTCCTGCTTCGCCGGAGGCGTCCCGTACGTGTCGCGCGCCGCGTACCACCACACCGTCGCCAGGATCAGCACAACGGCCAGGGCCGCCGACGCGTAGTTCATCGAGCCGACCGTCACCGGTGACGCCTGTGGCAGGCAGAACAGGATCGTCACGAACGCCACCCATGTCACCGCGGTCCAGCCGACCGGTCTGCTCCAGCGGCCCAGGTTCCAGGGTCCTGGGGCGAAGCGGTCGCCCGCCCGCAGACGCAGCAGGATCGGGATCGCGTACGCGGGCGTGATGCCGATGACGTTGATGGCGGTCACCGCTCCGTACGCCGTAGCGGAGTAGAGGGACGGCAGCGCGATCACGGCGGCGAGGCCCACGGACAGCCACACGGCGGGTACGGGGGTCCGGGTGCGGGCGCTCACCTTGCGCCACAGGGCCGAGCCCGGCAGCGCGTTGTCGCGGCTGAACGCGAACACCATGCGGCTGGTCGCCGCCACCTCGGCATTGCCGCAGAACAGCTGGGCCACGATCACGATCAGGAGCAGCGCCGTCGCCCCCGACGTGCCGACTGCGTCGATCATGATCTGCGCGGGCGGCACCCCGGTGGTGCTGTCCTGTGCGCCCGCGTAGTCCTGGATCGCGAACGTCAGTCCCGCGAGCAGCACGAACCCGGCGATCCACGAGACCCACACGGCCCGTACGATGCCGCGCGCCGCGGAGACGGAGGCGTTCGACGTCTCCTCCGAGAGATGCGCGGACGCGTCGTAACCGGAGAACGTGTACTGCGCGAGGAGCAGGCCGATCGCTGCGACGTACAGCGGGTTGTGCCAGCCGGTGTCGTTGACGAACTCGGTGAACACGAAGGACGGTGACCGGTGGTGGTCGGGGACGATCGCGAGGACGCCGACGATCACGGCCACGCCCGCCAGGTGCCACCACACGCTGATCGAGTTGAGCAGGCTGACCAGGCGGACGTCGAAGAGGTTCAGGGCGGCGTGCACGAAGAGGATGGCGAGGAAGATCAGGAAGGTCGATCCCGGTGTCGGGTCGAAGCCGAACCGGAGGTTGAGGAGCGCGCCGGTGAACAGGGCCGCGCCGTAGTCGATTCCGGCGATCGCGCCGAGCAGGCCCAGGAGGTTGAGCCAGCCCGTGTACCAGCCCCAGCGGCGGCCGCCGAGCCGGTCGGCCATGTAGTAGAGGGCGCCGGACGTCGGATACGCGCTGGTGACCTCGGCGAGCGCCAGGGCGACGAGGAGGACGAAGAGGCCGACGCCGGCCCAGCCCCACATCATCACGGCCGGACCGCCGGTGCCGAGGCCGAATCCGTAGAGCGTCATGCAGCCGGACAGGATGGAGATCACGGAGAAGCTGATGGCGAAGTTGCCGAAGCCGCCCATGCGGCGGGCCAGGACCGGCTGGTAGCCCAGCTCCCTGAGTCTGGCCTCCTCGTCCGGCGGCTGCCCGGCCGGCCCGGACGCGGTGGGGGTCGACGAGGTGGTGCGTATTTCCGGTGTGGACATGAGCTCCTCTTGTGGGGAGAGAGGTGGCGTGAAGTCCCGTATGGTGTACGAAAATTGATGGACAATCAGTTTAGGTGGAAGGGGTGCAGGGGCGCCCTTGACTCTCTCGCGGGGGCTGTAGCAGGCTTCCCGCGGTGATCAGGAATGACAGCGGGCCGCGCGAAGGGACCGTCCTCGCCATCGATCAGGGCACTTCGGGGACGAAGGCCCTCGTCGTCTGCCCACGCCGCGGCGTGATCGGTTCCGGTACCGCGGCCGTACGTCCGCGCCACCTCCCTGGCGGCCTCGTCGAGGTCGATCCGGGCGCGCTCCTGGGCTCGGTGCTCGACGCGGGGCGCCGTGCGCTGACCGCGGCGGGCGAGCCCGTCTGCGCCGTCGGACTCGCCAACCAGGGCGAGACGGTCCTCGCCTGGGACCCCGCGTCGGGCAGACCGCTGACGGACGCGATCGTCTGGCAGGACCGGCGGGCCGAGACGCTGTGCGAGGAACTCGCCCCGCAGGCCGATGAGTTGAGGCAGCTGACCGGGCTGCCGCTCGACCCCTACTTCGCCGCTCCCAAGATGGCCTGGGTCCGCCGCCACCTCACCCGCGACGGCGTCGTCACCACCAGCGACGTCTGGCTCGTCCACCAGCTGACCGGCGCGTTCGTCACCGATGCCGCCACGGCGGGACGCACGCAGCTCCTCGACCTGGACACCGTCGCGTGGTCGCCCCGCGCCCTGGACATCTTCGGTCTCGCCGGCGAGCGGCTGCCGGACATAGTCGACGCCGCGGGACCCGTCGGTACGACGAACGCTTTCGGCCCCGAACTCCCCCTGACCGGGCTCCTGGTGGACCAGCAGGCCGCCCTGCTCGCGCAGGACGTGACCGAGCGCGGAACCGCCAAGTGCACGTATGGAACAGGGGCGTTCCTGCTCGCCCCGACCGGTGATCGCCCGCACCGCAGCGACTCGGGACTCGCCGGCTGCGTCGCCTGGCGCCTCGCCGGGCGGAGCAGCTACTGCCTCGACGGGCAGGTCTACACCGCCGCCTCCGCCGTCCGCTGGCTCACCGACCTCGGGGTGATCGCGGGGGCCGAGGACATCGATCCGGTGGGATCGGCCGTGCCCGACACGGGCGGTGTCACCTTCGTGCCCGCCCTCGCCGGTCTCGCGGCCCCGTGGTGGCGCGGCGACCTGCGCGGCTCCCTGACGGGCCTCGGCCTGGACACGACCTCGGGTCACGTCGTCCGCGCCCTGTGCGAGGGGATCGCCGCGCAGGTCGTCTCGCTCGCGGACGCCGTCGCCGCCGACCTGGGCGAACCGCTGCGCACCCTGCGCGTCGACGGCGGCCTGACCCGGTCTGCCCTGCTGATGCAGACCCAGGCGGACCTCCTCCAACTACCCGTGGAGGTCGCCGAGTTGCCGGACGCGACCGCGCTCGGCGCGGGTGTCGTCGCCCGGCTCGGGCTCGATCCCGCGCTCACCGTGCGGGACGCGGTCCCGCAAAGGCGGCCCGCCGCCGTGTACGAGCCGCGCATCGACGCCGCGCAGGCCGCCGAACGCCTCGACGGGTTCCGCTCGGCGGTGGCGACGCTCCTCGACCGCACACCGACGGCGTCCTCATGACCGTCATGACCAAAGGGGCGGTGTCGTCCAAAGGGCCGCTGCCGTCCAGGCCCTATGACGTCGCGGTCGTCGGCGCCGGTGTCGTCGGTACCGCCATTGCCCGCGAGCTGGCGCGCCACCCACGTCTGCGGATCGCTCTCGTGGAGGCGTCGGGCGACGTCGGCGACGGCACGTCCAAGGCCAACACGGCGATCCTGCACACCGGGTTCGACGCGGTGCCCGGCTCGCTGGAGTCCCGTCTCGTCAGGGAGGGGCAGCGGCTTCTCGCCGTCTACGCGGCCGAGTCGGGAATCCCCGTCGAGCCGGTCGGCGCGCTGCTCATCGCCTGGAACGACACTCAACTCGCGGCGTTGTCCGGCTTGTTGCAGAAGGCGAGGCGCAACGGATGCGGCGCCGCGCGGATCATCGGCGCCGACGAGACCCGGGCCCGCGAACCGCACCTCGGCCCCGGAGCGCTCGGCGCCCTCGACGTGCCGGGCGAGAGCATCATCTGCCCCTGGACGACCACACTGGCGTACGCCACCCAAGCGGTGCGCTCCGGCGTCGACCTGCACCTCGACTCGCGGGTGCTCTCGGTCGGTTCGGACGAAGGCGGCCATGTTCTGTCCACGTCGCGCGGCGCCCTCCGGGCGCGGTTCCTCGTCAACGCGGCGGGGCTGAACGCCGACGTGCTCGACCGGCTCGTCCTCGGGCGCGGCGACTTCACCGTCACCCCGCGCCGCGGCCAGCTCATCGTCTTCGACGAACTCGCCCGCGACCTGGTCAGGCACATCCTCCTTCCGGTGCCGACCGCACTCGGCAAGGGCGTCCTCGTGGCGCCGACCGTCTACGGCAACGTACTGCTCGGCCCGACCGCCGAGGATCTCGACGACAAGGCGGCCACCGGCACGACGGCGGAGGGACTCGACGGGCTGCTCGCGAAAGGGCGCCGCATCCTGCCGGCCCTGGTCCACGAGGAGGTCACCGCCGTCTACGCGGGCCTGCGGGCCGCCACCGAACACGACGACTACCGGATCCGCTGCCACGAGGACCGGCGCTATGTCACCGCGGGCGGCATCCGCTCGACCGGGCTCACCGCGTCGATGGCGATCGCGGCGCATGTCACGGGCCTGATCGCCGATGCCGACCCCGGCCTCGGCCTCAAGGAGCCGGTCGACCTGACGCCCGTCCACATGCCCAACCTCGGCGAGGCCTTCCCCCGCCCCTACCAGCGCGCCGACCTCATCGCGACCGACCCCGCGTACGGCACCATCGTCTGCCACTGCGAGCGCGTGACCCGCGGCGAGATCAGGGACGCACTGATCAGCACGGTCCCGCCCGCTTCCCTGGAGGGACTGCGCCGCAGGACCCGGGCGCGGGGCGGCCGGTGCCAGGGGTTCTACTGCGGGGCCGCGGTGCGTGAACTCCATGAGGGGCGGGGCGAGTGGGGGCAGGCATGACACGGCGGCGGCGGAGCGTCGACGTGGTCGTCGTCGGCGCGGGGCCCGCCGGGCTGGCCGTCGCCCGCGGCCTCGCCGAGCGCGGCGCGGGCGTCGTGGAGGTCCTGGAGCGTGAGGTGGTGGCGGGCGGCGTGCCGCGGCACTGCCACCACCGCGGGTTCGGGCGGTGGGGCGTGACCGGGCCGCAGTACGCGGCCAGGACCGTCGAGGCCGCGCTCGGCTCCGGCGCACGCGTGCGGACCGGGGTCACCGCCACCGCATGGGCGGGCCCCCTCACTCTGGACACCACCGGCCCGCACGGGCTCGAACGCATCACCGCACGCGCCGTCGTCCTCGCCACCGGTGCCCGCGAACGTCCGCGCAGCGCACGCCTCGTCCCCGGCACCCGCCCCGCGGGAGTGCTCACCACCGGCGAGCTCCAGCAGGCCGTCCACCTCCATGGACAGCCGGTCGGCACCCGCGCGGTCGTCGTCGGCGCCGAACCGGTCGCTTACGCGGCCCTGTCCGCCCTGCGCCGCGCCGATGTCACCGTCGCCGCGCTCACCACCGAGGAGCCGCGCCACCAGCTGGGCCGGGCGCGGGCCGCGGCCGCCCGCATCGGTCACGGCGTCCCCGTGCTCACCGGCGCGACCGTGGCCGAACTCCTGGGCAGTGGACGGCTCTCAGGCGTGCGGCTGCGGCATCTCGACGGGCGGCTGACGACGGTCGACTGCGACACCGTGGTGTTCACCGGGGACTTCGTGCCGGACCACGAGCTGGCGCGGCGCGGGGGAGTGGCACTCGATCCCGGGACGCGGGGACCCGCCGTCGACGGCGCGTTCCGCACCGGCGTCACGGGTGTCTTCGCTGTGGGGAACGTGCTGCACGCGGTGGAGCCGGCGCTGTGGGCGGCCCGCGAGGGCGCTCTCGCGGCCGACGCCGTAGGCCAGTTCCTCGACGGCGCCGGTCCGGCGTCCGGCGGACCCGCGATCGAGGTCGCGGCGCCCCTGCGCTGGATGGCGCCGAACCGGGTGGCTCCGCAGGTGCCGGTCGACCGCTTCGTCCTGCGCACGTCGCAGGCGCTGGTGCGGCCCGTACTCGTCGTCACCCAGGACGGCCGCCGCCTGCACCGCCAGTACGTACCGCGCGGCGCTCTCCCCCACCGGACACTGCACTTGGCGGGCCACTGGACGGGGAGGACCGACCCCACGGGCGGCCCGGTCCGGATCACGCTGGGCGGGCTCAGGGGCCGCGTCGTCGGAGCGTCCATGGAGTGATGTGCGCCCGAGCGGCGGCGGCCTTCAGCCGGACTCTGTGCCGGCGGCGGATGCGCCTTCGTTCCGTTCCCCGGCCCAGTACGTATTTACTGTGGCAGTTGCGAACGCTTCTCCGTGATCGAGCATCCGCTCGAATGTGGTTCTGCTGTGTGGACTTGAGGGGAGGGGACTCTCAGTGCACGACGCGGACCAGGCCCGGCGCCAGGCTGTTTGCCTGGGTCATGCCTCCAGATCCTCCGTCACGGGCAGGCACTCGGCGAGCAGGCCGACGATGTCGCGCCAGGCTCGCCGCGCGTGCTGTGGGTGGTAGCCGACGCCGGGGACCACGGGGTGGTCGACCGGCGGGTGGTGGAAGGCGTGCAAGGCGCCCCCGTAGATGACGAGGCGCCAGTCGACGCCCGCGGCCTGCATCTCGGCGGTGAACGCGTTCCGTTGCGCGGGCGGCATGATCGGGTCTTCCGACCCGACCCCGGCCCACACCGGGCAGCGAATGCGCGCCGCCTCGCCCGGACGGCCCGTGGTAGTTGCGTTGACTGTCCCGATCGCGCGGAGGTTGACGCCGCCGCGCCCGAGTTCCAGCCCGACGGCGCCCCCGGTGCCGTAGCCGACGGCGGCGATCCGGTCGGGGTCGGTCCGCGGTTCGGCGCGCAACACGTCGAGCGCCGCGTGACCGATGCCCCGCATCCGGTCGGGATCAGCGAGCAGCGGCATGCAACGGGCCAGCATCTCCTCGGGGTCACCCAAATAGCGCCCGCCGTGAAGGTCGAAGGCCAGCGCTACATATCCCAGCTCGGCGAGAGCATCGGCCCGGCGGCGCTCGACGTCGCTGAGCCCCATGCCCTCTGGTCCGAGCAGCACAGCGGGCCGGCGGTCGACACCGGCCGGGAGCGCGAGGTGCCCGATCATCGTCAAACCGTCCGCCGGGTACTCGACCGTACGCGTCGTAATCTTCGTCATGAGACTGGACTGTAGTGATCGTCGAGCCCGGTCCGGCCACTCTTCTGCCGCTGCCAGAACAGCGCGGGTGTCCCTCTGAAATACGGGACGGGCCGGCGCTCAGGGCTTCGAGATCATCTCGTTGCCCCTTTGGCGCGTACCTCGGTCACACCCCGTCCTCGTCCAGCAGCAGGCACAGGAATAAAAGGGGGCACTGACAACAGGCCGACCCCGCAAGCCGGTTCAGCACTCGGCCGCTCAGGGGCGTACGGGGCCCGTCCTGTTGCCGCGAGCAGGGCCATGGAAGGCACACGCCCCCGGAAAGCTACGAAGCCGGACTGCGACTACGCGCCCTGATTGAGATGCGCGTCCGGCGTGATCCAAACGAGAGGCCCCAGGGGCGGCCCGCCTCGGCTGCCCGGTGGTGCGCCTACGGAAAATGGCGCGGACACGCCCATTGTCAGGGTTGCGGCGAGGGAGTTACATGGTCCCCGCACGTGACGAAAGCGCTTTCTGCCGGTCCGGGAGCCCCCTGGTCGGCAGCCCCTTCGTTGCCGCTCGGAGGCCGCATGAGACCGCCCCGCACCAGACGTACCGCCCTCGCCGCCGTGGCCCTCGCCTCGGCCGCCGCCCTCGCCGCCGCCGCGCTTCCCGCGCAGGCGAGTGGCCCCGCCTCCGCGGTCTCCGCGCAGGCCAACAGTCCGGGCCCACAAGGCCCGTTGCGCTTCCACGCGGTGGCCGCCTACGACTTCGGGCACCCCGATCCCGCCGATCCCGCGAGGGAGCGGGACATCGGACGCTCAGGCACCCCGCTCACGCTCATCAACGGCGGCTCCGCGATGCGCGTCGATGACGAGGCGTACCGGGGCAGCTCGCCCGCTCTCCAGGTGCGCCAGCAGAACCCGGCCACGGCCGGCAACGACGACTGGAAAGCCGGTACTTGGGACGAGGGCGGGGTCGGTTCCCTCGGCGCGTTCAACAGCGCCAAGTCCGCCACCGTCATGGGCTGGTTCAAGATGACGGGTGACAACCCCACCCTCAACTCCAACACCGCCGATCCCACCGACCGCTACGGAGCGATCGGGCTCGCCGGGGTGCTCTCCGGCACCAGTGACGGGCACGCCGTCCGCGCGCTGCTCGAACTCATCCAGGTCAACGGCGAGTTGAAGCTCGTCGCGCTCGGCCGCCGCCTCGACAGCGGCGCCTCCCAGACCTTCGCCGCCTCCGCCGACTGGCAGCAGGTCCTGCCCCGCGGAGAGTGGGTCCATCTGGCCGCCACCTTCGACTTCCGCGACGGCACGATGGCCCTGTACCGCGACGGCAAGCCCCTCGACGGCTTCTACGTCACGCCGGGCGACCCCTGGGAGCTCACCACCACGCCGGCGCCACACCGCGCCTCGCCGACCGACCCGCGCGGCATCAAGGTCGGCGGCAGCTTCCCGCAGAACACACGCGAGAACAACGCCTGCGACTGCCGCATGGACGATCTCCTCTTCCTGGACCGCGAGGTGACGGCTGGTCAGGTGCGGGCCGAGTACCGGCGCATGACGCGGGGCCACTGACACCGCGTACCCCACTGCCAGACCTCTTCCCAGCCGTACCCGCCGTCCGAAGGGACCCGCATGGCAGCACGACGCAAGAACCCAAGACTCTGGGCGGCCTTCGCCGTCACCGCCACCTTGGCCCTCGGCGGACTCGCCGCGCCCTCGCACGCCGACGAGCCCGCTCCCGCCGCCGCGACAGCGGGTCTGACCGACCCGATCCCGGAGAAGCCCGCCCAGTCGAGCACGGGCCTGGTCCTCACGGAGTACGCCCAGTTCCCCAAGTCGGAGCCGGTCCCGGCCCCCACGGACCCGCGCCTGGTGCGCCACGCCAGGATCAACACCATCAACGAACTCCCCGACGGATCGGGCCGGATGGCGACCCCGGACCTCAACGGGACGCTCTATCTCACCGACCCGGGCACCGCCGGCGCGGACACCGGCGGCACCCCGCACCCGTACCTCGACGTGAAGGGCACCTTCCCGAACTTCTTCTCGGGCCGCGGCCTCGGCCAGGGCTTCGGATACGCCGCGTTCCACCCGCAGTTCGCGAAGAACGGCCGCTTCTACACCATCCACACCGAACTCGCCTCGCAGGTCACCCAGGCCCCCGACTTCAAGCAGGCAGGCACCACCACCTATCACGGCGTCATCACCGAGTGGACCGCCGACGACCCGAAGGCCGCCGTCTTCCACGGCACCCACCGCGAGGTCCTGCGCATCGGCTTCACCGGCCAGGTGCACGGCATCCAGCAGATCGACTTCAACCCGACCGCGAAGCCCCACGACAAGGACTACGGGCTGCTCTACCTCGCCGTCGGCGACGGCGGCCAGGGCGTCGGCAACAGCGAACCGCAGAACATGGCGCTCCCGCACGGCAAGCTCCTGCGCATCGACCCGGCGGGCCGCAACAGCGCGAACGGCAAGTACGGCATCCCGGCCGCCAACCCGTTCGTGTCCACACCGGGCGCCCTCGGCGAGATCTACGCCGTCGGCATGCGCGACCCGCACCGCTTCAGCTGGGACACCGGCGGCAGCCACCGCATGTACCTCGGCCACATCGGCGAGCACGCCATCGAGTCGGTCTACGAGGTCAGGGCCGGAGACAACTTCGGCTGGAGCGAACGCGAGGGCCCGTTCCTCTTCGACAAGAAGACCACCGACCCGTGCGCCCGCATCGCGCCCCTGCCCGCCGACGACGCCAAATACGGCTACACCTACCCCGTCGCCGCCTACGACCACGATCCCGGAGCGGACTGGGACTGCCGCTCGGACGTGGGCCGCGCGATCGCCGGAGGCTTCGTCTACCGCGGCAAGGACGCGCCCGAGCTGCGCGGCACGTACATCTTCGGGGACCTCGTCGACGGGCGGATCCTGGCCGCCGACACCCACGACATGCGCCGTGGTGCCGGTCTCGCGCCCCTCAAGTCGCTGATGCTGTTCGACCAGGCCACCGGTAAGAAGGTCACCATGCGCGACCTCGCCGGCGACCAGCGCGTCGACCTGCGCTTCGGTACCGACCTGGCCGGTGACCTGTACATCGTCTCCAAGGCGAACGGCAAGGTCTGGAAGGTCACCGGCACCCGCACCTTCGCCGACTGCAAGGTGGGCCACACCCCCACGACGCACACCACCGGCGCGGACAACTGGGCCCCGGTCACCCCCGCCAAATGGGAGTTCACCCGGCGCGAGACGGTCCTCACCGAGCCGGGCGTCTCCCGTCCCGGCCCGCGCCGCCCCTTCGAGTACGCCGTCCTCACCGCGGGCCCCCGCTACTCGAACGTCACCGTCGAGGCCGAGGTACGCATCGACACCCCGGTCGACATCACGAACCGGGACGTCATCGTCGTCTGGGACTACAACTCCGACACCCAGTTCCAGTACGCGCACCTGTCCAGCGACAACAGCATCTACCCGCACAACGGCCTGTTCACGGTCGACAACGCGGACCGGCTGCGCATCGACGACCAGTGGAACGGCTCCTACGGCGCGCCCCCGGCCATCAAGGACGCCGCCTGGCACAAGGTCCGCCTCACGCACTGCGCGGACACCGGCGAGACGGCCGTCTACATGGACGGCAGCCGCACTCCGCTGATCACGGGCACGGACCCGGTGTTCTCCTCGGGCCGCGTGGGATTCGGCTCGTTCGACAACAACGGCCGGATCCGGAACCTGAAGGTCACGGGGACGCCGGCGCGGGACTGACCTCTCGGGGTCGGGAGCACGCGTGGGGGAGCCGGTCCGCTGTCCGGACGGACCGACTCCCTCTGACCGTGCGCCGTCCTTACTGAATCGGCGGTGCGGCCTCGCGCTGGTGCGGGATGGCCACCGCCCCCTGCTGGAGCGCCACCGTCCGCGTGGGCGCCGGTATCCGGATGCCCTCGGCCCGGTAGCGGGCGTGCAGGCGCTTGATGAACTCGTGCTTGATCCGGTACTGGTCGCTGAACTCGCCGACGCCCAGGATGACCGTGAAACTGATCCTGGAATCGCCGAACGTGTGGAAGCGGATGGCCGGTTCGTGGTCGGGGACGGCGCCGGTGATGTCGACCATGACGCTCTCGACGACCTCGGCCGTGACCCGCTCGACGTGCTCCAGGTCGCTGTCGTAGCCGACGCCGACCTGGACGAGCAGCGTCATCTGCTGTTCCGGACGGCTGTAGTTGGTCATGTTGGTCGAGGCGAGCTTGGCGTTCGGGATGATGACCAGGTTGTTGGAGAGCTGACGCACCACGGTGTTGCGCCAGTTGATGTCGACGACGTAGCCCTCCTCGCCGCTGCTCAGCCGGATGTAGTCGCCCGGCTGCACGGTCTTGGAGGCCAGGATGTGCACGCCCGCGAAGAGGTTCGCGAGCGTGTCCTGGAGCGCGAGCGCCACCGCGAGACCGCCGACGCCGAGGGCGGTCAGGAGCGGGGCGATGGAGATGCCCAGGGTCTGCAGGACCACGAGGAAGCCCACGGCGAGCACGACGACCCGCGTGATGTTCACGAAGATGGTGGCCGACCCGGCGACCGCGGACCGTGACTGCGCCACCGACCGGACGAGCCCGGAGATCACCCGGCCCGCGGTGAACGTGGCGACGAGGATCAGCAGCGCCGTCAGCGTCACGGTGACGTTGTGCCGGGTGCGGCTGGTGAGCGGCAGCGCCGAGGCGGCCACGGCCATGCCTGCGGCGACCGCGGCCCACGGCACGAGGGAGCGGAGCGCGTCCACGATGACGTCGTCGCCGCCCCAGCGCGTGCGGTCGGCCCGCACGCCCAGCCAGCGCAGCATCATGCGCAGGAGCAGCCCCGCCGCGAGCCCCGCGGCGATCGCGATCCCTGCCACGATCAGATCGTGGGGCGTCATCGCGCGGTTCATCGGTGGCCTCCCGCGCCGTGACCGAGGTCGTCGTACGCCACCGGGAGCGGCCGTATGTGATGTGTCGTCACCTTGCTACCTGCTTGTCCGTAAGTGGTGCTGCCGCGCCTGCACCGACGCGCCGGGACATCCTGCCGCACGCGTCGAGGCGCACGTGCGTGGGGGATGGCGCTCACCTGCGTCAACGGGGCACATGCACGTCCGAGGCCAACTCCTTGGCCGCGCGCCGCCAGCCGTCAGCGCGTCGTCCCCGCCCCGCCGTCGCCGCCGAGCGCGACGTACCGTGCGTGCGCCTCCAGGGAGTCCGACACGAACGGGTACTGGCGCATCGCGTTCGTCAGGCCGGTCTCGGTGAGCCAGTCGTGCCAGACGATCTCGGAGGGGAGCGGCGCGACCGGCCCGTCGACGGTGACCTCGTGCACCCCGAGCCAGTACGGCCCGATCTCCCCGCGGCACAGGTACTTGAAGACGAAGCGGACCGGGGCGGTGACCCCGAGCTCCTCCGCGAGCTCGCGGGCCGCCGCGGCCTCGTACGACTCGCCCGCGTCGACACCCCCGCCGATCAGCCAGTTGTACCGCCCGGGGAACCGCGACACGTGCGGCGCCCGACGATGCACGAGGATCCGCCCCGCCGGGTCGCGGCACACGACCGTCGCCACCCGGTGCAGCCATCCCTCGTGGACGGCCGCCCTCCGGTCCACCGTGCCCAGTACGCGGTCCTGTTCGTCCACGCGGTCCACCAGTTCGCTCATACGGCCACGATGGCAGACGGGGCCGGACGTCACAGCACCGGCACTGCCCTCCCCTCGCGCGCAGACCGGTACGCCGCGGTGACGATCCGCAGGGAGCGCAGCCCTGATTCGCCGTCCGTCACGCTCGTCCCGCCGTCGCTCCCGTACAGGAACGAGTGGAGCATCAGGGCGTCCAGGTTGACGCCGTAGGGCAGTTCGACGGGCGCGCGGGACGCTTCGCTGAAGCCGTGGACCTTCTGGCCGAAGGCGTCCATCTCCAGGGTCGCCCGCTCGCCGATCACCTGCATCTGCAACCCGCCCCAGGCGGGGTGGTGTTGGGGCTGGCTCCAGCTGCAGTCGATCGTCGCGACCGCCCCGTTGGCGTACTCGACCGTGACGAGCCCCGCGGTGTCCGCGTCCACCCGCCCCTCGTGGAGCACGTTGTTGACCTGTGCGTACACCGTGGTCGCGGGGGACTCCTCGAAGAGGTCGTCCAGGAGGTCCGCGATGTGCACGGTGTGGTCCATCAGGGCTCCGCCGCCTGCGAGTCGGGGGTCCGCGAACCAGCGGCGTCGCTCGGCCGGGAGGTAGCCGTTGTTGGCGCCGGACACCGCGAGAACGCCGCCCGTCGTGCCCGATCGCACGGCGTCGCGGACCGCCGTGTAGGCCGGGCTGAAGCGCACAGGGTGCGCCACCGCGAGCCGCACACCAGCGGCGCGGCACGCCTCGACCATCGCCGCGCCGTCCTCCTCCGTCGTCGCGAGGGGCTTCTCGCACAGCACGTCCACGCCGTGCGCTGCCGCCAGTTCCACGAGGGGCCGGTGACGGACGTTCTCCGAGCAGACGACGACCTTGTCGGGGCCCCAGGCGAACAGCTCCTCGTACGAGTTCACGTAGGACACCCCGAGCCGGTCGGCGAACTCCCGGCCGCGGACCTCGCCCGGAGCCGCCAGATCCGTGTCCGGGTCGGCCGCGAGGACCTCGACGCCTTCCATCTCCGCGAGCAGGCGGGCGAACCCGCCCGCGTGGACGTGCGCGAACGACAGCACTCCGACCTTCATCGGGCCGCCTCCTCGGAGATCTTGAGTTCGACGGGTTCGCCGGTGCGGGCCGAGGCGGCGGCCGCCGCCGCGATCCGTACCGCCTCGACGCCGTCGCGGGCCGTCACGCGGGGAGCGGGCCCGCCTTCCACCGCCCCGGCGAACTCGCGCAGCTCGGTGAGGTACGGGCTCTCCGTCATCGGGCTGCCGGGAATGCCCTCGCCGTTCGGCCGCGCGCCCTGGGCGAGGACGCGGAACCCGGGCAGGGCCGTCGAGTCGTGCTCCAGGATCCCGTCCGGTCCCGCGACGCGGAACGTCGTACGGAACTGGAGGTCGGGCAGGCCCCACACGCCGAGGACGTGGCTGATCGCGCCCGACGCGTGGGTCAGCACCGCCGTGCCGACCGCGACGTCACCGGCCTTCGCGCCCGGCTCCTGGCGCCCGCGCAGCCGGGCGTGGACGCGTACGACGTCGCCCGCGAGCAGGCGCGCGAAGTCGAGGTCGTGGATCATCTGGTCCATCAGGATGCCGCCGGACAGCGCCGGGTCGCAGAACCAGGGCGCCCACACCGGATAGGCGCCGGAGCGGGTGAAGCGCAGTACGGCAGGGGTCCCGATGCCGCCGTCGGCGACTGACCGCGCCATCGCCGCGTACGCGGGGAAGTAGCGGACCACGTGCGCGGGGAACAGCAGGACGCCCGCCGCCTCGGCCGCGTCCGCCATCTCGGTGGCCTCGGACGCGGTGAGCGCGAGGGGCTTCTCGCAGATGACGTGCTTGCCGGCGGCGATCGCGTCGAGGGCGAGCTCCCGGTGCGTGAACGTGGGTGTGCAGATGTCGACGACGGTGGAGCGGTCCAGGAGCCCGGCCAGGCTGTGTGTGGCCGTCACTCCGGACGTGGCGTGTTTCGCGGCGAGTTTCTCCGCGTTCCCGTCCGTGGACAGGATGGTGACGCGCGCGCCCAGCGCGATCCACGCGGGCAGATGGGCGCGGGCGATGCCGCCCGCGCCGATCAGCCCCACATCGAGGCGTGTCATGTCGTTCCTTTCCGCAGGACGGGTTTCAGCCCTTCGTGCCGCTCTGGGCGATGCCCTGCACGAAGTGCCGCTGGAGGAAGAGGTAGAGGACGATCATGGGCAGGCTCGCGATGAGCGAACCCGCCATCATCACGGGGTAGTTGGTCTCGAACTGGCCCTCCAGGGACGTCAGGCCCGCGCTGATCGGCATCTTCGCGGGGTCGGTGTTGACCACGAGCGGCCACAGGAGGTCGTTCCACGACCACATCGCCGTGATGACCGCGAGCGCGGCGAGCGCCGGGCGGATCAGCGGCAGCATGATCGACCAGAAGACCCGGAAGGGCCCGGCGCCGTCGATGCGGGCCGCCTCCTCCAGCTCCCGGGGCAGCGCCATGAAGAACTGCCGCAGGAGGAAGGTCCCGAAGGCGCTGAACATGCCGGGCAGGAAGAGCGCCGGCGTCGTGTTGAGCAGGCCGAGCCGCTGGATGACGTCGTACTGCGGCAGGATCAGCAGCGACGGCGGTACGAGCAGCACCGACAGGAACAGGGCGAACAGGACGTTCTTGCCGCGGAACCGCATACGGGCGAAGGCGTACGCGGCGAGCGAGCAGAAGACGAGCTGCCCCGCCGTACGGGCCACGGTGTTGACGACGCTGTTGCCGAGCATCTCGCCGTACGGCATGGCGGTGAAGACCTCTTTGAAGGCGGCCCGGTTGAGGTGCTCGGGGAAGAAGGTCGTCGGGACGTGCACCGCCTCCGGCAGGGTCTTGAGTGCCGTCAGGAGCTGCCACAGGAACGGGAAGACCATCACCAGGGCGCCGAGCGACAGCAGTGTGTGCGTGGCGACGGAACCGGGGCGGACCCGGGAGCGCTCAGGCATAGTGCACCCACTTCTTCTGGAGCCGGAACTGGACGTAGGTCAGCGCCGCCGTGAGCAGCATCAGGACGAACGCGAGGGCCGCCGCGGCGCCCTGGTTGTTCTGCTGGAACGCCCACTGGTAGAAGAGGCTCACCACGGACTGCGTGGAGCCGAGGGCCGGATTGGTGGGGCTCATCATCACGTAGATGAGGTCGAAGAGCTGCAGTGAGTTGATCACGCAGATGACCGCGGCGAAGAAGATGCTGGGACTCAGCAGCGGCAGGGTGATCCGGAAGAAGCGGCGCACCGGGCCCGCCCCGTCCAGCTCAGCGGCCTCGTAGTAGTCCTGCGGGATGGCCTTGATCCCCGCGATGAAGATGATCAAGTAGTAGCCGATGCTCTGCCACACCAGGACGAGCCCGATCGCCCACAGCGCGGACGACGGGTCGGACGCCCAGAAGTGCCGGGAGACCCCGAACCACGACAGCACCTCGTTCAGGAGGCCGAAGTTGCCGTTGTACAGCCAGTTCCAGACCAGGCCGACGGCCACGGGCAGGGTGACGAACGGGATGAAGTACAGGGCGCGGTAGACGCCGACGCCGCGCAGTCCGCGCCGGTTGAGCAGGGCCGCCACCGTGATCGAGATCGGCAGGGTGACGAGGCCGATCGCCCCGTACAGGAGCGTGTTGCCGAGCGCGCGCCACACCGTGACGTCACGGACGACCCGGGCGTAATTGTCGCCGCCCGTCCACGAGTTGCCGCCGAAGGGCCCGAAGGACGTGAAGCTGTAACCGAACGTCTGGATCATCGGCCAGATGTAGAAGACGAGGAACCCGGCGGCGATCGGCGCGATGAACACGTACGCGGCCTTCTGCGTACGGGAGTTGGGGCCGCGCGCGGTGCCGTCGCGGCCCGCCTTCGTGTGCGGCTTCCTGGTCCTGCCCTCCGCCTCGGCGGCGGCGGTCGACGGGAAAACGGCCATCACTTGCCCTCCTCGTCGAGCGCCCGGTCCATCTGCCGGCCGAGCGTCCTCGCGGCCGACTCGATCCCGCCCTTGCCGCTGAACGGTGCCCCGAGCAGCAGATATTCGAGGTCCTCCCACACGGCCGTGTTCCTGGAACTCGGGTACGGGACCGCGTAGTCGAGCATGTCGATGAAGACCTTGAGGTCGAACTCGGGCATCGACGTGAGCCAGGCGTCCTGCGTCCCCGTGTACGAGGAGATGGTGACGCCGCCCCTCGACTGGATCTCGGCCGCCTCACGCCGCGCCAGGAAGTCCACGAACTTCCAAGCAGCCTGCTTCTTACGGGACTTGGCGCTCACCACGTTCGCGAGACCGTGGATGACGGTGGCGCGCTCGCGGCCCTTGGGAAGCACGGCGACACCGCCGTGGTCCTTGATCGCGGGCGTCGCGTGCATGAAGGACGCCATCGCCGACAGGTCGTAGTTCATGGCCACCTGCTCGGACAGGAACAGATTGCGGCCCTTCACGTCCGCCATCGCACTCTGCGGCGGCGACCAGCCGCGGTCGACGAGATCGGTCCACAGGCGCAGCCCTTCGACGGAGCGCTCGTCGCCGAATCCGGAGCGGCCGTCGCGCAGGACGTAGCCGCCGGCACCGAAGATCGACGGGTAGAAGTTCTTCTGCCGGTCCATCTCGGCGGCGATCCCGTACACGCGCGAGTGCGGGTCCGTCAGCTCCCGCGCGGCGTCCCGTACGTCGTCCCAGGTCCAGGAGGCGTCCGGGTAGCCGACTCCGGCCTTGTCGAACAGCGCCCTGTTGTACCAGAGCCCGACCGTGTCGAAGTCCTTCGGGACCCCGTACTGCTTCCCGTCGTACGCGTACAGCTTGACCAGCGCCTCAGGGTGCCGGCCGAGCGGGGTACGGTCGCGGGCCGCGTACCGGTCGAGCGGCTCCAGGACGCCGTTGGCCGCGTACAGCTGGATGTTCACGGCGTTCATCCAGAACACGTCGGGGGCGGTCCCGCCGCGCATCGAGGTCCTGAGCGTCGTCCAGTACGAGGACCAGGGCGTGAGCTGGACGTCCACGGAGATGTCGGGGTTCTTGGCCTCGAACGCCTTCACGATCTGCTGCATCCCCGCGAGCTGGGCCTGGTCCCAGATGCCGTACGAGATGGTGGTGCGGCCGCCGCCGCCCGACGAGGTGGAGCCGGAAGCCCCGCCGCCGCTGTCGCACGCGGCCACGAGGGGCGTTGCCGCGAGCGCACCGGCGAGAAGCGTTCTCCTGCGCATACGCGCCTCCGGAGGGGTGAGGGGGGACGGTGTGAGGTCAGAGTGCGGGGGACGGGCGCAACGGGCCGGTCCCATAAGGGAGATGGGCATCGAGAGCGTCCAGCGCGCGGCGTACCGCGCCGAGGGCCACGCCCTCGCGGCCGAGCGCGCTGACCGCGATACGCGGCACGTGCAGCGTCAGCGGCCGCAGATGCTCCGTGAGCAGGGGCCCGAGCGCCTCGCCGACCGGGGCGAGCGCGCCCGAGAGGACCAGCAGCTCGGGGTCCAGGGCGAGAACCAGCGCGGCGATGCCCGGGGCGACCCCGGCGAGATAGCCGTCGAGCACGGCCCGCGCCCCGGCGTCCCCGGCCCGCACGGCCCGCGCGAGGGCGTCCGTCTCGGACTCGCCCGCGATCCGCTCGCCGTCCCACGCCAGCCACATCTGGGCGGCGTCCAGGCCGAGTTGAGGGAGGATGCCCAGCTCGCCCGCGCCGCCGCGGCGGCCCCGGTGCAGCTTGCCGTTGATCATCAGCCCGCAGGAGATGCGCCGCCCGACCAGGACGCACGCCACGTCGTCCGCGAGCGTCGCCGCGCCCTGCCAGTGCTCGGCGAGCACCGCGAGGTTCACGTCGTTCTCCACGAGGACCGGGCACGGGAACTCGTCGGCGAGCCGGCGCGCGAGATCCAGGTCGGTCCACTCGGGGACGATCACCGAGCGGATCCGGCCCGTGTCGTCGACCATGCCCGGCACGCCGATGCCGATGGCCCAGACGGCCTCGGCCCGCAGATTCCGCTCGACGAGGAAGCGCCGCAGCCGCCCGCGGAGCAGCTCGATACGCTCCGCGCCGCTCAACTCCTCGGCGATGTCCTCCCGTTCACGCGCGACGACCTCGCCGTCCAGCCGGGCGAGCACCAGCACGATCTTGCGCAGTCCGATGTCGACACCGACGACGTGCCCGGCCTCGGCCCGGAAGCGCAGCCGACGCGCCGGGCGCCCAGGGGTGCCGGCGGGCGAAGCGCCGGTCTCGGCGATCCAGCCCTGCGAGACGAGTTCGTCGACCAGCGCCTCGACCGTGGGCCGCGACAGCCCGGTCGCCCGCGCCAGCTGGCTGACGGTCTGCGGGCTCTCCCTGCGCAACGCCCGCAGGACCACACCCGTATTGAGCCCGCGCAACGCCGCGAGATCATGCCCACGCGCCCCAGCCATGCCGACTCGCTCCCCTCGCATCGGGTTGCGCAGGACTGTTGCATAACCCGACTCCCTTGGGAACCCCGCCGGTTGAGCCGGTTACGAAGAACTCCTGCGAATTGTCCGCGCGGACCCGCGGCCGGTGACGGAGCCGAGAGTCGTTGCGGCCACCCGGGTGACCCGTGGTCCCCGGGGAGCGGATCGCCACAGATGGCCCATTGACGCGCTTTCGACTCAGCATTGAGGGTGGAGGCATGACGCGACTGTCCGAGCATCTGCGCCAGGCCACCCCCGTCGTCGCCGAACGCGGGGAGGGCGTCCATCTCTACGGCACCGACGGCCGCCGATATCTGGACTTCACCGCCGGGATCGGCGTCACCAGCACCGGCCACTGCCATCCGCGCGTGGTCGCCGCTGCCCAGGATCAGGTGGCCACCCTCATCCACGGCCAGTACACGACCGTCCTGCACCGGCCCCTTCAGCGCCTCGTCGAGAAGCTGGGATCCGTACTGCCCGAAGGACTCGACAGCCTCTTCTTCGCCAACTCCGGCAGCGAGGCCGTCGAGGCGGCCATGCGGCTCGCGCGGCAGGCCACCGGCCGCCCCAACATCGTCGTCGCGCACGGCGGCTTCCACGGCCGCACCGTCGCCGCCGCCTCCCTCACCACGTCCGGCACGAAGATCCGTACCGGCTTCGGACCGCTGATGGCGGGCGTCGCCATCACGCCCTTCCCGAACGCCTACCACTACGGCTGGGACGAGGACACCGCGACGCGGTTCGCGCTGCGCGAGTTCGACCACCTCCTCCAGACCGTCTCCGACCCGGACGACACCGCCGCGATCCTCGTCGAACCCGTCCTCGGCGAAGGCGGCTACGTCCCCGCCAACTCCGCCTTCCTGCAAGGACTCAGGGAGCGCGCCGACCGCCACGGCATCCTGCTCATCCTCGACGAGGTGCAGACCGGCGTCGGCCGCACCGGACGCTTCTGGGGCCACGACCACTTCGGCGTACGCCCCGACATCCTCATCACCGCCAAAGGCCTCGCCAGCGGCTTCCCACTCTCCGGGATCGCCGCCCCCGAGGCGCTGATGCACAAGGCACGGCCCGGATCCCAGGGCGGCACCTACGGCGGCAACGCCGTCGCCTGCGCCGCCGCGGTCGCCACCCTCGAGGTCGTCGAGGAGGAAGGCCTCGTCGCCAACGCGGCCGCCATGGGCGCCCGCCTGCGCTCCGGCCTCGAGGACATCGCAGCGAAGACCGAGGCCATCGGCGACGTACGGGGCCTCGGCCTGATGCTCGCCAGCGAGTTCACCTCCCCCGACGGGGAACCCGACGCGGCCACCGCCGTACGCGCCCAGCAGGCCGCAGCCGACGAAGGTCTGCTGCTCCTGCTCTGCGGCCCCTGGGGCAACGTGGTGCGGATGATCCCCGCGCTCATCGTCGACGAGGGACAGATCGACGACGGCCTGCGGGCCTGGGCCGCGGCCGTGGAGACCGCGACGGTGACCCGCTGACCAGCGACGGAGGAACAGGCATGACCACGAACCACCCCACGCCCCAAGTCGTCGAGGACGTCTCCAAGCAGCTCCTCATCGGCGGCCGCCTTCAGGACGCGGCCGGGGGCCGCACCTTCTCCGTCGACAACCCGGCCACCGGGCAGAGCCTCTGCGAGGTCGCCGACGCGGGTCCCGAAGACGGCCGCCGCGCCGCCGAGGCCGCCGCGGCCGCACAGGAGTCATGGGCCGCCACCGCGCCCCGTGCGCGGAGCGAGATCCTGCGCCGCGCCTACGAGATCATCATCGCCCGCACCGACGAACTCGCCCTCCTCATGACCCTGGAGATGGGCAAACCCCTCGCCGAGGCACGCGGCGAGGTCGGGTACGCCGCCGAATTCTTCCGCTGGTTCTCCGAGGAGGCCGTACGCATCGAGGGCGGGTTCGCGCCCTCGCCCGACGGCCGCAGCCGCCACCTGATCATGCGCAGGCCCGTCGGCCCCTGCCTGCTCGTCACCCCGTGGAACTTCCCGCTCGCCATGGGCACCCGCAAGATCGGCCCGGCCGTCGCCGCGGGCTGCACCATGGTCCTCAAACCCGCACCGCAGACACCTCTGTGCACCTTGGCCCTGGCCGGGATCCTCACCGAGGCGGGCCTGCCCGACGGCGTCCTGAACGTCGTCACCACCACGGACGCGGGCGCCCTCGTCGAACCCATGCTGCGCGGCGGACTCATCCGCAAGCTGTCCTTCACCGGGTCCACCCAGGTCGGCCGGATCCTCCTGGCCCAGTGCGCCGACACCGTCGTGCGCACCTCGATGGAGCTCGGCGGGAACGCGCCGCTCATCGTCTTCGACGACGCGGACCTCGACACGGCCGTCGAGGGCGCCATGGTGGCGAAGATGCGCAACATGGGGGAGGCGTGCACGGCCGCGAACCGCATCTTCGTGCACAGCTCTGTCGCCGACGAGTTCGCCTCCCGGCTCGCCGCGCGTATGAGCGCCCTCACCGTCGGCCCCGGCACGCAGCCGGGCACGAACGTCGGGCCGCTCATCGACGCCGCGGGCCGTGACAAGGTCGACCGGCTCGTCCGGGACGCGGTGGACCGCGGCGCGAAGGTCCTCACCGGGGGTGAACTCCCGGACGGAGAAGGCTACTTCTACCCGCCGACCGTACTCGTGAGGGTGCCGCGCGACGCCGGTCTCACCGGGACCGAGATCTTCGGCCCCGTCGCGGCCCTCTTCACGTTCGACGACGAGGACGAGGTGGTGCGCGCCGCCAACGACACCGAATGGGGCCTCGTCAGCTACCTCTTCACCCGCGACCTCGACCGGGCGCTGCGCGTCGGGGAACGCCTGGAGACGGGCATGGTCGGACTCAACACCGGCCTCGTCTCCAACCCGGCCGCACCCTTCGGCGGCGTCAAGCAGTCCGGCATCGGCCGGGAAGGAGGCCGGGTCGGCATCGACGAGTTCCTGGAGTACAAGTACCTGGCGATCCCGGCGCCGGGGCAGTGACGGACCGGCGGGTCCTCAGAGGCGCTCCAGCGCGCGGAACGCCGTCAGATCCGCCATCAATTCCCGTGCTATGGGCGCGAGTTCACGGATCGCCAGCTCCCGTCCGGAGTTGAGGACCCGCAGTACGGCGGCCAGGTCGTCGGCCGGCAGCTCCGTGGGCGCCACCTGGCCGCACGCGGAGAACAGACGCCGCCCGGCGGCCTCGCTCCACAGCACGCGCTCCGTGGCGCGCACGACGTCGTCGTCACCGAACCTGCCGCGCGGTGCCGGCGGCGGCACGGGCCAGAAGCCTCCGGCCGTCCAGTGCCGCAGGGACTGCCGGGCGACGCGTTCCTCCAGCGGCCCGCGCGCGCCCACCGCACGGAAGTGCGCGAGCGCGCGCTCCAGAGGCGCGGGCAGCTCCGCCCCCGCCTCCGCGTCGGGCACGAGCAGCACCTCCTGGCCGGACGGACCGGCGCCCGTGGGATCCGGGTCCGGGGTGAGGAGCGTCTCGGGCGTCACGTCGTGCAGCAGGCCGTACAGCTCGGACGCCGCCTGCCGCCCTTCCCGTACGACGCTGACGCGCATGCCCGTCGACGCCCACCCGGCGTAGGGCTCGGCGACGGGCGAGAGATGCGACGGCCAGTACAACAGGTCACCCGGATCCGCCTCGACGGTGAAGGAGTCGCCCCGGTCCGCCGACCCGAACCGCATCCGCTGCCGACCGCCCAGCACGAACAGGAACGTCGCGACGCGCTGCCCGGGACGCGCCTCGGCGAGCGGCTCCTCGTACGTCCCGTGCACCAGTGTGGTGAACGCGCTCTGCACGGGCTGCCCCTCGCGCGCCCACAGACCGGCGAAGAAGTCGCGCTCGCGCGCCCACAGCGGATGGTGGAACGCGTGGAACGCCTGAAGCGAGAGGGAGTACGGCTCGCCGGAGAGCTGCCGGACGAGCCGCTGGTGGTAGCCCGCGAACGAGCCGTCCCTCGGCTGCGGCAGGAAGTCGCCGGGGTCGGTCTGGGGCTCACCGCCGACCGCGAATCCCGCGTAGGGCGGCACGCCGAACGGCCCGCCGCGATGGGCCGCGGCGACGGCGGTCTCGAAGGCCTCGTGCGCCTCGAAGGGGGCGGGCGTGACCGACTTGAACAGCACGGGCCGCCGGTCCCAGTACCGCTCGCCGAAGACCTGCCAGTCGAGACGGTCGAGCCGGTCGAGACGGTCAAGCCGGGCCGGCCCCGCTTGCCCGACCGGGGTGGCGGGAGCGGCAGCGCGGCGTGCGGGCTCGGAGGAGCGGGGATCCTCCCTCATGGCGCCCCGTCTCCGTTCGTCAGTTCGATGGCGCGGATGCGATGCAGGTCGGACAGGAGCGGGATCAGAGTTTTCACGGGCATGCGCGAGCTGTGGCCCAACTCCTTTATCCCCAGCGCACTTCCGGGCCGCAGCCGGTCCCTGACCCGGTCGGGTGCGGCCCCCTCGACCGCCAGGGTGTGCCCGTTGGCGGCCCACACGGCGCGTCCGGGCCCGTCCGGTATGCGGAAGAGCTGGGCCGAGGCCCGTATGCGCAGGCCGGGGTCCAGGGGTACGGCCGGTCGTGGCGGGGGAGCCGGTTCGAGACCGGCCGCCGACCTGCGGGCTGCCCAGGCCACGCGCAATTCCCTTGCCGTTTGCGGGCACGCGGCGAGCCCGGCGAACAGCCGCGCGGCGCCGGCGACGGGCTCCGCGGCGCCGATCTCGCCGTCCGGGCCGGCGGGAGGAGGGAAGGGCAGGACGCCGGGGGCGCCCGCGTATGCGGGGTCTTCCTGCATCCGGTCCGCGAGGAGTCCCCGTACGTGAGTGAGGACGGCGGCGCGACGCGCCGGGACGACGATCCGTAACGTGGTGCAGCAGTCGAGGTAGTGATCGAGGTGGCGGCAGCCGGCCGGCCAGTACAACAAGTCCCCTGTACCGGCGGCGAGTTGATACTCGGTGCCGGTGTGCTCGGGCCAGAGCCTGACCGTCATCGCGCCGGAGAGTACCCATGTGAGCGTGACCGAGCCGGGGCGCGGGGCGGGCGCGTCGGGGCCGGTGCAGTGCTCTCCGAGGGCGAGTTCGGCCGTCACCGGCAGGGCGGGCCAGCCCACCGCCCGCCACAGCCCGCAGACGAGTTCGCGCACACGCGCCCAGACCCCGAAGTCCCGCCACAGCGGCTGCCGCACGCTCAACAACCATCCGGAGTCGGTGAGTTGACGGTTCAGCCGGTCCCGGTACGCGTCCGGGCCCGGGTCGTGGTGGCCGGGCAGCAGTGCGCCCGGGGCGCGTAATCGGCCCCGCGTCGCGGTGGCGAAGCGGACACCGGCCGCGTCCTCGGCGGGCGGTGCGCAGGAGGCGGCGACGACCCCGTACACCTGCTCCGGCGCGAGGCCCGGGGGGAACGGAACCGCGGCAGGCTCCCTGCCCCAGTGTGCTTCGGCGAACCGTTTCCACCTGGCGGAGAGGTCGGGCTCTGTCGCATTCATGGCGTCGAGAATCTGTCAGAGCGCGATCGAGCGAGTCAACGGTTGACCCGTAATCGGCAGACATATGGCGCGGAAGCGGTGCCGCGTCCCAGTGGTTCGCCCCCTGGCCTGCCCTGGTCCGCCGTGACCCGTCCGGCATGGAACGGGAGGGTGCGGGTCTGGTCGAGCGGCGGCTGAAAAGTGAAGAAACTGTGGAATCTGGAGCGCTCCAGCGGCGGTATGTCTGATTCCCGTGTAATTACCACGCAGTTGCCGCCGGTAACCCTTAGCGGCCTTGATCAGCGGAGATCGCAGACATGGGATCGTATGTGCGAGCCCGCTGCGGAGGTTCTGCGGCCGAACCCGAAAGGTGATCTGCATGCCCCTCGCGCTGTTCAGGAGGAGCCGGGCCGGACGCGACTCGCGCGGGGCGGGGCTGGTGCACCCCGTGCCGCAGGGCGCCGGTGCCTTCCACTGTGAGGTGGCCGACCCCATGGGGCAGCCGATGGCGGGAGCGGAGGTCACCGTGACCCAGGTCGGCAGCGGCCGCGTCGCGGCGAAGGTGACCAGCGACCCGTACGGCCTCGTCTTCGTCACGCTGCCGCCCGGCCGGTACGGCATCATGATCACGACCGACGGCCTCCAGCCTCACCAGCAGACCGTCGACGTCGTCGCCGGCGAGACGCTCCCGCTGACCTCGGTGCAGCTGAACATGGGGCGCCCGCCGGAGCTGCCGCAGCCCGGCACCTGGCTCTTCGACCCGCCGCACACCGCGATCCGGTTCATCGCCAAGCACGTCGGCATGGCCCACGTCCATGGCCGGTTCACCCGCTTCGACGGCGGCATCCACGTCGCGGACGACATGGCGGACTCGCGCGTCGAAGTACAGATCGACGCGGCGAGCATCACGACCGGCAACAAGACCCGGGACAACCACCTGCGTTCGGCCGACTTCCTGGACGTCGAGCGTTACCCGTACATCCACTTCTCCTCCGACCGCTTCCTGTATCGGGGCGGCTCCAAGTGGACGATCCAGGGCGCCCTCACCATGCACGGCGTCAGCCGCACGGTGGAGCTGGACACCGGCTATCTCGGCATGGTCAACGGCGGTTACGCGGAGGAACTGCGCTGCGCGGCCCTCGCCACGGCCGAACTCCACCGCGAGGACTACACGTTGGACTGGCGGAGCATGCTGGCCCGAGGCATCGCCGTGGTCGGCCCCACGGTGAAGCTGGAGCTCGACATCCAGGCGATGTACCACAGCCACGACACGCCCACGCCGCCGGAGTAGTACGACGGTGAGGGGGCTCAGGCGGATTCGAGGAGCGGGCGGATCTCGATCGTCTCCGGAGTGGGCAGGGCCTCGGCCAGTTCCACGGCCTCCGCAAGGTCGGCCACCTCAACTACGAACCAGCCGCCGAGGGTCTCCTCGCCGGTGTGCGCGGGCCCGTCGGTCACTGATGATGTCCCGTCGGACGTCTTGCGCACGGTCGCCGGGCTGTTGTTCTCGGTTTCCAGGGCGTCGCCGCCCACCAGCTTTCCGGCCGCCGCGAGCTTGCCGATCCAGTTCTGGTAATCCGCGCGGTAGGTGTCCCGGTCGGCCTGGATCCGGCGGCGTGACTCATCGGTCTCAAAGATGACGAGTGCGTATTTCACGGGTGCTCCTCTCCGACCGCCGTGCGGGCGGCCGTTGTTGATGCTTGACGGTTGAGGCTTGACGTCTGGCGGGTGCGAAGGAGTCGTCGGTCAGGTGGCGCTGTCCACCGAGGTGATGCGGGCCAGCGCACCGATCTCCAGAGCCGCCCACAAGGCGCCGTCGGCACCGACGGTGATGCCGTGCGGCTCGGAGCCGGGGGTGGGCAGGTCGTGCACGGTGACGGTGCCGTCGGCAGTGATCGAGCCGACGCGGTTGCCGCCCCACTCGGTGAACCACGCGGTGCCGTCGTCGGCGACGGTGATGGCGTGGGGCCGGGCTGCGCGGTCGGGGAGCGGGAATTCGGTGATCTTCCCGTCGGGGGTGATCCGTCCGATCTGACCGGCGGCGATTTCGACGAACCACAGAGCGCCGTCGCGCCCCGCGGTGATGCCCACCGGCGCGGCGTTCTCGGTCGGCAGTGGGTGGAGGGTCACTGCGCCGTCCATGTCGATCCGCCCGACAGCGTTCGCCTGGTTGAGCGTGAACCACATCGCGCCGTCGTCACCGGCGGTGATCGCGGAAGGGAACGCGCCCGTGACGGGGAGCGGGAATTCGGTGACCAGGCCGTCGGGGGTGATGCGACCGATGCGATCGGCGGCGGTCTCGGTGAACCACAGGGCGCCGTCCGGCCCCGCTGCGATACCGAAGGGCCCGCAGTCGGGGGTGGGCAGCGGGAAGTTCTCAATGAAGCCGCCGGTGGTGATCCGCCCGATCCGGTGGGCCTTGTACTGGGTGAACCACAGGGCGTCGTCGGGGCCATGGACGATGACGGTCGGCCCGCACGCGGCGTCGAGCTGGTGGCTCGTCGCCTCTTCGCCCGGGACCAGTCGGCCGATCCGGCCGCTGTGGACCAGGGTGAACCACAGCGCGCCGTCCGGCCCGGTGGTGATGGCGTACGGTCCGGCTTCGCTGTCCGTCACAGCGTGCTCGTCGATGGACACCTGGGTCACGGCGTTTTCTCCAGATCGTGCTCGGCGGCGATGCGTGCGATGTCCGCGGGAGTTCCGGCCATGATGACGCGGGCGTGTTCGGTGACCAGCTCGGCAGGCCAGTCCCACCACGCTGCGCGGAGCAGCCGCGACACGTCGTCGTCGGTGAACCGCTGCCGGATCGGCCTGGCCGGGTTACCACCGACGATGGTGTACGGAGGGATGTCCGAGGTGACCAAGGCGCCGGCCGCGATGATGGCGCCGTCGCCGATGTGCACACCCGGCATGACCGTCGTCCGGTGACCGAACCAGACGTCATTGCCGATGACCGTGTCCCCGCGGCTGGGCATGGCCGTGACGATGTCCAGGGTCTCTTCGGCCCAGCGGCCACCGAACATGGTGAACGGGAAGGTGGACACACCCACCGTCGGATGCTCCGCGCCGGCCATCAGGAAGCGGGTTCCGCCGGCGATCGCGCCGTACCTGCCGATGATCAGGCGCTCGGGCCCGTAGGCGTAGAGCACGTTACGGTGCTCGAACTCCGTCGCGCCGTCGGGGTCGTCGTAGTAGGTGTACTCGCCAACGACGATCTTCGGTGAGGTGACCAGAGGTTTGAGGAACACCACCCTGTCGTGTGCGGGGAGCGGGTGAATGGTGGTCGGATCAGGTGCCAAGGTGAGGATCCTTTGTGGTGCGCTCCGCGGCTGCGGCTGCGGCTGCGGCTGTGGCTGTGGCTGTGGCTGCGGCGGACGGCACGGAGAGGAGAAGGGATGGGTGGGCACGGCTGACTACGGTGCCCGCCGGGCGCCGGTGGGCCGGTGGGCCGGGGCCGAGTCTCGCTTAGGCTGTTCGGCCGGGACAACGCCGATTTCCGCATTGCAGCCATAAGCGGGAGTGATCAATGGGGGAGCCGTGGAACTGCGGGACATCGAGATCTTCCTGACGCTGGCCGAGGAACTGCACTTCGGCCGGACCGCGGAGCGGCTGCATCTCTCCCAAGCACGCGTCAGCCAGTCCGTCAGCCGGCAGGAACGCCGCCTGGGCGGGGCCTTGTTCGATCGCAGCACTCGCACCGTGACCCTGACACCTCTGGGCCGACAACTGCGCGATGATCTCCACCCCGGTTACGAGTCGATCCGCCGGGCTCTGACGCATGCGGTGGATACGGCCCGCGGTTGCTCCGGGACCGTGCGGCTGGGGACGATGGGCGTGCTCCCCTCCGAAGTGGCCTGGCTGGTCGAGGAGTTCCGCGCCCGCCACCCTCAGTGCGGCGTGGAGTTCGTGGAGTACCACTTCAGTGATCCGCTCGCCCGGATACGGGCCGGCGAGGCAGCAGTGCAGCTGATGTGGCTCCCGGTGCCGGAACCCGGACTCCGGCTCGGGCCTGTCGTGCTGACGGAGGGCCGGGTCCTGGCTGTGGCCGCGGGCTCCGATCTGGCGTCACGGGCTCGCGTGTCGCTCGAGGACCTGGCCGGCCGGACAGTTCCGGACCCCGGCCCGCGTACTCCCGAGGAGTGGTTCCGGGAGATGTGCCCGGATCGGACGCCTGGCGGGCGCCTGGTTCACCGCGGCCCGCAGGCGAGGACCTTCCACGAGGTCCTGGCCCTGGTCGCCGCCGGGCGCGCGGTCTGCCCGTTCAACGCCCATGTTTCCCGCTATTACGCCTATCCCGGAGTGGTGCTGGTCCCGATCGACGATGCGCCACTCACCGAATGGGCGCTCGTCCTGCCCGAGTCCGCCCCCGCACCGCAGGTACGGGCGTTCCTGGAGACCGCCCGCGAACTGGGGGCGCGCGAGATCGGCAGGGGCGGAGCCGGTGAAGGACGGCCAGGCGTGTCGGGCGCACAGGAGCACCACGTGGGCGATCCAGGCGCGGCGGCGTAGAACAGCGTCGATGGCGGCTGCGGGACCTGGACCTGCTCACCGGGCCGCGGCAACGTCGCCGATGATTGCGAGGGTCTCTTCGTGTGCGTCGTCCGGCATCGCGGCGAGTGCCGCCTCGGCCGGTCGGGCCAGGTCCACCCTTGTGCACAAGGCCCCTTGTGCATCAGGCCTCTTGTTCGGTCAGGCCACCAGGCGCAGCCGTTCCCGGGCCCGGCCCACCCGTACCGTCTGACCCCAGGTCAGTTGCAGCGCGTCGCTCTCCACGCCGTCGCCGAAGGCGACCAGGCGGTCGGACTCGACCGTGACGCGCAGCCGGTCGGTGGGGCCGAGTGAGCCCTCCACGCGGGACGTTCCCGTGGCGGGGGAGGGCCAGGCCTCGCGGACGAACCAGAGCAGTCGGGGGTCCGCCGGGCCCGGCAGCGGGAGTGTGCTCGCGTGCTGCTGCCAGAGCGAGCGCAGCCACCCGGTGGCGCCGGTCCCGGTACCGACCAGGACGCCCGAGGAGGCCTGGGCCTCGGGTGCGAGCGTGTCGTCGTCGGGGCCGATCCGGTAGCGCGCCGTCTGGTGCGATGGCGGGCCGAGGTAGATCTCGTTGAGCGCGAGCAGCCGCTGCGCGTCGTCGGCGACGGCCTCCACCATGGTGAGTTCGTCGGCGGGCGCCCGGTCCGAGACGGCCGCGGGAAGCAGTTTCGCCGCGTCGGCCGCGCGGTGCCGCACCAGGACCCCAGGGTTGCGCCCCGGATCCGCGTCGATGCCGACGACCGGCTGGCCCGACAGGTACTTGGCGGCGTTCGCGACCAGGCCGTCCTGCCCGACGACGACCACCACGTCCTCCGGGCCGAACAGGAACCGGTCCAGGTCCGCTCGTTCCAGACGGGTCCTGCGCCACGTGAGCGGCACGGCCGCCGCGACGTCCGCGAGCGCGCGCGTCGTACGGTGATGGCGCTCGGCGACCTCCTCGACGGAGCGGCCGCGCGAGGAGAGGAAGAAGGCGGCCTGGCCGTGCGTGCCGTGCCGGGCCAGCAACTCCTGGTACTCCGTGGTCCGGTGGACGAGTACGGCGCGGGGGGCGAGCGTCACGGCCGTTCACCCCGGTCGTTTCCGAGCCGGGCGAGCAGACCCGTGAGCACGTCGGGGGAGAGGGTCAGGTTCTCGATCCGCGGGACGTTCTGTGCCAGTTGAGTGGCGGCGAGGGCGTGCAGGGTCGCGGCGTCCACTTCGGAGTGGACCCGCAGCCATGCCTCCTGCGCGTGCGCCCGCGCCTCGCCGACCGCGCGCGCCGCCTCGGCCTCACCGCCGGCCAGGCGCACCGCCCGCGCGGCCTCCGCCCCGGCGCGCACCGCGTCGGCCGCCGCGTTCTCCTCGGCCTCGCGGCGTGCGTTCGTGCCCCGTTGCTCCACCAACTGCTCTTCCTGCCGGGCCAGTTCGATGCGGCTGCCGAGTTCGTTCTCGGCGATGGCGCGCTCCCGCTCGACGGCCACCGCGCGCCGCTCGTACGTCGCCCGGTCGGCCTCCTGCTGGATCCGCTCCCTGGCCGGGGTGCGCAGCGCCCGCTCCACCTCGGGTTCGGGGCGCAGCGCCACGACGCGCACGGTGACGACCTCCACGCCGGTCGCGGGCAGCCGGGGCTCGGCGGCTAGACCCGCCGCCATCCGTTCGCGCACCGCCGTCACACCGTCGGCGAGGGCGACCGCGAGCGGGGTGCGCGCCAGGACGTCCAGCGCGTGCTGCTGCGCCGTCTCCGTGAGGAGCGCGGACAGCTGCTCCAGGGGTGCGCCGCGCCACGCGCCGGTGTCCGGGTCGAGCGAGAAGTCGAGCCGGGCGGCGGCGAGCGCGGGGTCGCTGATCCGGTACGTCACCGAGGCCTGCACGGCGACGTCCTGGAAGTCGGCGGTCCGCGCGTGGAACGTGACCGCCAACTCCCGGTCGTCCACGGGTACTTCGGACAGCGCCGCGCTCAGCGCCCGGAACCAGAAGCTCAGGCCCGTCCCGTCGTGGGCGAGCGCGCCGCGCTTGTGGTGGCGGATGTGGGCGGTGGGCGCGGAGCGCAGGTGGTGCAGTCCGAAGCGTCGCTTGATGTCGGCCATGACAGGAACCCCCTAGGTGTTTTCGTCATGGCGACGATATGGCGCACCTTGAATATAGTCAAGGTGACCATAAAGATTCAGGTAGTCCGCCTGAGGGTTTCCGGGAGCCCGGGTGAGGGGTTTCGGGGGTGGGTCCGAGGGTTACGGCTTGCGCGCCACCCCCGCGTACGGCGGTACCGGCGATTCGCTCCTGGCCTCGTCGACGGCGAGCTCCGGGTGCCAGTCCGGCAGCCACACGATCCCGGGGGCAAGCAGGTCGAGCCCCTCGAAGAAGCGGCCCATCTCCTCGCGTGAGCGCGGTACGAGCGTCACCCCGCCTGCCGCGTACATCGCCACGGCCTCCCGGGTCCGCTGCGGATCGAAGTCGCCGGCGAGCTGCGACAGGACCGGATGGCTCCCCGACGGCAGCGCGTCCACGAGGGTGCGTACGAGGTCGTAGACGCCGTCCGTGTCCGGGATGAAATGGAGCAGCCGACGAGCGACAGTGTCACCGGGCGGTAACTCCAGGCTGTCCGCAGCGAGTTCAAGGATCTTCTACGGCTCCCGCGCGTCCGCCGACAGGTACTCGGTGCGCCCTGCGGAGTGCCGCGCAGGAGCCCCCCCCGCGTGGGCGAGCACGATGGGGTCGTTGTCCACGTACACGACACGGGCGTCCGGCGCGGCGGACTGGGCGATGCGGTGGAGGTTGGGCTCCGTGGGGATGCCGCTGCCGAAGTCCAGGAACTGGCGCGCCCCGGCCGACCCGGCGAGATGCCGTGTGGCGCGCTGCATGAACCAGCGATTGTGCTGGGCCACGTACTTGGGCTGAGGTTCGAGCGCCACGATCTGCCGGCCGAGCTCCTCGTCGACCGGGTAGTTGTCCTTGCCGCCCAGGAGCCAGTCGTGGACCCGTGCGGGATGTGGGGTGCTGGTGTCGATCCGGTCGACGGGCGGCGTGTTCTCCCCCATGGCGCAACTCCCTTGCGGAAAAGAGCAGTTCGGTCAGCTGCCCGATCATCGTGCCTCAGTGGTCGCGGCGGAGGGAGGTGATCGGGAAGGATGGGTCCGGCACAGATCAAGGGCGGCGGCCGGCGGCGCGTCGCACAGGAACGGAAGAGGCGACGATGACGCGACCGGACCCCCACACCTCCGGCAACCACCCGACGGCCGGCACCCCCGAGGCGCCCGAGCGGCTCGACATCACCCGGGCCACGCTCGACGACTGGCACGTCGTCACGGGCTGGGCGGCGGACGAGGGCTGGAACCCCGGCCTCGCCGACAGCCGCAGCTTCTTCGCCCAGGACCCCGACGGCTTCTTCATCGGCCGGGTCGACGGCGAGCCCGTCTCCGCGATCTCCGTGGTCAACTACGGTGACGACTACGCCTTCCTCGGCTTCTACCTCGTACGCCCCGACCTGCGCGGCCGCGGCTACGGCATCGCCACCTGGAAGGCGGGCCTCGCGCACGCGGACGGCAGGACCGTCGGCCTCGACGGCGTCCCCGACCAGCAGGACAACTACCGCAAGTCCGGCTTCGGTCTGGAGCACGCGACCGTCCGCTACGCGGGAGTCCCGCGGTCCCCGCGCCCGGCCGCCGGCGAACCCGCACCCGGCGCCGTCATCCCCGTCGCCGAGGCGGGCGGCCTGAAGGCCATCGCTTTGTACGACAGCGCCTGCTACCCCGCGGAACGGCCCCGTTTCCTCGCCTCCTGGCTCGCCGGTGACGGGCATCGCGCGCTCGCCCGCGTCGTCGACGGCCGCGTCACCGGCTACGGCGTCATCCGCCCGGCCCGGGACGCGTTCCGCGTCGGCCCGCTGTTCGCGGACACCCCGCAGGATGCCCGCGCGCTGTTCGATGCCCTGCTCGCCGCGGTCGGCCGGGCGGCGGTCGCGGTGGACGTCCCCGAGTCGAACCCGGCCGCCGTGGCACTCGCCGAGGAGTACGGACTGACCCCCGGGTTCGCCACGGCCCGCATGTACACCGGGTCCGTCCGGCGGTTCGCCCAGGAAAGGATCTTCGGCATCACCACACTCGAACTGGGCTGAGCAGGGACCCGCACGCCGGGCCGCGGGATTATCACGAAAGAGTAACTGGGCTAGACCATACTTAAGGCCTCGGTCATCTCCGGTATGTCGTCACGCCATCACGATCCGTAAGGCTCGAAGTCGACCAACCACCCGCACACGGGGGCAGTCGCTTTGGAGGAAACACCGATGGATCGCAGATCGTTCATGGCCACGACCGGGCGCGCGACGCTCGCGACCGGCGCGCTCGCCGCGACCGGCTCCCTGGTCTCCGCCCCCGCGGCCGCCGAGACGCCCGCCGCCGCTCCCGCCGCACAGGGCCACGGCGGCGGGACCGTGCGGTTCAACATCATCAGCGACATCCAGGGCGACCTGACCGACTTCGGCAAGGCGCTCGACGACCTGCACTCGGTCAATCCCCACAGCGCGGGCCTCGGCATCGCCGGCGACATCACCCCGCGCGGCTACGACTTCGAGTACGCGGCCGTCCGTCAGACCCTGGACAAGCACCCGCACCCCAAGAACGTGGCGTGGGCGATCGGCAACCACGAGTTCTACGTGCCGAAGTACAGCGACCCCAACACCCTCGCCCAGGCCACCTGGCCCAACGGCACGACCGAGGACTCCCTCTTCCGCAGCTTCTACAACTTCGCGGAGCGGGGCAAGGTCTACTCGGAGACCTCGTTCGGCGGCGTGCCCGTCCTCAGCCTCGGTACCGAGCGCTACTCCCACTACCACGACGCGAAGCTGTGGGACGAGGTGTGGATCAGTGACGAGCAGTTCGCCTGGCTCGAGGACCGGCTCGCGTACTGGGCGCGCCGCCGCCGTCCCGTCATGGTCCTGACCCACCACCCGCTGCCCAACACCGTGTCGGGTACGCACAACAAGCTGTACATGAGCGACTACCTCCAGCCCGACCGGCTCCTGTCGGTCCTGGGCCGCTACAGGGACGTGTTCCTGTTCTCCGGGCACACGCACTGGGACCTCAACCTGTCCGACTGGGTGGTGCGCCGTGTCGTGCCCGGCACCGGCAACCTCGAAGGGTTCACCGTCGTCAACACCGCCGCCGTGCAGGTCGGTTGGATGGACGACGGCAAGGGCGGCGAGGTCTCGCTCGGCGGTGCCTTCAACCAGGGCCTCCAGGTCGAGGTGGGGCCCCGCTCGGTCGTCATCAAGGCACGTGACTTCACGACCGGCACCTGGCTGAAGCAGCTGACGGTCCCGCTGCACACCTAGGGCCTCTCGTTTGGATCATGCCCCGCTCCCTGATCCGGCCTGATCCAAACGAAAGACCCCAGGCCTGACCCTTCGCGCGGGGGCGGGCGCGGCGCCGGGTCACATGTCGGTGAACGACCCGTGCCGCCCCGCCCCTGACGCGAACCGCGCGGCCCCCTTCAGGCTCTCCTCCAGCACGGCTGTCCCGTACCGCAGTTCGGTCGCCATGGCCGCCTCCTCGCCCTGCCCCGCCTGGTCGAGCACGGAGGCCCGGTCGCCGCGCATGCAGGCCTGCGGGAAGCCCGCGAGCCGCGCCGCGAGCTCCTCCGCCTCGGCACGCGCCCGGCCCGGCGGCACGACCCGGTTGGCGAGCCCCATCGCGTACGCCTCCGGGGCGGGCACCGGGCGGCCCGTCAGGATCAGGTCCATGGCGCGGCTCTCGCCGATGAGCCGCGGCAGCCGCACCGTGCCGCCGTCGATGAGGGGCACGCCCCAGCGCCGGCAGAACACCCCGAAGACGGCGTCCTCCTCGGCCACCCGCAGATCGCACCAGAGCGCCAACTCGAGGCCGCCGGCCACCGCGTGCCCGCTCACCGCGGCGATCACCGGCTTGGACAGCCGCAGTCGGGTCGGGCCCATCGGGCCGTCACCCTCCTCGGCGACCCGGTTCCCGCGCTCCGTGCCGATGGCCTTGAGGTCGGCGCCCGCGCAGAACGTGCCTCCCTCGCCCCAGAGCACGGCGACGCGAGCGGATTCGTCGGCGTCGAACTCCTTGAAGGCAGTGGCCAGTTCGGCGGCCGTGGGCCCGTCGACCGCGTTGCGGACCTCGGGGCGGGACAGTGCGACCGTGGTGACGTGACCTCGGCGTTCGACGCGGACCGGCATCCGGACCCTCCTGAGTGATCATCGCTGGGTGATGTTCAGCGTGGCACGTCGACCGCGCCCCTCCCAGGGGTCCTCCACCGTGAATCAAGCATCCGGGTTGACCTCAAGCTTGCTTGAGGTCTTACCGTCTACTCCATGAGCATGGAGACCACGGCGTGGACGCAGCTGCACAGCGTCATGAACGCCCAGCAGGACACCCGACCCTTCGCCCGCGCCACCCTCAGCCGCATCGCCGCCTTCGCGCGTCCGCACCGGCGCCGGATCACCCAGTTCGTCGTCCTGAGCGTGGTCACCGCACTGACCGCCGTGGCGACCCCCTTGCTCGCGGGGCACGTCGTCGACGCCATCGTCGCCGGCAAGCACGAGGGCACCGTCATCCGCCTCGCCCTCCTCATCGCCGTGATCGCCCTCGCGGAGGCGGGCCTCGGCCTCGTCGCCCGCTGGCTCTCGGCCAATCTCGGCGAGGGCCTGATCCTCGACCTGCGCACGGCCGTCTTCGACCATGTGCAGCGCATGCCCGTCGCCTTCTTCACCCGGACGCGCACCGGCGCCCTGGTCAGCCGCCTCAACAACGACGTGATCGGCGCGCAGAGAGCGTTCAGCAACACGCTCTCCGGCGTGGTCGGCAACGTCGTGACCCTGCTCCTCACCCTCGCCGTCATGCTCACGCTCTCCTGGCAGATCACGCTCCTCGCCCTGGTCCTCCTGCCGGTGTTCGTGGTGCCCGCGCGGCGTATGGGTACGCGGATGGCCCGGCTCCAGCGGGAGGCGGCCGCCCACAACGCGGCCATGGGAACCCGGATGACCGAGCGTTTCTCGGCGCCCGGCGCCACGCTGATCAAGCTGTTCGGCCGGCCCGGCGACGAGTCCGCCGAGTTCGCCGCCCGCGCACGCCGCGTACGGGACATCGGCGTACGGACGGCCATGGCGCAGTCCGCGTTCATCACCGCCCTCACCCTCGTCTCGGCCCTCGCCCTCGCGCTCGTCTACGGTCTGGGCGGCTACTTCGCCATCGAGGGCACCCTCGAAGCGGGCACCGTCGTCACCCTCGCCCTGCTCCTCACCCGCCTCTACGCGCCGCTGACCTCCCTGGCCGGGGCGCGGGTCGAGGTCATGAGCGCGCTGGTCAGCTTCGAGCGCGTCTTCGAGGTCCTCGACCTGAAGCCGCTGATCGACGAGAAGCCGGACGCCCGTGCGGTGCCCGAGGGCCCGGTCGCCGTTGAGTTCGACGACGTCCGCTTCGGCTACCCGTCCGCCGACAAGGTCTCCCTCGCCTCCCTCGAAGAGGTCGCCTCGCTCGACACCCGCGGGGGCGCCGAGGTCCTGCACGGCATCTCGTTCCGCGCCGAGCCCGGCCAGACCGTCGCCCTCGTCGGTACCTCCGGCGCGGGCAAGTCGACCGTCGCCCAGCTGATGCCGCGTCTCTACGACGTCGACGAGGGTGCCGTACGCATCGGCGGGGTCGACGTCCGCGACCTGACCGCCGTATCCCTGCGCGCGACCCTCGGCATGGTCACTCAGGACGGCCACCTCTTCCACGACACCGTCCGCGCCAACCTCCTCCTGGCCAGGCCCGGAGCGAGCGAGGAGGACCTGTGGGACGTGCTGCGCCGCTCCCGCCTGGAAGCCCTGGTCCACTCCCTGCCCGACGGCCTCGACACCGTCGTCGGCGAGCGCGGCTACCGCCTCTCCGGCGGCGAACGCCAGCGCATGACGATCGCCCGCCTCCTCCTCGCCCGCCAGCGTGTCGTCATCCTCGACGAGGCGACCGCCCACCTGGACAACACGTCCGAGGCGGCCGTGCAGGAAGCGCTCGCGGAGGCACTCGAAGGCCGTACCGCCGTCGTGATCGCCCACCGCCTGTCCACGATCAGGTCCGCCGACCAGATCCTGGTGGTCGAGGACGGCCACATCGTGGAACGCGGCACCCACGAGACGCTCCTCGCCGAGGAGGGCCGGTACGCGGAGCTGTACCGGACGCAGTTCGCGGACCCGACGGACGTGGTGGAAGCCGCGTAGCCGCGAGGGAAGAACGAGGAGGAGGGGGTGGCCACTGCGGCCACCCCCTCCTCCTCTTCGTCGTCCTGCCCGTCGGGGCTAGTCGGTGCCGGACTCCATCGCGGCGCGGTCCAGGAGCTCGTCGTCCTCGGAGACCTCGCCACGGGAGGCGATGACCTCGGCGCCGCCCTCCGGCATCGCGCCGATCAGGCCCGTCGCCGCCGCCTGCGCGGCGCCGATCAGCTCGGGGTGCGTCGTGCCGACGATGCCGAGGCCCGCGTACTGCTCGAGGCGGGCGCGCGAGTCGGCGATGTCGAGGTTGCGCATGGTGAGCTGGCCGATCCGGTCCACCGGGCCGAACGCCGAGTCCTCGGTCCGCTCCATCGACAGCTTGTCCGGGTGGTAACTGAACGCCGGGCCCGTGGTGTTGAGCAGCGAGTAGTCCTCACCGCGCCGCAGCCGCAGCGTCACCTCGCCGGTGACCGCCGAGCCGACCCAGCGCTGCAGCGACTCGCGGACCATCAGCGCCTGCGGGTCCAGCCAGCGGCCCTCGTACATGAGCCGCCCGAGGCGCCGGCCCTCGTTGTGGTACTGCGCGAGGGTGTCCTCGTTGTGGATCGCGTTCACGAGACGCTCGTACGCGGCGTGCAGCAGCGCCATGCCCGGGGCCTCGTAGATGCCGCGGCTCTTCGCCTCGATGATCCGGTTCTCGATCTGGTCCGACATGCCCATGCCGTGGCGGCCGCCGATCGCGTTCGCCTCCATGACCAGGTCGACCGGGGAGGCGAAGGGCTTGCCGTTGATCGTGACCGGGCGGCCCTGCTCGAAGCCGATCGTCACGTCCTCCGCGGCGATCTCCACCGACGGGTCCCAGAACCGCACGCCCATGATCGGCTGAACGGTCTCCACGCCGGTGTCGAGGTGCTCCAGCGTCTTGGCCTCGTGCGTGGCGCCCCAGATGTTGGCGTCGGTCGAGTAAGCCTTCTCGGTGCTGTCGCGGTACGGCAGGTCGTGGGCGACCAGCCACTCCGACATCTCCTTGCGGCCGCCCAGCTCGGTCACGAAGTCGGCGTCGAGCCACGGCTTGTAGATGCGCAGGTGCGGGTTGGCCAGCAGGCCGTAGCGGTAGAACCGCTCGATGTCGTTGCCCTTGAACGTCGAGCCGTCGCCCCAGATCTGGACGTTGTCCTCGAGCATCGCCCGGACCAGCAGCGTGCCGGTGACGGCACGGCCCAGCGGCGTCGTGTTGAAGTAGGCACGGCCGCCCGAGCGGATGTGGAACGCGCCGCACGCGAGCGCGGCCAGGCCCTCCTCCACCAGCGCCGCACGGCAGTCGACCAGGCGCGCGATCTCGGCACCGTAGGCCTTGGCGCGGCCGGGCACCGACGCGATGTCGGGCTCGTCGTACTGGCCGATGTCGGCGGTGTAGGTGCACGGGACGGCACCCTTGTCGCGCATCCACGCGACCGCGACGGAGGTGTCGAGGCCGCCCGAGAAGGCGATGCCGACGCGCTCGCCGGCGGGCAGGGAGGTAAGAACCTTAGACATGGGAAGAGTATGCATCCTAGAGAATGATTATGCAAAGGGGTGGGTGTCCCTTTGTGTCGCCTCCCTCATCGTGATCGCGGAGGAGGCGTGCCGCACCGCGGCGCGGCCCGGGACCGAACCGCCTTCCCTATCCCTGGGCGTCCCGGACGATCCCGTAGGTGAGCGCCGCGAGACCGTCGCCGACGGTACGGGTGTCCAGGAGGTTCAGGGACAGCTCGTCGCCGCTCTCACCGAAGAGACGCTCGCCGGCCCCGAGCACGACCGGGTGGACGATCAGCCGCAGCTCGTCGGCCAGGCCGTGCGCGAGCAGCGTGCGCACCAGCCGGCGGCTCGCGTAGACGACGATGTCCCCGGTCAGCTCCTGCTTCAGCTTCGAGACCGCGGCGACCACCTCGCCGTCGAGGACCGTCGAGTTGTTCCACTCGGGGTCGACGAGGGTCGAGGACACGACGTACTTGGGCAGGGTGTTCAGCCGCTCCGCCCACGCGCCGCTCCGGGACGGCCACCGGGCGGCGAACCACTCGTAGCTCCGCCGGCCGAGCAGCAGCGCCTGAGTGCCGAGCGCCTCGTCGAACTCGACCTTGGTCCACTCCAGCCGGTCCCTGTCCGCCATCCGGTCGAACCAGCCGCCGTGCGAGAACCCCTCCTCCCCGGTCGGGTCCTGGACGACGCCGTCGAGCGAGACGTTCTCGCTGATGACGATTTTTCCCATGTCGGTCTCCTTCGGTACGGGCTAGGGTCGGGGCGTCGAGTGACCTGCGAGGAGTGAGAGATGCCCGGTCGTACGAGCGCGCTGTGACGTGTAGGCCGTGACCGGCCCGTCATCGCGTGCTGCCCTTGTCGCGTGGCACAGCGAGCCCTCTCCTGCCTGAACCGCCGGTGCGCCTTCTGCCCGACCGGTGGCGGGCCTCGTCGTCAGCACCGCAAGGGATCCCTGTGCCCTCCGCTTCGTCCGCTTCTTCTGAGTCCTCCGAGTCCTCTGAGTCCTCCGAGTCCTCTGAGTCCTCCGAGTCCTCCGAGTCCTCCGGGTCCTCCGCCGGATCCGCTTCCGCCCGACCCGCTTCCCCAAGCCTGTGGCGCGACCGCGACTTCCGCCGACTCTGGGTGGGCCAGACGGTCTCCCAACTCGGCGAACACACAACTCTGGTGGTGCTGCCGCTCTACGCCGTCCTGACACTCGACGCCGACGCCGGTGAACTGGGTGTCCTGCGCGCGGTGGGGCAGGCGCCGATCCTGTTGCTCTCGCTCCTCGCCGGCGCCTGGGTGGACAGGTGGCGGACCCGCACGGTGATGGTGTGGGCCGACACGGGCCGGGCGCTGGCCCTGGGCGCCGCGGCCGCGGCGGGGCTCCTCGGCGCGCTCGGCCTGCCCGCGCTGCTCGTGACCGCCTTCGCCGTCGGCGCCCTCTCCGTGTTCTTCGACGTGGCCTACCAGGCGTCTCTAGTCCGGCTGGTCGAACGCGACCAGCTGGTGCGGGGCAACAGCGCCCTGGAGGGCAGCCGCTCCGCCGCCCAGATCGCGGGCCCCGCACTCGGCGGGGTGCTGGTCTCCCTCCTGACGGCGCCGATCGCCGCCGCGTCCTGCGCGCTGCCCTTCGCGCTGTCGTTCCTGTCGATACGGCGGATGCGCCGCCGCGAGCCGGTCCCGAAGCTCTCGCCACGTCCCCCGCGGGTCCGGCGGCGGATCCTTGCGGGCCTCCGCTTCGTCGCCGCCGACCGCGCCCTGCGGACCGTGTGCCTGGCCTCGGCCGCTTTCCAGTTCTCGCTGGCGGCCATGATGACCGTCTATCTGCTCTTCCTGCCGCGGGAACTGCACCTGTCCGGCCCCGAGGTCGGCCTCGCGCTCGCGGCCACAGGACCGGGCGCACTCCTGGGCTCGCTGCTGGCCGCCCGCCTGCCGAGCCGCTTCGGTCACGGCGTGGTGCTCGTCGCCGCCGCCGCACTCGGCGACGGCGCGTTCCTGGTCGTGCCCGCGCTGCACGGCTCCACCGCGGCGACGGTTCTCGCCCTCGTCGCGGTCAGTCTCGTGTTCGGTACCTTCGGGCAGCTGGTGAACGTCACGGTGATGGGTGTACGGCAGGCCCTCACCCCGTACGGGATGCAGGGCCGCGTGGCCGCGACGATCACGTTCGCCGGCATGGGGCTGACCCCGCTCGGCTCGCTGCTCGGCGGTTTCCTCGCGGACCAGTGGGGCCTGCGCGTCAGCCTCGCGGCGACGGCGGCAGGGATGCTGCTGTCCCCGTCGGTGATGGCGCTGTCCCCGCTGGCACGCCTGGGACGCACGCTTCCGGCCCGCCGGGTCCTCATGGACTGATGACCGACCTGGAAGTACGTCCCGGACATACGATCGTCGGGATGTCTGGAGTCCGCCCTTGACCTGATGTGACGCAGGAGGGGTGGGAGGGGGGTGGGCCCCCGTGACTGAACACCACGGGTTCGGCGACGTGTTGCGCGCGCACCGGCGTAAAGCACGTCTGACGTTGGAGCAGTTGGCGGAGGCTTCGTCGGTCAGTGCCCGCACGCTGTCCGACATGGAGCGCGGACGCAGCAGAGGGCCGCAGCACAGGACCGTCACCGCGGTGGCAGACGCCCTGGGACTCGAAGCGGGCGCACGGCAACGGCTGATCGAGCTGGCACGCGCCGGGCGGCTGCGCGATCACTGGAGTCGCCCGAGTGGTCTGTGTGAACTGCCCGGGACGATCGACGACTTCACCGGCCGCGGTGCGGAACTGATCTGGATGAGCGAACTGCTCTACGCCGAGAGCTCACCGGGCGTCGGCGTGGTGGGACTCGTCACCGGATCGGCGGGCCTGGGCAAGACGTCCTTCGCCGTGCGTGCCGCGCACTCCGTGCGGCCGAGTTTCCCCGGCGGGGTGTTCTTCATCGACCTGTTCGGCATGTCCCAGCGTCCGGCAGGTGCGGGCGACACCTTGCGGACGCTGCTGCGCGCGTTCGGCGTCGCGGACCAGCACATCCCTGGCGACACGCAGGAACGGGCCGCCCTGTACCGGTCGCTGCTGCGCGACAAACGGGTCCTGGTCGTCCTCGACAACGCCGCATCGGAGGAGCAGGTCCGCCCGCTCCTGCCCGGCGGAGGTGCCGGCCGGGTGGTGATCACCACCCGGCGGTTGCTGGCGGGTCTGGAGGGGGTGCGCAGACTCGTCCTCGGCCCCCTGCCCGTGCCTCAGTCCACGCAACTGCTGACCGGGATCCTGGGGGAGCGTGCCGCATCCGACGACGAGACAGCGCTGACGAGGATCGCCGAACTGTGCGGGGGACTGCCGCTGGCCCTGCGGATCATCGGAAACCGGCTGGTCAGCCGGCCCGCATGGGACGCCGCGGAACTCGCCGGCCGGCTCGCCGACGAAGAGAGCCGACTCCATCAGTTCACGGCCGGCGACCTCAAGATTGCCAACGCCTTCGGCATGTCGTACGAGCAGCTCGCCGAACGTGCCAAGCGGCTGTTCCGGCGCCTCGCCGCGGTGCCGGGCCGGGACTTCGACGCCGCTCTGGCGGCCGTGGCCGGAGGGATGCCGATCGAGGACGCCTGGCAGGGGCTGGACGACCTCGTCGACCTCGGCCTGCTGCAGGACGGCACCGCGGGCCGTTATCGATTCCACGACCTGGTCCGCCTGTTCGCACGCGACCGCCTCCAGAACGAAGAGGCCCCGCCCGGACGGGAAGCCGTCACCGCCACGGTGACCTCGTGGCTGCTGCGGATGGCCACAACAGCAGGGCGCTGGTTCGAACCCGGCTACGGCCGTCCCGACGGGCCCGACCCCGACCTCACCTCCCTGGCCACCGAAGAAGAGGCCGAACAGTGGCTGCGCGGCAATGTGGACAACTGGCTGGCCGCGATGCGGGCCGCAGCCGGCCAAGGCCTGCACGAACTCGTCCTGAACTGCGCGGAGTCGATGCACTGGTTCTCCGACCGCTGGCTGCACGGCCCGCACTGGGGCGAGGTCTTCACCCTGGGAGCACAAGCCGCCGCCGCTCTCGACGACCTCGCGGCGCAGGCGACTCAGCTCAACTACCTGGCGTGGGTCCACTCAGTACCGCCCAGCGACCCGCAGACGGTCCTGAGCTACACGGCACAGGCGCTGGAACTGGCCACACGCGGCGGTGCGAGGACTCAGATCGCCTGGTCACACCAGTACAGCAACGCGGCACTCAGCAAGCTCGGCCGGCACGACGAAGCCATCGCGGCAGCGTCACAGGCAGCACAGACATTCAAGGCGCTGGGCGACATCGACTCGCACGCCCAGGGCCTCGTCGGCGTCGGCAACTGCCTCCGCGACCAAGGACGTCACTCCGAAGCACTGCGGCAGTACCTCGAGATCCGCGCCCTGGCAGACGACGAGAAGTCCGGCATGACACCCCGCATCGCAGCCCTCAGCCGACCGGTGGTGGGTATCCGCATCGGCCAGTGCCTGGCGGTCCTCGGGCGCCGGACCGAAGCCGTCACCGCCCTCAACGAGGCGATCGGCCTCCTGGACGGGCTCCGCATCTCGAACTTCTGGCTGGCCCAGGCCCTGGAAGAGGTGGCTGCCCTGCACGCACAGGACGGTCGCACGGACCAGAGCCGCCACGCCTACGCGCGGGCGGCCGAGGTGTACGCGTCGACCGGCGACGGCGAAGCCCACGACCGCTGCCGCAGCCTGGCCGCGGCCGGCGCCTGACACCCGGAAGGCAGGCGTTCCGTAACTCTGCATGCTGCTCTGCGTGTTCAGTCCTCCCGCGCGCGACTTGTATGGGGTACCTCGGACAGGCACCGGGCCTGTCCGTCCAGAGGGGACATGGGCCATGGCAACCATCAGGAACATCGTGCTCGTCCACGGTGGCTTCGTGGACGGATCAGGCTGGCAGGGCGTCTACGACCACCTCACCGCCGACGGTTACCGCGTGGCCGTCGTGCAGAACCCGACCCTGTCACTGGCCGGGGACGTCGCCGCCACCCACCAGATCCTCGACACCCTGGACGGCCCGGCGGTACTCGTCGGCCACTCCTACGGCGGCGTCGTCATCACCGAAGCCGGAAACCACCCGAACGTCGTCGCGCTCGCCTACATCGCCGCGTTCGCGCCGGACAAAGGCGAGTCGGTCAGCTCCCTGATCGCCGACCCGCCGTCCGGCGCGCCGGTCCCGCCGATCCTGCCGCCGAGGGACGGGTTCCTGTTCCTGGACCGGGACAAGTTCGCGGCCTCCTTCGCCGCCGACGTCCCCGAGGCGCAGGCCGCGTTCATGGCCGACTCCCAGGTCCCCTGGGGCATCGACGCCCTCGAAGGGGCCGTGTCCGAACCGGCTTGGCAGACGAAGCCGTCCTGGTACCTGGTCTCCACCGACGACCGCATGATCCCTCCGGCGGCCCAGCGCGCCATGTCCGAGCGTGCCGGTTCGACCGTGAGCGAGACCCCCGGCAGCCACGCCGTCTACGTCTCCCGCCCGGCCGTCGTGGCCGCCGTCATCGCGCAAGCCGCCGAAAGCCCGGGCAGCCGCTCCTAGCAGCCGCCCGCCCGCGTCTCGTCCGGGCGGCGCCTCGGCCCGGACGAGACGCCCCGTGCCCGCCCCGCTCCACCCACCACCCCTGGAGTATCCGCATGACCGTCCGCCCCACGTTCACCCGCCGCAGAGTCATCGCCACCGGTGCAGCCGCCGCGGCATCGGCCGCGATCCTCACCCCGAGCAGCGCCACGGCCGCGACCGGCAGCGGCCCCGCGCCGGGCGCCAAGCCGACCATCGTGCTGGTCCACGGCGGCTTCGCCGATTCGTCTTGCTGGAACGGAGTCGTCCCGGAGCTGCAGAGCAAGGGTTACACCACGATTGCAGGGTCGAACCCGCTGAGGGGCATTCCCACCGATGCCCCGTACATCGGGAGTCTGCTGGACTCCATCAGCGGGCCGGTCGTCCTGGTCGCACATTCCATGGGTGGAACCGTCATCACGAATGCCGCTGCCGGGAAGAGCAACGTCAAGGCGTTGGTCTACATCGCGGCGTTCGCACCCGATGTGGGCGAGACCCAGGGCGAGCTCATTGACAAGTTCCCGGGCAGCGAGGTCCTGCCCGTGAGCGTGCCGGTCCCTTACACGAAGCCCGACGGCACCACGGGAACCGACCTGTACCTGAGCAAGGACGGCCAGGCAGCCTTCGCCGCCGACGTGTCCACAGCTGCGTTCCGGCTGCTGCAGGCCACTCAGCGGCCCTTCGACGCGGACTCCTTCACCTATCCGACCAAGGCCGCCGCGTGGCGGACGATCCCGTCGTGGGGCCTGGTCGCCGGCCGGGACAAGGCGATCCCGCCCGCGGCCGAGCGCTGGATGTACAGCCGTGCGAAATTCCGAAAGGTCGTCGAAGTGCCGACCTCGTCCCACGTCGCGATGATCAGTCACCCGAAGACCACCGCAAGGCTGATCGAGGAGGCCGCCAGAGCCACCAGGTGACCTGGTAACTGCCCCACCCGCACCCGCGGGCCGGGGCTCATTCACGTCAAGGCCGCGGGAGGAGCCAACTCCCTTGCGCAGGCGTCGAGTTGTGGCGCGAGGTGCGTGGGAGTCGTGAAGAGTTCGCGTACGATTCCCGGGATTCGGTCACAGGAGCGGAAAACTCGGAGCGCTCACTCGGCGCTTCCGAACAGGTCGGGCGCCGACCGTGCGATGGGAGACCGATCAACGATGTTCACTCTGGTGCGGAACAGAGTGCGGACGGCCGCGCTCGCGCTGTCGGCCGTCGCGGCACTCGCCTTCGGCACGACCGCTGCGACCGGCGCGGCAGCGGCCCCCGCTCCGGCTCCCGTGAAACAGGGACCGACCTCGGTGGCGTACGTCGAGGTGAACAACAACAGCATGCTGAACGTCGGCAAGTACACCCTCGCCAACAGTGGCGACAACGTCTTCGACGTCGCCGTGATCTTCGCGGCGAACATCAACTACGACACGGGTACGAAGTCGGCGTATCTGCACTTCAACGAGAACGTGCAGCGAGTCCTCGACAACGCCGCCACGGAGATAAGGCCGTTGCAGCAGAAGGGCATCAAGGTCGTCCTCTCGGTGCTCGGCAACCACCAGGGCGCGGGCTTCGCGAACTTCCCGTCCCAGGAAGCGGCCTCGGCGTTCGCGAAACAGATGTCGGACACCGTGACCAAGTACGGCCTGGACGGGATCGACTTCGACGACGAGTACGCCGAGTACGGCAACAACGGCACCGGCCAGCCCAACGACAGCTCGTTCGTGCACCTGGTGACGGCGCTGCGCACGAACATGCCGGACAAGATCATCAGTCTCTACAACATCGGCCCGGCCGCGTCGCGCCTCTCCTACGGCGGCGTCGACGTCTCGTCGAAGTTCGACTACGCCTGGAACCCGTACTACGGCACATGGCAGGTCCCCGGCATCGCACTGCCCAAGTCGAAACTGTCGCCGGCGGCCGTGGAGATCGGCGGGACCTCGCAGAGCACGTCCGCCGACCTCGCCCGCCGCACCGTCAGCGAGGGGTACGGCGTCTATCTGACGTACAACCTCGACGGTGCCGACCGCAGCGCCGATGTCTCCGCGTTCACGAGGGAGCTGTACGGCAGTGACGCCGTCTACACGCCGTAATTCGTGAGAGCTGAGAGCTGAGAGCTGGGAGCGCGGGTGAGACAAGGAAGCCCCACCGGAGAGCGTGAGCTCCGGTGGGGCTTCCTCGTGAGATCGGCCAGTCACCCGAGCTGTAGATCGTGATCCGAGAGAGGCGCCTCGGCGAGGGGCGGCCGTTGTCCCAGCCGCATCCCGTCTATTCCAGCCACATCCCGTCGCGCATGATGACTCTCCCGCGGAGTTCCGGCTCGCCGTGCCAAGCGCGCACAGTTCTCGGGACTACGCGTACATACAGGAAGGAACCCTCTTCCACGCGTGGATCCCACCCGAACTTGTCGGTGAACGCCTCCGCTGCGTCTCCGGGCACCTCCTGGTCCAGGAAACACTCCGCCTCACCCTGGAGGAGCACCACGTCGAAGGTGTTCGGCAGTGCCAGGCGCACGCGCGGCTCTTTGCGGACGTTGCGCGCAGTCACGGAAGTGGCGCTGGTGCACATCCACACTGCTCGCCCATCCCACGAGAACCACAGCGGCACCTGGTGCGGCCCGTGATCAGGGTGAGCCGTCGACACCCAGATGTCCCGCTCGGCAGCGAGCCGCTCCAGAGTGTCGCGCATACGCTCCGCCGTCTCGCGGCGAACTATTCCTGTGGTCTCCATGAGGACCGACCCTAGCCAGGCGGGCGCGAAGCGCGCCTGAGGCGCAGGACCTCCTCCCAGCGACCGATGAACCCCTCAGCTTTCGGCTCGGGGCGACCAACTTCGGTAGGCATCGTCCCTATGCCCGCGAAAATCCGCCCGCGAAAACACGGGCGGATCGTGAGCCCCGGATGCTCAGCGTGGCGGAGCTGATCCCGGCGACGGCCAAGAGGCGGCGGCGCCGCATGGTCGATCGGGTGACTCCGGCCGCCGGGCAACATGGCCGATCGGTGTGAGGGCTAGGCATGGGGTTATGAGATTTGAGTCCCGACGCAAGAAGACCGGCATCCAGCGCGCCCGCCACCTCCATGTCGTCGGCGCCGTGTGCGCCGCCGTAGCCTCAGCGGCACTGATGACAGGCTGCGGAGCGAACGGTGGCAAGACGACAGACGCAGCGACGGCGGAAGCGGCGAAGGTCATTCCGAGCCAGGCGGCCACCCCGTCGGACAGCCCCTCCGGCAGCGCGCAGCTCACTCAGGACCAGACAGCGCGCAAGAACGTGCTCGGTGTCACCAAGGTCACCTTCGACAAGGCGGCCGCCACGGCAGTGGGCGAGGTCTCGGGCAGCAAGCTGGCCGAACTCGACCTGAAGAGCCCGGGCGACGAAGACCACGACACCGACTCCGACGAGAGCGAAAGCCCCAGTCCCAGCGGAACCCCCAGCCCCAGCCCCAGCCTCAGCCCCAGCCCGAGCGGCAGCTCCGCCGCCCCGCAATGGGTCGCTGAAGTCGTCGAGAAGGACGGGACCACGCACACCGTCCGCATCGACGCCATCTCGGGCAAGGTGATCCAGTCGGTCGCCCAGAGCGGCCAGGACTCCGACGACAAGCGTGAGATGGCCGACCGGATCGCCCGTGCCACGCAGACGCCGCAGCAGGCGGCCAAGGTCGCCACGGACAAGACGAAGGGCACGGTCACCTCCGTCAACCTGGATGACAACGACGACAACGCCCTCATCTGGTCCGTCGGCGTCGTCACCGCGGACTGGAACAAGACCGACTTCGAGATCGACGCGGTGAAGGGCACCATCACCCACGAGGAGGTCGACCGCGACTGACGCGCTGCCGCTGTGGGAGGCCCGGCGAGCCGGCCTCCCACGAGCCAGATCCTGCTGACGGAGCCACCTCAGGGAGTCGCGCCGGGCTCTGACGCGGCACCTGCTGATGCACGGTGCGCAGCGCAGGCCCGGATCGGCGCCCATCGCTCCGGCGAGGCGCGGCCGCGCCTCCTCGCACCGGAACACGGCGGGCCGATCCGCCGGCCGCGGGGACGGTGCCCCTGCCGGCCGCGTACAGGTATCGGCCCCGAGGCGCCGAGCCAGGGGCGAGGCTCAGCGCACCGGGAAGCCGAAGGAGTAGCCCTGTTCCTTGAGTTGGGGGAGAATGCGGCGCAGGGCTTCGACGGTCTGGGCGCGGTCGCCGCCCGCGTCGTGGAAGAGGATCGTCGGTCCGTTGGGCAGCTCCCGCTCGACGGTGGCGACGATGGTGTCCGTACCGGGGCGCTCGAAGTCCTTGCTGTCCACGTTCCAGCCCAGCGGGCGCATGCCCCGGGAAGCGGCGAGCTTGCGGCTGTAGGGGGTGAAGGCTCCACCGGGTGCCCGGTAGTACATCGGCCGTACGCCCCCGGACGCCTTGGTGATCATGCGTTCGGTGTCGAGTACCTGCTGCGCCTGGTAGGCCTCGGACTTCTTGTCCATGGCGGTGTCGTGCGACATCGAGTGGTCGCACAGCCGGTGCCCGGCCGCGACGACCTTCTTCACGAGGTCCGGGTGCGCCTGGGCCTGCGGGCCCACCATGCAGAACGTGGCCTTCACCTCGTACTCCCGCAGCACGTCGAGCACTTGAGGGGTCCACCGGGGGTCGGGACCGTCGTCGATGGTGATGTTGACGCCGCGGGTCCCCGCGTCCGAGGCGTGTGCGATGGTCACCGCGGTCGGTCTCACGTCACTGCCCGGGTTGGCCGGGGCTGCCGCCTCGGGTGACGAGCCGTCCGCGGCACCGGCCTGCGCGGTCCACACCGAGGCACTGGTGGCGAGCAGCGTCACCCCGAGCGCGGCCCCCACCACTTTGCTGTTCCAGCCTCGCCCGTTGCCCCGTCGCGCCATGTCCGTCCCCTTCACGCAGTGCCCCACCGGTCCCGATCGCCTTGCGATCACTGGGCAGGACGAGAGGCACGGGCCCACGGATGCGTCCGTTACCGATCACGGACAAGTCCGGGAAGGTTCGCGGACAACCCCTGCGGCCCGGCAGCAAAACAGGAAGCCACACACCGGCGGCGCCGTTGTGGCGGTTGTGCTGTGTTGCGTTGTGTTCTTGGGGGATGCCCGGCTCAACAGGCCTGTCAGGTCGCACCAGTTGAGCGCGCCCCGCTCGTCCGCGCGTAGAAGGGCACCGTCATGCCGCAGCACACTGCCTTCGCTCGACGGCAACCTGAAGTCCATGGACGTCGATCGACGACGGCGACGGGGCCCCGGTGTCTTACGTCTGGCACGGCCTGCCGCGACGATGCCCGCGTCTTCGCCGAAGGCGCAGTACCGGGACTGGCCTCCCGCCCGCTCCGAGAGCGTCACCGCACCACCGGCTCCCGAAGCCGGCTGGCGCGTCGCTCTGGGGGCTGTTCCAGGTTCGGATCATCTGACGGGCCGGAGGCTGCGGAGCCAGACCACTGCGCCGCGTAGGTGGAGTCCGGTGAGGTGGCTGGTGGGGGATGGCCCCGTCCGTCCTGGCTCCCCCCCCGAAGTCCCCTCCGTCCGCCTCATCGTGCCCTTGCGGCCGCGGACCGCTGACAGGCACTGGCCCCGGGCGCTACTCTCCCGGCACTGACATGGGCCGGCGGGGGAATCATGAACAGGCTTCTCGCATGTGTTGTGGCCGGTGCGGTGCTGCTCTCGGCGGTGGCCTGTACCGCGGGGGGTGGCCCGTCCAGGGCGAAGCCGTCACCGGGGGCCTCCTCGACGCGTACGGCGTCGCCGCGGGCCGCCGCATCCGGCCAGGTGGTCGACGCGTCCAGAGCCAACCTCAGGGCGCAACTGCCCATCAAGGACCTTCCAGGACCGCACGGGATGTTCACCGCCGCCGTCGGCCGGAGCGCTGCCACGTTCGTCTGGGAGTCCGCCGACGGGCGCTTCTGCTCGGGTTCGGCCGCTTCGGCCGGCGGGTTCACCACGACGTCGTGCGTCTCCGACCGCGGCGACATTCCCTTCTCCGTCCGTCCCGCGCTCGTTCCCCTGCTCAGTACGTACACGTTCGCCGAGGTCCATGTGTTCGGCGCGGACCGTGAGATCGTCCGGTCGGTGACGTGCAACGGCAGACCTCTCGCGGTCCGCCGACTGCCACCTGTCCTGGACGGTCGGCGTGCGCTCTACGCCTTCGACCTCTCGGAACCGACGGCCGGACGGGTCATCGTCACCGTCGTCCGCGGTCGTGCCACAGCCACGGAACACGTAGAGCTGATGGGCGGAGACCTCCGGCACAAGGCGTCGTGCCGCTGACGCGGGGCGGGTGCGCGGTCGGTGGTGAGCGCCCGGCGCTCCGGACGTGAGCGGGGGCGTCGCCCCCCCCACGACCGGTAGCCGTTGCGGACGTGGACGGGGCTGAGCGTCCCGGCCCCGGAGGAGCGACGCGAGACCAGGTAGGCCAGATCCGAGGCGATCGAGCCGGCTTGGAGGTCATTCCCGTCGTTCCCATCGGCCTGGCCCTGGTAGTTGTCGAGCGTGGATTCCACGGTCTCGCGCGCCCACCACCACGCAGCCGGGCGCCCCGGCCCCCGTCGCCGGCCTGCAGGTCCGCCGGATCCGACGACGATCCACCTTCGGAGGATTGAGCAACGGGTATTACCGCGCCGCCTGACCGAACGGCATCGTCACAGCTCACAGCACCGAATCGTATTTTCGTGCCACACGGGGTGCGCGGTGCGGCCTGTGGCCGCTCCGGATCGTCAGTGCTAGAAAGGTCACATGGCGAATCGTTTCGCCGACTTGAGAAGCCTGTTCAGGTCCCTGGTCAGCAGAAGCCCGCGAAGCGTAGCCGGGCAGGTGTTCGTACTCCAGGTGGCGCTGGTCGTGCTGCTCGTGGTCGCTGGCGTCTTCGCCCTGGTCCTCCAGTCGGACCGGGACACCAATGCCGAGGCCAAGCGCCGCTCCGTCGCCGTGGCGGAGACGTTCGCGCACTCTCCCGGCGTCGTGGCCGCACTGGAAAGCCCCGACCCGAGCAAGATCCTCCAGCCGCTCACGGAGTCGGCGCGCAAGGCTGCGGGCGTCGATTTCATCGTGGTCCTCGATACCAAGGGCATCCGCTACACCCACCCCCTGCCGAACCTGATCGGAAAGCAGTTCGTGGGCAACATCAAGCCGTCGCTCGCGGGGAAGGTGTACACGGAGAGTGTGATGGGCCCACTCGGCCGGGAGGTCCAGGCCACCGTCCCCATCGACAACGCCGACGGCAAGGTCGTGGGGCTCGTCTCGGCAGGGCTGAAGGTCAAGAACGTGGCCAGTCAGGTGGCCCGGCAACTGCCGATCATCCTGGGCGCCGGTGCCGGGGCGCTCGTGCTGGCCACCGCGGGCACGGCACTGGTGGGCCGGCGGCTGCGACGGCAGACCCACAGCCTGGCCCCGGACGAGATGACCCGCATGTACGACCACCACGACACGGTGCTGCACTCCGTGCGCGAAGGCGTGCTGATAGTCGATGGCGGCGGGCGGCTGGTTCTGGCGAACGACGAGGCAAGACGGCTGCTGGAGCTGCCCCCTGATGTCGAGGGGCATCTCGTGTCGGAGCTGTCGAGCCTCGACCCCGAGACGGCGGAGCTGCTCGCCTCAGGGCGCGAGGTCACCGACGAGGTGCACTTCGCCGGAGACCGGCTGCTGGCGGTCAACCAGCGGCACACGGACAGCGACGGCGGCCCCATGGGGACGGTGGTGACGCTGCGCGACTCCACCGAGTTGCGGGCGGTGACCGGCAGGGCGGAGATCGCGAGGGAGCGGCTCAAGCTGCTGTACGACGCCGGACTGGGCATCGGCACCACCCTGGACGTCCTGCGCACCGCCGACGAGCTGGCGGAGGTCGCCGTCCCCCGTTTCGCCGACTTCGTCACCGTGGACCTGGCCGACGCCGTACTGCACGGTGAGGAACCGGCCCTCACCGCGACGGACATGCGGCGTACGGCCGTGTACGGCATCCGGGACGACCACCCGCTCTACGAGGCGGGCAGGCTGATCGACTTCCTGCCGTCCACCCCCCAGGCCCGCGGCTACGGGAGCGGTCACGCCGAGCTGGTGCCCGACCTGTCGACCGCCACGGGCTGGCACGCGCAGGACCCGGAGCGCACCAAGCGGATCATGGAATTCGGCATTCACACCCTCATCGCCGCCCCGATCAAGGCCCGCGGCGTCGTGCTGGGCATGGCCAACTTCTGGCGCTCCCAGCAGCACGGGCCCTTCGACGAGGAGGATCTGTCGCTCGCCGAGGAACTGGTGGCCCGAGCGGCGGTCAGCATCGACAACGCCCGCCGCTACACCCGCGAGCACGCCCTCGCGGTGACCCTCCAGCGCAGCCTGCTGCCGCGAGCCCTGCCCGAACAGAGCGCCCTCGAGGTCGGTTTCCGCTACCTCCCCGCCCAGTCGGGCGTGAGCGGCGACTGGTTCGACGTGATTCCACTGTCGGGCAGCCGGGTCGCGCTGACCGTCGGCGACGTGGTCGGCCACGGGCTGCACGCCGCCGCCACCATGGGCCGGCTGCGGACCGCGGTGCACAACTTCTCCTCGCTCGATCTGCCGCCCGACGAGTTGCTCAGCCACGTGGACGACCTCGTCGGCCGCATAGACCAGGACGAGTCGGACACGGTGAGCGCCACGGACATCGTGGGTGCCACCTGCCTGTATGCGATCTACGATCCGGTGACGAGGCGCTGTGTCGTGGCGCGTGCCGGGCACCTGGCGCCGGCGCTGGTCCTCCCCGACGGCACCGTCACCTTCCTCGATCTGCCGACCGGGCCGCCTCTCGGTCTGGGCGGGCTGCCGTTCCAGACGGCCGAGCTGGACCTTCCGGACGGCGCCCAGCTCGTCCTGTACACCGATGGCCTCATCGAGGACCGCAGACGCGATCTGGACGTGGGCATGGAGCTGCTGCGCCAGGCGCTGTCGGGCCACCCCGGCAGGTCGCCCGAGGAGAGCTGCCAGGCCGTGCTCGACGAGCTGCTGCCGGGGCGTCCCAAGGACGACGTCGCCCTGCTGATCGCCCGTACGCGGGGGCTGCCGCGCGACAGGATCGCCGACTGGGACGTGCCGCTCGACCCGGCCGCCGTCGCGGGGATGCGCGACGCGGTGGCCCTCAAGCTCGACGAGTGGGGCCTGTCCGAGCTGGCCTTCACCATGGAGCTGATCCTGAGCGAGCTGATCACCAACGCCATCCGTTACGGCTCCGAGCCGATCCATGTACGGCTGATCCACGACCGTACGTTGATCTGCGAGGTCGCCGACGGCAGCAGCACCTCCCCGCACCTGCGGTACGCCGCGACGATGGACGAGGGCGGCCGCGGTCTGTTCCTGGTGTCGCAGGTCGCCGAGCGCTGGGGCACCCGGTACACGCCTCAGGGCAAGGTGATCTGGGCCGAACAGGCTCTGCCCTAGCTCTTCCGCCCCAGAGCTCCGACGTACGCGGCAGGACGGCGGGATGACCTGTCGTGCTGCCACGCCTGGGCTGCCTCACCGCGACCGTCCTGAGCGGGAGGCTCTCGACCAGCAGGGATGAACAGACCTGCCGTTGCGGGCCTTGACGCTTGTCCCACGCCCCCACATACTGGCGGCCAAATCGATTTGGCCAAATCGATTTGGCTCTCCGTCCAGGGCCCGATCACGGCTGAAACCCCGAGCATGCCGAACGTCGAACGGAGCTCGAACGTGTCCAGTCCCCGCCGTACCCTTCCCGATACGGAGCGCCCCGGGCGCGAGCCCACGCGCCCAGCTGCCACCCACCCCGTGGACGAGTGCCGGCCGCTGAGCCGCATATTCCTCTTCGGGATCCAGCACGTCCTCGTCATGGCTGCCACGCCGATCTCGGCGATCTTCCTGATGAGCGCCACTCTCCGCCTCGATCACCGGCTGACCGTCGACCTGCTTTCCGCGGCCTTCGTGCTCTCCGGTGTCGGGTCCCTGATCCAGTCGCTCGGACCGTGGAAGTTCGGTCCCCGGCTGCCGTTCATGATGCTGCCGGGCGGCGCACCGCTCGTACTCTTCCTCGCGATCGCCGAGCAGCACGGCCTGCGGACAGCCAGCGGGGCGGTCATCCTGACGGCGGTCTTCACCTTCGTCGTCCTGCCGGCCTTCTCCAGGCTCCTCCGCTTCTTCCCGCCCCTGGTCATCGGCACCATGATCGTCATCGTGGGCGTCAATCTCGTGAAGGTCGGGGCCGTACTCGTGACCGGCCGGCCAGGCGAACCGGGGTTCGCCGACACCACGAACCTCGGACTCGGTATGGCGACCATCGGGTTCACCGTTGTCTTCTATCTGTTCTTCAGCGGCATCCTGAGACAGCTCGCGGTCATGCTCGGGCTGCTCGCGGGTACGGTCCTCGCGGCGGCTGTCGGCGCGATGGACCTCGGCCATGTCGCCGGAAACAGCGTGGTCAACGTGCCGCAGCTGATGCCGCTGGGTTCCCCCGAGTTCAATCTCCTCGCCGCGCTGCCCTTGATGCTGTACAGCGTCGCTTCCATGGCCGAGGCAACCGGCCAGACCGTCATCAATGCCGAGGCGGTCGGCAAGGACATCGACGCGCGCACCGCTGTCCCCAGGACCATCCGCGGCGACGCGCTCACCTCCCTCTTCGGAGGGTTCTTCGGCCTGCCGCTGATGGTGACGAGCGGCGAGAACATCGGGATCGTCCGTGTCACCGGCGTCCGCAGCCGCTTTGTCACCGCGGCGGCCGGAATCGTCCTCATCGTCATCGGATTCCTGGCACCGGTGACTCGCGCCATCTCGGTCGTCCCGTCGGCGGTCGTCGGAGGCACCGCCATGGTCGTCTTCGCGGTGATCACGGTGCTGGGGGTGCAGATGCTCGGCCGCTCGGATCTCGACAAGCACACCAGCACGTTCATCTGCGCGGTGGCCCTCGCCCTCGGTCTGCTGCCCATCCTCATACCCGGTGTGTACGCGGGCTTCCCGCCGAACATACGCATCCTGCTCGAAAGCGGCGTTGCCGTCGGCGCTGTCGTCGCGGCAGTTCTGAACATCCTCTTCCACCATGTGAGGCCCGCCGTTGCCACACGTCTGACCGCCTCCCGCACGGAAAGCGACTGATGAATCAGCTCACCCCAGAACTCCTCGACGGTCAGGGCCCTTTCCTACTCGTTCCGGACGTCGTACTGCTGCCCGAAGGGCCCATGCACGGCTTCGCGGTCGTCGTGGCCGACGGCTGCTTCCGCGCCGTGGGGCAGGTGGAGGAGGTCAAGCGCACGCACCCGCACCTCGACGCCGTACCTCTGCCCGGATGTCTGCTGATGCCAGGCTTCGTCGACGCTCATCACCACCTCACGCAGAGCTTCGGATCCGCGCTCGCGTTCGGCGAACCGTCGGAGATCTTCCGACGCGTCTGGGTGCCGCTGGAGAGGGCGCTCGACGAGGAATCGGCTTACGTGGCAGCCAAGTTGGCGGCACTTGAAGCCTTGCGGGGCGGCTTCACTACGGTCACCGACGCCGGCACCCGTGCCGAGCTGGACGTCGATGTTGTCGCCTGTGCCACCCGTGACGCCGGGATCCGCTGTGTGCTCGGGCTGGTCTGCAACGACGCCGACACCTACGGTGCTGACACCTACAACGCCGTCAGCAGCAACGCCGTCGACAAGAGCGCTTCCGTCCTCGACACCGCGGAGAAGCACCTCGCCCGGTACGAAGGCGACCACCTTGTCCATCCGTCTCTCGCCATCTCCATCCCGGAGGCCGCTACCGCCGCGACCCTGGAACGCACCGCCGGGCTCGCAGCCGAGGCCAGGGCCGTCGTACAGATCCATGTCAACGAGCACCTGGCAAGCGTCGAACGCTCCCTGGTCCGGCACGGCCTGCGCCCGCTCGAGTACCTGAACAGCGTCGGAGCACTCGGCCCTCAACTGCTCGCCGCACACGCCACGTTGCTCACCCCCCGCGAACTGACCCTGCTCGCCGACACCGGAACCGCCGTCAGCTACAACCCCGTTGCCAGCGCCTGGAAAGGCAACGCCGTCGCCCCGGCCACCGCCATGGCCGAGCGAGGCATACGCTTCGGCCTCGGGACCGACGGCACCCGCGGGGACGGGTTCCGGCTCGCGGATGCGGCCGAATCCGCGCAGCGGCTCGTGTACGGGCTGGCGACCGGTGACTCGTCCTGCGGCGCCGGCTGGACCTGGCTGGAGCACGCCGCGGGCGGCGGTGCCGACGCGGTCGGACTCGGCGGCCGCACCGGCACCGTGGCCGAGGGCATGGCAGCCGATTTCCTTCTCGTCGACGTCACCAACCCCGAACTCGCGCTCTCCTGGGACCTGCCCTGGGAGCTGGTACGGCGTGGCAACCGCGATCAGATCACCGCCGTGTTCGTCGAGGGCCGTATGCGCCTATGGCGTGGCCGGCCCACGGACTGGGACGGTCCCGCGCTCGTAGAACAGGCGGTGCAATTGGCTCGCGCGGCTGTGGACGCGGCTCCGATCACCCGCGTGCACTCCACCTCCGTCGCGGCACGGAAACGGAGCACCGGACAGTGAATATCGAGACATTGGCGCTTCTCGCCGTGGCGGTGACGGTCGCCGCATTCGTCCAAGGCAGTAGCGGACTCGGCTTCGCGCTGATCGTCGCACCCGTGGTCGGGATCCTCGATCCCCGCCTGCTCCCGGTGTTCGTTCTCGCGTCCATGATTCCACTCAATCTGTATGTGGCCTGGCGTGAACGGGCCTCGCTCGATCTGCGCGGCGCGGGCTGGATCGCCGGCGCGCGGCTCGCGGCCACCCCTGGCGGGCTGGCTCTGCTCTGGCTGATTCCGGACCGCAGTCTCGGTCTGTTCGTCGGCGCCGCCACCGTCCTGGCGGCGGTCGTGAGCCTTGCCGCGCCCGCCTTCACGCCCGGCCGTGCCGCGTACGTCGGCGCGGGGGCTGTGACAGGGCTGACCGAGACCGCCACCGGCGTCGGCGGTCCGCCTCTCGCGCTGGTCTACCAGCACCGGCCGCCGGCCGAGTTGCGCTCCACCGTCGCCGCCTGTTTCCTCATCGGTGAAGTAGCTTCGCTGGGCCTGCTGTTCGCGACGGGTGAGGGGCACCCGGAGGATCTCCAGTGGGCAGCCGCGCTGCTGCCGGCGATAGCGGCCGGAGCGTGGCTGAGCCGGTTGGTGCATCACCGGTTGGACGCGCGCAGGATGCGGTTGTTCGTGCTCGTCTTCGCGCTGGTCTCCGGGCTGGTTCTCATGCTCGGGGTCTGACCCTCAGGCTGCCCCCACCTTGCCCCGCCCGCTGAGCCCCGGCCGATCACAGAGTGGGGCAGGGCTCAGCCTCCCGCCGGGCGCCGCAGCGACGAGGCACGTGCGATGACGACGGGCTCGGGTGCCGAAGCCGTCGCCGGGGCGGCCTCGTCGCCGCGCAGCCGTGCCAGCAGCAGTTCCACCGCGTCGGATGCGGCACGGTCCAGATGCAGGTCGACGGCTGTCAGCGGTGGTTCACATGTGCGGGCGCGCAGCCCGTCGTACCGGGTGACGACCATGACGTCGCCCGGTACGGTGCGTCCGCTGTCGACGACCGCCTTGACGGCGCCGACCGCGAACGCGTCCACCAATGCGCACACGGCGTCGATCTCAGGGTGCTCGCTGAGCAGGGTGGCGCAGGACTCGTAGCCGGCTTGTTCGCCTCCTGCCTCTGACGCGGTCGCCACGATGGGGGTCCAGCCGCGTGACGCGGCGACGCGCTCGTACGTCGACAGCGCGTCCACCGACGAGTGACGGGAGCCCGAGCCGACGATCAACGCCGGGTGCTCGGCTCCCTGCTCGTGAAGATGATCCAGCAGCAGGTCGGCGACGAGCCCGCCGTGCAGGTCCACGTACGGCGCGTTGTCGTCGGGCGGCATGGGGCGACCGAGCGCCACATACGGCAACCCGCGTTCCTTCAGCTGAGCCACCGCCGCGTCGTCCACATCCGGCTCGACGACGATCGCCCCGTCGATGTCGACGGAGTAGAGCGCCGAACCGGACTGCACGGGCGGAACGAGTACGAGGGCGTACTCGTGGAGAAGGGCACTCTCGGCGGCGGCAGCGGCCACTTCCATGTAGAAACCGAGTCTCGACGGCCCTCCAGCCACTGCGAACGGCATGGAAGAGGCCAGCGCGATGGCTCGGGCCTGCCCACGCCTCAGCCGTTGAGCCCGCAGATTGGGGCGGTAACCCAGCTCAAGGGCAGTCCGTTTGATGCGCTCGCGCGTCCGAGGATCAACCTTGCCGATCCCGTTGAGAGCGTGCGAGACCGTTGTGCGCGACACCCCCGCGGCACGTGCGACATCTGCGATCGTCGGTGGCCTTGAGCTGGATCCGGACATGGGCATCCGTGCGGACGCTCCTCACGTGCGAGGACGGGTGGGAACCCCACTATCTTCGCCGACTGAACATGTGCGCGCTGGCTCAGTTCTGGCCATGACCACGTTACGCAGCGAGTCAGTGCAGTCGGCCGATTTCCTTCAGGCGGTCGACGTACTCGTCAGGGATGCGCCCGCTGAGGTCAGGCGCGACGTTCAGCAGGAACAGGGCGTTGCCGTCGTTGGCCTTCTTGAGGTTGGTGACGATCTCGTCGGCCGGTCGTGGAGCGCCCGTCCCGGTGGTGTGGAACCAGGTGCGGTTGGTGTCGAGTGTGTCGCTGGCGTCGGTGGGGCGGGGGTTGGAGGCCGGCGGCATGCCCTGGACGGGGACCTCGTACACGATGACGTCGGTGGTGCGGAGCGAGCCTTCGTGGTCGTTGTTCGCGACGACCGTGTGCGGCGAGGTCTTGCGGATCATGTCGCGGACCGGCTGGTAGGGGATCTTGGAGTACGGGATGTTCCAGCCCCAGCCGTCGAACCAGAGGTAGTCGATCTGCCCGTACTGGGTGAGCAGTTCACGCAGCTGGTTCTCGATGAGTTCGGTGCTGTCGCCGTTGTGCCGGTCCCAGATGGAGAAGTAGAGACCGACCTTGAGGCCGTTGGCGTGCATGGCGTCGACGTACTCGCGGACGATGTCGCCCTTGCCGTTCTTGTACGGGCTGGCGGCGACGGAGTAGTCGGAGTACTTCGTCGGCCACAGGGCGAAGCCGTCGTGGTGCTTGGCGGTGAGCACGCCGAACTGCATCCCGGCCGCCTTCATGGACTTCGCCCACTGGTCGGCGTCGAGGTTCGTCGGATCGAAGTCCGCGGGGTTGCCGTTGGGGTCGGCCCACTGTTCGTCCTGGTACGTCGACATGTTGAAGTGCATGAACATGCCGAACGGGTTGTTGTCCACCCACTTCTGAGCGTCCCGGCCGGGCTTGAGGACGGACGTCCCGAAGATCTGGACCTCCGCGAGGGCCAGGTAGCCGCTCCCTTCGAGCTGTACGCGTACGTAACGGGCCGAGCGCTTCAGGGCGACCTCGGCCGAAGCGCCGTCGAGGGTCCCGAACCGGGTGGCGCTCACGCCGCTCTGCGCCTTCGCCTCTTCCAGGCTCGCCGAGCCGAACGGCTTGTCGGAGGTCAGGACCCAGAAGTTCGACAGCCGGTCGGTGCAGCAGTCGGTGCGGTTCCACACGACGACCTTCGTGACGTCCTGGCTGCGGCCGAGGTCCGTCTGCCACCACGGCTGTGCCTCCAGCGCGGTGTGCGAGACCGAATCGGCGTAGTAGTTGCCGTTGTGCTCACCGTCGACGGCGCGGGCTGCCGCGCCGTCGTAGGCGGTGCTGCTCTGTGTCGCCCTGGTGCCGATGGCCAGGTCCCGCAGCTCGCTGCCGGCCGGTGGCGTCGCGTTCGATGTCGCGGCGGCACCGCTCTGAACTCCCGCTGTCAGCAAGGTCAGTACGGCCAGTACGCCGATGAGATACGTCCTCGCGGAGCGTCTCACGCCTACCTCCTCGTCGGAGAATTTTCCTATACGATTTCGGCGCGTAAGAGGGATGTCAATAGGGGTGGCAGCCCTCGCGGACACCTGCGGGTTTCGGGTCAATTGCCGTTGTTGGAACCGTGTTTGGGCAGTAAATTCCGCGCGCTGCCCCGTCGTACGTATTGACGCGGCCGCATCGTCGGCGCACCATCACCCTGCAAAGATCCTATTGGATTGGGGTAGATGGTCGTGAAGAACCAGCTCCTGCTGAGAACCGTGGCGCGGGTCGCAGTCGCCGGGACGCTCCTGGCAGCCGGTGCGGTGGGCTGCACCATCAAGAACTCCGGGGATCCGGTGAACGCGGGCGCCGGAGCGTCGGCGAGCACGGGTGACGGAACGGCCGAGCTGGCGAACGGCTCGGGCGTGAAGGTCGCACTGGTCCCCGGCGGGGCGCACCCCTACTTCCAGCCCTGGAAGCAGGCCGGGCAGACCGCCAGGAGCACGTACAAGCTGGGAGGCGTCACCTTCGATGAGACCGCCGAGTGGGACCAGCAGAAGCAGAACGACCTGCTGTCCTCCCTCGCCGCCCGCGGCTACAACGCCTTCGGCGTCTTCGGTGTCTCACCGACCGACATCAACAGCACGTTCGCCCGCCTCAAGTCCCAGGGGCTCGCCGTCGCCTCGCTCGGCTCCTGTCCCGCGGGCAACGTCGACAAGGCGGACTTCTGTCTGTCGACCGACGTCGAACTCGCCGCGTACAAAGCCGCCGAGGCCGCCATCGACCAGATGGGAGGCAAGGGCACCCTGGTCCATCTGACGGGCAACAACGTCGACGCCAACACCCAGTTGCGGATCAAGGGAGTGGCGAAGGCAGTCCGCGAGAGCGGCGGCAAGGTGAAGCTGCTGCAGACCGTCACCGACATCGACAAGGACCTCCAGACGGCGCAGAAGGCGGTCTCCGACCTGATGGCCGCCAAGGGCAAGTCGATCCAGGGCATCGTCGCCACCGCCTACAACCCGGCGGTCGCCGCCGCGGGCGCGGTGCGCAGTTCCGGGTCGAAGGCCAAGGTCATCGCGATCGACGACGACGCCAAGATCCTCAGCTCGATCAGGAACGGCTCCGTGAGCGCGACCGTCGTACAGAACCCGGTCGGCCAGGCCGACATCGGGTCCTGGGTGCTCGCCCTGCTGCAGACCGAGCAGTGCACGATGCGGACCCCCGGCGTCACGGTCGACTCGGGATCGTTCGTGGTGACCAGGAAGAACGTCGCCGACTACGACACCGCCCGCAAGGCCAAGACCGCCGAGCTGAAGAAGAAGTTCGCCGACGAGCTGCTCAACTGCCGCTGACCGGCGGCCCCGTACCCCTCTCCACCTCCCGTACCCCCGCACCTCCCGTACACCGGAGTCCCATGAGCATCGTCATCACCGGCGCCACGGCCCATCTCGCCGATATCGAGGTCGAGACGGTACGGACCGACGCCGTCCAGTCGTTCGTCAAGCAAGAGACGATCTTCGTCGACCTCACCACCTCCGAAGGCCTCACCGGCACCGGATACGCGTACACCATCGGCACCGGCGGCTCGTCCGTCCTCGCCATGCTGCGCGACCACCTGCTGCCCCGGCTGATCGGGCAGGACGCCCGCCGCGTCGAAGGACTGTGGCAGGAGCTGTTCTCCCTGACGCGCGCCACCGCCGTCGGGGCGATCACCTCGCTCGCCCTCGCCGCGGTCGACACCGCCCTGTGGGACCTGCGGTGCAAGCGGGCCGGCGAACCGCTGTGGCGGCTGGCCGGCGGGTTCCGCCAGGACGTCCCGCTGTACGACACCGAGGGCGGCTGGCTGCACCTCAGCACCGAGGACCTCGTCAAGGGCGCCCTGGACGCCAGGGACAAGGGGTGGTCCGGCGTAAAGATCAAGGTCGGCAAGGAGCACGTCTCCGAGGACGTCGAGCGGCTACGCGCCGTACGGGAGGCCGTCGGGCCCGCCCTGCACATCATGACGGACGCCAACCAGTCCCAGACCGCGTCCTCCGCGCTGCGGCTCGCCGCGGCACTGGAGCCCTACGCTCCGTTCTGGCTGGAGGAGCCCCTGCCGGCCGACGACGTGAGCGGCCACGCGCGGCTGGCGCGGGCCACCTCGATCCCGGTGGCCGTGGGTGAATCCCTGTACTCGCCCCTGCAGTTCAGGCAGTACCTGGAGTCAGGTGCCGCCTCCGTCGTCCAGGTCGACGTAGCCCGCGTCGGCGGCATCACGCCCTGGCTGAAGGTCGCCCATCTCGCCGAGACCTTCAACGTCATGGTCTGCCCGCACTTCCTGATGGAACTGCACATCAGCCTCGTCGCCGCCGTGCCCAACGGCCGGTTCGTCGAGTACATACCGCAGTTGAGGGCCGTCACCCGCTCGGAGCTCGCCGTGGACGGTGGACGCGCTCTCGCTCCGGACGTGCCGGGCATCGGCATCGACTGGGACCGGGACGCCCTGGACGACCGGACGGTGGCATGAACACCACGACCGCACCACCCGCGCCCGCGGCGGAACCCGCCACCGACAAGCCCCGGTCCGCCGGCCGGCTGCCGTTCTGGGTCAACCAGCAACTCGGTCTCCTCGTCCTGGTCGTCGCGCTGGCCGCACTGTTCGGGGCGCTGCGTCCCGCGTTCTTCAACGCTCAGTTCTCCCTCTTCCCCCTGCTCAGCGACATCTCCACACTGACCGTGGTGGCACTGGCGCAGATGGTCGTCCTGTCGGTCGGGCACATGAACCTCGCCGTCGGACGCATGGCCTCCTTCGGCGCCATGTTCGCCGGACTCGGCTACGACCGGCTCCATCTCCCGCTCGTCCTGGGCCTGTTGCTCTGTCTGATCGCCGGCACCGCGATCGGTGCACTCGCCGGATGGGTGATCGCCCGTACCGGAGTGAGCTCCTTCGTCGTCACGCTGGCCATGGACTTCGCGCTCCTGGGACTCGTATCGCTGCTGTACGGGGCGCTGACCGACAACGCGGCCTTCACCTCGACCCCGGCGGGCATGGCGGAGCTGCGCAGCTACTCGCTCGCCGACATCTGCGCGGGCCCCGTCTGCGGCTCCGACGCAGTCCCGCAGCTCGCCCAGTTCGCGGTCCTGGCCCTGATCGGCCTCGGCTTCCTCTACCGCTACACCCGCACCGGTCGCGAACTGCTCCTCACCGGGGCGAACCCCGCCGCCGCGGAACTCTCCGGCATTCCGACCCGCCGGCGCATCGTCACGGCCCACGCCCTGTCCGGGCTGCTCGCCTCCCTCGCCGGATTCATGGCGGCCGTCAGCACCGGGTCGTTCCGGGCCTCCATCGGCGGGGAGTTCATGCTTCCCTCGTTCCTCGGGGCGGTGCTCGGCGGCACGCTGCTGACCGGCGGAGTCGTCTCCGTACTCGGCGCGCTGCTCGGCACCTCGCTGGTGGACGTGATCCGAAAGGGACTCGATCTGCTCGGGGTCGGTCTCGAAAGCCTGAACATCTATCTGGGCGGCGTCCTGCTGCTGGCCCTCTCGGCCGACCGGATCCGCAACGTCGTCTCCTACCGCAAGGTGGTGCGGTCCACATGAGCCTGACCCGTGACGTCCTGACCACACTCACCCCCGCGATCCGGCGGCACTCACGCTCCACCGAGACGACCCTGCTGGCCGTCGTCGTCGTGGGCTGCGCCGGCCTCGCGATCGCCTCCTCGGGCGACTTCCTCGGCGGGAACTCCGTCCGGACCTTTCTGCAGTACCTCGCCACTCCGGTGCTCATCGGCCTGGCCCAGATGGTGGCCCTGTGCGTGGGCCAGCTCAATCTGGCCGTCGGCGCCCTGGGCGGCTTCACCGCCGCCGTGATGGCCGTCCTGATGGCCGACGCACACTGGCCGATGGCGGTCGTGGTGGTGGCCGGCGTACTGATCGCCACCCTGATCGGGCTGCTGACCGGCGTGTTCATCGTGGCCACCCGGATCAACGGCTTCATCGTCACGCTGGCCACCATGACCATGCTGCTCGGCGCCCAGTACCGCGTGGTGGGCACCCGGACCGTGGACGGCTACTCCTCCTTGCTCAAGGACCTGGGGTCGGCCGCACCGCTGAACATCCCCCTGGTATTCCTCACGGCTGTCGCCACGGCCGCGCTGCTCGCGCTGTTCATGCACCGCGGTATCGCCGGGCGCCGGCTGCTCGCGGCGGGCGGCAATCCCCTCGCCGCACGCCTGTCCGGCATCTCCACGGACCGGCAGATCGTCCTCGCCCACACCCTGTCCGGACTCCTGATCGGCGTCGCCGCCGTCACCGCCACCGCATCCCTTCCCGGAGTCAACGCCAGCGTCGGCGGCGACTGGCTGCTGCCCAGCTTCGCGGCCCCCATCATCGGGGGAGTGGCGCTCACCGGCGGCTCGGTGGCCGTACTCGGCACCGTCCTCGCCGCCTTCCTCATGCGGCTCATCGACACCGCGCGGGCGCAGTTCTCGCTCGACCCGAGCTGGGTGAACTTCCTCATCGGCATCGTCGTCCTGGGCACCGTGGTAGGCGGCCGCATCCGTCAGTCGAAGGCCACAACTCCACTCCCTGTCAACGGAGTTGCGTCATGAGCGAGTTACTTCTCGAAGCCCGCGGCATCGTCAAGGTCTTCCCCGGCGTCCGTGCACTGGACGGCGTGGGGCTGCGCCTGGAGGCCGGCACCGTACACGCCCTGCTCGGCGAGAACGGCGCGGGGAAATCCACCCTGATCAAGGTCCTCACCGGCGTCCACCCGCCCGACGGCGGACAACTGCTGCTGCACGGCGAGGGCGTACGGTTCCGGTCGCCGCTGGAGGCCGCACACGCCGGGATCGGGGTCGTGCACCAGGAGCGGAACCTCGTGCCCGCCTTCTCCGTCGCGGAGAACATCTGCCTCCAGGCCCCGCCGTCCCGACGCGGGATGATCGACCGCGAGGCGATGTCCGCCCCCGCCCTGAGGTGCCTGGCCGAGATCGGCGTGGAGCTGGACCCGCAGACACCTGTCTCCCAACTCTCCGTAGCACAGAAGCAGTTGGTGGAGATCGCGAAGGCGCTGTTCACCGAGAGCCGGGTCCTGTTGCTCGACGAGTCGACCGCCTCTCTCTCGCCCCAGGAGACCGAGCGGCTCTTCGGGGTGATCCGCAGGCTCGCGGACCGGGGCACCTGCGTCGTCTTCGTCAGCCACAAGCTGGAGGAGGTGTTCGCGGTGTGCGACACGGTCACGGTGCTGCGCGACGGGCAGTCCGTACTGGACTCCGCACCCCTCGCCGACCACACCCACGACGACGTGGTGAACCTGATGGTGGGCCGCGCCCACACGACGACCGGCTTCACACCACGGACCGTCGACACCACCTCACCACCCGCCCTCTCCCTGTCAGGGATCTCCACCGGCGCCGGGCACCGGGACATCACACTCGACGTCCGGGTGGGCGAGATCGTGGGCCTGTACGGACTCGTCGGCGCGGGCCGCAGTGAACTGGCCAAGGCGATCCTGGGACTTGACCGCATCGAGTCCGGCGAGATCCGGGTGCACGGTGCCCCGGTGCGCATCAACTCGCCCCGGCAGGCGCTGCACGAGCACGGCATCGGCTACGTGACGGAGAACCGCAAGGAGGAGGGCGTTTTCCTGGAACAGCCGATCGTACGGAACATCACCGTCACCGTCTGGCGGAAGCTGGCCCGCGCCCTCGGCCACGTACCGGCCGACCGCGAACGCGCCACGGCGGCGGAGCTGGTCGAGCAACTCGGCATCCGTATCTCGGGACTCGACCAGCCCGCCGGGGAACTCTCCGGGGGCAATCAGCAGAAGGTGAGCCTCGCGAAGTGGCTCGCCGCCGACACCCGTCTGCTGGTCGTCGACGAGCCCACCGTAGGCGTCGACATCCGCACGAAGAGGGCCTTTCACGAACTGCTCTGGGAGCTCGCGGGCAAAGGCCTCGCGATCCTGCTGATCAGCAGCGACCTCGGCGAGATGGTGACCCTGGCGGACCGCATCGTCGTCGTGGGTGGCTACCGCACGCGCGGCGAAGTGCACAACGACCACGACTACGAGGAGATGAGCGGCCGGATCATCCGTCTCATCCACGGCCGGCCCGAGGCGGCCGTGCAGGAGAGGAACACGGCGTGAAGCGCATCGCCCAGGTCATCAAGGTGCGGCCCGAGAAGCTCGCCGTGTACCGGGAGCTGCACCGCGACGTCCCGCAGCCGGTCCTCGAACGGCTGCGCAGCTCCCACATCGCCAACTACTCGATCCACCTGCTGGGCGACCGGCTGTTCAGCTACTTCGAGTACCACGGCGACGACCTGGAAGCGGACCTGCGGGCCATCGCGGACGACGAGGCGACGCAGACGTGGTGGGCGCTCACCGACCCGTGCCAGGAACCGGTCGAGGAGGCGGCACCGGGGGAGTGGTGGACCGGCCTTGAGCAGGTGTTCCTCATGGAGTAGGGAGCGGCCTCGATAGACTCGTCCCCACCGATCGATCCTTCACTGCGCACCTGGAGGCCGGATGCCGTCCCACGACCCCCCTGCCTCCGACCCCCTGGACGACCCGGCCGCGAAGCCGCAGCGCCAGGTCCTGACGGACACCGTGTACGAGGCCATCAAGGCCATGGTGATGGACCACGAGATCGTCCCCGGCGCCCGCGTCGGCATCGAGTCCCTCTCACGGTCCCTCCAGGTCTCGCCCACCCCGGTGCGCGAGGCACTGGCCCGCCTGGAGTCCGACGGGCTTCTGGTCAAACGGTCGCTGGCGGGATACCGCGCGACCGAACTGCTCACGCCGGAAGGCCTGGAGCAGCTCTTCGAGATGCGTCTGCTCCTGGAACCGCGGGCCGCGGCTCTCGCAGCGACGTACGCCGACGAGGCACAGCTGGACACCCTCGAACAGCTCCTGGAGGACATGCAGACCCGCCCCGCGGTGGACGGCCGGTACGCCGCCTATCGCGATTTCGTGGCGCTGGACCAGCGCTTCCACGACGCCGTTGCGGCAGGCGCCGGGCGCCTGCTCCTCGCGGACGCCATCGAGCGCCTCCACTCCCATCTGCACATCTTCCGGCTCCGCTCCATCCCCGGGGCGGGCGAGCCGACCCTCGCCGAGCACGAGCGCATCGTCCGTGCGGTGCTGCGCCGCAGTCCCGAGCGTGCGGCGGAGGCGATGGCCGAGCACCTAAGGCTCAGCCTGGAGCGGCAGCGCAACCGCGGCGACGCCCCCTGAGCCGGCCGCACGACCGGGGCCCCTTCCGTAAGACCGCTGCTGGACGGTCAGTGTGCGTAGAAACGGTCAGTGTGCGTAGAAGAGGCGCTGGGGTGAGTCGACGAGGATCTGCTGCCGGTCGCGCTCGGTGGGAGCCCAGTCGGCGAGGAGGTTCAGGAGTTCACCGGTGTCGCGTTGCCCGTTGATGAGGTGGGGCCAGTCCGAGCCCCACACCAGGCGGTCCGGCCGGGCCGACACCAGGGCGCGGCCGAGCGCGCTGACGGAGGACAGGGGCTTGTCCTGCGCGATGCGGTAGGGGCCCGACAGTTTGATGTGGCAACTGCCGTGGCCCAGGATCCGCACCAGGCGCTCGAAATCCGTTGAGGTCAGGCCGTCCGACTCCTTCATGTATCCCATGTGGTCGATGACGAAGGTGTCTTCGAGGTCGGCGAAGAACGGCAGCAGATCCCGCACGACCGTGCCGGGTGTGTAGAACTGCAGATGCCAGCCTCGGGGCCGGGCGCGGTCGGCCATCCTGCGGATGTACGCGATGAGGTCCGGGGTGCTCCAGGAGGCGCGGGCGAAGAGATCGAGGCGGATCGCGCGGACTCCGAGGACATCGAAGCGGTCCAGCTCCTGGTCGCTGGCGTCCTCCTCGATGCGGACCACACCGCGGCACTGCGGACCGGCCTTACGCAGCACGTCGACCAGCAGGCTGTTGTCCGTGCCGTAGTACGTGGGCTGGACCAGCACGATGCGGTCGATGCCGAGGTGCCGTGTCACGCGGAGGTACTGGTCGAGGGTCCCGTCCGGGAAGGAGTACAAGGGGTCGGCCACGGGTGCGTAGCCGGGTTCGAACACGTGGAAGTGGGTGTCGCAGCTGTTCGGCGGGACACGGAAGGTGGGTCGGGTGTTGCTGTCGGCGGGACGCATGGGCAGCGGCGCGGGCAGGGCTGGGGGCATGGCGGCAGTCCTTCGACGGAGGGGAGGGTGGCGGAGGCCAATCAGGCCTGGGCGCCCCGGAGTTGAGCCAGGCACTGCTGGGCGCGGGCGGACGCTGCTTCGTAGAGCAGAGCGGTGTCGGTTCCCGTGATGCGCAGTGAACTGACGCCGAGCGGCACGAGGGTGTCCAGCAGTGACGGGTCGTTGACGCCGCCGAGCACCATCAGCTTTCCGTGGCGCTTGCAGGCACCGGCGATGGTGGCGACGGCGTCCCGCACGCGGGGATCGCCGTACTGCCCGGGCACGCCCAGCTCGGCGGTGAAGTCGTTCGTGCCCAGCGCGAGCATGTCGACTCCGTCCAGCTGCGCGATGGCGTCGGCGTTGGCCAGACCGGCGGGGGTCTCCAGCAGGATCTGTACGAGGGCTGAGTCGTCAAGAACCGGATTCAACTCCCGTGCGGGAGTGGGCCGTAGACCCAGCTGGGGCACCATATTGGTCTGCGAGCGTCGGCCTCGTGGCGCGAAGCGGCACGCTCGGGCGACGTCTTGCGCCTGATCGACCGTTTCGACCCGTGGCGCGATGACGCCGTGTGCGCCGCTGTCGAGAAGGCGCCCGATCATTCCGTACTCGCGCTCGGGAATCCGTACCAGAGCGGTGAGACCGAGTGCGTCGGCCGCGGTGCACAGGGCGGCTGCGACATCGGTCGACATGCTGGAGTGCTCCAGGTCGACCATGACGCTGTGATGTCCGGTCGAGCGGGCGATGTGGATGATGTCGACGGTGCGGCTGCCACGGATGGAGAGCATCAGGGTGGGTTCGCCGGCATGCAGGCGGCGCAGGAATCCGCTGCTGGGTGGCGTGCGGTTCATCCGCGAATCCTCCGGGTCACGTCAGGGTCGGCAAGGGGGGATACGGCTCGTCGTCGAGACCCGGCACCGTGATCGCCAGCGGGTCGTTGTCGTGGGCGACGAGTTGCTGGGCGGCGTAGTCGGTCACGGCCCCGGAGAGGAGCTGGCGGGGATCCTCCATGACCAGACGCAGCCGGGTGACCAGTGCGAACCAGTCCTGTGGGGAGCTGATCCAGGGCCGTTCGGTGATGACGGTGTCGGATGCGTTCGTGGGGTCGATGGTCTCTTCGGCGTGCTGGTCGGGGTGCTCGTCGCCCGGTGAGAACGCCGGATAGCCGGCGAACATGGAAGCGCCCAGCTCCACGGTTGCCCGGGTGCCTGCCCACAGCTGACGCATGACCGGTTCCAGCGCGACGACTTCACTGAGGTCGCCGTCGACGGGGGTGGCGAAGACGGGAGCGTGAGGTGCCATGTAGAGGCGGCTGAGCGGCAGTTTGTGGCGGGAGGCGGCGAGGACACCGCTCGCGACACTGCTCGTACGCCAGGTCACCCCTGCCGTGGGCCGTCCCTGCTGCCCGGCGATGATCACCATGGCGCGTGCCCAGTCGATGCCCTGCCCGTCGCACCAGGCGATCAGGCGGTGGGAGTTGTCCATCCCGACGAGGAAGAACGTGGCGACCATGATCCGGTTGAAGGACACCGGCAGGTCGGGGCTGTCACCGTCCTCGAGGTAGTTCTCGCGCAGCGACTGATGCGTGAGGTGGGTCGGTTCCGCGAGTGCGCGCAGCAGGAAGCGTGCCGTGAGGTCGCAGGCGTAGTCGACCATCGTGGCGATCGCCTCTTCGCGGCCGCGATAGGCGGGAGCGGCTATCTGCTCGCGCCACAGTGCGGTGCTGTTGGCGCCGCGGGAACGGCGGACGTGTTCAAGGAGACGCTCGGCATCGTCGCGCCAGATGCCGTCGGGCTCCTGTCGGCGCAGTTCGGCCAGGGACGCGAGCGCCGGTCCCAGGTGGGAGATCGCGGCGAGTTCCTTGAAGCCGCGGGTGGACAGGCGGAAGCCGAGCACGGTCGGGGACCGGCCGTCACCCGGGTACAGGGCCATGTCCGCACCCGTCACGACGAGCAGCGGATCGCTCGCGCGGGCTCGCGCGGCGCCTTCCCGCAGGTGCGCGCCGATGGAAGCGGGGCCCGCCGTATAGGCGGTGAACAGGCCGACCAGTTCGGGGCTTTCGTGCGCAGGCATCAGGGGTTCACCTTTCAGGGGAACGGAATGCGGGAGCGCTGCCGGTCTCCGGCGCAGGACGGGAGGGTCAGCCCAGGAAGCGGTAGACGTGGCTGTGGGTGGCGAAGCGCAGATCGGGCGCCAACGCGTTGCTCTGCACGAGCAGCGGTCCGTCAGGACTGTCCAGAACGGTGAGGTCGGTGCCGCCACTGGTGGGGAACTCGTCCACGACCTCCAGCCGGCCGCGGCGCCACTGGTAGATCTGCGACATCAGTGCCGCGGTCGGGTCGGCGGGGGTGCCGTGGATGAAGTTGACCCGCACCATGTAGAGGCCGCGCGGGGTCCCGATGACGGTGAGCTCACGGGCCCCGGCCCCCGCCAGCCGCTGGTGCTCGACGAAGTACCCGCTTGTCTCATCCCAGCGCAGTACGCGCGATGCGTGCTGGATGCAGGCCACCACGAGGTAGGTGTCGGCGCCGAGCGGGTCCTCGAAGGTGGTGAAGGCCCGGCCGGCCGCCTCGGCGAGTTCCTGGTGGGCGGTGAACTGCCGTCCGTCCCACCGGTAGAGGACGCTGGGTGCCAGGTGGTCCGCGTGGGCGAGCATCGCCGTGCCGCCGACGGTGAACGCGTGCCAGTTGTATCCCGCCCGGGAGGGGACGTCCTGGAAGCGGACGAACGTTCGGCCGTCCCAGGCGTAGATCGCCGAGGGGCGGTGGTGTGCCTCCTCACCCGGTACCGGCAGGCCCTGCGCCACCGCGAGGAAGTGCCGGTCCGCGATACGGAAGTGCCGGCACTGTTTCGCGGCGAAGGTGTCGAGGAGCTGGAACGGCGCGAAGCGTGCGCCGTCCCATTCGAACAGGGTGGACGGCACGTGGAAGTCGTAGGGTCCGGCTCCGGTGCGGATGCTGGCAACCGCCAGGAAGGAGCGCTCCCCGATGGTGAAGAACTCGGCGTCCTCGCCGCCGGGAGCGGGCAGCGTGCCCCACGGCTCGAACCGGTCGCCGTCGCGACGCAGGAGCAGAACGTCCGTCTCGCTGTCACCGCCGTTTATATGGGCCGGGGTGCCGGGGACGTCGTAGGCGAGCTGAGGGATGGCCAGCAGGTGCAGTCCGTCGACCTCGACGGGTTGCACGGCTCGGGCTCCTGACGTGCTCAGAGTCTGGAGGCGGCGCAGATACTTCGAGGACGTACTCATCGCTTCTCCGACGGAGGTGCGGCGCCGAAGAACACCTGGGCCATGTCGGGGTCGGCGAGCAGGGCGTCGGCCGGCCCGGTGTGCAGCACACGGCCGCCTTCCATCACGACCGCGTGGTCGGCGAGGGTGAGGCCGAACCGGACGTTCTGTTCGACCATGAGGACCGTCACGCCCGCTGCGTTCAACGTGCCGATGGAAGCGCTCAGTTGTTCACAGGCCTTCGGGTCGAGACCGAGCGTCGGCTCGTCCAGCAGAACGACCCGGGGACTGAGCATCAGGGCGCGCGCGAACTCGACCGTCCTGCGCTGGCCGCCGGACAGGGACGCAGCCTTGTCGTCGGCGCGTTCGGCGATCAGCGGGTAGAGCGAGGCGATCTCCGAGTGACGCCGGCGATTCTGCGCACGCTCCCTGCGGTTGACGTAGGCCCCCAGGAATACGTTCTCCCGCACGGTCAGTGAGGGGAAAAGGCCGTGATGCTGCGGGACTTGGACCACTCCCGCCCGCAGGATCTGGGCCGGTGTGCAGCCGCTGATGTCCCGCTCGGCGAGCATCACCTGCCCGCCCCGGGGACGCAGCAGCCCGCTGCACGCTTTCAACACGGTTGACTTACCCGCTCCGTTGGGGCCGACGACGCAGGTGATGGCGCCTTCCGCCGCGGCGAAGTCGACACCACGCAGAATGTCCCCGGCCCGGCCGTAGCCGGCCACCAGACCCTTGAAGGTGATCATGCGGAGGCTCCCGAGGTCGCGGGGCCGGGGCCGGAGCCCGCGGAGTGATCGCCCAGATAGGCGTCCAGCACGGCCTGCTCCCGTTCGATCTGTCCGGGCGAGCCGGAAGCGATGACACGTCCTTGAGCCAGGACATGGACGTCGTCGCACAGGGAGAGCACCAGCGGCATGTTGTGCTCCACGATGACGACCGTGGTCCCGGCGGCGTTGAGCTTGCGGACGATCTCCGCCAGGCGGTCCACCAGGGCCGGGTTGATACCGGCCGCCGGCTCGTCCAGCAGCAACAGCTGTGGCTCGAGCATCAGCGCCTGCGCCAGCTCCACCAACTTCTGCTGCCCGTACGACAGTCCGCCCGCCGGATGACCGGCGTAGGCGTCCATGCCGACGAAGGCGAGCCACTCATGGGCCCGGGCCGCCGTATCCCCGCTGACGGCCGAGGCGGACAACTGTGAGGCGCTGAAGGTGCGGCTGGGAACGGCCAGATTCTCCAGCACGGTCAACTGAGGGAAGACCCGTGTCGCTTGGAAGGTGCGGGCGAGTCCGGCGTGCGCCCGTCCCCAGCGCGGCATGCCCCCGAGCGCGGTGGCCCCCAGATGCACCTGGCCACTGTCGGCGGCGAGTGAGCCGTCGAGGAGGTTGAACACCGTGGTCTTTCCACTGCCGTTGGGCCCGATCAGGCCCGTGATCGAGCCGCGCCTGACGGTGAACGAGCAGCCGTCCACGGCACGCACGGCACCGAACGCCTTGCTCAGCCCCTCAACGCGCAACAGAGGCTCCTCCGGCGACCCCGTGGCGGCGGGGCGGGCCGAAGTCCGCAGCGGTGCGGGCGTCTCGTCGTCGACCGGGCCGAGACGCACTCCGGCCAGCGCCTCGGGAGCGGAGCGGCGCCGCCGTGCCAGCCACGACGCGCCTTCGGTGAGCAGCCCCTTGGGGAAGAACAGCACGATCGCGGCGAGCAGGGCACCGTAGATGATCAGGCGCCACGATCCGGCGTCCGGACCGCTGAGGCTCTGGTTGGTGAACTGATTCAGGGGTTCCAGCAGGAACGCGCCGAGCACCGGACCCCACAGGGTGCCGACACCGCCGAGGTGCGCGGCGAGCACGATCTGCATCGCGATGACGATGTCGAACATGGCGGAGGGTTCGAGGAAGGCGATGTAGTACGCATGGACGCCGCCCGCCACGCCGATGGGGAAGGCGCTCGCCGCGAAGGCGAACATCTTGTACCGGTCGGTGCGCAGACCGACACCGTCGGCCTTCGACTCGTCGTCGCGGATCGCCATCAGACCGATCCCGAACCGGGAACGGCGGATCGCCCACGACCCCATACGGTCAGCGCGAGCAGCGCCAACAGGTAGTAGTAGAAAGGCCAGTTGAGGTAGGTCCGGTCCCAGGTGGGCAACGGCAGGGCAAGCCCGTGGTTGCCGTTGGTCAGCGACGACCAGTTCGACACCAGGAGCGCCGTGAACTCCAGGAAGGCGAAGCTGACGATGACGAAAGCGATGCCCCGGGTGCGCCGCCCGACCAGGCCGAGCACGAGCGCCGAAGCCGCGGCCACCACTCCGCCCAGCGGCGCGGCGAGCAGCGGCGAGATTCCGGTGTGCAGGGAGACGAGGGCCGTGGTGTAGGCGCCCACACCGAGGAAGGCGCTCTGCCCCAGGGACACGTATCCGGTGTACCCGGAGATGATGTTCCAGCCCGAGGCCATGACCGCCAGCAGAAACCCCATGATGGCCATGTTCTGCAGATAGGCGTTGTCGTTGACCAGTGGCAGTACGACCAGGACGGCCGCGGCGACGGCGACTCCCGCCGCCCGCAGCTGTTTCACGGAGATGTTCATGCGCGGCTCATGTCCTCTCGGAGCCGGGTGCCCAACAGCCCCTGCGGGCGGGCGACGAGCACCAGGATGATGGCCAGGTAGGGGACCGCAGCCGCCCAGTCGGGAGACACGTAGGTGGAGGTGAGGGACTCGGCGACGGCGATGAGGAGCGCACCGAGCACGCTGCCGGCCAGGCTGCCCATGCCGCCGAGCACGATGATGGAGAGCACCAGCCCGATCCAGTGGTCGGCCGAACTCGGCATGAACGGATACAGGATGCTCAGCAGCGTCCCGCCCGCCCCCGCGGCCGCGACCCCGATCGCGTAGGCGGCGGCCCAGACCGAACGCACCTCGATGCCGACCAGCCGCGCACCCTCCGAACTCGCCGCGGTGGCCTGGATGGAACGGCCCAGCCAGGTCCGGCGCAGCAGCAGGTACAGGCCGGTCAGTACGACGGCCGCCACCAGACACGCGTACACCTGCGCCTGCGGGAACTTCAGGCCGAGGACGGCGAAGGAGCGGTTGGCGTAGCCGGGCGTCACCGACCGCGGTTCATTGCCCCAGACCAGGGCGATGACTCCCTTGGTGACCAGGGTCAGACCGAAGGTGGTGACCAGGGCCATCGACGCGTCCGTGGTACGGGAACGCTCGATGAAGACGTAGTAGGTGGCCCAGCCGACCACGAGCAGACACGGAGTGGTGATGACCACAAGGAGCAGCGGATCGAGGCCGGTGGCCTCCCAGAGCGTGTACGTCAGGTAGGCGCTGAGGATGAGCATGCCGCCCTGCGCGAGGTTCACCACCTTCATCACGCCGAAGATGAGGTTCATGCCGGACGCGACCAGGGCGTAGACGCCGCCGACCAGCGAGCCCAGGACGAGCGCCTGGAGGAACGTTCCCATCACGACCACCCCGGCATGGGATTCACGACCTTGTCGGTGGTCTTCTGGGTCCGCGGCGCGACGAACTGCAGCTTCCCGTTCTGCCATTGGCCCAGCAGCATGGCGCCGTCAGGGACCCCGCGCTTGTCCCACTTGAGAGGGCCCACAATGGTCTGCACGGTGTGCGAGTGCAGCCAGGCGGCGAGCTTGGCCTGGTCGAGGCTGCCGACGGCCTTCACCGCGGCCTCCAGCACCTGGCCTGCTGTATAGGCGTTGGCCGCGTCGTCGTCGGGGCCGTAGCCGTACGCCTTCGTGTACGCCTTCACGAAGGCGGCGTTGCCCGGATAGCCGGCCTTCGGGCTCCACGCGGCCGAGGTGAAGATGCCCTCGGTGTTCTTGGCGCCGACCGCCTTGGGATAGGACTGCGTCAGGCTCGGCGCGTTCGTCTGGAACATCATCTTGGGGCTGAACTGCTGCTTCTGCAGCGCCTTGACGAGTCCCGCACCGTCATTGGCGGCGACGGCGCCGTGGACGATCAGATCGGGCTCGGCCCGGGCCACGGCACTCGCTATGGAGTCGAAGTTGACCGTGTCCGGCGCGTACTTCTGCGCGTACACCGACTTCACGCCGAGCGCGGTGAGCTCCTTGCGGAACACGTCGATCGTCACGTCGGTGTTGGGGTCGTCCTGCGTCGGGTACGCGGCGGTCTTGGGCCGTTGCGCCGCCGGCAGCGACTTGATGTACGACACGAACTGGTCCGGCAGGTCGAGCGAGGTGCTGGGCTGGGCGAAGAACAAGTAGTCGTAGCCCCGGTCGAAGATCTCCTCGGCGCCGCCCGAGGGCTCGACGTACAGCATCTTGGAGCGCTCGGCGACGGCGGACGCCGGCAGGTTCAGCTTGGAGGAGAAGGTGCCGAGGAGCAGATCGGCGCGCTCCTGGCTGATGAGGCGGTTGTAGTTGGTGACGACGGTGTTCTGGTCGAATCCGTCGTCGAGAACCTTCAACTCGGCTTTGCGGCCCAGTAGTCCACCGTGGCCGTTGAGCTGGTCGAGCCAGAGTTTGTAGCCCTCGTACGCGGGCTTGGAGGCATCGGCGACCGGGCCGGACAAGGGCAGCGAGGCACCGATCTTCAGGGGGCCGTCGCTTGACCCTGCCCCTGTGCTGCAGGCGGTGGCGGAGAGCAGCAGCACGGCTGCCGTGGCGCTGAGTGCGGCAGCGCACCGCGGGAATCGACCGGGTCCTGGCATGACCTTCACCTCGAGTTGGTGATCGCTGTGGTGGTTCACATCGGACGGTGCGTCAACCTGGCGTCCGGCCGGGGCGCGAGACCCCGGCCGTTGATGTGCAATGTATACATTGCGTACCTTGGGTCGACAAGGCGTTGGACAGCGCTCTCAGGAAATCTTCAACTCGCCTGCCGCACGGGCCTGCTGGGCAACATGAAGGGGCGTGTGGTCCCGGCGTCTTCGCGCCGGGACCACACGCCCCAAGTGAGGACCGGCGATCAGAACGAACGCCGACCGAGCCCGTCAGAGGTGGTCAGGGTGTGTCAGGAAGGGTCTTCCCGGTACTTCTCGGCGGCTTCCTGGACGTGCCGTGACGCCGCCGCCTCGGCCCGCACGGGATCTCCGTCGACAATGGCGCTGACGATCTCGTGGTGGTCGTGCGGCGTCAGGTCGCTGCGACGGCTGATGTTGCTGCGGCTGACTATGGCGAACATCGTCCAGATACGGCTGAGTGCGTCCTCCAGCATCGGATTGCCGGACAGGCGCGCGAGCATCATGTGGAAGTCGAGGTTGGCATGCCACGCGCCGGACGCGTCGCCGGTCGCGGCTTGCTCCTCCACGCGCTCCGCGGCCTCTTTGAGTGCCGAGAGCTGCACGGGTGACAGTCTTCCCTCGCGCTGGGCGACGGCGGCCAGCTTGGCGGCCAACGCGTCCAGGGCCTCGTGCAGTTGGACGGCGTGCCGCATGTCCTGCGCGGTGAGCGAGCTGACGACGACGCCGCGCCCGGTCGACGTGACGAGCCCGTCGCTCTGCAGACGCCGCAGCGCCTCACGCACCGGGGTCCTGCTCATGCCGAGCTCTTCGCAGAGGCCGAGCTCGGTGAGCCGGTCACCGGGGGAGTGGTGGCCGTCCAGGAGCCGTTCGTGCAGTCTCCGATAGGCGAGTTCGGCCTGATTGTGCATGCCTGGACGCTCTGCAGCGCGGTCGCGGAACGACATCATGCCTGATGTATACATTGCATTCATCCGGATCGGCAATGCGCGCGCGGTCACCTGCTGCAGGGCATTCGCCGCTTCGCCCGCGATGACATCCCGGCTACTTCTTGGCCTTCTCGTCGTTTTCCTTGAAGCAGACGACGAACCAGTCTCCCGCGCCTGACTGGGTGAGGGAGCCGGTCGTGCCCGGGACGTCGGAGCACGAGAAGGTGTCGACGACGCTGTCCTTGTCCATCTTGAGGACTTTGTAGTCGGCGTGCGGATCGGTGCAGTCGAGCTTCTTCGTCTTCGCTTCCTTGTCCGTCCCGATGTTCTGGAAGCAGTCGCCGGCCGTGAGCGAAGAGGACTGGTCCTTGGTGTCGGACGGGCCGAAGGCCCAGAGCGCCACCAGGCCCGCGAGGGCGAGGACCAGGCCGAGGAAGATCAGCCGGTTGCGGCGTATCTGCGCTGGGGTGTACGAAGCGGTCGGGCCGCCCAGGGGCGGAAGGTTGGACACGGGGGGTTCCTCAGGGAGTTGGGCAGTGGGGGATGCGCGGAGGCGACCATGAATCTAGCCCACTGCCTGTACTCGTGCTCGATGCCGCCGAGGCGTTCGCGTCGACGGACCCCGAGACTCCCGGGAGTTGGGGACCGCGCGGCTTTCGCGATACTCACGTCTGTTTCGCGATACCTACGTCTGCGACGTAGCTACCGGTACCAGTCGTCTCCGTCGCTCCCGAGTGCGCTGCGCAGGTACTGCTCCAACGACGGCGCGACCCAGATGCGACTGTCGGTTTCGTGGTCCCAGACGAAGACGTCGTCACGGTCGGGGGTGCGCACGAACGCGAACTGGTCGCCGCCGCCGTTGTCCCCGAAGAACATCAAAGCGTCGAACGGCATGTAGAGGCCGCGAAATTCTTCATTGCTGCGAAAGGAGCGGTTCTCTTCGAGGATCTTCTCGGCCGTCCAGGCCACCTCGGTTCCGTAGTCCGCCTCGATCCCATCGGTCTCCAGCAGCAATTGACGCAGGGCTTCGGGCAGCGGCTGGCCGAGCTGTTCCTCGACAGCCGCCAGAGCGTCGGGAGCGGCTGGATCCTGCAGCTCGACTTCCGCGAATTCTGAGGCCAGTTCACGCCACATCTCGGCCTGTTCTCCATTTCCTGTCGATCATCTGATGCGAGGGTTGAACCAGTTCCCGAGGCTATCATCCACGTGCGTGACGTGGTCCAGGACCTCTTGCCGCGTGGGGTTGGGGTGGGTTCTGTAGAATTCGTTCCAGGAAACGCGGATCTCGCTGAGATGGATCCTGCTGTTGATGTCGCCTTTGGGGATTCCCCGCAGATTTTCGAGTGAATGTATTTCGTCCGGGGAGAACAGGCCCGGATAACGTTTCAGAACCTGCTGCTCGATGGCGTGATGGACAACCACCTTGCCTTTGAGTTCCGGGTGTTCGTCGAAGAACGTCTGCTTGTACTTGTGGTTCGTCGTACTGCCGACGGAAGCCTCGTCGCGGGTCGGTATCTCCTTGCCGAGCGGAGTCGTTTTGTCGGCCTTGGCATTGTTCGCCGCGTCCTCACACGGCGTCAGGCCGAGCGGGTCGGCCCACAGGTGGGGGTTGTGGACGTACGTGGACGGGTTGGGGGCCGGCGCCAGTCCGAGCGGGTCGGAGGTCAGATAGCGCGCGGTCTCCGGGTCGTACTGGCGGAACTGATTGTGGTGCAGGCCTGTTTCGGGATCGAAGTACTGTCCCGGGAAACGCAGCGGGGTGTAGGCCGAGTTGCCGACGGCCCATGCCGTCGTACCCCACAGGGTGCGCCGGGTCTGCCAGGCGACGTCGCCGTCTTCGTCCACCAGCGTGGTGGGCGTACCGACGAGGTCGGTGATGACGGCGAAGAACCGGGCGTCGATCTCGGCCTGGGGGGCGTCCGCGTCGGTGACTCTCTCGGTCTGTGTGATCGGGTGCAGGCCGCGGTGATCCCAGGTGAGGGTCACGGGGTGGGGGGCTTGTGCGGAGACGGTGGTCTGTTCGCACAGCGTGGTGCCGTCCCAGGTGAAATCGGTGCGTTCGATGACGGTTTCGCCGTCGTCGGCCAGACGCAGCTTGCCGGTGCGGCGCCCGAGTGGATCGTAGGTGTAGCGCCAGCGGGTGCCGTCCGGGGTGACAGCGCCGGTCAGGCGGTCCTCGGCATCCCACTCGTAGCGCCAGGTGTCGGGCTTGCGGGACAGCCGGGTCTTCTGGCGCAGAGTGACGCGCCCCTGGGCATCGTGCTCGTAGCGGACGCCACCGGCGCCGGTGAGCTGGGTCCCGTTGTAGGAGCGGCGGCCGGTGGCCTCGTGGCCGGGGTGGTTCGCCGGCCACGAGGCGAAGACCTGATTGCCCGCTTCGTCGTAGGCGTAGGTCTCGCTCCAGTCGGTGGAATGGATCGCGGTGACGCGGCCGGACGGGTCCAGGCTGATACGGCGTGGTCCTGTGGCGTCGTCCTCCACGCCCGTGAGGTGGCCGTCGGCCCGGTAGGAGTACGAGCGCCGCTGGATCGCGCGGCGGCGCGCGCTCGCCGCGACGGTCCGGGCCGTGAGCCGTCCGACCTCGTCGAACTGGTTGGTCCAGGAGAGGGAATCGCCGATGTGGCGGGAGACTTCGCGGCCCGCCGCATCGTAGGCGAAGTCGACCGTGCGGCCCGCCGCGCTCATCCGGGTCGGACGGCCCACCGCGTCGTACTCCCAGGTCGTGGCGGCGCCGGTCGGAGTCGTCCGGCCGGTCAGCCTGCCCCACTCGTCGTACGTATAGGAAAGGACGCGGTCGTTGACGGTTTCGGAGCGCAGCCGGCCGAAGCGGTCACGCAGCAGTGTCAGCGTGCAGTCCGGGCTGGTGGCCCGGGCCAGCTGATCGGTGAGGTCATAGGCGAATTCTGTGATGTACCCCTGAACGTCCTTGCGGGTCACCTGTCCGAGGAAGTCACGTTCGTAGCGGACGGTCTGCCCGGATGCGTCGGTGCGGGATATCAGATGGCCTGCGGCGTCGTAGGTGTAGTCGAGGCGACGGCCGTCGAAGTCGGTCTCGGATGTCGGATTGCCCGCTGCGTCGTAGGAGTAACTCCACTCCAGGCCCTGTGGGTTGACGACGGCGGTGAGGCGCAGCTCCGTGTCGTGACGGAATTCGTGGCGGGCGCCGTCCGGTCCCGTCCGGGCGACGAGCAAGTCGAAGTGGGTGTACTCGGATCGTGAAATGCCGCCCAGCGCGTCGGTGTGGCTGGTGCAGTTCCCTTCCCCGTCGTACGTCCAGGATTCGACTTCGCCGTCGGGTGCGGTGTAGCGAGCGAGGTGGCCCTCGCGTGTCCAGGCCAGGTGTGCCGAGGCCCCGACCGGGTCGGTGATCGTGGTGGGCCTGCCGAAGGCGTCACGCTCGTAGCGTGTCACCGCTCCCAGCGGGTCGGTCACTTCTACGGCCAGACCGGCGCGGTCGGAGATGATGGTGGTGGAGTGCCCCATCGGGTCCGTGACGGAGGTGAGCCGTCCGGCTTCGTCGTAGGTGTAACGCTTCTCCTGCCCGGGCCCGCTGCCGACGGAGGTGCAGTTGCCGCGGTCGTCATAGGTCTGCCGGGTGACGGTCCCGTCCGGATTGGTGACCTTCACCGGAAGCCCCAGGCCGTTGTACTCGGCGCGGGCCGCACGTCCGTCAGGGCGCGTCACAGTGACGAGGTTGCCGGCCTCGTCGTACTCGAGTCTCATCGTGTGACCGAGCGGATCGGTATGTTCGAGGAGCCGGTTGCGGTCATCACGCGTGAAGCGGGTGGCGTGGCCCGAAGGATCGATCCGCGCGACCACCTGGCACCGTTCATTGATCACGAACTGTGTGTCGTGGCCGAACGAGTCGGTGATGGTGGTCGTCCGCCGACCCGTCACGGTATCGACGGGACTGTAGGTGAAGACCGACTGCTGGTGCCCGGCCTCCCCGGATTGAGAGCCGCACCGATCCTGTTCATCGTAGGCATAGGTGAAGGAACGGCCGTTGGTATCGGTCCAGGAGGTGATCCTGCCGCGCTCGTCGTAGGCGAACCGCGTGGGACGACCACACGAGTTCACGATCTCGGCCAGATGCCCGTCGGCGCAGTAGCCGTAGCTCAGGAGCTCTTGATCGCTTCCCTCGGGCCCGGCTCCGGCCAGGGAGAGCGCCGTCACGCGCCCGCCGGCGCAAGCGACGAGGAGCCGATAGCCGGCGCTGTGCTCCAGGGCGCGCGGGCTGCCCTCCTCGTCGTACTCGAAGCGGATCCAGTTCCCATTGCGGTCGTCGACCTGTTCGAGCGGCGCGGTGCCGTGCGTGGTGTCCTCGAAGTGCCAGGTGCGCCCGCCGGCGGGGTCGGTGATGGTGTAGCCGGCTTCCTCGCGGTCCAGAGGCCAGCGGGAGCTGCCGTGGCGAGGCAATGTCGGTACGCCGGGGGCGGGATGAGGGTAGCTCAGGAGGAGGCCGTCCTCACCGACGAAGACGATCCCTTCCTCGTCGATCTCCAGCCGCTGGTCGATGGTGGAGGACCAGGACGGTCCGAACCACCGGCCGGAGCGGTAGGCCGAGGAGAACTCACGCTTGAGGACGAGCGGCAGAACCGCGGGCAGGCTGACATCGGTCTGGGACAGCAGCACGCAGCCTGTGGCCACGTCCACGGGGTCCTTCTCACAGGTCCGCTCGCCGGGATGTCTCGATGTGCCGTGCGGTTCTTTTTCGAGGGCGTTGCGTGCTTCGCGGCGTACGGCGTTCTCGGCGCCGTCCTTGACTGCTGTTTTGAGTCCCATTCGTAGGCCGCTGCGGGCGAGTCCGGCGCCTTTGGTGCCGATGAGTTCGGGGATGAGGCGGCCGACGAATTCGGAGGGGTCTTTTTTGAAGCCGTCGATGGCGGTGGTGACGATGCGTTCGGGGTGGGCGGCGGTGGAGACGAGGCCGGAGAGCGTCATGGAGACGTTCTGCATGTATGCGGCGGGGTGGGTGAGGTTGTAGGGGTCGGTGGGGTTGAGGCCGCGGGCGAAGTTGACCAGTCCGGCGGTGCCCTTGAGGGCGCCGCCGACGACGTGGGTGAGTTCCGTGTTGTAGGCCTGGTAGCCGTCGACGAGGTCGTTGCCGAGGCGGTCGAGGGGCGGGGGTTCGGCGGGGGCGTGTGCGAGGGCGGCTTTCACTTTGCCCTGGGCGTCGCCCGCGGCGGTGTTGCGCTGTTTGCGGGCCTCGGTGAGGGTTTCGTGGGCTTTTTTGATGTCGGCTTTGCCGGGGTCCTGGAAGGGTTCGGGCTTGGGCCCGGGGTCCTCGTTCGCTTTGATCTTGGCGTTGTAGGCGTCGGCCTTCTTGTTGTAGGCGTCGACCGCGTCCTTCGACGCCTGCTGCCCTTTCTTGTAGAGCTCGACGGCCTCCTTGGCTTTGTCCTGTGCCCACTTGACGGTGTCGGCGTAGGTTTCGAGTGCTTCGGCTGCCCTGTCGCAGGCGTCGGAGGCGTGGGCCCACTTGGTGGGGTGGACGCCGAACTTCTTGCGGAACGCGTCGCCGCCCTCGCCCGCCCAGCCGGACGAGTCGACCTTCTTCATGCCCTGGCCGACGTGGTCGAACGCGGTGTGGAAGTCCTTCAGATGCTTCGCGGACTCACGGATCTTGGCCGGATTGCCGTGAACGAGCTCGTTGGCTTCCTCGGTCTGGCCGAGCTGCTGCTCGCCGGGGGTGGCGCCGAGGTCGGAGGCGACGTCGTCGCCCCAGTCCTCGACCGCGTCGGCCGCACTGTGCAGGCCGACGTGGTCGAGGCCGTCACCGACCTTGTTCGTGGCGTAGTCGACGCCCTCGCCGACCTTCTTCTTGCCCTCGTCGATGAGGTGCTCACCGGCCGAAAGCCCTTTGTTGATACCGCCCTTGACGCCATCGACGAGGTCGCCGAGCCCCATCAGCCCTCACCCCCGCCCTGAGCGCCCTGCTGCTGCTCGGCGGCCTTGGCCCGCTCCTCGGGGGACGGGCCGAAGGTGTCGTCCAGCCACTTGTCGTACTCGGCATCGGACACTCCGGCCGCGCCGTGCAGGTTCTCGGGGTTGAGGCCCCCGGGGCCGATGGTGTGCGACGTCATGACGTCACGGCCGGCGTCCTTCCAGCCCTGGCCGCTGTTGGCCAGCGCCTGGTCGAAGGACTCCTTGCTGTAGTCGGGGGTCGAGAGCACGCCCGACGTGGCGATGTCGCCCCAGCCCTTCTGGGTGACCTCGTCCTCGGAGGCGTACGGGTTCCCGATCGCGGCATTCGTGACGACCTTGAACGAACCCTCGACGTACTGCTCGGTCTCGTAGTAAGTGCCCGCCGACAGACCGGTCTTGACCGCGAACCCGTTGCCCTCGTTCACCAGCGAGCGCACCCCCCACTCCCAGCGCTCACAGAACGACTTGAAGTCCCCGGTCAGCCCCTCGTGGCCGAGTTCCAGGCCGGACAGCGCGATGTCACTGAAACCGCGCCCTGCCCCGGCCTCGCCGACCATGCCGAGCTCCTTCAGTTCGGCGAGGGCCTCGGTCAGCCCTTTGGCGATCAGATCCAGACCGCCGGTCTTCAGATCCTCCCCACCGCCACCGCCACCGCCACCGCCGCCGCCCCCGTCGAGTGTCATGCGCTGTCCCCCTCATCGCGTTCGTCCTCGTCGCGGTCGACCGCCGCGTCGTCCGGAACAATGCCCTTCACCGGCGGAAACACCATGCCGTCCGCACCGTCCGCGCAGTCCAGGGCCACTCCGCACGGCACCCCGGCCGCCGGCACGGCGACATCGAGCAGCCGCGCACCCAGAATCGTGCGGTAGGTCCACTCCTGGGCGTACCCGCCACGCGCCTGCGCGTACCGGGCCAGCGCCTGCTCGTCGGAGAACGCCAGGATGAACCGGATGCCGTTGAGGTCCGCGGTCAGCAGCCCGCGCTCCTCCTCCGGGACGGGCTCATCCCCGAGCGGCACCAGTACCGCCGTACGCCGGAACTCACCCAGCAACCGGGCGAACTCCCGCCTACGCGCGCGCACTTCAGGATGATCCTCGGCCAGGGGCTCCAGGCCGGCCGACCGGGTGTCCTGGCCGGCTGTCTCCTGCGCGGGGGGCGTAGGATCCTGGTCGGAGTCCGGCCGCTCGTGCGCGGGCGCCGCTGCCTCGGTGGCCGGCGGGCCGCTCATCTCCGCGTAGTCAGCGAGACGTGACCTCGGAATTCGCTGCGGCTCACCTGCCGCATCCGCGTGTTCAGGCATACCGCCCATCATCACCACCCCACATCGCCGGCTGCAACGTCTCTGCGTCACACCCTTGACACAGAGCACCGCATCGGCCCAAGGACACGAACGAATCGCCTCGGGGGGAGTCCTTGGTGATCGTGCGGTCGCCCGGTACGTGGGCGACGCCGCCAAGCGCGGTCCGCCGCCCACGTCCTCACCGCCGCGTGATTCCCCCGCCGGTGACCGGCGAGGACCCCGGACTCAGCTGTGCGTCACATCGACTCCGTACAGGGCGACCTCGCCGTAGTTCGAGCTGTCGCACGGTGAGGAGTTGGTGCAGTTCGCCTGGGTGTAGTCGCCCGCCTTGAAGTAGCCGCTGCCGAAGTCGGCGTCGACCGTGGCCTGGAGCGTGCCGTTGTAGTACACGTCGACCTGCCCGTCGTGGACGACGAACTTGCCCTCGAAGCGCGTGCCCAACTGGTAGTTGGAGGTCACGAGCTTGTAGTGGGTGGTGTTGTACGAGGTGACGTACAGGCTGGTGCCTTCGAGGCGGAACGACGTGACGTCGCTCGTCTCGTCATGGATCTGACCGGCCATCACATGTGGCTTGTCTTGCGGGAGATGGGTGATCGCCTCATCGAAGACCATGGTGTGGGTGCCGGAGGTGGACGACCAGCTCGCCGTCGACGATCCGTCCGCGGTCATCTCGCGCAGCTCGGACCGGGGGTAGCCGGTGTTGCTGGTGGTCGCGCCGTTGACCGCGGCGCGCAGCAGAATCGCGTCGCAGGTCGACTTGGTGGTGAACCACGGGGATGTGCTGTAGGTCGCCAGGGCGGGCTGCTTGACCTCCTGGGGGGAACCGGAACTGGTGGGCAGGGGGAGTTGGAGCTTCCACCCCGTGCTCAGGCCGATCGCCTTGGCCGGCGCGGGGCAGGCGGCGGCGCCTGCCGGGGTGGCGGAAGCGCTGGGGAGGGTCGTGAGGAGTGCGGCGGCGAGTATCGGTGAGCCCAGCAGGGCGGCAAGGTTGCGGCGCGATGTCATGGACGAGCGGGCGAACTTGTTCATGAGCGGCTCCTTCATTCCTTCTGTGGTCTTCGAGCCTTCGTCGGTCTTGAATCCTTCTGCGGACTTCAAGCCCTCGGTGGAATTTCCATGCGGCTGCCGGGGCGGGCCCGGCCCGGGATCGTTCAGCAGGCGAGTTCTCGTACCGTCCCTTCGTCGACGCCGATACCGAGGCCGGGGCCCGTGGGCACCTCGGCCGTTCCCCCGCGCACCCGGATCGTGGGTCCAGTGGCGTAGGGGCTGGTCAGGAACTGCCGGCCGTTGAGGTCGGCCGGAGCGACGAGGTCGTAGGCCGCGAAGAGGTGCAGGGACGCGGCGAGCCCGATGTCGGACTCGGTCAGGCCCGAACCCATCAGCGCCACGCCGCAGTCCTCGGCCAGCTGGCACTGGCGCAGCGCCAGGGTGAGCCCGGCGCACCTCTGCACCTTGGCGACGGCGATACCGATCGCGCTCCGCCGGACGAACGTGGCCAGGTCGGTGGGGTGGCGCAGGCTCTCGTCCACGGCGATCGGCACCGGGCTCAGGTCGCGCAGCCGGCGCAGGCCCTCGATGTCGTTGGCGGGCAGGGGCTGTTCGAGCGCCGCGATGTCCAGGGGGCCGAGCAGCCGGGCGAGGCGCAGGGCCGAGTCCTGTGTGCCGGCCTGGTTGGCGTCGACGACGAGGCGTGCTTCGGGAGCAGCCTCGCGTACGGCCGCGACGCGGGCGTACTCCCGGCTCTCGGGCTCTCCCGGCGTGAGCCCTGTCTTGATCTTGAAGTGCCGGTATCCGTGCGCCTGTCCCTCGGCGACCGAATCGGCGAGCGCCGCCGGATCGGAGCCGGTGGCGATCCAGCACAGGTCGACGGTGTCGTGGCGGCGCCGGCCCCACAGCTCGCCGAGGCCGACGTCACGGGACCGGGCCAGCGCGTCGTGCCACGCGACGTCGAGGGCGGCGCGGGCCAGCGGCATCCCGGTGGACCAGCCGCGCCGGATGGTGCGGTCGCACACCCGCACGAGGCCGTCGAGATCCCACAGCGGCAGCCCGGTCGCGGCCGGCGCCAGGTAGCGGCTGAGGGTCGACACGATGGACTCGGTGGTCTCGTACGTCCATGAGGGGATCGGCGTGGCCTCGCCCCAGCCGGTGCTGCCGTCCGAGGCGGTGACTTTGACCAGGACCCGTACGGCGGGCCGCCCCTTGACGGTCACGCCGCCGCCCGCGACCCCGAAGTCTCGCAGGGTGGGCAGGGCGACCGTAAAGGTCTCGATGCGCTCGACGGTGACCCCGGAACCGGATTCGGAGTCGGAACCGGAGTCGGCGGATGATTGCTCGGCGTTCAGAACCATTGCGCCTTGTCCACTACGTTGATCAACGGGCGCCCGGCGGCGAACCGTTGCGCGTTCTCCACGAGCACCTCGAAACGGCGCTCCGCGGCGTGCGGGCCCGCCCCCGCCACGTGCGGGGTGATGAGCGCGCGCGGGTGGTGCCACAGCGGATGACCGGCAGGGAGCGGCTCGCGCTCCATGACGTCGAGGGCGGCGCCGCGTAGCCGCCCCGTGTCCAGAGCGGCGACCAGGTCGTCGAGGCGGACGGTCGGGCCGCGGCCCACGTTCACCAGGCAGGCGCCGCGCTTCATCGCGGCAAAGCGGCCGGCGTCGAACAGCCCTTCCGTCCGCGGGGTGTGCGGAACGGTCACGATCACGATGTCCGCCTCGCCGAGCACCTCGTCGAGGCGGTCCGGCGCGGCGATCCGGGCGAAGCCGGGCGGCGGCGTCGTGACGCGGGCGTCGACCCCGTCCACCCGCGAGCCGAACGCGGCGAGCAGCCGCCCGGTCTCCGCGCCGACCGCCCCCGTCCCGACGACGAGGGCACGTGCCTCGCCGAGCGCGACGACCGCGCCGTCGGACCAGTCCGGTGCCCAGTGGGCGGCGGACTGGTCGCGCACGTAGCGGGGGATCTGCCGGGCGAGGGCCAGGACGAGGGCCAGCGTATGGGCGGCGACGTGATCGGTGTACGTGTCGCGCATGTTGGTCACCTGGACCGGGTGGCGCACCAGTGACGGATGGTAGAAGCCGGGCGGCGGTCCGGCCTGGGGAGCCTGCAACCAGCGCAACCGGTCGGCGGCGGCGAGGAGTTCGGGGGTGAGCGCGCCGTACGCGGCATCAGCCCGGCCCAGCGCCGCGGCGACGTCCTCCAGGCCCTGGGGAACGAGCACGTCGATTCCGGGGACCGCCTGCACGAGCCGTTCGGGCCAGGCACGCGTCTCCTCCGATGCGGGCGGCACCAGTACGAGGGTGAAGCTCATGCGGCATGCTCCATCGCTTGGGCGGCCACCTCGTGGCGCAGCGGCTGCCCGGCGACGTAGCGGTCCAGTTCCTCGGCCATGGCCCGGCCGAGGAGACGGCGCTCCGGGCCGAGACTGCCGGCGAGGTGCGGGGTGACCACCACGTTGTCGAGCGTGAACAGGGGTGAACCGGCGACGGCCGGCTCCGGGTCGGTGACGTCGAGTACGGCGAACAGGTCCGGCCGCTCTTCGAGTACGCGCAGCAGTGCGGGCTCGTCGATCAGTCCGCCGCGCGCGGTGTTGACGAGGGTGGCGTCGGGACGCATGGAGCGCAGCAGGGGTGCGTCGACCATGGCGTGGGTCTCGTCGAGCAGCGGGGCGTGCAGGCTCACGACGTCGCTGTGGGCGAACACACCTTCCAGAGTGGCCGGTTCGACCCCGAGGGTGCGCGCGGCAGCGTCGGACACGTAGGGGTCGTGGGCGAGGACGCGCACGCCGTGCCGGACGAGGAGCTTCGCGGTGGCCCGACCGGTGGCGCCGAGGGAGACGAGTCCGACGGTGGCGCCCGCGGTGCCGGGTTCGCTGCGGCGGACCGCGGCTGCCCGCGTGCGGCGCGCGGTCAGCGCGTAGCGCCAGCCGTGCTTGAGTGCGTACAGGATCTGGGCCAGCGCGAAGTCCGCGACCTTGTCGGCGATCACGGCACCGGCGGACGTGATGCGCACGCCGCTTTCCCACGACTCCTCGGTGACGACGGCCCGCACGGAACCGGCCGCGTACAGCACGAGCGACAGGCGCGGGGCGCGGGCGAGCAGGCCGGCGGAGAGGCGGGGAGCACCCCAGCCGGTGACGAGGACGTCGACGCCCGCCAGCGCGTTTCCGGATCCGGACAGGTCCGCCGCGGAACACGGCGGCTGCTCGATGGTCAAGTGCCGTTCTATGAGGGCGCGTTCGTCGGGTCCGTAGACGTCGTCGAAGCGTGCCGGGTCCATCACGTACATCCCGGTGAGTCGCTCGTTCGTCACGCTGTTCCTGTTCCTTCCCGTGTCGGTGTGGTGATGTCTGTGTCTGAGGTGTCTGAGGTGTCTGAGGTGTCTGTGGTGGCCGCTGCCGCGCGCAGGGCGCGCAGTCGGGCGGGTGAGGCCAGGCCCGCGTGGTAGTAGCGGAATCGCTGCGCTCCGGCGGCCCGCAGCCGTGCCACGCGGCGGGCGAGGGCCCCGGAAGGCTCGTCCAGGACGGATACGTTGGCGATGACCGGGCGCGGGCTCGCTGCCACGGCGTCCTTGACGCGTGCCGCCGAACGGTCCTCGTCGTCCCAGCACTTGACGACCATGGCGGAGGCGGGCCCGTCGTAGCGGCCCAGGTCGAGTCCGCTGTCGGGGCCGGTGGCCTGCGGGTCGCCGTCGGCCATCAGGAGCAGTTCACGGTCCGGCGCCTCGGCCGCGATACGGCGCGTCAGGTCCTCGATGACTTCTCGCCGGTGGCCCAGCACGGCCTGTGCCGACTGCTCGCCGAGCGATTCGGCGAAGCTGTCCGGCGCGCGCCGCCCGTCCCGCAGCTCCGCGTCCACGGTGCGGCGCACGGCTGCGGCGACGGCGGCCGGGTCCGCGCCCGCGGCCTCGATGCCGCGGCGGCACTTCCCGCACAGGCAGATCGAGAGGAGGTTCCGACAGCCGGCGCTGAGGTCGGCGCCCGCGGTCTTCTCGTGGTGGCTGCCGTGCTCGAAGCCGAGCCAGCCGCACGCTTCGAGCATCAGCGCGGGAACCTGCGCGGCGTCGTAGCGCGCACAGAAGGAACGCACCAACTGACGTGCGTACTCCGTCACTTCGGGCTGTGCAGGACAGAGCGCATAGCCGTACCGCTCGTCGAACGCGTTGCGCACCGTCAGATCGGGGGCCCGGTCGCCCAGTGACGTGTTGTGCGTGAGCACCAGCCACGCCTCGACGCGCAGCCCATGCCCGCGCAGGGCCGAGGCCGCCGTGCCGAACCGGTCGCGCACGTCGACACCCCAGCCCGGCGCGGCAGGTCTCAGGCGGGTGCCGCGCCAGTCGTGCGGATCGAGCGGGAAGTACGCGGCGGCGTGCGTGGCGTGCACGATGCGGTGGGCGGGGTGGTGCGGCGTCATGGCGCGCACCGAGTGGTACGCGGCCTGGAGGACGACGGCGCCCACGCCGAGCGAGGCGATGCGTTCGGCTGCCGCGGGGTCGCCCACCAGGTCCCAGGTGTAGGCGAACGCGCCGTCTCGTCGGGTGGAGCCTGCTCGGGTGGAGCCTGGCGGCTCGGTGGTCACGGGGTCACTCCTTGGTGGCGCCGGCCAGGCCGCGCACGAAGTAGCTCTGGAAGGAGATGAAGACAACGAGCATGGGAATGACGGACAGCGTCATTCCGGCGGCGAATCCGGTCCAGTCCACGGAATGCTCGCCCTTGAAAGACAGCATGCCGACCGCGAGATTCTGCAGATCCGGCTGGCCGAGGGTGAACACCAACGGGATGTTGAATTCATTCCAGTTGCTGATGAACTGGAAGATGACGACCACTGCGATGACGGGTTTCGCGAGCGGCAGGACGAGCCGGAACGTGCGCAGGAAACCGGCGCCGTCCAGCTTCGCCGCGTCGAACAGATCGCTCGGCACGCCCGCGAAGAACCCGATGAACAGCAGCACGTACAGCGCGCCCGCCGCACCGGACATCGCCAGGATCACGCCGGCCCGGGTGTTCAGCAGACCGAGACTGTCCACGAGGACGAACTGCGGAATGATGATGGAGGCCACCGGCACGAAAAGAGTGGCGACGATCAGCCGGTGCAGGGCCTTCCGGCCGGGGAATTCGTAGCGGGCCAGAATGTAGCCGCACAACGCCGACTTGAAGAGTTCGACGAGCGTGGACACGACCGCGTAGACGACGGTGTTGAGGAAGAACTTCGAGAATCCGGCGTCCACCCACGCGCGCCGGAAGTTGTCGAAGTTCCACTGATCGGGCATCAGACTGGCGCCGCCGGTGAACAGACCGTTCTGCGTCTTGAACGCACCCGTGACGATCCACAGGAACGGATAGACCCAGATGAGGCCGATCACGATGAGCAGCGGCAGCGCGACGAGGTTGGCCCGTGCGGGCCGCGACAGCCTCTTTGCGCGTGCCGCCGCTCTGGGTATGCGGAGTTCGGGACGAGGCATCAGACTCCGTACTCCTTCCGCAGCTTCTGCGCGCGCCGCACGAACAGGCCCTGACCGGTGACGAGGAGGAACGCCATGACGGAGAACAGCAGGGCCGCGGCCGAGGCGTATCCGTAGGCGAAGGGCATCGAGCCGAACGCCTGCTTGTAGATGAAGTACGAGACGACGTACGTGCTCGTGCCGGGGCCGCCGCCGGTCAGCGTGACGACGAGCCCGAACACGTGCATCGCGTTGACCAGGGCGAGCATCACGATGACGACGGCGACCGGGCGGATCAGCGGCAGGGTGATCCGGGTCAGCTTCTGCCACTCACCGGCACCGTCGAGGGCCGCTGCCTCGTACAGCTCGTCGGGCACGTTCTGCAGCGCGGCCATCCAATAGATCATGTACTGGCCGAACACCTGCCAGACCGAGATGAGGATCAGCGCCAGCATCGCCGTCCAGCGGTTGGCGAAGACATCGGTCGTACCGTCGGTCAGACCGAGGCCGTGCAGCGCGGAGTTGAGTGCGCCGTTGGACGGGTTGAGCAGATAGGTGAAGACGAGGCCCGCCATGGCCACCGGGATGATCAGCGGCGCGAAGAAGACGGTCCGCAGCGCCTTCTTCGCCCGTAGCCACTTGCGCGTCATCACCAGGGCGGCGAACAGCGAGAGCGGCAGTTTGATCAATGTCGTGCCGACGGCGAACAGCAGGGTGTTGACGACGGCCTGCCAGAACAGCGGGTCGCCGAGTACGCGGCTGTAGTTGCCGCCGCCGACGAAGTTGTTCAGCGGCCCGGTGCCGGACCAGTCGAAGAACGAGTAGAAGACCGTCGCGATCAGCGGCCACAGCGTGAACCCCAGATACAGGACGAGGAACGGCAGGAGGAAGGCCGCCACCCACAGCCGGTCGCGTCCTTCGGCGCGTTCACGGTTCCCGTCCGGCGGCGGCGCGGGCCGGCGCCGGCCCGCCCGGCTGCGCAGGCGGACGGCGGTGGGGGCTGTGTCGGGTGGACGCGAACTGGTGGGGGTGGGGGCGAGAGCCATGTGAGGTCCTTTGCGGTCCTGTCCGAAGGTCGTCTGCCGAAGTCCGTCTGACGAAGTTCGTCTGACGAAGTCCGTGTGACGGGAGCGGGGCCTGAGCTGCTACTCGGCCGGTCGGTAGTCGGAGGTGTACGACCAGTCGGGGAACGTGAAGCAGTCCATGGAGACCTTCAGGCCCTTGGCCGCCTCCTTCTTCAGCTCGGAGGTGAGGGTCTTCTGCCGCTGGCCGACGATCCGTTCGGCCTCGGGTCCCAGGGACTTGCCGGAGTTCAGCGCCCCGGACATCGCCTCGTACTCCCAGGTGGGCCGCTGGCCGATCGCCTTCACATACGCCGTGGACCTGACCAGGTCGGGGCACTTGGCGACGGGCAGCGGCAGCTTCACGCGGAAGGCGGGCTCATCGGCGATGCGCATGATCTGCTGGATCGCCGGGTCCTTGATGTAGCGCTTGTTGTCCGCGAACGCCAGCGTTCCGAAGCCGCCCGCCAGGTACTGCCTGGCGAAGTATCCGTCCGGCTGCGTCATCCAGTTCAGGAACGTCCAGGCGGCCTTGGACTGCTTGCTGTCCGCGCTCACCCAGTATTTGTTGCCGTCGGGCTGGCTCCACAGGGAACCCTTGCTGCCCGAGTCGGGGACCGGATGCGCGGCCACCGTGTATCCGGAGGAGTCCAGGCCGAGGGTCTTGAGTACGGACGGCAGCCAGGTGCCGTCCATCATGATCCCGGCCTGGCCGGCGGCGAACTGCTGCCGGGAGAAGTTCTTGTCGTTGTTGCCGGGAGCCAGATAGCCGTCCTTCTTGAGCTCCTGGATGAACGAGAACACCTTCTGCGCCTGCGGTTCGGACAGCGAGAACGTGCCCTTCCTGTAGTCGAAGAACAGGTCGTTGGTCGTGTACTCACCCGCGGCGAGGGCGTAGAAGACGCGCTGGAGGTCGACGTCCTTGGTGGGCGACGCGATGCAGTACGCCTTCGTCCTCTCCTTGATGCGGGCGCAGGCGCTCTTCAGGTCGGACCAGGTCTTGGGCGGGTTCGTGGTGTCGAGGCCCGCGTCCTTGAAGACCTTCTTGTTGAGGAACATGTAGCCGGGGCCCCAGTAGGTGCTCTCCGACAAGGGGAACCCGTAGGTCTTGCCGCCGAGTTGGTTGACGCCCTCGGTGAACGACCCCTTGGGCCAGCGCTTCGTGAAGGTGGCGGGCAGCGCGGCGCCGCCGTTCAGCGGCTGGATCCACTTCTGGCCCATCAGCTGGGACATCGCCAGCGGGCCGTTGTCGCTCCAGTAGAAGATGTCCGGCCCCTGGTGGCTCTGGAAAGCCAGGGGGAGCGTCCGCTTGTACTCGTCCTGCGCGATCGACTGCCACTGCACGGTGATGCCGGGGTGCTGCCGGTGGAACTCCTCGGCGACCTTCTTGTGGAAGTCCGTCTGCTCCGCCGAGTAGTCCCAGATCTTCAGCGTGGTGCCCGAGCTTCCCGAGCCCCCGCCGCACGCCGCGAGCAGCGGCACCACCAACGCGCAGGCAAGGGCCGACCTGCCGCCCGCCCTGGATACCCGCGCTCTGATTCCTGTCCCTTTGCCCATCGGTCGGCTCCTGCTCTGTCGAGACGGCGGCCTTGGCGGCCCTGACAGCCCTGACGGCCTTGAGGTCCTGAGGTCCTGAGGTCCTGAGGTCCTGAGGTCCTGAGGTCCTGAGGTCCTGAGGTCCTGAGGTCCTGACGGTCCTCGGGACCGAAGCGCGGATGACGTTAGGGCGCATCACCAAGGTGAGCAAGCGTTTTCACAGATTCAAAATTGCCGATCCTGTGTAGCCGTTGATGTGCATGACCAATGACCTGGCACTTTTCATGGATCAAGAAGCTGGAGGTCGAAGAGGAGGTAAGTTCAGGGAACGCTTTCACGAGAAGGAAGGGGTGTGTGGTGAGGGTTCTGGTTCTCACGAAGCCGTTCGGGGATCTGCCGCCGCGCCGGCTGGCAGACCGGCTGGCGCAGGCCGGTGCCGACGGCGCGGATCTGCTGATCAGGGACGGGCAGACCGTCACGCCGGGCACGGTGGAGCGCATCGCCGAGACGGCTCGGGCCCTGCGGGGCAACGGACTCGACCTCGGCATGGTCAGCACGGACCTGACCGTGGCGGACGGCGAGGCGGAGCGCGTCATCGGGCACTGCGCCGAGGCGGGGGCCACCCTGCTGCGCCTCGGCTTCTACCGCTACGACGCCCGGATCGACCACGCCGCGGCCGTCGACCGGGCCCGCCGGGGCCTCGCGGGCCTCGCCGAACTCGCCGCACGCCATGGCGTCCGGCTCGTACTCGCCCTGCACCACGGGACATTGCACCCGTCGGCGGCGCACGCGGCACGGCTCCTGGCAGGCCTCGACGGCATCCACGTCCACCCCGACCCCGGCAACCAGGCCAAGGAGGGCAGCGAGCACTGGCGCCTCACCTTGGACGTGATCGGCGGTCCGGGCCGGGCCGGCTGCGTGGGCGTGAAGAACGCGGTGTGGGAGCAGGAGGCGCGGTCCGGCGACTGGGCCTGCGTCTGGCAGCCGCTCGCCGACGGAGGCGTCGTGCCCTGGCGCACGATCCTGTCCGGGCTCGGGGCGCTCGGCTACGCAGGGCCGCTCTCCCTGCACGTCCACTACGCGACCGACGATCCGTTCGCCGCGGTCCGCCGGGACGTCGCCCACCTGCGAGGACTCCTGCTCGAAGCGGGGAGTGGCACATCGGCCGACGGCACGACGAACTAGGCTGGCGAAAGAGGATGGGCAACGGGGAGCTGGCTTTGGTTACTTCACAGGTTCCGGACGCGAAGGACGGCTCCGGCGCGTCCGCGGGGGCGCGCCGCATGACGCGGGAGCGGTCCGAAAAAACCGGAACGCAGAGCTCGGCAGGCCCGGCCGCCGGGCGGAAGGGCGCCCGGTCGCGGCGCGTGACGATCACGGATGTCGGTACGGCGGCCGGAGTGTCCACCTCCACCGTCTCCCGGGTGCTCAACGGCACGGCCCGCGTCGACCCCGAACTCGTCCGCCGAGTGCACGACGCGGTGGCCGAACTCGGCTACCGGCCCAACGCCGCGGCGCAGGGCCTGGCCCGCGGCGAGGCCGGTGCCATCGGCGTCCTCGTGCCCGACCTGGCCAACCCGTACTTCCCCGATGTCCTCAAGTCCGTTTCCGCGGTGGCCCGTTCGCACGGGCGGCGGGTGATGGTGATGGAGTCGGACGAGGACGCGGCGAGCGAGCACGAACTCGCGGAGGACCTCATGGGGTGCTGCGACGGAGTGCTCCTGTGCTCCCCGCGCATGGAGCGCACCGCCCTGGTCGACCTGGCCTTGCGCGGCCACCACGTCGTCCTGGTCAACCGCATCGTTCCCGGGCTGAACATCCCTTCGGTCTCCGCCGACTTCTACGGCGGAATGACCCTGGTCTGCGGACACCTCAGCCAGCTCGGACACCGCCGCGTCGCCTATCTGAGCGGGCCCGAGGCATCCTGGGCGAACGCGGAACGCATCCGCGCCTTCGACGCCGCCGCGGCGTTCGGCGTCGAGGTCACCGTGATCCCCTGCGGCCACACGGCCCGGCACGGCTACGACGCGGCGACCGCCGTCCGCGACCTGGACGTCACCGCGGTCGTCGCGTACAACGACCTCGTGGCGCGAGGCGCGGCGAGCGCGCTGGAGGAGTCGGGCGTGCGCGTGCCCGACGACATGGCGGTCATCGGCTGCGACGACATCTCTCCCCTCGACGACCTGCCCGGCTCGCGCCGGCTCACCACGGTCTCGATGGCCCGGGACGAACTGGGCCGCCAGGCCGCCGAGACCCTGGAGGCCCTGATGACGGCCTCCGGCGACACGGAACCCCGCCTGATCCCGATGGAACTACGCGTACGCGAGACGAGCGCGGCCCCGTCGACGCGGTCCCGGTGAGCCCGATTCGAGCAGCCTCGCGTCCTGGCCCTCGATGCCGGTGAGCGGCCCCACCCGCCACAGTCGCCTCACCCGCCACAGCCGGAGCCAGAGCCCGGGATTCACGGCGAACCGCGGGTCCCGGCTTCTAGCACAAAGGGGGAAAGGGCCTGAAGAGGGCTCGTCTCACGCCGCTGGCGATAATCGACCGATGAACCCCGTCGAACGCCCTGTGCCGCCCCTGAACGCCGACGAGCGCACCACGCTCGAAAGCTGGCTCGACTTCCACCGCACCACACTGGCCATGAAGTGTGAGGGTCTGGACGATGAGCAGGCTGCCGTCGCGTCCGTGCCGCCGTCCCGCTTCACGTTGACCGGCCTCGTCCAGCACATGGCGGAGGTGGAGCGGAACTGGTTCCGCCGAGTGTTCGCCGGAGAACAGGCTCCGCCCATCTTCGACCCGCAGGCCGACCCGGACGGTGTGGACGGCGGCTTCGAGCTGGCTTCGGGCACCACCTTGGGCGACGCCCTCGCCACCTGGCACGCGGAGATCGCCCGCGCTCGCGAGCTCTGCGTCGATCATGCGCTGGCCGACACCGGTCGCTTCATGGAGCAGGACGTCAGCCTGCGCTGGATCTACGTCCACATGATCGAGGAGTACGCCCGCCACAACGGCCACGCCGATCTGGTGCGGGAACGCATCGACGGCACCACTGGCGTGTAGCGCGGATCAGGCAGCGTCGGCCTGTCGACGACGGCGCGCAGGCGCCGGTCGTCGGCGTGGCGGTTTCGCCGGATGAGGTAGCGGCGGATCATGCTGCCCTGCCCCTTGTGGTCGGCGTGATCCTGGTGAACGACACCTCGGCGATCTTCGCCCCTGCCATGTCCTGTGCGGACAGCAGCACCATCGGGGCCCGCCGCCAGGTCACCACCGGGTCACCACCGACCCCGTGCCACGACGAATGATCCGTGGTAGTCGCCGGCCTTCGTCGTCATCGATCTCACGGACGGGTACTCGTTCTGCCATCCGCCCAGCCAGAACACCGCGCGCCGCCCAGGACAGAACCCGGACGGCGCGTCACCTCACAACGGGGCGAACGTTGCCTGATGCGGCACTAGCTCAGGGTCTTGAGCGCCGCTGCCGCGTCGTACGGCTTCAGGTCCTCGAAGCGGCCCGCCAGGACCTTCGCCGCCCAGTCGGGGTCCTGGAGCAGGGCCCGGCCGATGGCGACCATGTCGAACTCGTCGCGCTCCAGGCGGTCGAGGAGGTCGTCGATTCCCTTGACCGCGGAGCCCTCGCCCGCGAAGGCACGGATGAAGTCGCCGTCGAGGCCCACGGAGCCGACCGTGATGGTGGGCTTGCCGGTGAGCTTCTTGGTCCAGCCCGCCAGGTTCAGGTCGGAGCCGTCGAACTCCGGGCTCCAGTAGCGGCGGGTGGAGGCGTGGAAGGCGTCGACGCCGGCCTCGGCGAGCGGGGCGAGGATCGCCGCCAGCTCCTGCGGGGTCTCGGCGAGCCGCGCGTCGTAGGCCTCCTGCTTCCACTGCGAGTAGCGGAAGATCACCGGGAACTCGGGGGAGACGGATCCACGGATCGCGGCGACGATCTCGGCGGCGAACTTCGTACGGGCCACGGCGTCGCCACCGTAGGCGTCGGTACGGCGGTTGGTCCCCGCCCAGAGGAACTGGTCGAGCAGGTAACCGTGGGCGCCGTGCACCTCGACGCCGTCGAAGCCGATGCGCTCGGCGTCCTCGGCGGCCTGCGCGAACGCGCCGATGACATCGTCCAGGTCAGCCTGCGTCATCGCCTTGCCCGTGCCCTCGGTGCCGTCCATGCGGAGGCCGGACGGGCCGACGGCCGGAGCCTCGGCGAAGGGCGGCTTGCCCTGCTGGCGCACCATGCCGATGTGCCACAGCTGCGGCACGATCGTGCCGCCCGCCGCGTGCACGTCCTCGGCGACCTTCGCCCACCCGGCCAGCTGCTCCTCGCCGTGGAAGCGCGGCACCCGGTCGCTCTCCCCGGCCGACGCGTGGCCGACGTACGTTCCCTCGGTGACGATCAGGCCTACGCCCGCGGCGGCGCGGCGGGAGTAGTACGACCTGACGTCCTCGCCCGGGATGCCGTTCGGCGAGAACATGCGCGTCATGGGCGCCATCGCGATGCGGTTCGGGACTTTCAGGCCGTTCAGCGCGACGGGGCGGGACAGGATCTCGGCAGCGCGGGAAACGGGCGACGCGGCATCAGTCACGGAGTGCTCCTCTTAAGTACCAGTCGGTATGTGCACAAGCATGGAATCCGCGTGTGCCAACCGTTCTGGACCTCATGGCATTCCGTAGGTCAGCCGCGCCCCCTGTGATCCCGGCCACGACTGAAGGGCCTGAGGGCCGGAGCGTTCGAGTGTGAGTGCGAGTGGGGGTGCGTTTTCGGGGTGACTGGACCATTCTGGAGGTATGGCCGAAGGTGCGCCCGTGACCGTGCATCCGCCCCTGCCTGACGGCGGCCGGCGGGTGACGATTCGCGGCAAGGACGTGGGGACCGCCAACAACCTGCTCGACGTCCTGGAATTCCTGCGGGCCGCGGGCCTTCCCGAGGCGGACACGACCGTCGACGACCCGGAACTGATCGACTGGCACGGCGCGGGGCCCGACTACTGGGGCCCGGACGGGCCGGAGACGGCCGAGTGACCGGTCACCCGTAGGGCGTTCGCGCCGGTCACCCGCAGGGCGTTCGCGTCAGCCGGTCAGGGTGTGCGCGCAATCCGTTCAGGCCATTTACGCGAGCCGGTCAGGGCGTGTGCGCGAGTCGGTCGACCAGGTCGTGCCATCCCGCCTCCACGCGGTCGAGCGGCATGCCCCGCTCCCCGGTCAGGTGGTGGACGAGTGCCGTGTCCGCGGCGGCCAGCAGCGTGTGCGCGAGCAGATCGGTGTCGCCCCGCACGCCCGCCTGGCGCAGCAGCAGCATGACGTGCGTGTGGCGCAGGCGGTTCGCCGGGACCGCGTAATTGCGCACGGGGTCCGTGCGGGCGGCGAGGATCAGCCCGTGATGGTCCCGCTCGTGGCGGATGAGGGCCGGTCCGAAGGCGTGCAGGCGCTCCAGGGCGGGCGCGTCCGGGCCCAGGGGCGGCGGGCCCGACAGGAACGCCGCCTGAAGCTGCTGCTCCTGGTGGTCGAGAAGGGCGATGAGCAACCCGGTGCGGTCGCCGAACCGCCGGAAGACCGTGCCCTTGCCCACTCCGGCCGCGGATGCCACGGCCTCCATGGTCAGGTTCGCCGCCCCGCACTCGGTCAGCAGCTGCAATGCGGCTTCCAGCAGGCGCGTGCGGTTTCGGGCCGCGTCCGCCCGCAGCGCGGGCCGGTCGTCCGCCGGTGTCAGGGTGAGGTCGGTCGGTCCGCATGAGGCGCTGGACGTCGTTACGGGAGGGGGGATCGGGCCGGTCATGGCTTCAGAGTAGCGCCGGGAACAGGAAAGTGGACCGCGGTCCGGATCGGTGGTACAAATTTAAACGGACTTCGGTCCGGTTGGACCCGCACGAGATCCATACTCACTTATCTGGAGTTCTGCCATGTCTGTTCGCGTTCTCGCCCTCGTCGGAAGCCTCCGCGCCGGTTCCCACAACCGTCAGCTCGCCGAGGCCGCGGCCAAGCACGCGCCCGCCGGCGTCGACATCCAGCTCTTCGACGGCCTCGCCGACGTGCCGTTCTACAACGAGGACATCGACGTCGAGGGAAGCGTCCCCGCCGGGGCCCAGCGGCTGCGTGAGGCCGCCGGTCAGACCGACGCCTTCCTCCTCTTCTCGCCCGAGTACAACGGCACCATGCCGGCCGTCCTGAAGAACGCCATCGACTGGCTGTCCCGCCCGTACGGCGCCGGCGCCATCTCCGGCAAGCCGGTCGCCGTCGTCGGTACCGCGTTCGGCCAGTACGGCGGCGTGTGGGCGCAGGACGACGCGCGCAAGGCCGCGGGGATCGCCGGTGCCGCGGTGCTCGACGACGTGAAGCTGTCCATCCCCGGCTCCCTGACGCGCTTCGCCGAGACCCACCCCGCCGACGACACCGAGGTCGCGACCGCCCTTGCCGAGGTCGTGGGCCGCCTGAGCGAGCAGGCCACCCCCGCCGCTGCCTGACGCTCCCGGCGCGAATGCGGCCGGAGGTCCGGGACGAAGCTGTCCCTGACCTCCGGCCGTTCCCGTTCCGGGTGACCCCTTTCGGATTCCGGGTGAACCCGGGGCGGGCCACGAACGGCTGATCCGAAGCGGCCCTGGAGCGCGCACGCCGATCCGCTCTGTCTACGATGCAGCGGTGACCACCCGCCTCGGACCGCCCGCGCGACCGCAGTTGACGCTGCGGCTCCTCGGGCTGCTCGTCGGCGCCGTGCTCCTTGGCCTGGTCGGCATGCACGGCCTGGGACCCGTACCGGCGGACGGGCATGGTGCGATGCATCCCACCGCCGCGTCCGCGATGGGTGCCGCCGGCCCCGCCGACTCGGACAGCCATGCCGGGCCCGGACAGCGAGGCGTCAAGGCTTCCGCTGCCGACGCGTGCGAGCACGGAGAGGATGGCTGCGGCGGGCACATGGCACACGCCGACGCGGTGTGCGCCTCCGCGTCCGTCGCCGGACCCCCGGCAGTCGACCCCGCGCTGCTCCCCGACGTGATCGCCTGCCCCGCCGGCCCCGAGGCCCGCACTTCCTCGGCCGGCAACGGCCCCGACGGCGGCCGTGCCCCGCCGTCACTCTCCGAACTCCAACTCCTGCGGATCTAGAACGGCCCGCGCGGTGCCGTACGCCCCAAGGGGCGGCGCCGCGCTCGCGCGAGCCCTTCACCGAAGATCAGCACCAGGAGTTCCGCATGACCGCACACCGCCTGACCACACACGGAATGACCGCATACCGCACGTTCGTCCGGCGTACCGCCGTCGCCGCCACCGCAGGGGCGGCTGCCCTGGCCCTCGCCGCATGCGGCAGCGACAAGCCGGCCGGGGGGCACGACATGGGTGCGAAGGAGTCCGGTTCACGTCCGGCCGCGTCGACCCAGGCCGACGGCCACAACAGCGCAGACGAACACGACACCACAGACGCTCACAACAGCGCCGACATCTCCTTCGCCAAGGAGATGATCCAGCACCACCGGCAGGCCGTGGAGATGGCCGAACTGGCCGAGGGTCGCGCCGCGTCGAAGGACGTGAAGGGCCTCGCCGCCAAGATCAAGGGGGCCCAGGACCCCGAGATCGAGAAGATGTCAGGCTGGCTCACCGCATGGGGTGAGAAGGTCCCCGCCGACACGTCGGGCATGGACCACGACATGTCCTCGCCCATGCCCGACATGGACCACGACATGTCCTCGTCCATGCCCGGCATGATGAGCGCCGGTGACATGGACGAGCTCAAGAAGGCGTCCGGCGGCGACTTCGACAAGAAGTTCCTCGCGATGATGGTCAAGCACCACGAGGGCGCCGTCACGATGGGCAGGACCGAGAAGTCCGACGGCAAGTACGGCCCCGCGACGCAACTCGCCGCCGACGTCGTGACCGCGCAGACCGCCGAGATCGAGCAGATGAACAAGATGCTCGGCAAGAGCTGAAGAAACCCGCGTCGGCGCGTCGCGCACCCCGTCGGCCAGGCGCCGGCGGGGTGCGCGCCCACGCTGCTCCCTGCCGGACCCGTGACGGCACGCGCGATCGGGGGCATCGTAGGAGACCCGCACCGCAACGGTCGCCCGGCGTCCGCACCGGCCGTGAATCGGGGCCCGCTACGGCCTGATCCTGCCGGCCCGGGTCACTCGTCCGGTTCGGGAACCGGCGCCGGTGTGTGCGAGGCTCGACGCCAAGGGCCTTCGTACGTCGGCCGGATGGAGGTGCGATGTCCACGCAGAGCCACCGTTTGATGATCACCGAGCTGGCGAGCTGCGACGGCTGCGCGGTGCTGCGGGTCAGCGGCGAACTCGACCAGAGCGGTGAGGAACTGTTCCTGAGCACGCTCGGCGCCTGCGTCGACGCGGGCCACCCGTACCTCGTCCTCGACGTCACCGCGCTCTCCTTCTGCGACTCGCGCGGTCTCTACTGCCTGCTGGCCATGCGGTGGCTGCTGGACCGCCGAGGCGGCAGGCTCCTCCTGGCGGGGGCCGGGCGGCGGCTGACCGAACTGCTCACCCAGACGGGCAGCGTCGATCTGCTCCCCGCCCAACGGTCCGTCGGCCAGGCCCTGTTGTCGCTGCCTCCCTCGCACCGGCCGGTCTGGCCACCCGTAGCGAGGCCGGACGCACTGGACGACGGGCCGCCCAGACCTCCACGGCCACGGCCTCCATCACCCTGACCGATCCCGATCCCCGGTTCTGTCCCGGTCAGCCTGGGCCTGCGGGCGCGCGTGACTCGCCCGCCTCACGCGGTCCCCGGCGCTCCGGCGCGCAGGCCGTCCATGACGAGGTCGAGCAGCCGGCCGGCGCGCGACTGCCAGTCGCCGTGCGGGTCTATCTGCCAGAGCCCGGCGATGGCGAGGGCGAAGTCGTCCGGTGTCACCCCGGGGCGGATCATGCCCGCCTCCTCGTTCGCCTTGAGCAGGAGCGACATGGCCGACGTCACCGGGCCGTGGCCGAGGGCGGCCAGACTGCCGCGTGTGGTGGCCTGACGCAGCGCGTCGGCCAGCCCTGCCTTCGCCATGGCGTACTGGGCGAGGCGGTCCATCCACGCGCGCAGGGCCTCGTCGGGTGCGCGGGTGGTGAGCAGGTGGGACGCGGTGTCGGCGACCTGCTGCATCTCGTAGCGGTAGACCTCGAGCACGAGGGACTCACGGTTGGGGAAGTTGCGGTAGAACGTGCCCTGGCCGACGCACGCCTTCTTCGCGATCGCGCTCAGCGGCGCGTCGGCCGACCGCGTCAGCTCGGTCAGCGCCACTTCCAGGATTCGGTCGCGATTGCGTTGCGCGTCCGAGCGCAGCGGTGCGTCCTTCTTCGGCTGCACCCGTCCCCCTTCCGAGAAACACGAACCGGTCCACCCTTGCTAAGCGGACAGGTGTCCGTTAGGTTCGGACGTAGTGGACACTTGTCCGCTTAGGTTCACCATAGCGGCAGACTCGGCTCGAGCGGAGGGCCGGTGGCCGGTGCAAGTGGCTTTTCGGCCGACGGGCGCGCGATACGCCCAAAATCCTCCCTCTCCGTACAGACCTTGCGCTACGTACAGCCCCTCGCACCCCATGAGCGAAAGAAGGCTGATCATGGCCCCATCGACGTCCAGCGTCATCACGCTGAACATCAATGGTGAGAAGTACACGCTGCCCGTCGATCACCGCACCACCCTCCTCGACGCCCTGCGCGAGCGGCTCGATCTGCCGGGCACCAAGAAGGGCTGCGACCAGGGCCAGTGCGGTGCCTGCACGGTGCTGCTCGACGGCCGCCGCGCCGTCTCCTGCCTGCAGCTCGCGGTGGCCGCAGAGGGGCGTGAGATCACCACCATCGAGGGCGTGGCCGGCGCCGACGGACTGCATCCGGTGCAGCAGGCCTTCCTCGACCTCGACGGGTACCAGTGCGGATACTGCACCCCTGGCCAGATCTGTTCGGCCCTCGCGGTCATCGAGGAGCACGCGGCGGGCTGGCCGAGCGCCGTGACCGCCGACGTACGGCCGGAGGCGGGGGTTCCACCGCTGAGCGCCGACGAGATCCGGGAGCGGATGAGCGGCAATCTGTGCCGGTGCGGTGCCTATGTGTCGATCGTCAACGCCGTCGCCCGCGCCGCCGGAACGGAGGCAGTCGCATGAGGGAATTCGGTTACGAGCGCGTCTTCGACGTACCCGCCGCGGTCGGCCTGCTCGACGCCGACCCCGACGCGCGCTATCTGGGCGGCGGCACCAACCTCGTGGACCTGATGAAGACCGGCGTGGAGAGGCCCGCCCGGCTCGTCGACGTACGGGAACTGCCGCTCGACGGCATCGAGTTGACGCCCGACGGCGGCCTGCGTATCGGAGCGACGGCCACCAACAGCGACCTCGCCGCCCATCCCGAAGTGCGGCGCCGCTACCCGATGCTGGCGCAGGCGGTCCTCGCCGGCGCCTCGGGCCAGCTGCGCAACATGGCCACCGTCGGCGGCAATCTGCTCCAGCGCACCCGCTGCGGCTACTTCACCGACCTGGCCAAACCCTGCAACAAGCGTGTCCCCGGCAGCGGTTGCCCCGCGATCGAAGGGGAGCACCACAACGCGGCGATCCTCGGCGCCTCCGCCCACTGCGTCGCCGTCCACCCCTCGGACATGGCAGTGGCGCTCGCCGCGCTCGACGCCGTCGTCTCGTACGAAACGGTCGACGGCCCGGGCGAGCTGCCGCTCGCGGAGTTCTATCTGCCCGTGGGCGAGACCCCGCACCTGGAGACCGCGCTGCCGCCCGGCGCGCTGATCACCGCCGTCACCCTGCCCCCGGCGCCGGTCGCCGCCCGCTCCCGCTACCGCAAGGTCCGCGAGCGCGCGTCCTACGCGTTCGCGATCGGATCCGTCGCCGCCGCGCTCGACGTCAGGGACGAAACCGTCCAGGAAGTGCGCCTCGCCTTCGGGGCGGTCGCGTCCCGGCCCTGGCGCGCACACGAGGCCGAACGCGTCCTGACCGGCGGCCCGGCGACCGCCGAGGCCTTCGCCGCCGCCGCGGACGCCGAGCTCGCGGCCGCCGAGACGCTGCCCCACAATGGATACAAGGTGACGCTGATGCGCAATCTCGTCGTGGCCGTGCTGAGCGAACTCGCCGAGGAGGCCGTGCGATGACCACGACCACCCGCACCGCGGCGGTGACGGGCGCCGTCGGCGCCGCCCACGTCCGCGTGGAGGGGTACGACAAGGTCACCGGAGCCGCGCGCTACGCGGGAGACATCCCCTTCGCCGATCTCGCCCACGGATGGCTGGCGTTGTCGACGGTCGCCCGAGGGCGCGTCCTCGCCGTGGAGTCCGAGGCCGTCCTCGCCATGCCCGGCGTACTCGCCGTGCTGCACCACGGGAACGCCCCGCGCGTCGACGGCGAGTACATGAGCATGCTCGGCCCGCCCGATCCCGCCCTCCAGGTCTTCCAGCACGACCGTGTGCCGTACGTCGGCTGGCCCGTGGCCCTCGTCGTCGCCGAGACGTCGGAACAGGCCAGGGAGGCCGCGGAGGCGCTGGTCGTGCGGTACGAGGAGGAGCCGCACGACGTCGCGTTCTCGGCCGGCCGCCCCGGTATGTACACGCCTGAGAACTCGCCCGACATGGTGGCGGAGAAGGGAGACGTCGAAGCCGGACTCGCCGCCTCCGCCTTCGTGGTGGACGAGGAGTACACCACCCCGGAGGAACACCACAGCTCCATGGAGCCGCACGCGGCGACCGCGCGCTGGGACGGCGGCCGTCTCGAAGTCGTCGACTCGAACCAGGGAAGCATGTGGGTGGCCGACGAGCTCGCCAAGCTCTTCTCGCTCGACGCGGCCTCGGTGCGGGTGCGGTCCGAGCACGTCGGCGGCGCCTTCGGCTCCAAGGGCGTCCGCCCGCACCACGTGGCCGCCGCGATGGCCGCCACGACTCTCGACCGCCCGGTGCGTGTCGTACTGACGCGCCGTCAAATGTTCACGGTCACCGGCTACCGCAGCCCCACCGCCCAGCGCGTGCGGCTCGGCGCCGACCCCGACGGAAGGCTGCGCGCCTTCGACCACCAGGCGGACTGCCTGACGTCGACCGTCAAGGAATTCGTCGAGCTGAGCGCCGCGTACGGGCGCATCATGTACGAGGCCGACGCGCACCGCACCGTCCACCGCGTCGTGCCGCTCGATGTGCCGACCCCGACGTGGATGCGTGCGCCCGGCGAGGCTCCCGGCTCGTTCGCCGTGGAGTCCGCGCTCGACGAACTCGCCGAGAAGTGCGGCGTCGACCCGATCGCGCTGCGCGTGCGCAACGAACCCGCTGTGGGACCCGTGTCCCGCCTCCCGTTCAGCAGCCGCAACGTGATCGCCTGCTTCGACGAGGGCGCCCGCAGGTTCGGCTGGGCCGGGCGCGACCCGCGTCCCGGCCGGCGCCGCGAGGGTCGCTGGCTGCTCGGTACGGGCACTGCTGCCGCCACGTACCCCTCGGGCGTCGCCCCGTCCACGGCGGCCGTGACCGCCGAGGCCGACGGCACCTACACCGTCCGGATCACCGCTGCCGACGTCGGCACCGGCGCCCGCACCGCGCTCACCCTGATCGCGGCGGACGCCATGGAGGTGCCCCCGGAGCGGGTACGGGTGCGGATCGCGGACAGCGACTTCGGCCCAGCGTGGGTCGCCGGCGGCTCGATGGGCACCCGCTCCTGGGCGTGGGCCGTCACCACGGCGGCGGGCGCCCTGCGCGAGCAACTGGCCCTGGGTGGCGACATCCCGGCCGAAGGGATCACGGCCCGCTCGGACACCACGGAGGCCGTCGCCCGGCTGACACAGAAGGAACGGCACTCCTTCGGCGCCCAGTTCGCCGAGGTCGCCGTCGACGTCAGCACCGGCGAGGTGCGCGTACGGCGCATGCTGGGCGTCTTCGCGGCCGGCAAGATCGTCAACCCGCTGACCGCGCGCAGCCAGTTCATCGGCGGGATGATCTGGGGACTGTCCATGGCACTGCACGAAGAGGCGGTCAGGGACCAGGCCACGGGCGGCCATGTCGGGGCCGACCTCGCGGGCTACCACTTCGCCGCCAACGCCGACGTACCCCTGATCGAGGCGGACTGGGTCGACGACCCGGACGTGGACGACCCCGTCGGGATCAAGGGCGTCGGCGAGATCGGCATCGTGGGCGCGGCGGCCGCCGTGGCCAACGCGGTCTGGCACGCGACCGGCGTCCGCCACCGGCACCTGCCGATCCGGCCCGACCGCGTCCTGTCGGCCGGAGCCCCCGCCGAAGGTGACGGCGATGCTTGACATCGCCGACGAGCTGAACCGGTGGGCCGGGCAGGGCCGGGACTTCGCCGTCGCCACCGTCGTCTCGGTGGGCGGCAGCGCACCCCGCCCGCCCGGCGCCGCCCTCGCCGTCGACAGCGAGGGCACGGTCATCGGCTCGGTCTCCGGCGGCTGCGTCGAGGCGGCGGTCTACGAACTGTGCGTCCAGGTGCTCCAGGACGGCGGGTCCGTCATCGAGCGGTTCGGCTACAGCGACGAGGACGCCTTCGCCGTCGGTCTCACCTGCGGCGGGGTCATCGACGTCCTCGTCACGCCGGTGCGCGCCGACGCGCCGGACAGGCCCGTGTTCGCGGCGGCGCTCGCGGCCGCCGCCCGGGGCGAGACGGCCGCGCTCGCCCGGGTGGCCCGGGGGCCGGCCGAACTGCGGGGTGGGGCGATGCTCGTCAGGGCGGACGGCTCGTACGAGGGAGGGCTCGACGGAGGCTCCGGCCTTGAGCGGACCGTGGCGGCCGAGGCGCAGGCCCTGCTCGCGGCGGGCCGCACCAGCACGTTCGACCTCTCGGCCGACGGCTCCCACTGCGACGCCGACCTGACCCTCTTTGTCGAGTCGAGCGTGCCGCCGCCCCGGATGATCGTCTTCGGCGCCGTCGACTTCGCGGCGGCGCTGGTCCGTGCGGGCAAGTTCCTCGGCTACCACGTGACGCTGTGCGACGCCCGCCCCGTCTTCGCCACGCGGGCCCGCTTCCCCGAGGCGGACGACGTCGTGGTCGACTGGCCGGACCGCTACCTGCGGAGCACCACGACCGACGAACGCACGGTCCTGTGCGTGCTCACCCATGACGTGAAGTTCGACATCCCGCTCCTGGAGATCGCGCTGCGGCTGCCCGTCGCCTTCGTGGGGGCGATGGGCTCACGCCGCACCCACGAGGACCGCGACCGCCGCCTGCGCGCAGTCGGCCTGACAGGCGAGGAGCTGTCGCGCCTGCACTCACCGATCGGCCTGGACCTGGGCGCCCGCACCCCCGAGGAGACGGCCCTGTCCATCGCCGCGGAGATCATCGCGTCGAGACAGGGCGGCACGGGCGCGCCCCTGACGGCTTCGCGAGCACCGATCCACCACAACGGCGACACGGGGGAGCGGCGCCGGACGATGTCGGGGCGGAGCTGAGGGGCGGATCTCAGGGGCAGGGGGAGGCAAGGGCAGGCGCTTTTGCGGGCCCGACCGGTCTTCGCTGAAGTGAATACCGGGCGCCGGGGGCCCCGCGTTTTGAGCAATCTGGGGTGAAGGTTCACGGCGACGCGCCAAATATTCTGGCTCCCCGTGCTCCGAAGGCCGTCTCGTGCTAGTCTTGATCTCAGTTGCAGTTGTGGTTCCCATAGATACTTCAAGTGCCTTAGGTAACTTCACGTTGCCGGGCGCTTTTCTATTTCCGGATGCATTTTTCCGGGCGGGGCGATCATTGCGGCGACGCCGGGGTCCGCACAGTGTGGGCCTCGGGCACTGCCCCGAAGGAGAATTTGCATATGGCTACTGGCACCGTGAAGTGGTTCAACTCGGAAAAGGGCTTCGGCTTCATCGAGCAGGAGGGTGGCGGCCCCGACGTCTTCGCCCACTACTCGAACATCGCCACCCAGGGCTTCCGTGAGCTTCAGGAAGGCCAGAAGGTGAACTTCGATGTCACGCAGGGCCAGAAGGGCCCGCAGGCGGAGAACATCGTTCCCGCCTGACGCTGAAGCGTTGAGCGCAGCTGGTGCCCGTACCCCAGTGGTACGGGCACCAGCTTGTTGCTGTTTGCGGGGTATCCAGCCCGGGTAGGCACGTCCACCGGGTGGCACACCACCCCGGCGGGGCGCGTAGACCCCCGCACCTCCATTGATCCGGCCCGTCCGAGAGCGGCCTGCCGCAGCGGAATCCCAGTATTCCGAGTCAGGCGCCGCGATTCTCCGCACCGGCGCGCCGGTTGATTTTCAGTCTGTTATTCGGCTCGTTCTTGCAATTCGTCCGGCACTCGTATGCCGGGAATTCCTCGATACGTGCCATATCGAGGAAGGTTCTCCATGAACCGTTCAGCTCGCACGAACGACCGTTACTCCAACCCCCGCAGGGGCTCCGCCGGCGGTGACCGGGGCGCCCGTTTTCGACCCCAGGGCCAGGGCCAGGGACGCACCGGCGGCAAGAGCTCCGGCGGCTACGGGCGCAGGCCCTCCGCGCCGCAGGGCGAGTTCGCCCTGCCCGTCACCGTCACGCCCGCCCTCCCCGCCGTCGAGACCTTCGGTGAACTCGACCTGCCGGCCGAGCTCCTCAAGACGCTCACCGGCCTCGGTGTGACCGTGCCGTTCCCGATCCAGGCGGCGACCCTGCCGAACTCGCTCGCGGGCCGGGACGTCCTCGGCCGCGGCCGCACCGGCTCCGGCAAGACCCTCGCCTTCGGGCTCGCGCTCCTCGCGCGCCTCGCAGGTCAGCGCGCCGAGGCCAAGCAGCCTTACGGCCTGATCCTCGTCCCCACGCGAGAGCTCGCCCAGCAGGTCACCGAGGCGCTCACCCCGTACGCGCGGTCGCTGAGGCTGCGGATCGCCACTGTCGTCGGCGGAATGTCCATCGGCCGTCAGGCCAGCGCCCTGCGCGGTGGTGCCGAGGTCGTCGTGGCGACGCCCGGACGACTCAAGGACCTCATCGAGCGCAAGGACTGCCGCCTGGACCGGGTGAAGATCACCGTCCTGGACGAGGCCGACCAGATGGCGGACATGGGCTTCATGCCGCAGGTCACCGAGCTGCTCGACCTGGTGCACCCCGAGGGCCAGCGGATGCTGTTCTCGGCCACCCTCGACCGCAACGTCGACCTGCTGGTACGCCGCTATCTGAACGACCCGGTCGTCCACTCCGTCGACCCGTCGGCGGGCGCCGTCACCACGATGGAACACCACGAGCTGCATGTGCACGGTGCCGACAAGTTCGCCGCCGCGACCGAGATCGCGGCCCGCGACGGGCGGGTCATCATGTTCCTGGACACCAAGCACGCCGTCGACCAGTTCACCAAGCACCTGCTCGGCAGCGGCGTGCGGGCCGCCGCCCTGCACGGCGGGAAGTCCCAGCCGCAGCGCACCCGCACCCTGGCCCAGTTCAAGGCCGGTACGGTCACGGCGCTCGTCGCCACGAACGTCGCGGCGCGCGGCATCCACGTCGACAACCTCGACCTCGTGGTCAACGTCGACCCGCCGAGCGACCACAAGGACTACCTGCACCGCGGCGGCCGTACGGCCCGTGCCGGTGAGTCCGGCAGCGTCGTCACCCTGGTCCTGCCCAACCAGCGCCGCGACATGAGCCGGCTGATGCGCGACGCCGGGATCCGGCCGCAGATCACCCAAGTCCGTTCCGGCGAGGCCGAGTTGAGCCGTATCACCGGCGCTCAGGCGCCCTCCGGCGTCCCGATCGCCGGCCCCGCGCCGGCCGCCGAGCGGCCCAAGCGCGGCGGAGCCCCGTTCCGCGGCATGGGCTCGCGCCCGGGCCGCGCCGGCGGTGACTCGCGCCGCACGTCCGAGGCCCGCCAGCTCGCCGACGCCCGCAAGGCCGCGCGGGTCCGCCGCGCCGGCTGAGCCATATGTACAAAAGCCGGGGGCCCGGGACCGATATCGGTCCCGGGCCCCCGGCTTTCGCTGTTGTCAGCCCTTGCGGGTGGTGACGTTCTCGGTGAGCTGGGGGACGACGTCGAAGAGGTCGCCGACGACGCCGTAGTCGACGAGGTCGAAGATGGGGGCTTCGGCGTCCTTGTTGACCGCGA